>JBGSIJ010000057.1:0-6200 GCA_041742595.1 Fimbriimonadaceae bacterium | reverse complement strand
CCGGAAGAACCCCGGCGTGGAGGTAGAAAGCGGCCGCGTACTTGCCGCCGGCTCGGGTGGCCGCGCGGGCCAGTTCCTCGGCGCGCTTCACGTCGCCCTGGAACCAGGAAACAAGCGCAAGCCCGGTGAGGGCCTCGGCAGACGACTCGCGCGCTTCGAGGGCGGCCTCGTACATCACCTTGGCGAGGCGGTAGGTGTTGTCCTTGGCCTCCATGTTGATGCGCTTCTCCTGAACCGCCTTGATCAGCTGGTTGCCCCGGTAGATGTAGAGCTCAGGGCTCATCGGCTCGGAGAGGGCCGCTTCCTGGAAATAGGTCTCGGCCTTGGCGAACTCGCCGATCTCGTCCGCGACCACGTTTCGGAACAGGTCGGCCTGGGCCGCCTGGGTTCGCTCGTTCGCGAGGTCCGCAAGCAACCGAGTAAGGGTTGCCCGAGCCGCCGAGGACTCGGTCTTGGTTCGGTCCGTGATGCCGTTGAGGGCAAGAATCTCGGAGCCGCGAGTGGCGCCCGGCAGCCGGATGTACTTCAGGGCCAGGAAAGCCTGGGCCGTCTTCACGCTCAGCGCCTGGGAGTCCGCGAGCACGGCTTCCTTCATCGCGGCGTCGGAGGCGGCAAGCTGTCCTTGCTCGGCGAGCAGCACGGCGGTGATGGCGTAGCTATAGGCGTCCAGCAACCCCTCGCGTCGAACCTCGGCGAGGGCGGCCAACGCGTCGTCGACTCGAGACGAGCGCATGTACGCGTAGGCCAGGCGGTTCGCCACCGGGAGCCCGCCCGGCTTGAGCATGGGCGAAAGGGCGTCGATGGCAAGGCTGAAGCGGTTGGCGCGGATCGCCGCGTCGGCCCGGGCGATCCGGTCTTCCAGGGTGTCGGACTTCGAACGGTCTACCGCTCCGTCCAGCACGCTCTTGCGCTGCCGCACGGCTGCCTTCAGCGCGTCGCCGATCTGGTCGACGGCCTCGGAGGCGCTGCCGCCATCGCGGACAAAAGTTCGGAAGGCGAGCTTTACCTTGACCGCAGAGAGCAGGTTGGCGGCTTCCGGGTTGCCCGGCTGGGCGGTCAGCACATCCTCCAGATAGCGCTGGGCTTGGTCGAACTCGCCCTTGCCCTGGTACCCGCGGGCTAGCACGATGCGGGCTCCCACGCTCTTTTCGTCCGCTTTCAGCGCGATTCGGCCGGCGAGGATCGCCTCGTCCCACTTCATCTCAGAGAGCAGGTCGTTGCCCCGCTGGATGTGGAACGCGGCGCCCTTGGAGACGCCGTTGTCGATCGTCACCGAGATCGACTTCTTGGCGGACTGTCCGTTGGAGTTGTAGGCGGCAAAGGTCAGCTTCGCGGTGCCATCGGCTTCGGCCAGGGTGTCGAGCTTGAATTCGTAGGGGGTGCTGGTGTCGTTGTCCCTCAAGTCGTCGTTCATGTAGAACTCGACCTGGGTGACCGGGCTGTCTGAAACAACGGAGGCGCGGAAGAGGGCCTGGCCGCTGACAACGGCTCCGTCCTTCACGCTCAGCGAGATCTCGAGCTTCGCCCAAGCGGCGGGCATGATGGCCAAGAAGGCAAATGCGGCAAAGGTGGCTTTCATGGTGTGGTGTGTGCACGCGCCCTCGTGAGGCGCACCCATCCCAAGTATGACGAATCACATGTGTAGACAGGTCGAAAGGCCCGGTCAGAGGGCGGTTTCGCCGCGTTCCTGGGTTCGAACGCGCACCACGTCGACCACCCGTTCCACGAAGATCTTGCCGTCTCCGGGCTCTCCGGTATGCGCGGATCGCAGGATCGCTTCCACGATCTCGTCCTGTTGGTCGTCCCGGGCCACCACCTCGATCCGCGAACGAATGGGCAGGGCAACCACCGGGGCCTCGGACCCGAACCAGGCGGTCGCCTCCGGAGAGTTGCCCGCGCCGCGAACGTCTGCCACGTTCATGCCGGTCACCCCAAGCGCGGCAACTGCCGACTTGACCGCCTCCAGCCGGTGCGGACGCACGTATCCCGTCACCCGGATCATCGCGGCACCACCCAGATTCGATGCCGGCGCCAGTGTTGCACGCAACGAACCAGGTAGCCAAACACGTTGAACACGTCTCGGTAGAGGTCCACCACCGCCGCCCACTCCTCGCCCACCCGTCGCCGGTACATCAGCATGGAACGATCGTACACGCTGTAGCTGAGGAAGAGGAAGTTGGCGGCCAGGCCGATCGCGCCCTCGCCGTGGTTCCATCCGTTGTTGGCGGCATAGAACCCGATCGCCGCCGAGGAGGCGATGAGGGTGAGGAAGTACTGGCCCACGAAGCTAAAGTCTCGTCCCGCCAGCGCGGCATACAGGAGCGTGGCCGCCGCACCCCAGCCGCCGATCCAGATCGGCCAGCCAAGCCGGGTGGCGGCTTGCAGCGTCAGGGCCACGCAGGCGAGGGCCGCCGGCAAGACCATCAAGGAAACCGCCACCTCAGAACGTCCGCCGCGCATCGAGACGCGCACCACGGACAGCGCCAGCAGACATCCCGCCAAGAGTCCGAGCGAGACCAGCAACGGCAGCTCTGGCAGGTTCGCCGAGTAGAGGATGCCCACCAGGCCGAGGCTGGCAACGTGGAGAAGGTTGACGCGCTGAATGAACTGGAGCCGCACAAAATAGGGCTCCAGGTGGACGTTGCCCGGAATCTCGATCGGGTCGGGGACGTAGTTCGGGACGATCATGCGCGCTTCAATCCCATAACGATCCTTACGCCGCTCCGGTTGAGAGTTGCTGAAGCCACTCGGAGAAGGCCGCCTGCGCCGCCGCCAGCTTGATGGCCCGCTTGACGCCCTTGTCCCGCGTGGGCTCCAACGGCTCCGGGAGCAGACCCCAGTTGATGTTCATCGGCGCAAACTCGCGGGGCGTCTCGTCCCGCAAGTGGCCGAGTAGCGCGCCATAGGCGCACGCGCGCCCCGGAAGCACCGTCGGCTCGCCCTGAAGATGGCGGGCTAACTGCAGGCCCACGTAGATGCCCATCGCCGCCGACTCCACGTAGCCTTCGACCCCGGTGAGCTGTCCGGCCACGTACAGGTTTGGAACCTCCCTCAGCTGAAGAAGCTCGTCCAAAACCTGGGGAGCGTCCAGGTACGTGTTCCGGTGGATCACGCCAAACCGCACGAACTCGGCTTGCGCGAGTCCGGGGACCATCCGAAAGACCCGCTTCTGCTCGCCCCATTTCAGCCGGTTCTGGCACGCGACCAGGGAGTACAGGGTCTTCTCCTTGTTCTCGGGCCGCAGTTGCAGCGCTGCGTAAGGCCGACGTCCCGTGCGGGGATCCGACAGCCCGACCGGCTTGAAGTTGCCGAACCTCAGGCTGGCCTGGCCCTTCTCGGCGATCGCCTCGATCGGGCTGCATCCGGCGAAGTACTGGATCTTCTCTAGAAACCGCTCGTCTAGTCCATCCGCGCCCGGCAGGTCGCGCTTGCCTCCAGCTTCGAAGGCGTGGATGGGCGCGCGCTCGGCGGCCACGAGCTCGCGCACGAAGGCCTCGTAGTCCGGCTTCTCGAACGGGCAGTTGAGGTAGTCGTCGCCCTCTCCCTTGTCGTAGCGGGACTGGGCGAAGACGATGCTTCGGTCCAGGCTGGAAGCTTCCACCGTCGGGCTCACCGCATCGTAGAAGTACAGGTGCTTGCGCCCGGTGACTTGGGCGAGCCAGGTGGCGAGGGGACTCGTCGTGAGGGGGCCCGTGGCAAGGATCACCGGACCTTGGTTCAGCGCCTCGGCAAGATCGTCCGGAGTGAACTCGGACTCAACAGTGTCGATGAGCGGGTGGTTTCGCACTCGAGCGGTGATGGCCGCGCCGAAGGCGTCCCGGTCCACTCCGAGGGCTTCCCCGGCGGGTACCTCATGCTCAAACGCAGTCTGAAGCACTACCGAGCCCAGCGCCTGCATCTCCGCCTTCAGTTGCCCGGCCGGGCTGGTTGGAGACTTGGACTTGAAGCTGTTGCTGCAAACAAGCTCGGCGTAGTAGCCAGTGGTGTGCGCGGGCGTAGTCTGCTTCGGGCGCATCTCCACGAGTCGTACCGGGATGCCGCGCTCGGCCAGCGCCCAGGCAGCCTCCACCCCGGCGAAGCCCGCGCCCACAACCACGACCAAGCTAGACGGCTCCCTGGAGCGCTTTCATGTCCTCAAGCTTAAGGCTCTGCTCTTCCCAGGCGGCGATCAACCCGGCCAAGGACTCCTGCAGCGACTGGTGCCGGGAGGTGATCGCCAGCACGTCGGCGGTGGCGGGGAGGTTGGCCAGCTGATCCTCCACCGACTTCAGCTCCGCCTCCTCGTTCGCCACGTCCTCCTCCAGATCGGCGACCGCCTTGGCGAGGCGCTGGATCTCTTTGCTGAGTTCTCTTGGCGATAGGGTTGGAGCCGTTTCCGGGGCCGGCGCCTGGGCGCCCTTGGCGGAACGCTTCTCCACCACGGCGGGAGCCCCCCGCTCCACCCAGGCGCGGTACTCCGGATAGGTGCCGGGGAACTCGCGGGTGCCCTGATGCCGCACGTCCAACGTGTGGTCGGTGACGTGGGATAGGAGCCATCGGTCGTGGGAGACCAGGATCAGCGTGCCCTTATAGTCTTTCAGGACCTCGGCCAGCGCATCCCGAGAGGCCATGTCTAGGTGGTTGGTGGGCTCGTCCAACACCAGCAGGTTCGGGTTGAGAAGGGTGAGGCAGGCCAGCGAGAGCTTGTTCTTCTCGCCTCCGCTCAAGGTCTTGATCGGGCGGAAAGCGTCGTCGCCGGTGATCAAGAAGCGCCCCAGCAGGTTGCGGGCGTCTGCGGGCAACAAGTCGTAGTCCCACACCAGCAGGTCAAGCGGAGACTGCTCGGGGTCGAAGTCCGCCGCGTCCTGGTTGAAGTAGCCAACCGTCACGTTGCTACCCAGCCGCACCGTTCCCGAGGTCGCGGGCAGGTCGCCCAACGCGATCTTCACAAGGGTGGACTTCCCCGCCCCGTTCTCTCCGATGACTCCCCACCGCTCGCCGAAGCGAACGACCCAGTCGAGTCCCGTGTAGAGGGTCTCGTCGTCGAACCGCTTGGAGATGGCCTTCATTTCGAGCGCGATGTCGCCCGAGCGCTTGATGTCGCGGAACCCGGCCTTCATGCCCTGGTCGCCCTTGGGAGCCTCGACCTTGTTTTCCAGAAGGCGGTTCATGAGCTTGAGCCTTCCGCGTGCCTGGGCGGTGCGTTGGGAGTTCATGAACCGCCGAACGTACTCGTCCATCTTGGCTAGTTCGATCTCTTGCCGGCGAGCGACTTCCGCGAGGCGGGCGTCTTCCTCTTCTTTGAGCTTGAGGAACTTGCTGAACGGACCGGGATAGGACTTCACCTGACCGTCTCGCATGTCCAGAATCCGCTCCGAGGTGGCCTCCAGGAACGTGCGGTCGTGCGAGACCAGCAGAACTGCGCCGTGGTAGGCCCGGATCCAGCCCTCCAGCCACTCCGTCGCCTGAAGATCCAGGTGGTTCGTTGGCTCGTCTAGGATCAGCAGGTCCGGCTCCTCCAGGAGTAGCTTGGCGATGGCGAGACGGGTGCGCTCTCCCCCGCTCAGCTTCTCGGTGGGTTTGCTGAACTCCTCGGGGGCGAATCCCATGCGGATCAGGACCGACCGAAGGTCGCTTTCGGCGGTGTAGCCCTCTGCCTCCAGGAAGTGCTCGTGGAGGAGCGCGTACTCCTCGAGATCGTCGTCGGTCGGGGTTCCTTCGAGAATCCGCTCGAGCTCTTCCATCCGCTGTCGCAATTCGAGGCGGTGCTTGACCGCAAGCTCGGCTTCCTCTAGGACGGTGCGTCCAAGGTCGACCGGCTGCTCCTGCCGCAGATAGCCCACCTTCGCGCCTCGGGCCAGGGTCACGCTGCCCCGGTCGGGGGCGTACTGCCCGATCAAGATCTTCAGGAGGGTGCTCTTGCCCGCGCCGTTGCGCCCCACCAAGGCCACTTTCTCCCGCGCCTCGAGGCGGAACGTGACGCCACTCAGGATCTCATCCTGGGCGAACCCTTTCGACACTTGGGAAACGCTGAGCAGCATGGGGAATCCGGAGTTTACTTGCCGGGGCCACAATAACGAGGTGCGCGTACTGATTGCGGGGGGAACCGGAATGCTGGGAACGGACGTGGCCCAGGCTTGCGCGGCGGAAGGCTGGGAAGTGGCCGCCCTTGGGCGCGCCGACCTAGACATCGCCGAGCCCGAGAGCGTCGCGCGCCTGGC
>JBGSIJ010000056.1:0-7918 GCA_041742595.1 Fimbriimonadaceae bacterium | reverse complement strand
AGGACCTGCCGGCCCCACCGGCCAGCCGGGCCAGAGCCCTCCCCCTCCCACCACCGACGGCGGCTAACCCCACGCTCAAAAAGAAGGCCCGGCGACCACATGGTCGCCGGGCCCTTTTCGTTCCGACTCTTACGGGTGCCTGTCTGCGACGGTGCCCGGCAAAGTCCAGGCTCCCTGGCCATAGCTGGGCCAAGCTGGTTGACGGATCGGGGTGGCCCCAGAGAATCAGGGTGAGCCTCTGTGCGGTCGATCTCCGTCCATGGAAGTCGCCCACAGCAAAAAAGCCCCGTCGCCATCGTTGGCAGCGGGGCTATCCAAGAGCAGGGCTCGAGGCCCTACTTCTGGCCGATGTCCGAGTTGGAGGGAACCCGGATCAACAGGTCTCGCGTGAGACGGACGCCGAACTTGGTGCCGCTCTCCTGGTTCACGTTGTTGGACTTGGACGGATTCTTGGAGATCTCGCCCGCCAACCAACCCAGCGCTCCCCCGATGAGGGTCGAGGTAAGGATGTTGTTCTTGGTCAGCACGGCGATGAGAGCTCCGCCGCCCGCACCATAGCCAACCCACTTGAGGCTGTCGTTCTTGGCCTTAGGCTTGGCGACCAACCGGCCGTTCTGGTTCATTACGCTATCCTCGTCCAGGCCGATCAGCGTGCCATAGATTGGGTAGGACTGGCC
This sequence comes from Fimbriimonadaceae bacterium, assembly GCA_041742595.1. GTDB lineage: Bacteria > Armatimonadota > Fimbriimonadia > Fimbriimonadales > Fimbriimonadaceae > JBGSIJ01. The sequence goes on along the minus strand of JBGSIJ010000056.1, from coordinate 7,241 downwards.
GCTCGGGGTAACCACCTTGTCAAAGGCAAGGCCCAGCACTCCCGGGGTCTGGCCGTTCTTTGCTCGAGCAACATCCACGTGGCCCTCAAGCATCGATCCGCTCGAAATCCCCTGATAGTGGGTGGAGTCGCCCGTGTCAAGACTGGCGCGGAAGTGGTCGCCAACCTTAGATCCGTCTGAGCTGAGTCCCTGGTTCAGCCGGAACGGCATCACCGTGCCGGCGGGCATCCGCAGAACCTTGGTCTCGGCCGGGTTCACGTAGGCAAGCGACGTGTTGATCTCGACCGTCCGGGTGTTCTGCACCCACATGACGCTGGCGCCCAGCGACTCGCCCAGGAATCGGAGAGGAACCATCGTTCGTCCATTCCGAACAACTGCCGGAGCGTCCAACTCGACGCGGTTGCCGTTTACCGTCGCGTAGCGAGAATTGATCGGCAGCTTGATCTGGTCGCTTCCTCTCTGGGCGGTGACCGTCTGGGCATTGCGGTCCCACACCACGATCGCGTCCATGTGCTCGAACACGCCGCGAACCGGAACCATCACCCGGTTGTTCATCATCACCGGCTGCACATCCGGGAACACGATCTGGTCTCCGTTCACGGTGGCCCGCATCTCCTGGGCTCCCGCTGCCCCGGCAAACGCGAGGAGCGCGAGCGCCAGGGTGCCCCGTAGTTGCACGAAGGGAGATTTCTTGGTAGTAAACATCAACCCTTAGGTTTGCATGCCTGAGGGTTAAGGATGTAGTCTTGCCTTTTGTGTCAGTGATAACTCATACAAGAATTGAACACTTCGCCGGGAACATCGCACCGTGCCCGCGAGTCCTAAACTACATGCTGTGGACTATCGTTGTAATACTCGCTTTCATGTGGCTCCTAGGAATGGTCACTTCGACCACGCTCGGAGGGCTCCTCCATCTCCTGCTCATCATCGCGGTGGTGATTGCGATCATGAACCTTCTAAGGGGCCGTCGAGCCCTCTAGGGGCAAGCTTGTTAATGGTTTAGCGGTCCGATCTTAGCCGCTTAGCCAAGCCTTCTTTCCATAGGGTACTAAGTTGCCCTAGGCTGGAGAGTTTCCGGAGAGCCTCAACATCCTGAGGCTTTCCGACATAGGTGTGAAAGGCTCGTCGAATCGTCCATGTAGGATGGGGCCTCTCGACGAGGCGGAAGGCGTCTCCAACGCGCAAGACGCCCGGTGACCGGGTCCTGGCATACCAACCCGCGCGCTCGCTCGCCATCACTTCCACGTTGAGCTCGGGCCAGTCCAAGCGCCGAGCTAGCTTATAGCAGGGCAGCCTCGGCTGACTTACCTCGATCTCGACGCTGTCCGTGCGCCACACGTCGCCCAAGCACACGTCGTCCTCGCTGACCCCTTCCGTGGTCAGGTTCTCGCCAAAGCCGCCCGAGGGAATCTCTCGGCCCAGCCTCGAAGCCCACGTCGGGTAGTGCTCGCTTGCGAAGAGGAGGAGAGCTCGATCTGGTCCACCATGGTGGACCAGATCGGCCTGGCCGTCTCCGGCCAACGAATCGATTCCAAGGTTGGCTTGCGGTATGGGAGCCTTGTAGATTCCCGACTCCCAGGAGGACTCGTGCCCATCTGCCTCGCTAGACCAGGCCAGGATTCGGGGCATTCCAATCTGGATCGAGAGCACCGTCATGCGGGAACCATACCCGTCGCCTACTTCCTCGGGGCTCGTGATCGGCAGCCCTGAGCCACCGCGTGCCGAGCCGGTGGGTAGCCTTTACGCATGACGCTTAGCGAACTGATCGTTGCCCACAACGCAAACTTCGGGAACCCAACCCGGACCGATATCTACCGAGACGACATCTTGATCGAGTTCCCCTATGCCCCCAAGCACCACACCGGACGCTTGGAAGGCAAGGAGCGGGTGCTCGGCTTCCTGACCGCCATCGGCAAGTACTTCCACGACATCGAGATGGGAGAGCCGAAGATCCACCTGACTCAAGACCCCAACGTGGCTATCAGCGAGGTCCCGGGCGGCTCGACCGCCACCGAGACCGGACTGCCCTACCGGCAGAACTACATCAGCGTGTTCACCGTCAAGGACGGCCAGATCGCGCACATCCGGGAGTACTACAACCCGGTTCAAGTGCTCGTGGCAACCGGCGAGATCACGGAGCCCGGCGAAGAGGGCTAGAATCGCAGCGGCTTGGCGGGCGCGCTCGCCGCTTCCAGCCGCCTCTGCTCTGCCGCCATACGGCGGAAGATTGCCCAGTAGCGGTCTTGCCGGTCCAAGCCCTCCCACAGATGCTTGGACCGGTCGGCCATCAGCACATAGCGTCCAAACATAATGTCCGCGATCGCCGGCTTCACCAGGCGCGAATCCACCATAAGCTGGATCTCCTCGAAGAACCCGAGGAAGTTGCGCCGGTCCTGAATCGGCACCTCGGCCAAACAGGCATCGTCCGAGGCTAGGCAAGCCAGGATGGGCTGGAAGGCAGGAGTCTCCAGAAACCGCCGCCTAAGCGCCGTGAAGTACTCGGCGCGGCGGGCATGGTTCTGACGGGCGTACTCGAACAGGGCCGCCATGAAGCCGGCCAAAGTCGCCACTCCGGCGACCACGATGCTGACGTCCTTGACCGTCCCCAAATCCATGCGAAGAAGGTACCGCCGCTAGAGACTTCGCACAATGGCATCGGCCCGGGCGACGAAGCGCTGGATGCCGTTGCCATTCATGGGCGCGTTGTAAGAGCAGCAAATCCAGCCGTAGCCCAGGTGCCAAGACTCGCCCTTGGGGGAGTCGGCCAAAGCCTCGCGCACGTCCGACCGTAGGAAGCGGAAGGCGAGGTCTTGGCTCCCCTTTACCGACCAGTTCTTATCGAAGGAGGGCTCTCCCACATCCACCTCGGGAGCCCAACTCTTGAGTTGCCGGGTCTTGGCCCACCCCGCTCGAAAGACGCATAGGCCGTGGTCGGCGGGATAGTCGCTCGGAAAGGCGACGATGGTCTGCGTATGGACCTGGGTCGTCTTGCCACTGCCCGTTATGAACTCGTGCTCGAACAAGCGGACGCCATCCGGGGACGTGCCGATCCACTTTACGTTGACCGCCCCATCCCGCAGGCCAGACCAACCGGTGAGGTGGAAGAACGGCGCAAAGAACTCCGCCTTGCTCTCCGGGCTCGGATCGAGGTCGAAGGAGTAGCCATGCTCGCCCATCTTGTGGGAGATCGACGCAAGCCGCCCTTTCTGACGGTAGGTGCTGGCCACGATCGCAAGGATCACCCCCACCAACGGAGGACCAAAGAAGATCGCGAGCATTCCGGGATCTGTGCGCGTCTTGTCGACCGTGCTCCCGAGCCCGAGGCCCACGACAATGCTCGAGAACACGATCAGGAGCATCAGGCATCCATCTCCCTGATGGGCACGGTAGGGCGCAGCCATTTGCGGACCTTACCTAACCCATCAACCCAGCAAGGGTCGCCGCTCTTCGATCGACCCACCTACGCGGCTGGATCGGTTCGCCTCGGTAGGCAGCGAGCCCGTCGCGAACTGAGTTCACGATGTTCCAGGCGTTCCACAAGAACAGACCGGCCCAAGTCGCGGCGCTCTTCACCAGGATGCCAACCCAGTCGATGCGACTCCAGTTGAAGCCGTTCTCAAACACCCCGGATTGGACCAGACTAACCACCGAGTAAAGAAGCGAGGCAACGAGGAGGGTCGCCAGAAGGACCGTCGCCAGCACCTGCTCGATCAAGCACCGGTACGCATGAAAGCGTACGTACGGAGAGCGCGGATGCAGGACGATCCCCACGATTGGGCCCAAGTAAGGGAAAGGGATCGCGGCAATGCAGATCGCCGCGCTAACTGCCCGTTCGTGATTTGTTGCCTCGCTCGAGTGGGCCATCGTCCTGCCCTCTACGCTGCGTCTAGCCTTGGGGATGCAATGGAGACCCTCGCCTTACCACCGTCGGATCTCTCGCAGCAAATACTCGATGTCGGCAAATGGATCGCCGCCGGAGTGCTTCCAACGGACCCGGCCCTCTGCGTCGATCAGGATCGTCGAGTGAAGTTCCAGGTTCTCGAAGTCGTCGTACGACGCGAACCGTCGAGCGTTTTCGTGGTTCCGATCCGACAAGAGCTTGATCGAGGTGGAACCCAGCTTGAGCGAATCCCGGTTGGCAGATGGAGCGGCGCTGCTGACGCCGAGGACCACCGTGTTCTGCTTCGCAAACTCGGCCTTCTTCGCGTCGATTTTCGTGAGCTGCTCCACGCAATGGACGCAGGTGTCGCCCAGATAGAAAACCAGCACGACGTTCTTGCCCCGATAGTCGGCCAAGCTAACCGACTTTCCGTTCACGTCGCGGACGTCGAGCTTCGGCGCGGCGAAAGGTTGCCAGTTGCTGGGGCCAAACGACGCCAGTTGGGAGGGAACGTAGGGCCGCTCCGGCCGCGGCGTTACCGCGATCGGCTTGGCGTTGAGCTTCAGGGCGCGAACCGAATCCAGCCACTTCAGCCCGGGATCGGCACCGGACCAAACGTACTCCAGCCTTCCCGCGTACCACGTCGCCTTCTCCCGATTCCCCGCCGCAAAGTGGGCGCGAGCCAGTCCGGAGAGCGCGAAAGCGTCGTTGGGTTCGTACTGCAGGGCGCGCTCGTAGAACTCGATCGCCTCCCGAGCTTCGCCAGCAGCCAGCTTGGAGTCCGCAACGATCCGCGCTACCGACCATGGGGCGTCCGGCGGGTCGCCGGCGATCGGCTCCGCGACCCGGTCCTCGCGCTCGATCAGCTCAGCCTGCAGCAGCGCCTTCATCCCCTCCGCCTCCTTGCCTTCCGCTCGAAGGGTGAGGGCTTCGCACGCCTTCAGGCTGGCGGCAAAGGGATCCCGGGCAACCTTCTTCCTGCCGGGCTGGTCCAGCTGCTGCATCATCGTGGCCATCTTCTTGGCCAAGTCCTGCATGCTGATCAGGCGTTTACGAGCCTCCGGGCCGTTGCCTATCATGGCGTAGGCGGTGCACTTTGCCCAGGCATCGAACAGCTGTGCCATCTCGTCTTTGCCCACCGGGTAGGCCCCCGGCTTGAGGACCATATCGTACTGCTCGAACTTCAGGCAGGCGCGGACAAACGCGGACCTTCCCTGCCACGCGAACCCGCCGGCCCCATCATTGCTCTCGATCGGATCGGTGGGGGCCGCAAGCAAATCCAGCCCGCCCCGCAGGCTCGCCTGGAACATGCCCAGCTGCTCTTGAATGAAGCTCAGATAGTTCCGGTTGTGCTGGAAGTTCCAAGTCTCGAAAGGCAGAGCCAGCCGATCATTCAGGTAGCGGAGTTCGGTTCGGGTGGCGGAGTCCATCGACCGCGCCGCTTCCTTCCACATCCCGATCTTGCTGTAGATGTGCCCCGGCATGTGGAGGGCGTGCCCAATCCGAGGAGCAACTTTGGCATAGGCTTCGGCGCTGTCGATGGCTTTGACCGGATCGCGGTAGTCCCAGGAATGGATGGTGGAGTGCACCGCCCCGGGGTGCCCCGGATTGACCCTCCAAATCTGTTGGCAGATCAGGTCGTGTAGATACTCTCCGCCGGGTCGAGGACGGTCCCAGGCAAGTTGGGCCTTCGCCTCTAGGTCGTCCGGGTACTTGCCCACCAAGTCCTGCAACCGAACCCGAAGGACCTCTTCCGAATCCTCGACGCCCTTGGCATAGGCGGCCTCCCAAGCCTCGATGAAGGCCCGCTCGCGAGCGGTAGCCTTGCCTTTGCGCTTGATCGCTTGATCCAGGAAGTCACGGTACCGGCCGGTCATGTTGCCGTCGCCGGTTCGCGCCAAGGCCCAGTAGACCATGGGGTTCTCCGGTTCCAGCTTTAGGCACCAGCGCAAAGACCGCTCGGCCTCCTCCCACCAAAAGCTGTGCATCAGGGCGTTTGCCTGGTCGAAGTAGGCCTGGACTTCTGGGTTCTGGGTGGAAATCTTGAAGGGCGCGGAACCGATCCCTTTCATGAGGTGGGGCCGGCTTCGCAGGCCGGTATCGAACGATGGCCCGTGCGCCGAGTGGCCCATCTTGGGAGCGGTCTTCGGGGTCGTTTGTGCGAGGGCGCCGTTGACCACGAGCGCGGAGAGAAGGAAGATTGAGCCTTTCATAGGGAATTTGCCAGCAACCGAACCCAAGCAGTATGAACCGAATCCCGACTCTTGCCAAGGCCATGCTGATTTTGGGGGTACGGTTGCGCAACTATGGCCCGAAGCGTCGTCTGCCTCGCCGGTGTCTTCCTCATTGGCGTCAACTCCGGAGAACCCAGAATGGAGCGTGAAGCAAACCGATTCATCGATCTCTTGACGCCCGCTCAGCGGAGCGCCACGGTCTTGGCCCCCGGCTCGGAAACCCGCTTCGACTGGCACTTCGTGCCGAAGGAGCGCCACGGAGTCGCCTGGAAGCAGATGACGGCGGCCCAGCGAGAAGCGGGCATGGACCTGCTGAGGGCCTCGCTCAGCCAGGCTGGCCTTGCCAAAGTAGAGGCAATCCGGCAACTGGAACTCGTTCTTCGAGAGCTGGAAAATGGCAACGCCATTCGAGACCCGGAGGACTACCACTTTCTCTTCTTCGGCAAGCCTTCGGCCCAAGGAACGTGGGCGTGGAGGTACGAAGGCCACCACACCTCGCTCAGCTTTGCCTACCGAGACGGCAAGCTGTACTCGAGCAGCCCCCAGTTTCTCGGCTCGAACCCAGGAAAGTCCAAAGCAGGTGAGCCGCTCACCAAGGAGAAGGAGCTTGCTTTCGTCTTCCTCGAGTCGCTTAACGCGGGCCAGCGCACCAAGGCAGTGGTTAGTCAGACGGCTCCGCCCGACATTGTCACCTCAGCCAATCGAAAGGCCAGTATCCGTGGACGCGAAGGAATCGCGGTCAAGCACCTGACCCCAGCCCAAAGAAAGCTCCTGGTCGACCTGGTACTTACCCATGCCGAGGTCCAGACCCCGGTCGAGCAGGCACGCCGCCTCGCGAGTTTTCAGGCGGAAGATCCGAAGACCCTGGTCTTCGCCTGGATGGGATCCACCGACCGGAAAGGGCCCCACTACTATCGAATTCAGGGGGACCGCCTCCTGATCGAGTACGACAACACCCAGAACGGCGCCAATCACGTCCACTCGGTGTGGCGCGACCTCACCGGCAATGATTGGGGCGAAGATCTGCTCAAAGCCCACTACGCGGCAAGCCATCGCTAGTCCGGTTTCTGTAAACTGAGATTTGTCTTCCGTTCACCTGATCTTTCTCTCAGCCGTGCTCTGGCAGT
>JBGSIJ010000055.1:0-29646 GCA_041742595.1 Fimbriimonadaceae bacterium | reverse complement strand
GCCCGAACAGCGCGGAGAGGACCCGCTGCGCGGCTCCGCCGATCAGCCCGGTGTCTGGCAACGCCAAGGACGCGCCGACCACGAGGGCGAGGGCGATAATGAGCACGCCGGCAATGTCCGCGATCCGGTGCGAGGTATCGGGACGCCGTGTGCGAGGCATGGGCCTGGTTGTGACCTTCATCCGTGTTGCCACCTTTCTGCCGTCCAATCCGTGGACAACCTCCACAGTATACGCCGGGACGCCCGGAATAGTGGACATATGGTGCGCCCTCGCCCATTTCCGTCCCGGACAAAGGTGTGACTTCAGGATTCAAAGGCTGTCCTCTACTATTGCTGCGAAAACCGGAGAATCACATGAAGAGCCCTTCATTGCCCTCAATCAATCGAGTCTTCGCCAACGTGTTCGCCTCTGCGCTGTCCTGCTGTGCCCTGTCGCAGGCGGTGTTGCTCGACACCTCTTACCAGTACCAAAGCACGGTTGGCGTGCTTGAACAAACGGACTCGGTGAGCCGGTCTGGTCAGTTCGACGGCACGTTGCTGTGGACCGACAACGCCGAAGAGTCCACTCTGTTGGTCGAGTCGCCGATGATGGCCGACGGTACTGTTTTGTCAAGACTCGGCGTCTTCGCCGGCGCGATTAGCGAGGCCGCGAACAACCAACAGTGGCAGGCTCTCACGCACTCCTACACGGATGGCCATGACTTCGCCGTGGCCGAGGGCTCCGCAAGCGTCCAGATGAAGTTCGACGTTTCCGCTGGATATGGGTTCAAAATGAACAATCTACTGACCTACACCTTTGAAGCCAGCCGAGGCGGGTCTTGGGGTCAATCCGTCGAATTCGCCAAGGCGGGCGGCGAAGTCCTTGGCTATTGGGAGATCGCGATGCCGGTAGTTGAACCCGGCGCTGGCTACCTGAATGGGTACCTAAGTGTTCAGCACAGCCTGGACCTTGGAGCGCTGATTCCCCTCGACGCAGGTGAATACACTCTGAGTGTGAGTTCGGCCTGGAACCTTGGCGAAGGAACGGACTATGGCGATCGAATCTCTGAGCAGCTCTTCAGCAGATCGGTCGTTGAGTTCGGTCCCGTTCCCGAGCCCGGAACCATCGTTGCCCTCAGCCTCGGCCTCGCCGCCTTGGCCCGAAGGCGTAGGAAGGCCTGACCGGCCCAGGCACACATCGGGGAGGCAGTCCACCTGTTCCCAACCAAGTTTGGGTCGACTCTCAGTCTGTCGATCCTGCTAGAAGAGCAGGGCCCGCTCTTGGCGGCGCAGGTTTAGCAGGAGGCCGACGCAGGACATGCAGAGCCAGATGGCAGTGCCTCCTGCACTCATGAAGGGGAGCCAGAGCCCCACTACGGGTAGGAGCTGTAGCACCATGCCCATGTTCACCACGGTGTGGAACGAAAGAAGCCCAAGGATCCCCGCCGCCACCATGCGGTAGTACGGCTCGTCGGCCCGGAGGACCACCAGCCAGGCTCGGTAGAAGAAGAACCCGTAGGCCAAGAGGAGCAGGCCGCAGCCCATCAGGCCACCTTCCTCGCCGATCACGGTGAGGATGAAGTCGTTGTGTTGCTCGGGGATGAAGCCCTGCTCTTTCTGCTGGCCCCGCATGAAGCCTGAGCCGGAGACTCCGCCGACTCCGAAGGCCACCTGGGCGCGGAAGACCTGGTAGTCCGCGTCCTTCTCGTCTGTCACAAACATGGCGGCCACCCGCTCTTTGTGATAGGGGCGCAGGATTCCGGGAATGGTCCAGGCGGCCGCACCGAGGAAGACCACCAACCCCAGGGCGCCCAAGATGAATCGGAGCCGCACGCCAGACACCAGCGACACGCTGAGCCAGATGCTGAGCAACACCAGCGCACCGCCCAGATGCGGTTGCTTCAGCACCATCGCCACCGGCAGGGCCACGTGCGCCAACGAGAGCGCAAAGGTGCTGAACCGGTGGACCACGTCTTGCCGGTTGGCGTAGAACGCCGAGAGAGTGAGGGCCAGGAACAACTTCACCATCTCGCTGGGCTGGAACTGGATCGGGCCGAACTCGATCCAGCGTTTCGCGCCGCCGGCGGTGAACCCCAACGCAAGGACGGCGGCCAGCAGGACCAAGCTGGTTGCGTACAGCACCGGGGCGGCTCGGCGCCAGAGCATCGGGCGCACAAAGTAGAAGATCGCGAAGGGGATCAGCCCGATCCCAACGTTGATGGCCTGCTTTCGAAAGTAGACGTCGGTGCGCCCGGCTCCCACGCTGTACAGAGACATGAGGCCGAAGCCCAACAGAATCAACGCCGACAGAAGTAGCCAGCCGTCGAACCCGCGCGACGTGCGGAGGCGGGCATCGGTGGGGAAACCGGGGCTGGAGATGGAAGCCATGGCGACTACTCGATCTCGACGTTGGGCTCGCGGGACAGACCGTTGCCGAACTCTCGTTGCACCAGGCCGCGATCCTTCACAAACCAGAAGGTCAGCTTTCTTCGCGCTGGGTTGGTGCCGCCGCTATCCATGCTGAGCATTACGTCCACGCGTACCGCTTCGGTTTGGGCAGGCATGAAGATCTTGTCCAGCGAGGTGGATACGGTGGCCGAGACGTCTCGCGAAAGCCCGGCGGTCAGCTTGCCCTTGTACGGCTTACCCGGCCCCGCGACCAGCGGAAAGGTGAGAAGGTCTAGGGGAGGATCGAAGGTGTCCGACGCGGCTTCGACAAGCGAAAACTTGTCCTTTCCGACCCGGTAAAGCTCGGTCTCGAAGACCTCCCGATGGGCGATCAGGTCGATGCGGAGGGTGTCGCCGGTCCGGATCGCCTTGAGGTCCACCGGGTTGCGGGTGGTCCCCATGGCAAGGATCGCGGACTTGCCGGGCGATGCATCCGGCTTCAACTCCGCGAAGGTGTCCACGATGGTGACGGGCGCACCTTCCTGCGGCCCGTTGCACCCAAGCGAAACGGCCAGGACTCCCGCGAGCGAGAGAGCCAGCCTCAAGGGTTTCCTGGAGTCCCGGGCTCGAATCTCACGAGCTCGACCTTGGATTTCTGGGTGACTTTGTTGACGACGTTCTGCTGCTCCATCTTGATCAGCCCGATGCCGGCGGCATAGGTGGCTAATTGGTTTACGGACATGCCGGCTCCGCCGTCACCACCGCTGATCTGAGCTTGAAGACGAACTTCCAGAATCTCCGCGTCTTTGCCCATCACCTTGCGCTTGCCCTTGCGGGAGTTGGAGCCTTTGATGGTGATTGGCGCAAGGCCGCCCAGCCACTTCGTGGAGCCGGTGAAGGTCCAGTTGCCCTCGCCCAAGCGGAAGACCGGGATCGGGGCGGGCAGAAGGCTTTTGGCGTCGAACGCCACGATGGACACGTTGTCCTTGTCCACCCGGTAGTAGATCGTATCCAAGGACTTCCCGTCCATGATCGTGCGGACGGGGATCGCGCTCGTGCCGCCGATCTCGACGGGCGACTCGACGACGTCCGTGTACTGGTTCAGGGTGTCCTGATAGGTCCAACGATTCCCCTTCACAAGGGGAAAGAAATCGATGGCCTCGGGACCGGCGGGTGCGGAAAGAAGAAGGATGGCGGCGACGAGCGACATGGGAGCCTCCGGGCTACTTGGTTTCCTGAATCGTCATCTCCGTGCTAGGACCCGACGCAGGTTTGGTCACGATGATCATTTTCACCGCTCCCCTTCCTTTGACGAACCAACCCTTCGTGGACATCTGGCTCTTTTGGCCGGCGATCGTGGCGGGTCCAACGCTGGTGATCAGGAGCGCGTTGTACTTACCGACCTTGGTGGTCACCGATTCCGTTCGGACGATCTTGAACGTGGAGGAATTCTCGACCGTGCCAGACGCGCCTTTGATTTTGAGCGTGCTGGTCCAGGACTTCCCGATGTGCAGCCCGCTGGGCAGTTCGAGGTGCGATCCCTCGATCTCTCCGATGCTCGAGCTCCTTACAAAGATGCCGTCCTTCTTCAACTCGACTTGCATCGAACCAAGGTCCGCGAGGCTGCCGGTGCGGGTGATCTCGTAGACCGCGACGTCGTTGGAGACCTCTTTCAGCTGAACGAGCTGGGTGCCGGTGCGGGTGGGCTGTCCCTGCATCACGACTTCCATGGGAACCGGCTCGGTAAGCCCTAGGCCGTAGTAGTCGTAAGCGTCGTTCTTGAGCTCGGCGGGAAGGATCGGCTTGGGCTTGGGAGCCTCGTTGGAAGCGTCCTTGGCCGGCTCCGTGCCGGAAGCGCCTGCGCCTACGGCGGCGGGTGGTACGGGTCCTCCGGTCTTGCCAGGCTCGGTGCCAGGCTTTGCGGCGGTTGGAGGCGTGCTCTGAGAGCAGCCCACAAGGGAGAGGATCGCGACGAGGGGAAGGAGGAGCTTCATCCTAGAAGTTCTTTTCCTTGAGCTTCAGAACCAGCGAGCCGGTCTCGAGATCGCTCTTGTTCGTCTGGCGGTAGCGGACGATGCCCACTCCAGGGGCAAAGAAGGTGGTGCTGTCTCCCGAGCCGTTTGCGCCGCCCTTCATGGTGTAGCTGGTTTCGAAGGGAATCGCCTCGAACTGGCCCGCCAGGGTATCGACGATGATGGGAGGCTGCGGCGTGGTCTCGATCGTCTGCGTGCCGATCTCACCGGTCGGCAGGACTCCGCGCCCGGTCCATCGGAAGCTCTTGCCCGCGGTCACCGGGAAGATTGCCACCGGCTGGGCCGGATTGTAAGCCACATCTTTGGTGCTGATGCTGACCTGGTAGAGGCCCTTGTCGTTGCTGAGCCAGACTTGGCGGTCGATCAGCTTCTTGTTCTGGTCGCGGACCTCGATGGTCGCGCGGTCGCCGTTCACGGCGGTCACCTGATAGGTGATGTCTGCTTTGGCCTCGGCGCGACGGCTGTTGCGCACGCGTGTGCTCTCCAAGCTGTAAACCCAGGTGTTGCCCTTCTTGAACGGGAAGAGCCGCTTCTCCCAACCTGCGGACTTGTCGATCGCCTTTACGTTCGACTCGACTTTCTTGGCGGTCGAAGCTCCACCCTCGTCGCGGTTACATCCTGCGATCAGCAGGACTCCCACACCCAACAACCCAAGACCCTTCAACATTCCCATCATCGATTCAATAACCTTCCGATTGTCCTTCAATTCGTTGTACCTGTCCCCTTGATTCCATTCACCGCTTCCCGAACCAGGACTTCGTCCGGTAGCTGCGTGACCTCGAGGTCTCCCTGCGAGAGTTCATGTCCAATTCTTGGCGCGGCGATCGCGATGCCGTCGACGATGAGCAGCAGCTGCGTACCGACCTTGCTTCGGCTGTACTGCCAAAGCCGTTTCCGACCTTCCTCGCTGAGCTGGATGCTCAGCTTGTGGACCTTGCCGCCATCTGGCATGTCCGTAGTGGAGTACGAGGCATCCTTGACAAACGACTCGTTGAGGACAACTTTTGCGCTTCGGAGGATCTGCTCCGGGCGCTGGGCCAGCTCCGCATAGCGCTCCGCCTTGAGGAATCCCGATAAGGTCTTGCGCACGTTTTCGCGAGCTTTGGGGTCCGCCATCAGCTTCCGGCTCTCGGTCACGTAGTAGCCGATCTGGTCCTTCTGGGAGGCATTCGCCTTGTTCTCGTACTGCTTTTCGACCGTGGCCAGCAGCTTCGGCTTGTAGGGCTCTTCGATCTGGCCGTAGAGGGTTCGCTCCTGTCCCTCGATTCGCACCCGAACCGGGCAACGGGTCCGCACAATGATGCCGTTCTCGAGAGATCGGATGCGCAGCGAGGGCAAGGGCGTGCCGTCCAGGTTCACGTTCAGATCGCGCACGAGCTTAGCCTCGAGAACCTTGTCGCCATCAAGCGCTTTCCGGAGGTCGGCTTCCTCCCAGTAGACGCGGTCTGGCGGCCAGAACTCGTTCTCCTGCTTCTCGTTCATGATCATGACGAGCTGGCCAAGGGCTTTCTCGTTGCCCTGAAGGCTTTGAAGGAGCTCTCGCATGGGGATGCGGCGCTTGCCCGTTCCCTCTGCGGCGCCCTCTTCCCCCGCCCCCTTGGACGCGAAGTCGTAGGTCACGCCCTCGACGAGCTGGGCCATCTGGTTCGCGACCCGAATCTGGTAGCCCCGATCGGTGTCGATCCCAACGAGGTTCACACGGCCGGGCTTAAGCTCGGCGAACTTGATGCCCATGACCGAACTATCGGCATACACTTGATAGCCGTAATAGCCGCCCGCGCAAAGTACGGCGAAGCCGATTACGATCTTGGTGGAAGCGCGCATTTTTGCCAATCTTCAGACTCCTGGAAAACGCAACACGCTCGGGCGAAGTTTAGTTCGCCCCCCGATGATGTCCTCGTCGAACGGATTGTACCGGGAGCCCGTTCATTCGCTGGGATTGTAGGTCGAGTAGAGCCGTCCGCTGAGGAGCGATAGAGCGGCGGCGATCGCGAGATTGACCGGAACCGTGGCCAAACCGCACACCAGCGGGTTCAAAATCGGCGCGCCCATGTTGTTGCCAACCACCCGTAGTCCGATGTACAGCCCGATGGACGGCCCGCACACGATCGCGAACCCCAGAAGTTGCATGAGGCCACGGAAGCCGCGCTGGCTTGGGTCGTCCACATCAGGAAACATGACGGTGATCAAAAGGGTGGCGGCATAGATCACCAGCGAGAAGAAGGGGAGCGCCACAAGCGCCGCGAGGATGCTGAGGTAGATCTCCGGACGAATGACGATGGCGGCTATCGACACCAACACGAGCGGCACCAGCGACCACGCAACCTTGCCAACGGTCTCGTAGAGCACAGTCGTCTGCGCCGTAAACGGAAGGGGCTTGAGGAGGTCTACTCGGCGGAGGGTCTCGAAGAACCCGGATTGGGCAACCATCATGGCGTTGAAGAACACGCCCATGGCGGCAAAGACCATGAACAGGTCTCCCATCGTCTTGCCCCCTCGGCTGCCACGCTCCATGATGAGCGGCAACAAGGTGATCACCGCAAAGAAACCGCCGAAGAGGAGGGTCAGAAGCAGGGTGCTTCGGAGCTGAACGATGGACTCCTTCCAGATAAGCGCACCGCCCCCGGTGGTCCGGATACGGTGGTACCAGCGGTTCCCTCGCCCGGTCACCTTGCCTCGTCGGGCCTGCTCGGCAACCATTCCCACAAAGTCCCCCTTACGCTGGAGGTCTTGGGTTGCCGCGGTGTTGAAGGTCGAAACCGCCGCTTGGTCGTACATCCATCCCACCTGCGACATCGCCAGACGGAAGGCAAAGTACATGGTGCTAAGCAAAGCGGCGACACCAATCAGGCTGACCAGCCAGGAGCGCTCCACGAAGCCCCGCACAAACTCGGAGGCAAACGTGGCCGGGAAGAAAACGGTTCTCAGGACCGGGTGGTGCATCAGTTGGACGAAAGAGTCGAACGTCGGGGACCTCGACATCGACAGCGACACGAAGCCTCCCACCGCCAGAACCACCCCGAAGTAGGCCCAGCCCAGCATCTTGCGGTACCGGTCGCTCAGAAGGTCGCTCCGGCTAACGAAGAGGCCGACCGCCGTAGAGATGAAAACCCAGGTAAGCGCCATCAGGAGGTAGCCCCAGGAAGCGCTTCGGAAGACGATCGGCGCCAGAGCCGGGTACCGCTCGGAAAACTCTCGGATACCTCCCGAGGCGCCGCGCGCGCCCATCACGGCAAAGATCAGCGGAAGAAGCAGGGTGCCCAGGTACTCCCGGAACATCCGGAACGCGAGGACGGTGCCGGGCTTGATGGGGGTGGTGAAGAGCACGTCCACGTCGGCCTGCTTGAAGCCGCCCCGACTCCCGAACATTCCTAGCGAAAGGAGCAGGCTAAGGATGGCAAACCCTGCGAAGATAACGGCGTCGACCTGCCCTGCCTGCAGAACAAACCCGGCCGGGAGCTCGGGCATCCGATCGCCCCGGGTCTCGCGGTCGAAAGGTCGGATGAAGACGAACACCCAGTAGCTAAGGACGAAGACGAGTCCGATCAGCCGGCGTCCGGAGGTGATCGCCCGCTTTATGCCGTTGAGGACCGACCTAGTTGTCAGGAAGAGCAGGGCTTTCAGCGTCGTCCTCCGAGGTCAGACTCAGGAAGATTTCTTCGAGGCTCTTCCCTTCCTGGTTGGTGAGGGCCTGCAGATCTTCCATGGTTCCCTCGGCGATCTTCTTGCCCCTTCGCATCACGATCACGCGATCGCAGAGGCGTTCCGCGGTATCGAGCAGGTGGGTGCTGATCAAGATGCACGCACCGTTGTTCCGGGCTGCAATGAGCTCCTGCTTCAGTTCGTGGGCTCCCGCCGGATCGATGCCGATGAGGGGCTCGTCGAAGAGCATGACGTTGGCGTCGTGGATCAGTGCGCACGCAACCGAGAGCTTCTGCCGCATGCCCTTGCTGAGGGTCGCCACGAGGTCGTTTCGCTTCTCCAGAAGGCTGTACCGTCGCAGGATTGCCTCGTGCTCCCGCTCGTACAGGCCTAGCGAATCGAAGCACATGGCGATGAACCGCAAGTGCTCCTCCACGGTGAGCAGCTCGTACAGCGAAGGAACCTCAGGAACGAAGGCAAGTCGGGATTTCGCGCGCGCTTGGTCGGTGACCACGTCGAAGGTGTTGATCACACAGTTGCCTTCGGTGGGCCTCAGGATCCCCGCAATGCAACGCAAAGCCGTGGTCTTGCCCGCGCCATTTGGGCCCAGAAGGCCCACAATTTCGCCCGGGCGGATGGAGAACGACAGGTCGTCTACCGCTCGGAACTTCTTGTATTGCTTGACCAGCCGGTAGACGTCGAGCATTAAGGTGTTTTACCAGTTTGGGAAGCTAGGCAACGGGCTCGAAGTACTCCTCGAGCCGGAGGCAGAGCGCTTGGGAGGGATCCGCGAAAACGTCCATCGCGCGAACAAGGGCCTCGGCGGTATCGATACTGGTTACGCATGGGACCCCGGTCTCGATGCATGCGCGTCGAATCCGGGCCGCTTGGCTTTCACTGGTCTCGTTCAGGCTTGGCGTGTTGATCATCAGGCTCACGTTGCCCTGCATGATGAACTCCAGGATGCTGGGCGATCCTTCTTGGATCTTCGCGACCCGGTGGCATTCGATGCCGTTTGCCGACAGGTAGTCGGCGGTGCCCGGCGTGGCGGCGACCTTCTTGCCTCCAGCCACCAGTTTGCGCGCGATTCCGAGAGCGACCTCCTTGTCCTCGTTTCGGACGGTGATCAGGACGTGGCCGTCGCCCTTGAAGACGATCCCACTGGCGACCATCGCCTTGTATAGAGCGCCCTCGTAAGTTCGGTCGATGCCAAGGATCTCGCCGGTCGACTTCATCTCGGGACCGAGCGACGGCTCGACTTTTCCTAGCTTCTGGAAGCTGAAAACGGGAGCCTTTATCGCGAAAAGCGGGCTCTGCCGAACCCCGGCCAGATACTCGTCCTTGGTTACGACCCGGCCCGATGCCATCGGCCGGTACGGGGAGGAGGATTCCTCGGCCCACTTCCCATGGCTCCTTGTTCCGTCCACGCACCACAGGCCGCTTCCGTAACCCATCGAAGCCAGGGACCTGCCCATCATGGTTTGGGTGGCCAGCGCGACCATGGGTATCCCGGTGACCTTGCTGAGGTAGGGCACGGTTCGGCTAGCGCGAGGATTGACCTCCAGAACGTAAACCTCGCCGTTCTGGATCACAAACTGGATGTTCATCAGGCCGTGGACCCCGAGGGCCTTGGCGATCCGGCAGGCGATGTCCACCATCCGCCACTCGGTCTCGCGGTCAAGCGTCACGGGCGGGTAGGCCGCCATGGAATCTCCGCTGTGCACGCCCGCTCGCTCGATGTGTTCCATGATCCCGGGGACCAAGGTGTCCACGCCGTCGGAGATCACGTCCACCTCGGCCTCCTTGCCGAGAAGATATTTGTCGACTAGGACCGGCTGGCCGGGGTTCGCGTCTTCTGCGAGGGCATAGAATCCGGCGAGCTGCTCCTCGGAGAAAACGATCTCCATAGCACGGCCGCCTAACACGAAACTCGGCCGGACCAAGACCGGGTAGCCGACTTCCTCTGCCGTGACGAGCGCTTCCGCGAGGCTTCGAACCGCCCGTCCGCGGGGACGGGCAATGTCCAGTTCCTGAAGGAGGGCGTCGAACTGCTCTCGATCCTCGGCTCGGGCGATCGCCTCTGGGGAAGTCCCCAAGACTTGGACGCCGGCTTGCTTAAGCCCCTCGGCCAAGTTGATCGCGGTTTGGCCGCCAAACTGGCACACGACGCCGATCGGGTTTTCGTGGGCGATGACGTCCAGCACGTCCTCCCGAGTCACCGGTTCAAAGTACAGGCCGTCTCCGGTATCGAAGTCCGTGCTCACCGTCTCCGGATTGTTGTTGACGATGATCGCCCGGTAGCCCATCCCCTGAAGAGCCCAAACGCAGTGAACACAGGAATAGTCGAACTCGATGCCCTGGCCAATGCGGATCGGGCCGGAGCCAAGTACGAGAACGGTTTCGGCCATTGAGACCTATTGTGACTTACGAAGGCACCGTCGGGAAAAAAGGAGCGGGCTCAGGCAGCGAATCCGTTGCCCGCTCGAGCACATCTCATTGATGGCTAATCGACGCTAACTTGCGCCTATTTGGGAGAGAGACCCGTACCGGGTCTCGGCCGCTCGAAGGAGCCGACGAGACAGTACAGGGGAGGGCCAGGCTAACCTGGGCAAACGGGTCTGGGGACCGGAAAGGTCTCCAGGGCAGCGTTCAGGCTGCCCTGGTCCCGAGGAAGACGCCTCGAGTTGCGATCCAACGTACTTACAACCTCCTCGCCTTAGCGAAGTAAAGTCACCCAACCGGCGGCACAAGAGGACTTTACCAAGCAAACTTACTAACCGTAACTTTGCTAGTAATTGTTGCGCGTGAACCGGCAAGAAGCCAGAATATAGTTGTACAAAATGGAGCGATGCCAGTTCATTTGCGTTCCCTTGCGATGGCCCTCACTCTCCTGCATGCCATGACCTGCGCCGCCGATACCCACGTCTACGCGGCTCGCCAGAGCGGTTCTTTGGAGCTGGAGCTTTTCCGGCCCAGGGGAACCGGCCCATTCCCGACCGTTCTCGTTCTGCATGGTGGAGGATGGGTCGGAGGGAATCGCCGCGAGATGAACGCGATCTGCGCCGAACTCGTCCGCGCCGGCTTCGCCGCCGCAACCGCAAGCTATCGCTTCGCGCCCGCTCACCCTTGGCCCGCTCAGGTGCAGGACGCGAAGGAAGCGGTCACCTTTCTCCGTGCCAACGGCGCACGGCTGGGCCTTCGAACCGATAAGTTGGGCACCCTCGGGTTCAGCGCGGGCGGACACATGGCCTCGATGCTCGGTACGGCGGCAACCGGCAAGTTCCGGGTGCAGGCGGTCGTCAGCATCAGCGGGATCCACGACCTCGCGGCGCCCCTAACTCCGGACGGTGAGAGGTACCAGATAGTCCAGAAGCTCCTGGCCGAGCGGCCTGGCGACTCGCCTTCACGACGCCCCGGAGCCAGCCCGATCACCCATGTGACGGGCCGCTCCGCTCCGCACTACTTCCTGCAGGGCAAGAGCGACCCACTGGTCCCGGCTAGCCAGTCAACCGCTATGCAGTCGGCGCTGCAATCCAAGAAGGTGCCGAGCGTCCTGGACCTCGTGGACGGGATGGGACACGGCCTGAATCCAAGCCGAGCCGCCGAGCGGGCTGCCCTGGGGAGAGCGGCCGCTTGGCTTCATCGTCAGATTGGCTAGCCCCGCCGGGCCGCCTCTCGAAGAAGCTCCAGCGCAAGCTGCGCGGTGGCAACGAGGTCTTTCCGGGAAATGAACTCATCGTGGGTGTGGATCTTCTCCATCCCGGTACCCACCACGATGCAGGAGACTCCTTTGGCGTTGTAGATGTTGGCGTCGCTACCGCCTAGGGTCGTCCTCAGCTTGGGATCGAATCCGCAAGACCGGCTTGCTGCTTTCGCGATCTGGACCACTTCAGAGTCTTCATCCACCACATAACTCTCGTAATGCCGCTCGTGCTCGATTGAGAGCTTTGCCCCGTGCCGGACGGCAGCCTGCTCAAGCTGGTCGATCATATGGGCGATCTGAGCGTCGAGGAGCGCGACGTCGGTGCTCCGAGCTTCGCCACGCAGTACGACGCTTGGGCAGACCACGTTGACCGCCGTTCCGCCGTGGATGATGCCGAAGTTAGCGGTGGTCTCCGGTCCGATTCGCCCGAGCTTCATTCCATGCAGGGCATCGGCGGCCACCTGGATCGCGTTCACACCCAGCTCGGGGTCTTTCCCGGCGTGGGCCGGCTTGCCGGTGATCTCTACGTCCAGCCGGTCATGGGTCGCGGTGCGGGTGACAAAGCTGCCCACGGGAGGGCCGGTATCGAGGACGTAGCCAAAGTCGAGCCCCAGGTCCTGGATTTTGAGGGCGGCTGCCCCGCGCAGGCCAATCTCCTCGGCAACGGACAGGAGCAGGCAGACGTCGCCATGAGGCTCGCCGGACTCGATCAATGCGTGGACCGCTTCGATTGCCGGGGCCATACCGCCTTTGTCGTCCGCGCCCAAGATGGTATCGGACGAGGAGTAAAACACTCCGTCCCGCTCCTCGATGACGAGGCCGTCGGTAGGCTCGACGGTGTCGAAGTGGGCGCTAAGGAAGACCTTGGGGGCGTTGGGCAGCGTTCCCCGGCACCACGCGATCAGGTTGTTGGCGTTCCCGCCAATCCTCGCCCCGGCGTCGTCCTCCGTTACGTCGAGTCCCATCTGCTCCAGGTAGCGCTTGGTGAAGGCCACGGAGGCGGCCTCCCTGAGCGAGGGGGCGTCGATCAGGCACAGGTCGCGGAAGAGAGAGACGAGTCGTTCCTCTTGAATCACGCGCACATTTTACGTCCCGCATCCCAACCGGCCCCGGAGACGTGTAAAGTTCGTCAGATGACACACACAGTCAACGTGGAAGGATTCCCGTCGTTCGAGGCCGAGGAAGGCGAGAAGCTCGCTCTCGCTATCGAGAGGAGCGGGGTGGACATTAGCCACCGGTGCGGCGGCCAAGCAAAGTGCACGACCTGCCGCGTGGAGTTCGTAAGCGAGGAGCCCCCCTACGGCGAAGCCGAGAAGGCCTCCCTGGAAGAAGACGGCGTTCTCGGCCAGTTCCGGCTCTCTTGCCAGATCCGGGTCGACCGCCCGATGTACGTCAAAGTCCTTCAGCAAGCCAGCGCTATGGGCTGGGAGCCGGGACCCGATTTGGAGCCGTAACCAATGGAAGTTGTTCTGTACGTAATCGCCGGAATCGGGCTGCTGGTGGCGGTGCTTCTCGTGGTCAGCTTTAACAAGTTGGCCACGATGCGCCAGTTGACGCGCAATGCGTGGTCAGACGTGGACGTGTTCCTCAAGCGCCGGTCTGAGCTGCTTCCCAACCTGATGCAGACCGTCCGCGGCTACGCGCAGCACGAGCAGGACACCTTCACCCGCACGATCGAAGCACGCAACCGCGCTCTGGCGGAAACGAGCATTCGTGGGCGGGCGACCGCCGAAAGCGAGGTCTCGCAGGGCGTCACCAAGGCCCTGATGCTTGCCGAAGCGTATCCGGACCTCAAGGCGAGCGAGAACTACTTGGACCTCCAGCGCCAACTTGGGGAAACCGAGAAGCTGATCGCGAATTCGCGGCAATATTACAACGCATGCGTGAGGGACTACAACACGCTGATCGAAGCGTTCCCCTCCAACTTGGTGGCCGGAGTAAGCGGGTTCAAGCCGGCCGATTTCTTTGAGATCGAGCAGGCGGTCCAGCGGGACGCGCCCAGCCTCAAGGGCCTTCCTTAGGGCGCGCTGGTATCCTCGTGCCCATGAGCGCATTGCTGGCGGAATCGTTGATCCGCGACGTGCCGGACTTTCCTAAGCCCGGCATTCTTTTCAAGGACATCACTCCAGTCTTGGAGAACGCTGCAGCCTTCCAGGAGGTCGTCGACCTCTTGACGGCCGATGCGAAAGCCAAAGGCGCCGAAGCGATCGTTGGCATCGAGAGCCGCGGGTTCATCTTCGGCGTTCCGGTTGCGCTTGCCCTTAAGGTTCCTTTCGTGATGGCCCGCAAGCTTGGCAAACTACCTTACGACCGGATCTCCGAGGAGTACGCGCTTGAGTACGGCACCAATACCGTCGAGATGCACGTCGACGCGGTGGAGCCTGGACAGAAGGCTTACATCGTTGACGACCTCCTTGCCACCGGCGGAACAGCCGCCGCCTCGGCGCGCCTTGTGGAGCGGCTGAAGGGCGAAGTATGCGGATTCGGCTGCTTGGTGGAACTTACTTTTCTGAACGGCCGCGAAGCCCTTCTCGGCTACCCCGTAACCTCCCTGATCGAGTTCTAACGATGAAAAGACTCAGCATCGCCATTCTTCTTCTCTCTTCCGCCCTCCTTCACGCCGACACGCTAACGCCGGACGCGCTGGTGAAAGACGCCGCCAAGTTCGACGGCAAGCCGGTCACGGTGGCTGGCAAGATCGAGAAGCTGGAGCGCAAGACAAGCCGAGCCGGCAACAAGTATTACGTCCTCAAGCTTAAGGGCGAGAAGGAGTCGGTCAACGTCTACGGGCAGGGCGAGCTCGACGCGAAGTTCAAGGACGGAGACAAGGCCCAGGCTTTCGGCACCTTCCGAAAAGAGAAGAAGATCCGCGACTTCACCGTTAAGAACGAAGTCGACGTCACGGCGAAGGACGGCAAGAAATTCGCACTGACCAAGACGAGCTGACGCCGCATCTCGTTGCGGTCATGGGGCCAACCGGCTCCGGCAAGACCGCGCTTGCGGAGGCCTTGGCGGACCGGCTGGACGCCCAACTGGTCAACGCCGACGCCTTCCAGGTCTATCGCGGCCTCGACGTAGGTACCGCGAAGCCTGCCCACAAGGAGCATTATGCGCTCCTCGACCTGCGCGAGCCGGAGGAGGCCTTTGGAGTTGGCGAGTGGGTCCAGCTGGCGTTGGCGGAGTTGGTCCGCTGCTACGAATCAGGCCGCTCGGCGGTGGTGGTAGGGGGTACCGGCCTCAATGTTCGCGCCTTGTTCGAGGAGTACGCGAACATGGAAAGCGCCCCGGACCCCGAACTGCGCGAACAGCTAAACCTTGAGAGCCTCGAGAGCATGGTCGCCCGGCTTCAAGAGAAAGACCCCGAAGTAGCGGCCAGCATCGACCTCCAAAACCCGGCTCGGGTTCGGCGAGCCCTTGAACGGGCTCTCGCCAAAAGCCCCAAGCTGAGCGTCCACATACCGCCCTTCAAGAAGGTCAAGCTGGCAATCCAACCATCTGTTGCGGTTTTGGAAGAAAGACTAGCAATTCGCACCCAGAAAATGGTGCAGAATGGGTGGTTAGCGGAGGTGGAGAGTCTCCGTTCGCGCGGCGTTCCCGAGGATGCACCCGGCCTTCGCGCGATCGGTTACCGCTCCCTCTATCGCTATCTTGGTGAGAGCATGAGCTGGGAGGAGTCACTCCTGGAGATTGCTCGTGACACGAAGCGATATGCAAAGAGGCAACGCACGTGGTTGCGATCGGAGCCGAGCCTTCATTGGCTAGAGTCCGACAGCCAGGCTGGCCTGCTCGAGCAGGCGATTGGTATTTTGAATTTGGATTGATTGAGGATTAAACAGCATGGCCAAAGCGATTAACCTGCAGGATATGTTCCTGAACCAGGTACGAAAAGAAGGAATTAGCGTCACGATCTACCTGACGAACAGTGTTCAACTGCGAGGTCTGGTTCGCGGTTTCGACGCGTTCACCGTATTGTTGGATGCTCCCGGCAAGCCCACGCAGCTCGTGTACAAACACGCCGTTGCGAGCATCGTGCCCAGCAAGCCGATCGGCGGCGGACAACGTCCGCACGACGACGGCGAACGACACCAGGAGTGACCGAGGCGGGAACGATTCCGTTCGTGAAAATGCACGGGATCGGAAACGACTTCGTGATGCTCGACACGCTCCGCGAGGGCCTGCCTAACGGCGACCTCGCGGAGCTTTCTTGTTTGTTGTGCGACCGGCGGCGCGGGGTAGGCGGAGACGGGCTCATCCTTTTGGAGGCTGGCAACGAGTCTCCCTTCCGCATGCGAATGTTCAACCCGGACGGTTCGCTTAGCGAGATGTGCGGCAACGGACTCCGATGCGCCGCCCAACTTGCCCGGGACCGTGGCTACGCCCTTGACGAGAAGGCCGAGTTCGAGACGGGAGCCGGAAAGCTCACGGTGCGGTTTCGAGAAGATGGACAGATCCAGGTGGACATGGGGCCGGCATCCTTCTCTCCAGAGAAGATCGGGCTACGGTTTGCGGGCGAGCGGTTTGTGAACGAGGAACTCGGCTTCCAGGGCCTCCGCGGAACGGCGGTCTCCATGGGGAATCCGCACTTGGTCATCTTCGTGCCGGCCGTCGCCGCCGTCCCCTTGGAAGACTGGGGACCGATGCTTGAGCACGACAAGCGGTTCGCGCATCGCACCAACGTGCACTTTATCCAAGTGGTCGATCGCGGGCATCTTATCCAGCGCACCTGGGAGCGCGGAGCCGGAATCACGCTTGCGTGCGGGACCGGGGCATGCGCTTCGGCCGCGGCCGCTCTGGCCATTGACCTCGCCGAGCCCAAGGTCCAGATCGACTTGCCGGGCGGCCGCCTGGAAATCGAGGTTCTGGAGTCTGGAGTCCTGATGACAGGGCCGGCGACAACTGTCTTTCATGGCGTTGCAGGCGCCAAGCCTTCCCCCAAGCCTAACTAGCGGTAGCCTCGCGCCATGGCGCACAGCTTGCTCGCGGTTCTCGGCATATCGGCCCTCCTGCTTCCGGCGGCGATCGCCCTCGGGCAGAACAGCCTCGTGACCCGGTGGGCGAAGGACGTCCGTCCGGAACGCCCGCGGCCGGAGTACCCGCGGCCTAGCCTGGTGCGGAAGGCTTGGAAGAACCTCAACGGCCCGTGGGAACTGGCCATCCAGGCCCAGGGAACCCGGAAGCCTGATTCCTACAGCGAGACCATCACGGTTCCCTTCCCCGTCGAGGCCAAGCTCTCCGGTATCGGGCGCATGGTGCCAGACGGCGCCACCGTCTGGTACCGAAAGTCGGTGAAAATCGCCAGCGGCAAGCGCTGGATGCTGCACTTCGGCGCGGTCGATTGGCAGGCGCAGGTGTGGGTGAACGGCCACGACCTGGGAATCCACCGAGGCGGCTTCGATCCCTTCTCCTTCGAGATCACCCCCTTCCTGAAGAAGGGCGAGCAGGAGATCGTGGTGGCCGTGCAGGACCCGACCGATGCGGGCGGCCAACCCCGCGGGAAGCAGGTCCGCAAGCCCGGAGGCATTTTCTACACCCCTTGCACCGGGATCTGGCAGACCGTCTGGCTGGAGCCCCTGCCCGAGCATTCGATCGACAAGCTTGAGATGACGGCGGACCGCAAGACCGGCAAGGTCCGGTTCCAGGTCAAGACCAACGCGCCAACCAGTGCCATGATCGAAGCCACGGTCATACAAGCCGGGCAGGTGGTCGCGACGGAAACGAAGCCCGTCTCGGCCAACTTAAGTTTGACGGTGCCCTCCCCGCAAGCTTGGACTCCTGAGTCGCCAATCCTCTACGACGTACGAGTCCGTCTTCTCGATGGCAAGGGGGCCCCCGTCGACCAGGTCGAGAGCTACTTCGCATTCCGCGACGTGGAGGTCTCCAAGGACGAGCGAGGCATCACCCGAATCAAACTGAACGGCAAGCCCACTTTCCTGATCGGCCCCCTCGACCAAGGCTACTGGCCGGACGGCATCTTCACCGCGCCCACGGATCGGGCCATGAAGTTCGACCTCGTGGCCACCAAGAACCTCGGATTCAACTTCATCCGCAAGCACGTGAAGGTGGAGCCGGAGACTTGGTACGCCGCCTGCGACCGGATGGGAATCTTGGTCTTCCAGGACATGCCGGCGGGCGACAACCGTACCGACGCGGACAAGGTCCAGCACGAGGTCGAGCATCGGGCCATGATCGCCGCGCGTGAGTTCCATCCTTGCATCGTGGGCTGGGTCGTGTTCAACGAGGGCTGGGGCCAGTTCGATACCGAGCGGATGACCGACCTCACCAAGAAACTAGATCCGTCTCGCCTCGCGGTGAACGCCAGCGGATGGACGGACAAGGGAGTCGGCGACCTGCTGGACTGGCATGTCTACCCGGGTCCAGCCTCGCCAGAGCCAGAGGCGACGCGGGCCGCGTTCCTTGGCGAGTTTGGAGGACTTGGGCTCCCCGTTCCCGGCCACATGTGGCAGAAAGAGGCCTGGGGGTACCAGAGCTTCAAGAACGCAAAGGAACTGGGGGACCGCTTCGCGGGCATCTTCGAAGGACTCCGGCTACTCCAAGGCGATCCTGGGCTCTCGGGCGCGGTCTACACCCAGACCACCGACGTGGAGACGGAAGCCAACGGACTCCTGACCTACGACCGGGAGGTTTTGAAGGTGAACGCGAAGAAGGTCAGGGCTCTCACCAAGGCTCTCCTGCTTCCGCCTCCGGTGATCGAACTCGTGGTCCCGACTTCGGAGAAGTCGCCTCAGACCTGGAGCTACTCGGAGACCGCGCCGCCCGAGAACTGGGCGAACCCTTCCTTCGACTGCTCGGACTGGATGACCGGCCCCGGGGGGTTTGGCACCAAGGGCACGCCTGGAGCGATCGTGGGGACCAAGTGGGACTCCAGCGATCTCTGGATACGTCGCGACTTCGTGACCACCAAGGCCAGCGCCAAGCTCACCCTTCGGATTCATCACGACGAAGACGTCACCGTCTACCTAGACGGGCGGCAGGTCCACCACACCAGCGGCTACCAGACGGGATACCGCTACGCCGCCCTGATGGGAGTGCATCTTTCTCCCGGCAAACACACCTTGGCCGCCCACGTTCGGAACACCAACGGCGGGCAATACCTAGATCTGGGCCTCGCAGAGATTATCGAGAAGTAGCCATGCAGAAATTGCTCGTCCATCCTAGCCACCGGTTCCTCATGACCGAAGACGGAGCCCCGTTCACGTACTTGGGCGACACCGCCTGGGAGCTTTTGCATCGCCTGACCCGCGAGGAAGTCGTGCGGTACCTGGGCGACCGCGCGGGCAAGGGCTTTACCGTGGTTCAGACCGTAGCGATCCCCGAGTTCAACGGACTCACAAGCCCAAACGCGTACGGCGACCTACCTCTTGGGGACCAGGACCCCGCCACCCCGAACGATTCGTACTTCGACTGGGTAGAGAGCGTCCTAGACCTCGCTCAGGAGCGAGGCCTCTACGTTGGCCTGCTGCCCACGTGGGGCGCCTACGCCGTCGAGGAGGAGAACCTCATCTTCCCGGGCGGCAAGGTCTTCGAGCCCGGGAATTCGAAAGCCTACGCCAGCTACCTTGCTCGGAGGTTTGGCAGCCGTGCCAACGTGGTTTGGATCCTCGGCGGGGATCGGGAGCCGGACCCCAGCCTGGACATCTGGAGAGCGATGGGTACCGAACTTCACGGCAAGGGCCAGCTTGTGACGTATCATCCTCGCGGCGGGAACTCCTCCTCGCGGCTGCTCCACCACGAACCCTGGCTAGACTTCAATCTGTACCAAAGCGGGCACTCCACGGAGAGCAAGCCGGGCGAGATGGCCTACGCCGACTACCTGCTTACGTCGGTGAAGCCAACGATCAACGGCGAACCGAGCTACGAGGGCAATCCCGAACGACTTTGGCCGATTGCCAGGCGTGCTCGACGACCGAGAGGTCCGACGCGGTCTGTACGCTTCCCTTCTTTCGGGAGCATGCGGCTTCACCTATGGATGCAACGAGGTCTGGATGATGTGGACGCCCGAGATCGAGCCCATCTCGGAAAAAGTCGAGCCGCCCTTCCTGGGAGCGCAGATGCCCTGGTTCGAGGCTCTGAACCGCCCGGGAGCCAGTCAGGTTGGGATCGCGCGAAATCTCCTCGAATCGCTTCCCGGCTACTTCGAGCGGGTACCGATGGCGGATCGGGTGGTAGGCGAGCATCCCGGCCACTACGCCGCCGGCAACAAAGACTGGACCCTGATCTACACCCCGGGCCAATCGTTTCGGGCCAACCTAGCCCACCTCGGACCCAGCCCTAGTTGCAGCTGGGTGTGCCCTCGGGCGGGTACTCGACAGGCCACGCAAGCCGGCGATGACTTCTGCCCGCCCACCGAGGAGGACTGGCTTCTGCTTGCCCAACGGCAGAACCGCTAGACCCAAAACCGCTAGACCCAGAGCCAAGCAGTAACGCCGCGCGGATAGTACTTGGAGCCCATCGGCACGCCCGTGTCGCTGGCGATCTGGTCACAGTAGGCCCACGGGCCGCAGGGGCCCTCCATCCAAGCGCGATGCGCCGCATCGGCAGGAGCCTTCGCGACCTCGGGAAGGAGGTCTCCATACAGCCGGGAGGCAACCCACTGGCAGAGCGCGATCTTGGAGTACCAGGTGTTCTTGCTTGTGCTACTGAGCTTCCATCCACCGCTCACCGAGTCCAGACAGACCCCAGACTTGAGGACTCCCGCGAGATGCCGGCCGAGCGCCGAGACCAACTCCGAGTCCATGGGAAGCCCCAGGTAGAGCGGATAGGCGAGGCCCTCGATCGCCGGGATGATCCGCGACGCATTTCCGCCCTCGAAGACCGCGGCGAACAGCCCGTCGGGCTCCGCCTTGGACAGTACCGTCCGGCTCACCCGGTTGGCGGCCTCGATGCACAGCTTGGCTTCGGCTTCGCGCCCAATCCTATGGAACGCCTCGCCTAGGCTGAGCCAAGCCCCGTAGGCCTTGACCGCCATGTAGAGGTTGTTTCGAGTCTGGCCCAGGCTAACGTCCAGGCTGTCGTAGGTGGTGATCTCGGCGCCGTGCGGCCCGCAACGATCGGAGTCCCACTGGAAGAGCCCGTTCCGCTTCTCGGGGTCCGGATGCTCACGGGCCAAGAGGCTCTGCATACAAGCTTCAAGGGTAGCCAGCTTGCTCCGCAGCCAGGGCAGATCGTCGGTTTTGAGGCCGTACACGCTGGCGCAGACGACCCAGTTCAGCAACTCCTCGATCGTCATCTGAGAGAAGCACCCGGTCAAGCCCACGCACTCGTACGAGGACCGTGTCATGGGCGAGAACTGGTTTGCCACACCCATATCGTGGGTGAAGCTCAGCCCCCCCGGCGCTGAGTTGCCGGCGGGGTCGTGGAGGGTGTCGTGGTAGGAGTAGCGATCGACGAACAGGTCCAGAACGTCCCGAACCGCCCACGGATGGAACTCGAGTTCGAAGAAGAGGTGGTCCACCGTGAGGTCGAACGTGTTCATCATCCGGTACTCGCCCTCGTTGACTACCCAAACGTAGCCGCCCCCTTTCTCCTTCAGAAGCTCGGTACTTGGGTAATAGCTGTGGACCGAGTGTGCGAGAAGGAACCGCTGGTCGGAGGTCAGGCCCTCCCCGTACGAGTCGGCCGCGACGGCTAGGGCGATCTTCTCCGGCGCACGCTCGAGGGCCTCCCTGAGCACATCTTCGAGGCAGCAAAACGATTCTGCGTAGGCGTACCGGGCGCGAATTCCCGAAGTCGCCTCTCCGTCTTCAAAGAAGCCCAGGGCGATCGGCACAGACACCGACTGGCCGGGCGCGACGTCCACGATGAGCGCGCTTTCCGGCCCGAGGCGGTGAAGACCCGACTCGTCGAAGTAGACCGGATCGAACACGTTGAACGCCTGGACCATTCGCACGTTCGGCGCGGCGGCAGTTGCGTACCCGAGCCGGTTTCCCATTGCGAACCCCGCGAGATCCGGGGCCTGATCGTTCAAGGGCCTTTGCGGGTCGCCGCTAGTCCCCAGTCCGAACATTAGCTGGGCTGGCTCCACCGTCTCGTTACGGTACTCGAGCAATGCGTAGACGGCCGGAAGCAAGGCGTTCCGCGCCTCGGTCGGTGACCATTCGGTCGGGGGGGACACCTTCCCAAAGGGCGAATACACCACGAAAGAGAAAGGGCCGGCCGTCCAGCGGTCGCTCGCATTGCCGAGGACCCGATCGAACTCGCCTTCCCGCAACGTCCTCCGCTGAACACCCTGCCCCTTGGGTAGTTCCTGATCCTCTCCCGTGTAACCCGAGTCCGCCGACTGGGAGGCTTCGAAGAAAGGCAACGCCTGCCAATCCCCTCCACCATTGCGAAACCCTACGTACACGTTCTGATCCGCTGGACCGGAGAGCGCGGTGCCGAGGCCACCCCTCATGCCATGGCGTCCTACCGTGAAGCTGGCAAAGGCGCCGAAAGGTGCGTGCTGAGCGTGAAAACTGCTACCCATCCCGGACCAGAGGCTACCATCCCCGGACTAGGACAAAGATTCGTGTCATGGGTTCTAATGACACGGGGGTCCGTGCCTAGTATTTTCACGATATGCTTCCTCTCGAAGGTCTCCGAAAGACCCCATCGGATTCTTGCTCAGGAGCGAGGTCCCCTGGAGCCCTTCTCTGACCTTCACGATTTGGAGGTGTTGCATGATTCGACCTTTGGCCATCTTGGCTTTCGTTGCCTTGGGATCCTCGGCGCTTGCCGTCTTTGCGCCGGTTGCGGTGTACGCCAGCGATGCGTACGCCGGCACCAACGGTGGCTTCAACTTTGCGGGGGGCTATGTAGACCTCGACTTGACGGGGCAGAATGGGCACAGCATCACGAGGTCCGTCTTTGCCCCGTCCTCCGGGGCCGAGACCGCCGTTACGCACCAGTGGGGCATCCTGCAGGAAGCTAGCGCCTGGGTGCTCGTTCAGACGGCGACCCAATCAAGGGCAAGTACAAGCGGAGCCCTCTACTACCGCTTCATCCCCAATGTCGCCAGCATCCGCGTCCAGGCCACCGTTCAGCTCTCGAACCCGCTTGTTTGGTGGGACGATGCGCTCGTGCGGGTCTCTGACGTTACCGCTGGCGTCACGCTCTTCGACCACGCCCGATCCAACCCCGGGGTCTTCAACGAGGTGATCGCCGTGGACCCCCTGCACACAATCCAGGTGTACGTGGGGACCAACCAGAACAACCTTAACGGCTTTAGCTACCCGGCCGGAGACACCCAGTTCACGGCGGAAGCGCTTGTGACCCCGGTTCCCGAGCCGGCTTCTCTTGCGATCGTTGGGCTTGGCCTCGTCTTGCTGATCAAGCGACGACGCTAGCTTCTGTTGCCTTTGCCCTTGCTTCGGGCGGCGGACGGTCTTCCGTTCGCCGTCCGTTTTCTTGCGGGCGATCCCGCACCGGAACGACGAGAGGCGTCAAACTGCTAAGATCACCTGACGCTCGGTCAACGCCATGCTGGAAGTCCGCCACATCGCCCGCCAATTCCCCGCCGTACGTGCCTTGGACGGGGTGTCTCTTTCCTTCGAGCCGGGCCGCGTCCATGGCCTGATCGGCGAGAACGGCGCGGGCAAGTCAACCCTCATGAAGATCCTCAGCGGGATCGAGACGCCGGACGAAGGCGAGATCTTGCTCGACGGTAAGCCGATGGTCTTCCGCAACCCCGGCGAAGCCATGGCCCAAGGTGTGGTGATGATCCACCAAGAGCTCAACCTAATCGAGCCGCTGACCGTCGCCGAGAACATCTTCCTCGGCCGTGAGCCGCTCAAAGGCCCGGGCATCGATCGAGCCCGCCAAAGCGCGGCAGCAGCGGACGCCTTGAAGAAGGTCCAAGCGGAGTTCTCGCCCGAGGACCTCGTTTCCAGCCTCTCGCTCGCCAACAAGCAACTGGTCGAGATTGCCAAGGCAATCAGCCACGAGGCCAAGGTGCTGATCATGGACGAGCCGACGGCCGTCCTGAGCGACAAGGAAATCCGCTCGCTCTTCGCCCTCATCCGCGACCTACGGAGCCAGGGGATCGCGGTCATATACATTTCCCACATCCTCAAGGAAGTCCTCGAAGTCTGCGACGACATCTCGGTTCTGCGCGACGGCAAGCACGTGGCCTCCATTGCAGCGGGAGACGCGGACGCGGCAAAGCTTGCCAGCCTGATGGTAGGTCGCGAGTTGGGCGACGTCTACCCGGCCAAGTCCGCGCTGCCCGATGTCGCCCCTCTCCTCAACGTTGCCGACCTCCAGGTTCCGAATCTTGTCGAAGGCATCTCGTTCTCGCTCAGACCGGGCGAGATTCTGGGTCTCGCCGGGTTGATCGGAGCGGGCCGAACCGAGACCGCCGAGGCGATCATGGGCCTTCGTCCGTGCACCGGCAAGGTGCAGGTGGACGGGAAGCCGGTCTCCGCGAAGGGGCCCAAAGAAGCGGTTGAAGCGGGCATTGCGTACGTAAGCGAAGACCGTAAGGCGCTTGGCTTGCACCTCACCCTGAGCACCACCGAGAACGCCACCCTAGCCAACCTGGCCCACTACGCCAATCCGGTGGTGGATCGCGCACAGGAAAAGGCCGCCGTGGAGGGTTGGGTTCAGAAGCTGGGGATTCGGGTTGGCGACGTGGATGCCCCCGTCGGTAGCCTGAGCGGAGGCAACCAGCAAAAGGTTTCGCTCGCCAAGTGGCTGGATACCAAGCCCAAGTCGCTTATCCTCGACGAGCCTACTCGTGGCGTAGACGTCGGAGCCAAGCGTGAAATCTACCAACTGGTGAACGGGCTGGCCGCCGAAGGCATGGCTTGCCTGCTGATTTCCAGCGAGATGACGGAGCTGATCGGCCTGTGCCACCGGATTATCGTGATGCGCCAAGGACGCATCGCAGGAGAGCTTTCAGGAACGGAAATGACGGAAGAGAACATCATGCGGTTGGCAGCGGGAGTGGGCGCTTGAAGGCCGGTTTCTTTGAGCGGTATGGCAGCCTACTGGCGCTAATCCTGCTGTTCAGCATCGGCGCGGTCTGGCAGCGAGACTTCTTCCTCAGTCCGGAGAACCTGCGTAACCTCCTGAACCAGAACGCCTATATCGGCATCATGGCGATCGGGATGACCCTTGTCATAACCGTGGGCGCGATCGACCTTTCGGTGGGTTCGCTCATGGCGCTGGCCGCAGCAGTGGGTCTCACGGTTGTCAACCGACAGATGGGAAGCGGGGCAGGCGAAACCCAAGCCGTGGCGGTTGGAGCGCTCACTGCCTTGGGCCTGGGCACTCTGCTTGGGGTGATCAATGGCCTCCTGGTGACAGTAGGACGCATCGCGCCGTTCATCGCTACTCTCGGCGGCTTGGTCGGCTACCGATCCCTCACCCTAGTCTCTGCGGAGGGCGGAGAGATCCGCTCCGCTAGCAACACGATCTTGCCGCGAGTCGCCAAGGGAGGCCTTCCCTTCCCGAGTCTGCCGGACGGCAGCCCGCTCTTCACCTGGGCGACGGTGCTGTTCCTGCTCACTGCCTTTGCGGTGGCCTTCCTGCTGAACCGCACGAGGCTGGGCCGGCATGTGGTGGCGGTGGGCGCCAACGAGCGGGCCGCCCGTTACTCGGCGATCGCCACGTCTCGAGTCAAACTGGCCTCGTTCGCCATCCTCGGCTTTCTTTGCGGCGTGGCGGCATTCCTGCAGCTTGCGCGGATGAACTCGGTTTCGACCTCCGGACTGGGCCAACTCAACGAGTTGGACGCCATTGCGGCGGTCGTCATTGGAGGCACCAGCCTTGCCGGAGGCAAGGGTCGGGTGTGGGGCACCGTCAACGGAGTCCTCATTCTTGGCATCATCAACACCCTCTTGGTGGCCTCGGGCGTCTCAAACTACTGGCAGGGCCTTGTAAAAGGCGTCATCATTCTTTTGGCCGTGCTGATTCAGCGCGGTTCAAACGACCGATAGCTACACAACAGGAGATTTCAACGATGAAGAACGCATTGCGATGGATCGCGGCGATCGGGCTCGGCGCCGCCCTCATGGCCGGCTGCAGCAGCCCCGCGCCGGAGGCAACCAAGCCAACCGACGGCACCGCCGCCAACACCGAGAAGAAGCTGAAGATCGGCGTCTCGATTCCCGCTGCCGACCACGGCTGGACTGCCGGCGTAGTCTGGTGGGCCGAGCAGGCGATGAAGGATCACAAAGACGTCGAATGGGTGTTTAAGACCGCCCAGAACCCGACCTCTCAGATCGCCGACATCGAGACGATGATGGCGCAGAACGTGGACGGGATCGTCATCCTCGCCACCGAGAGCGCGCCCCTCACTCCTGTAGCCAAGCAGGTCCATGAGAAGGGCATCTACATCGTCAATGTGGACCGCGGATTCCTAGAGCCGGTCGCCGACGTGTTCCTGGAAGGCGACAACGTAGCCTTCGGCCGCATGTCCGCCGAGTTCATCGTCAAGCAACTGGGCGGCAAGGGCAAGATCCTCGTCCTCCAGGGCGTGCCTTGCACGGTCGACACCGCTCGAGTGGACGCTGCCAACGTAGTGTTCAAAGCGAACCCGGGCATTGAAGTCCTCGACAGCCAGCCGGGCATGTGGAACCGCGCCAAGGCGCTCGAAGTCATGCAGACCATGCTGCTGAAGCACAAGCAGGTCGACGCGATCTGGGCGGGCGACGACGACATGGCCCTCGGAGCCGAGCAGGCCATGAAGGAAGCCGGTAGAAAGGACATCAAGTTCATCTTCGGCGGCGCTGGCATGAAAGACATCGTGAAGCGCGTGATGGATGGCGACCCCCTGTTCCCCGCCAACATCACCTACCCGCCCGGCATGATCAAGACCGGAATCGAGCGAGCCATCGCCGACCTCAAGGCCGGCAAGAAGAGTGGCGCCGCTCCCCAGGAAAAGGTTGTCATCAACCTCGACCTGATCACGAAGGAGAACGCGAAGGACTTCTACTTCCCGGATAGCATCTACTAGGCAATTATCCTAGGCAAGGGCCCCTCTCGCGTTGGCGATGAGGGGCCTTTCTTGTGTCTGGGCCCGGCCCTCCTCGTCTCGTAAGGGCGTCCGTGCAAGGTTTCGGTTCGCGATCTGCTCTCCGGAACGTCGTCACAGTTTGGTCACACCTCTTTTCCCAAGATGTTCCTAGCCTCCGGAAGGTTCCGAAGGTGCACTGGGCGCAAAGCCCAGAAGGAGCAACCATGACATTCAAGAATTCTAGGCTCGGACTACGGAGTGGGATCGCGGCGATCCTCTGCCTCGGGCTATCGGCAGTTGGGGCGAGTGCCCCAAAGATCGCGTTCTCGTCCGACCGCACTGGCAACCGTGAGGTGTTCGTGATGGACGAAGATGGGAGCAACCAACTGAACCTTAGTCGCAACGGCTCGGCGGACTTTCAGCCCGCCTTGTCACCAGACGGGCTCAAAGTGGCCTTTACGAGCTTCCGGATGGGAAACCCGGAGGTCTACATCATGGACGTTGACGGATCGAACGTCTCCAACCTCACGAACAATTCGGGAAGCGACTCCCAGCCGATCTGGTCGCCCGATGGCAAGTCGATTCTGTTCACCACCGATCGAGATGGGAACTTCGAGGTCTACGAGATGAAGGCAGATGGGTCGAATCCGACCAACCTAACCAACAATCCATATCTCGATCAGGGAGGCACTTGGTCCCCCGACGGCAAGAGGATCGCGTTCTACAGCACGCGGAGCGGGAACTTCGACGTGTTCTCGATGAAGAAGAACGGAACGAACCAAACCAATCTCACGAACTCCCCAGGTTTCGATGCCGGCCCCTCTTGGTCGCCCGACGGCCTTAGCATCGCCTTCTACACAAACCGGGACACGAACATCGAGGTCTACTCCATGCTCCCGTCAGGGGCAGCCCAGACTAACCTAACCAACAACCCGTCAGACGATCGGGAACCGTCGTGGGACCCGAACGGAGGTGTCCTCACGTTCACAAGCAACCGAACCGGCACGTACCAGGTCTGGACGATCGACGACCAGGGTCTATCCGCGACCTACCTGAGCAACAACCTTGCCAACGATCGAGAGCCAAACTGGGGCATTGCCAGCACATCGATTCCCCCGTCCCTCGCTTTCACCTCCAATCGCGACGGCGACCGTGAGGTCTACATCATGGACGCCAGCGGAGCTAACCTCTTCAACCTGAGCTCGGACGGCGGCTCGGACTTCCAGCCATCTCTGTCTCCCGATGGCAGCATGGTCGCCTTCACTAGCGATCGGACCGGGAACTACGACGTTTTCCTCTTCGAGGTGGCCACCGGAAGCCTGACCAACCTGACGAACCATCCAGCAAGCGACTCTCAGCCATCCTGGTCTCCGGACGGCAAGACGATCCTGTTCACCACCGATCGCGACGGCAACTACGAGATCTACTCCGTGAAGCTAACCCCGCAAGCCATTCCGGTGAACCTCACAAACCACCTGGACAATGACTTTGATGCGGCCTGGTCGCCGGATGGCTCGCACATCGCCTTCCGGACGAGCCGAAGCGGGTTCTTCGACATCTACGTTATGTCGCCAACGGGAGCAAACCAACTGAACCTAACTTCGGGCTATGGCTCCTACGAAGGAAACCCAGCGTGGTCCCCCGACTCGACTGAGATTGTCTTCATGACGGACCGGGACACCGATGTTGAGGTTTACAAGATGACTGCAACCGGCGGCTCACCAACGAACCTGAGCCAATCCCCCGGTTCGGACGACCGCGAACCGGTCTGGACTCTCGATGGCTCTGCGATCACCTTCACAAGCAACCGCTCGGGCACCCATCATGTGTGGACCATGGATGCAAGCGGGGGATCGCAATTCCAGCTGACAGCCGGGCCATTCTCCGACCTGATCAAATGGGACTAGCCCACCCTCTTCGCTCCACGAACAATCGCGGCCCATCCCGGCACTAGAGGCACCGAGAAGGAAGATGCTGGGGCTCACCCTAGCATCTTCCTCACCTTGTCGCTCGCCCCAATGGCGAGGCACAGACCCTAGAGAAGCTCTTGGGGAAGCAGGTCTTTGGGGACGCCCTGGTAGCAGACCGGGCGGAGCCACCGGCGGATGGCCGCCGTGCCTACGCTGGTGAAGCGAGAGTCGGTGCTGGCGGGCCAGGGGCCGCCGTGGTGCATCGCCTCGCCGACCTCGACGCCGGTGGGCATGCCGTTCACGATAACCCGGCCGCAGGTTTGGGCGAGGGCTTCCAGCACGGGGCCGGCTACATCCTTCGGCTCATCGCCGACGAGGACGGTGCCGGTTAGCTGACCTTTGAGACTCCCAACAAAAACGGGAAGCTCTTGCGGGGAGAGCCCATCGATGGCAAGGGCACAGGGCCCGAAGACCTCCTCGGCAAGATCGGGGTCCGCCTCCACGGCAGCAGCGGCAGTCACAAAGAGCGCCGGCGTCGCGCCGGAGCGGGGGGTAGTGAGTTCCCGAACCGCCGGATGGGCGCGGAGACGCTGAACGCCCGCTTCGTAGCTCGCCGCGATCTCTGGGGTCAGCATCGTGCCCTCCGGCACCTGGTCCAGCAGCGCCGCGACCTCGATGAGGAAGGCGTCGAACTCGGGTCCTCCGCCCAACAGTAGGCCGGGGTTCGTGCAGAACTGGCCGATCCCGAGGGTCAGTGACCCCGCGTAGGGCTTGGCCCACTCCGAGGTCGCCGCCGAGGGCAGAACTGCCACCGGGTTCACGCTTCCCATCTCGGCAAACACCGGGATCGGACGGGGCCGCGCGTTGGCCAGGTCCCAAAGGGCTTTGCCCCCGCGATAGGAGCCGGTGAACCCGACGGCGGCGATCGCCGGATCCTGGACCAGGGCCTGGCCCACGTCGATCCCACCCTCGACCAGAGCGAACACGCTCTCCGGGAGGCCCTGGCCCGCAACCGCGCGAGAGATCGCCACGCCCACC
>JBGSIJ010000054.1:0-6968 GCA_041742595.1 Fimbriimonadaceae bacterium | reverse complement strand
TTGACCGCGCCAGCCTGGCCAACCATCCAGCCCGGCCAGGTCGCCTTGCTAAGCGAGTCGCCGCCGTTGCGCAGGATGTCCCAGCTCTTCAGGTAGGGAAGGATCCCGAAGGTCCAACCGCCGTCACGGGGCTGCCACCAGCCGTCGCCGGAACCCATCGGGAAGATGTCGTCGTAGTCGGCCTGGTACATCTTGACGCCCAGAACCAGCTGCTTGACGTTGGAGAGAGCGGCCGTCTTCTTCGCGGCTGCCTTCGCCTGGGCGAAGACCGGGAACAGGATGGCGGCGAGGATCGCGATAATCGCGATCACGACTAAGAGTTCGATAAGGGTGAAGGCTTTCTTCATTGAATTGCTCGCAAGGCTAGTTCCGGCTCGGCGGAGCGTTCTACGCTCCAGCGGGCCTGGTACCGATAGTTGGATCTTGGAAGCGGTAGACCACCCTGGAACCCAGTGAGACGATCTGGTTCGATCGACCACTGTTCCCGGGGGGCTCCGCAAAGACCGCGCACGACGAGGCGGTGAGGAGCGATCCTCACCATGGGAGAAGAATGTAGGTTGGCCAGCCGATCGGCCAGAAGTGCGAACGCTTCCTGGGCGAGCACTTCCCAATCAAAGGCGCAGGCCGTCATGCCCACCCCGTCGACCGAGACGTCGATCTCGTCGCCCAGGGTAGCCAGGCGCAGGTCGTGCGGAATGGAAAGTCCCACGCGAAGGGCGCACTCGACCACGGAAGGCACGCAAACATCTTGGAGCACGAAGAGGGCATCGGGCTGGCTAATGCTACGAAGTCGGGCTTCAAGCAAGTCGGTTATCTGGACGTCTCGGCCGCTCGTCAGGGTAAATGCGAAATCCGCCGGATTGGGCTTGAGCCCGTGATCGAACATCGCTCGCATGTAGCCCCGGAACCGGGCGTTGGTCGCGTCCAGCGTGTCCAGCATTCCGGTCAGCCCAACTCGGCTGGCGCCTTGACGAATCAGATGGGAGGTCGTCTCGTAGGCGGCAGCTTCGTGGTCGAAGGTGACCAAGTCGGTCTCCGAGGCGCCCAGACGGTGGTCTAGGGCTACGATGGGTAGCTGGCGCGAGAGCTGAGCGAGCACTTCTGGGTCCGGGAAAGCGTCGAAGCAAAAGACAAGCGCCCCGGCATACTCCGCGTCCAGAACTCGCTGCAACGCGTACTTCATGGGGTAGCTGGAGGTTCCTCCGATCGACACAAGGTTGTAACCTCGCTCGTTGCAGAAGCTCCGGAACCTGGCCTCAAGGACCTGATGGACAAACGTGCCGTTGCCGATGAATGCGATCTCTTTGCTCGGCGCCGGACGCAAGCCTCGTCCCGCAACCACACCCTTGTTGGGAACCGCCTGTGCCCAGCCCTGCTCGACCAAAGTCGCGAGAACCTTTCGAATCGTCGATCGGGCGGCCCCGAAATCCTCTTGAAGCTCTCGCTCCGTCGGGAGAAAAGTCCCGAGCGGAATGTCGCCGGACTCGATGCGAGCTTGGATGGACGACACGATCGCCCGATATCCGTTCCTCGCTATCCGCCCGCCTTTCCTCACGTTGTTCATATCATACGATATGTCTTCTCGAAATTGGTGCTAACGGACAGTTAGCGCGCTTTTGTCGGTGAAAGCCATGACATGAAACTCGAGGACACCCCGGAAATAGCTCGTTCCAGCGCATACTTCATACATCATGTCTGTTTTCGGACGAGCCGCACGGGAGCCGGATCGGCAAGAGTATCTCGGCCTCAGCCATATTCTTTGCGTGTCGAAGATTGGTCTATGGCTGCGCGTGGAGGGCCGAGTTCAGGGGGTGGGGTTTCGAGCGCATGTGCGGGACCTGGCCGAGGGACTGCAACTTGACGGTGAAGTGTGGAACACCCGGGATCGGGCGGTCGAGATGAACGTATACGGGGATTCTGCGCTGGTCGAGGACTTTGCACTTACGGTCCGAAACGGTCCGGGACATGTGGAGCGCCTGGTGAGCCAGCCGATACCGGGCGATGCGCCGCAACCAGGGTTCCATGTAGGTGCGACGCGGTGATGCAGCCTCTCAAGGCGCTTCGACGTCCGCACGCAGAGGCCAGCGCCCGGCTGGTCCTGCTGCACGGGCTGGGGAGCAACGAGTACGACCTGATGGAGCTGGCTTCGTACCTCTCGAGCCCGCTGGAGGTGGTGACGCTGCAGGCGCCCCTCGCCTATGGGCCGGGCTTCAGTTGGTTCGACATCGACTTCAGCGTGAGCCCGCCCGTGCCGGACGCCGATCAGGCGCGCGAGAGCGCCCTGATGATCGCGGCGCTGCTGCAGAGCTTTGAGGATGGGCTTCCGCTGGTGGTGGGCGGATTTAGCCAGGGGGCGATGATCACCCTGGGCCTGCTTGGTTTGGCGCCGGCGGGGTTTGCCGGGGCGGTGCTTCTGAGCGGGGCGCCGATGCTTTTGGCGCCCCTGGACGATCTGGGCGGGATGCCGGTTTTCGTCAGCCATGGGCTTGAGGACGACGTGTTGCCTTGCGACGGGGCCGACGTGATCGAGGTGCTTCTTGAGTCGGCCGGGGCGGCGGTGGAGGGGCACCGATACCCGATGGGGCACGGGGTCTCGCTGGAGACGATCGAAGACCTAGACCGGTGGCTACAGAAGCTGCTGGGCGATGGCGGATAGTTCCTCGTTTCGGGGAATCGGGAGCCTTGGCAGAACCGTCTTGTAGACGATCATGATCGCGTCTGCTGCTCTCGCCCTCGTCTTCGGCCTTCAAGGCCAGACACCTGCCGTCGAGCGTCCGTTCTCCGGGCCGTTCGAGGTCGCGGAGCCCAACCGGCTTGCCCTGACGCCCACGCTCGACGGACGGATCGACGAGGAGGAGTGGGACGTGCTGGCCACCGGAGCCGACTGGCTGGGCGCGTTCCAGTGGGAGCCGCGCAAGGTGCACATCGGCGGGAAGATTCCGCTTGGAAAGGACCTGGTGGTGAGCCTGGACCAGAAGAGCAACGGTTGGCTGGTGGGCAAAGACAACCTCGAAGTGCGGTTCACCTTGGCGGTGGACGGCAAGGTTTCGATTACGGCGCGCTACCTGGACGGGACCTCGAAGGACGGCCCTCGGTTCGTTCCCGCCCCAGGGTTCGAGATGGCGGCCAACGCGGTGGGTATCGCGGGCACCGACAACTGGGTGCTGGAGGCCACGTTGGAGGACCCGAACGTGGGGTTCCTGCCCACGCTGGAAGACAAGATCTCCGTTCGGTACGACATCCTCGCCAAGGAGACGGCGGTCGACGAGGCTTTCCTGCCGCGCGCCTTGGCCGGGGTCAAGCTGGTCCAGCACCGCTCGGTGGCGTTGCCGGTGGGGCTGAAGTTCAAGCCGGAGCCTCAGGGCCGGATGCCCCTCCCGGGCGAGCCCACCAAGATTCGGCTGACCTTTGAGGGCACCGACGCCCTCGGCGTCAAGGATCTGAGCACGCGGGCCGAGGGGCCGCTCAAGGACCAGATGGCCAAGTTCACGGTTCCCTTCCCCTCCTTCGACAAGAAGGGCCGAGCGTTCATCGACTACTCGACGCCGGTCGCCAAGGACGCCACGATCGGATTCCGCGTCCTTCGCGGAACCCTGGGGCTCAAGGACGGCCCCCCCGCCCAGATCCAGACCAGCCTGAGGATTCCTCCCCTCGTGGAGTTTGAGGTGCCCCCGCTGCCGGTGCCGGACAAGAAGCGTCCGCAGACCAAGCGCATCCCGATCTACATCCAGTCGTTCTCGACCGGGCGCGTGGACGGCGAGGTCTCGCTGAAGATCCCCGAGACTTGGCAGTTCACGGACGACAACGACAAGAGCTTCATCATCTACAACAGCCGCGGCCGCATCCGAAAGGTGTTCGAAGTGCTGCTGCCGGTGGACCTCAAGGGCACCTTCCCTCTGGACCTCACCGCAAAAGTTGGCAAACAGGTCATCACCCAGAAGATCTGGCTGACGTTCTAGTTAGCCGCGCCTGGGCTAAGGAATGTCCCGTCCCGACCCTCCGCGCAAGGTTCTTGGTCAGGACGGGACATTTGGTTTGGCAGCCTGATTTAGCTCACGTCACGGCGTCCGTGCAAGGTTTTCGTCGTGATGTGAACTAATTCTTTCGGCTTGCCTGATTTGGGCAGCGGGTCTCCAACCATTTCGATGGGTTCGAGGGCCGAAGTCAACCGAGTTTCGGGTGGATCGGACCGCCGCCGCTTTGCCCGCCCTCCCCGTCCCGCCATTCATCGGGACTCCCGCGTCGGCGGTCCGTTTGGATCCCCAGGTCTGCGACCTGGGCTGCCCCTGCTCGATCCCGGCCGGGGTTGCGGTTGCGTTCTGGATGGGTTCGGGTGGTTCGGCAGGGTTCGGATCGTTCGGGGTTTGAGCTTGGGATCGTGGATTGGGTTTGTGCCGCCCCCTTGGGGCTTGGGAAACATCGGGCGGGTTACCAGGGCTTCGCCCTTCGCTAGGCTGGGTCGCCCCGATGGGGCTGACGATCGCTGGCGTGGGTGGTTCGGCCGCTTGGTTCGAGGCGGCGCGCAAGCACCGGGATGGAACGGGGATGCACCTGTCCCATGAGGCGGTCGCTCGAGGCGAGGGCAAGAACGAGCTCTGGATGGAGCAAGAAGCGCTCATGCGAGTGGAGTCGATGGGGATTGGGATGGACGAGGCCCTCATGCGACTCATCGAGGAGAACCCCCAGAACTACTGGCCCGGGCTCCTGCTCGCGCGACGGCTCCTTCAGCGAGGTGAGGAGGGACGAGTGCGACCTCTTCTGGAGCGGCTTGAAGCGATGGGATGCGCTGAGGCCGCCTTCTTCTGCGGGGTAGCGGCCAACCGGCGTGGTGATCTCGAACAAGGCCTGTTCTACTTCCGCCGTGCCCAAGAACTCAACCCCAACCATGCGGACACGCAAGAGCAGGTTCGGAGGTTGGAGGAGGCGCTTCAAGGTGCTTAGCCCACTGGCAGCCCTCCACGTGCAGCAGCCTAGGAACGTGGGACCGCTTGAGGGAGCCACCCACGTCGGCTCATGCGGGACCCAGGGCGAAGGTCCGTACGTGACCATCTGGCTGATCATCGAGGAAGGTGTGATCCGTCGCGTCGCGTACGCAACGCACGGCTGTCCTTCCTCGATCGCTTCAGCCAGCATGCTCTGCCAGATTGCCATAGGGAGGACGACCGAGGCCGTGTCACAACTGACTGCTGAGGACTTGGTCAGGATTTTGGGCGGACTACCCGAGGGAAAGGAGCACTTTGCGCAGATGGCGGTATACGCGCTTGCGAGTGCGAGTGCGAGTGCTTTGCGAACTGACTCGTTGATACAATTCTGCCAGGATCCTAGAATGATGTAAAGGGTTGAGCCCAGTCCTGTGCGAGATTGTCGTTGTACGGATTCTGGGCGTTTGAGCAAGTTAGTTGGCTGGCAAGTGTACCAAGGTCTGCTCGGGCCTGAGGATTCCCACCACGCGCTGGCCGTCTGCAGAAATCGTTGCGGGAAAAATGACCTGGTCCCGCCTGGGCTCTACACTAACCACCTTACCTTTGAGCATCCCCAAGCGGAACCTCTCTCCTCCCATTCCCACTCCAACAAGCAATCCTCGGCAGTACCTGAGGTCGCGCACTGTGTAGTCAAGCTTGTTCCGTGATCTCCGCTTTCCATAAAGATCATATTGCTCGACGATATGGTTTGCTACGGAAAAGCCTAGCCCGTCATTTCGGACGGCAAAAACCTTGACTGAGGTGTCCGGTAGTGGGTGAAGCGATGTCTTTGACACTGAGCGTCCGTTCTTGACCAGGTGAATGGCGCTTCGAGTGATCACATAGACCCTAGCCTCCTTCTCGATGATCCCAAGGACTAGGCTTGACGAAAATGGCAGCGCTAGCTCTGTCCAACCGTCAGTTCGACAAACGTAGATCCTGCCGCTCTCCGAAACTACTGCGGGCGTTGTGCGTCCTGCTAGCCAGTACGGAACAGAGCTGATGGCGTCTCTTAGGACAGGCGCTTCTCGTCTAGGATGTAGTCCTAGCACCCAAGTGGGGAGGCTTACTGGGCTCTTTCGGCGGTCGAAACTAAGCACATTGGTGCCAAGTCTGGTCCACATTACGGGTACTTCGTCAGATGTAACGAAGAACGCAATGTGTCCGCCGAAACGTTGTTGAGAAGGGGGTAGTGCGGAAGAACGAAGACCGATCGTTAATGGCAGTAGGTGCGCAGCTATAAGAGCGATCATTGTTAAGGGCATCTCATCACCAAGGGAAAATGTCTCTCCAATCTGGAGGCTTTGGATAATCGTATGGAAACCCCGGGACTCCGCAATCATCGAAAGCCGCATTTACAAAGTGCTGGCAATTATGATTTATCGCGTTATAGCTCCCTCCGCCTGAGAAGGGGTTTTGACAGAGAGTCACGTCATACGGAGCACCCGCTGCGGGGCCCGTAATGCTCCATGATGGTAACCAAGACTTACCACATACAGGTTTCGTTGGTGTCCGTTGCAGGTCCTTTATCATTTTGCACAGGCATTGCTCCTGCTTTGGACTAGTCGATACGGGGTCACACGTTTCGCCCGGCAGTGGCCTTTCGCGTGGCCATTCAGCAAGCACGCCGCCCATAGTATAGTCTAGGCGCGCTCCACCCTTACAACCATCCCCGGTAACGATTATTGCCCAGTGGTTGATATCTGAGCCGATCACATCTCTGGTACATCGGAGGACCTGTGTTCCGCTGGGGTCTTGGTACTTGACTG
Source organism: Fimbriimonadaceae bacterium (assembly GCA_041742595.1). Classification (GTDB taxonomy): domain Bacteria; phylum Armatimonadota; class Fimbriimonadia; order Fimbriimonadales; family Fimbriimonadaceae; genus JBGSIJ01. Next base: position 238 of record JBGSIJ010000054.1, on the reverse strand, counting down.
GCGACGATAGTGCATAGCCCCATGCACTCTCCCCGGGCCACAGTGGATCTATCTGCAACCACGTGGCGTACCTCGCTTCGTACTCCCTGGCCCTCATGTAGTAGCGCGAGCCGACGTCCTTGTAGTAGCCCAGGCTTCCCACCCAAAGGAGTGGACCTTCTCCGTCTTCGGGGAGGTTCACCATTTCTCCGAAGGGCCAGTACTCGAAGGTGGCGCGGATGTCTCCGTCGGTGTCCAC
>JBGSIJ010000053.1:0-18034 GCA_041742595.1 Fimbriimonadaceae bacterium | reverse complement strand
TTGGAATCCTGAAAGCGCACTTTCGAGGGCAGCAACCCGTCTACAGCAGCCACAAGCTCCGCTACACCGACCTTACGGGAAAGCAAAAGCGACTCTATTCGAAGAGACCCCCCTTGACTGTCTAGGACAGCGTCTATTCGGGTCTGACCCCTCTGGGATCCGCTGGAGACCCGCTGTTCAGCCGAGCACGCATGCTTCTCTCCCTATGCCCTTTGCTCCGCCAGACAGCCCAGAGCCGCTATCCGCCCTCATCGCCTCGACCCCCAGCACGCTCGATTTACCCCCTTCCAGGACCGCCCCACCTGCATCCACCCCATCGGTCGCCCGACTGGCGGAACCACGCTCTCCTTCACCACCCCACGGCCACTAACGCCCTGACCCCGAGCCCCCACGCCCACCACTCGCGGACCCTGGAAGGGTCCCATCCGAATAGCCCGGCGGTCGAAGACCCTGGGTACTGGCCCCGCCACTCCCCGACCCCGCCGACTGGACTGCCAATCCCCTCTCGGGAGAGCGACGCTTCACCTTGCCATCGCACGAACCGTCATTGGCCAGGGGGAGGGTCGTGGATTGCCGCAGAATGCGTTGGGCCGCGGGAACGCTACAATTTGGGAGGACCCCTTTCCACGATGCACCCCATCCTCTTTGAGATCGGCAGCCTGAAGATCCACTCGTTTGGAGTGATGATGGTTTTGGCCTTCTTCACCGGCCTCTATCTTTCGCGGCTCCGCGCGCCGAAGTTCGCCGTGGACCCGACCAAACTCTCCGACGCAGCGATCTGGGTCCTGGTTTGGGGCGTCCTCGGGGCGCGCCTGTTCTACTTGCTGCAGAACATCGGCCACTTCCGCGAGCACCCGGACGAGTTGATGACCCTGCAGTTCCAGGGGCTCACCAGCTTTGGCGGCGTCTTGTTCGGCGCGGCCTACCTGATCTACTGGGCAAAGCGATGCGGCTACGCGGTGCGGGCGGTCCTCGACACGGTGGCGCCCGCGATGCTGGTTGGCCACGCGGTTGGACGGGTGGGCTGCTACCTGAACGGTTGCTGCTACGGAGGACAATGCCCCCCCGACATGCCCCTCGCGCTCCACGTCCACGGCCTCTCCTACACCGTCCATCCTGCCCAGTTGTACGACGCCTTGATGAACCTGGCCGCCTACGCCTTCCTGGTCTGGCGCGAGAAGCGTGGCCTCGCGCTTGGGCAAGCCAGCGGGCTGTTCCTCATGCTTCACGGCCTTGCGCGGTTCATCTACGAGTACTGGCGTGTCGGTGAAACGGCGGAGCGTCTGTGGAACCTGCCCATCACGGAAGCGCAGGCCGTGGCCGGCTTCATGTGTCTCCTGGGAGTTTGGCTGTACGTGAAATCGGCCCGTGATTTCGCGGGCTCGCCCCAAGAGGTGGGCCTGGCGTGAGCCGGTTTGGGGGCCTCCTAGATTCGATGGCGGGCAAGCGCGTCCTCGTGGTGGGGGATGTGATGCTGGACGAGTACATTTTCGGGAGCGCCACCCGCATCAGTCCGGAAGCTCCCGTGATGGTCATTCGGAAGTCGCACCACGCGCATGTGCCGGGCGGCGCGGCCAACGTCGCCAAGAACGTCGTGGCGCTTGGAGGCCAGGCGCAACTGATTGGGCTGATCGGCGAGGACGAGGCGGGTTCAAAACTTCTTGAAGGCTTTGCCGCGATCGGGCTGGACCTGGGCGGCCTTGTTCGAGATGCCAGCCGCCCGACCACCCGCAAGACTCGAGTGGTCGCGAACAGTAGCCATCAGGTCTTGCGGATCGACGAGGAGGCCAACCATGCCATGGATGCCCAAGTTCGGGGCGAGCTGCTGGCGATGGCCGAGAGCCTGATCGGCGCGGCAGACGCCATCCTCCTTTCGGACTACCAGAAGGGATGCCTGGACCCGGAGGCGATTGAGGCTCTCGTAAACCTCGCCCACCGGTCAGGGAAGGCCGTGCTTGGCAACGCCAAGCCCAAGAGCGCTCCGGCCTACGCGGGGGCGACCTTAGTCAGCCTGAATCGACCGGAAACGATGGAGGCCCTCGGGCTCGACGAGCTACCGGCGGACGCCGGAATTGCCGCCGCGAAGGCTCTGGTGCAGAAGTTTGGAGTCCTCAACGCTTTGGTGACGTTGGGCCGCCACGGTATGGCGGCCTACGGCGAGGCCCTTCCCGCCGGAGAGTTCGTAGCCGCGCCGAACGTGGAGGTTGCAGACCCTGCCGGAGCCGGCGATACGGTGATCGCAACCGTCGCGCTGGGGATCGCGGCGGCGGGTCTGACCGGCCCGGTGTTAGAGCTGGCGACCCAGACTTCGAGCGCCGTGGTCCGCCATGTCGGGGTCGCAGTGCCGTCCCCGGAGGATTTGGAGCGGATTCGGGGAGTCTAGCGGGTATCCTCCTCAGTTCCACGAGAGCAATCTAAGGACCAAGAATTATGCGAGTCAAGAACAAAGAGCTGCGCGCGCGCCGCCACCGAAAGGAACAGAAGCAGAAAGAAGCCCAGCGAGAGCTGATCAAGATCTACGGCGATGCCAAGACCGCCAAGGATCCGAGCGCACCGAAGAAGCCCGCCGCCAAGAAGCCGGCGGCCAAGAAGCCAGCGGCCAAGAAGGCCGAAGCTCCCGCCGCCGAGTAATCGGCCCGGGAACCTCATTTTCATGAAGGTCGCCGTGGTGGGCGCGGGAATCGTGGGCGCGAGCGCCGCACGATTCCTCGCCGGACGCGGACACTCCGTTACCATCTTCGAACAGTTCCCGGTTGGGCACGCGAAGGGTAGCTCCCATGGTCGTTCGCGCATTGTCCGCAAGGCGTACCCAGATGCCTTCTACACCGGCCTGATGGCCGAGGCGTACCCCCTGTGGGCCGACCTTGAAGCCGAATCTGGCCGTCCGCTGCTTCACGAGGTGGGCCTCCTCTACGCCGGGCATCGGGACGCCCCCGATATCCGCTCCTGCGCCGATGCGCTTGCCGCCAACGAGGTTCCCTTCGAGGTCCTCGCTTCGGATGACCTACGCGAGAGGGGTATCCCCTACCGACTGTCGCCCGACGAAGTGGCGATCTGGACTCCAGAAGCCGGCTACGTGCGGGCAGACTGGGCGGTGCGATCCTCATTGGAGCTCGCGGTGCGGGCCGGTGCGGCCGTGCGGGTGGAGAAGGTCGAGGTCGATCATCTCCGAGCCGGCTACGACGCCTTCGTGGTGGCAGCCGGGTCTTGGGTGCGGCAGTTCGCCCCGCTTCCGGTTCGAGTCTCGGTCCAGACGTTCGCGTATCTAGAAGGCGCCCTGCATGGCCCGGTCTGGATCGAAGACGGCTCCGATCTCTGCTACGGATTCCCAACCGAGTCGAACGGTTCCGGCCACAAGATCGGCATCCACCGCCCCGGCCCCACGATCGAAGCCGACCAGGAGAACCCAACCGCAAGCGACGCCGACCTTCAGGTTCTAGCCGAGGCCTCCTCCCGCCGGTTCGGATTCTCCGGCAAGGTCCTCGAGGCCCACACCTGCCGCTACACCAACACCCAGGACGAAGCCTTCCTCTTTGGCCGCCTTGGAGAATCGGGCTTTTTCGCCAGCGCGTGCAGCGGGCACGGGTTCAAGTTCGGCCCCTGGGTGGGCCGCTGCCTGGCGGACTTCGTGGAGGGCGCCGACCGCCCGGAAAACCACGCCCGGTTCCTTTGGACGGAGGACGGACCGCAGTGAGAACGATCACCGAGGAGCGCATCCGCGTCCGCTACGGGGAGACGGACCAGATGGGCCACGCCTACTACGCGAACTACCTCTTCTGGTTCGAGCAGGCCCGCGGCGCCTACTGCCGGGACCGCGGCTTTACCTACAAGTCGTGGGAAGACCAGGGCTACTACCTGCCGGTGGTCGAGGTGAACGTCCGCTACAAGGGCGAGATCTGCTACGACGACGAGATCGTAGTTCGGGTGTGGGTCAGCGAGATCCGCCGAGCCGCCATCCGGTTCGACTACACCATCGTGGTCGCCGGAAGCGATAAAGTTGTGACGGAGGGGTACTCCTGGCACGTGTTCATGGGGCGGGAGCGCAAGGCTGTCTCGGCGCCTTTGGAGCTTCGGGCGATGATGGAGCGCGACCCGGACGCCTTCGAGACCGTAAGATAACCCGTACCCGCATGGAACCTGGCTGTTGTCCCTTGTCCAAGGCTCTCGACGAGCTGGATCGGTTCGCCCCCGGCGCACCGATCCTTGCCCTTGGGCAGACCGTCTTCTGGGACGAGCCGATGAAGGCGGGCATCGCCTTGGGCCTGGAGCGGTTGGGGAGAGACAGGAAATTCGTGGCCGGGGTCCACGACACCGATTACTTCGCCAAGCTCCCTACCGGGCGTCGGCGCCCCGGCAAGTTCCTTGCGCTGCCCCACAACGACACCACCACCAAGGGCCTCTGGAGCGCGGCCGCCGAGTTCTCGGCCCTCTTTGGATCGGAGACCGTTCTCACCCGCGAGAGCCTGATGGCCGCTGGGCTCAAGGTGGAACGGCTTGAGGCCACGAAGCCCGGCTTCCTAGAGGAGGCCACCGAGGCCTGGGGCTGGCGCGGCATCGTCTCCCTGGACGAGCACGCGCCGATCACGAAGGACGTCAAGCTCCACCAGGTCTTCGATGCCCTCCACGAGACGCTCATGTGGGCGATCGACACGTCGTTGAGCGCTTTCAGCAACTCGTCTCGGGCCTCCGCCGAGCCGGCCGCCGAGTCGCTCCGCGCCAGCGTCTGCGACTTCGCAGACGACCGCCGCCGCACCCTGGCCGACCTCTACGAGGACATCCTGCCGCGCGTCTACGAGCTGGTGGCCAGCCGGCCGGTGCCGATGGAGACGACGCGCACCACGCGCCTCCTCACCTTCAATCGGGAAACCGCCACGCGACCGCGATTCGAACTCCCGGGGCTCTTCGCCGATCACCGAACCCGCGAGGTGGCCTGCGCCGCCTACGACGAGTCCCTGAAGGGAGGCTCGGGCTTCTACGGCCTCTCCCGGTTTGGGACCGGCGCCATCCCCTTCGACCTCGTGATCCCTGGAATCGGACGAGGCACGCTCCGCCTTGGTCGGAAGGCGGTGGTGGTGATGACCTCGCCGCCGCAATTCCTGACCTTGAAGAAACCTCTCGAGTCCATCGAGGACCTGGCGGCGGTGATCGAGGACAAGTTTGGAAAGGAATGCGTCCTGATCGGAAAGGCCGTCACCCTCATCGGGATGCTCGCCCGCGAGTTCGTCTTCGCCTTCCATGAAGGCGCCTCCAGCTACGTGAAGCACAGCCGCAAGCTCCACCAGCTTCTTACCGAGCAGGGGCTTCCCTTCTCGGTGTATCCCATCCTGCGCGTCAAGTACGCCTCCTGGGACGCCCTCAACGTGGCCTGCACATGGATGCGGCTGCCGGAGCTGCTTCGCCGCCCGTTCGGAAGCGAGGAACTCTGCGCACCCAGTTTTTCCCGGCGCTGGCGCGAGGTTGCGGAGATCCAGGCCGAGCTGCTGCGGACGCTTGGCAACACCCGACGCCAGATCGAACTGATCGAGCTCCTGGATCGCCATTTGGGAGGGTCTTGGCGAACCGTGCTGGACGAGTACCGGGGACTCCAAGTCGAGCTTTCTGCCTTTCGCACCCAGGTTGAGGAGGTTAGGGCCGAACGGCTCGAGCTCTACCAACAGCTGCGCCGTTGCCAGGCCGAGCTGCGGGCCTCCGAAGCGGAATCCGGCGCCCATTTCCGCCAAGCCATTTTCGAGAATGAGCCTAGTGCGGAGGATCTGGCCCAACGGCAGGAACTTCAGGCCAGAGTTTCCGCCGCCCACCGGGCCGTGCGGGCGACCCGAGAAGCGCTCAACGGGGGGATGCGCCGCCAGCACCACCTCTCGCGCGATCCCAAACTGGCGAGCGTGATGGAACGCCGCCGCCTCCTTGAGACCGAAGCCGAGATGCAGCGGCTGCGGCTCATCCGCGAGGCGACCTTGGCCTCCAAAGGCCTCCACAACGCCAACCTCCGGCCCTCGGCTTGGTGGTTCCCACTGGTCTCGCCGGACGGCCTCTGGTTCCGCGAGACCGTACAGACCGCCCAGTATTCGCTGGAGCACCTCCAATGAACGTCCTCCCCTTCTGGAAAGTCGAGTCGGTCGGCAACGACTTCCCCCTCCTCTATACGGAGGACGTCAAGAATCTAGCGCTGGCCCGGCAGGTCAGCGTCGACTTCCAGCTCGCGGAGCTGGCGGTCCGGATGAGCGATCGGCGATTCGGGGTCGGCGGGGACGGAATTTTGACGCTGGAACGCAAAGGCGACGGCGTCGTCCTGCGCATGTTCAACCCCGACGGAACGGAGGACTTCTGCGGCAACGGCATCCGTTGCGCCGCCTTCCACGCCCGGCTGCACGGAATCCCGCTCGCGAGACTTGAGCACGGCGGCCGGGATATCCCCATCCGGGTGGAGGGCGACGTCATCGCCACCACGATCGGCCAAGCCGACTACACCCCGGAGAAGGTCCCGGTGGTATCCAGCGGCGAGGCATTCAATGTCTGCGTGTGGAGCGGGGAGGACGCGGGGATGCCGCTCAGCTTCTTTGGTAGCGCCCTGACTACCGGCAGCACGCACGTGGTGATCCCAACCGTCGCCATTCCCGACGACGAGTCTTTTCGAGCGGTCAGCGCCAAGATCGAAGTCGATGTGCGGTATCCCCAGCGCACCAGCGTGATCTGGTGCCGCGAAGCGGGTCCGATGTCCCTCGAAATCCGGATCTGGGAGCGCGGCGTGGGCGAGACCCAGGGTTGCGGCACGGGGTCTTCAGCGGCGGCAGCCGACTACCTTCGGCGCAAGCGCACCGGGGGAAGGGTGGAAGTCCGGAATCCGGGCGGCACGCTCCATGTAGAAGCCGGGCGCTGGGATGCCCCGCTCACGATCTACGGCACCGCCGACGAGCCTTACGCAGGCGAGTTCCTGCTTTAGGGCTTGCCAGATAGCAGGAAGCCTCCCCATTTCTGGGGAGGCTTCTTCTCTTTCTGCCAACCGAAAGGTTAGCTTCCAGGTCCCTCGCCGGGCTTCGGCGGGTTATTCTTCAGCGCTTCCGCGTTGACCTTCTTCTCGATGTCGATCTGCTTCTGGGCCTCGCCCTCGTTAAAGCCTTGGTTGCAGCCGATGACGGCAAACGCGGCGATCGCGAGGAGAGCGAGCTTGAGGCTGGTCTTCATCATTACTGAAGGGCCCACATCGGCCACGGCTGGGTCCAGACGGGCTTGGTGGTGGTCCAGGATCCGCTGCCAAGGCCGCAGGCCGGGCGAGACGTGATTCCGTACTCGACCGCCGTCGGGGTGTTGGCGAGGAACGCCTGCACCGCGATGCTCTTGGTGTGGCCGTCGGCGTAGCTCAGGTTGATCTGGTTGCCGAACGGAACCTTGGAAGCGTCGACGACCTTGTTGTTGTTGCACGAACCGTCGATCTTGTAGAACCGGGTCTCCCAAGCCTCGCGAACCGCGAACGGGTACGCAGTCTTGCGGTTGACGGCGCCGGCGCTATCGAGGAACACCGGGGCGAAGTTGACCGCGTCGTCGAAGAACTCCATGACGAGCATGGCTTCGGCAACGCTAGCGATCGCCGTCTGGCTACCACCGATGAAGCTGTCGCGGAAGGCGTTGCTGGCGGTCTCGGGGTTGCGGTTAAAGGTGTTCAGCGCGCCGGTCAGAGCGAGGTTGATGGCGTACGATCCCATGATCTGGCCGTTGTCGTTCCACTGGGCGGCAAGCTTTCCGGTGGCCGGGTGCATGAACAGGTCGACCGACTTGGTGTAGGGGAGGACCCACTTCTGCCAAGCGTAGTGGTTGGTTCGGTTCCACACGTCGGGCGGGTTGGTGCATCCCTGGGTGATGCCGCCGTTGTTGTAGGCGTCGGCATGGAACTTGGTGTTGAGCGAGCTCTTCTTGATGCAATCGTCGTTGCGCGGGTAGAGGTCGTCGTAGTCGGAGGTGTACTGGATGATGGCCAGGCCGATCTGCTTCTGGTTGCTGATCGAGGCAGCCTTCTTGGCAGCCGTCTTAGCCTGGGCGAAGACCGGGAAGAGGATGGCGGCGAGGATCGCGATAATCGCGATCACCACGAGGAGTTCAATGAGGGTAAAGGCCTTTTTCATGGGGTGATCCTGGAGACACTGGGTCCTTCAGTTCTACGGCACTCATCCTTGAACGCCTTTCCCATTTTGGGCTTATAAAGTTATCGAATTGTTAAGAAATGCAGGCTGCTTCACGCTTATCAGGCAACTTCACGGGTACGGGCGATTGCCCGCACCCGTGCTCAGGCCGCGGGTGTCCGCCTGCTAGTCTTGCCAGGCGTCGGCGCCCTTGCCCTTGCTCTCGTTGATCTCTTTCTGAGACTTCGCGAGGTCGTCCTGGTTAACACCCTCGTTGCATCCAACGAGCGCGCAAGCCACGGCGAGCAGGGCCAAAAGGCGTCGAATCACTGGCCGAGGCCCCATAGCGGGTAGTTGACGGTGAGGTTGATCGACCCAAGCCGCTGGGTGCTGGTCGCCAAACCGTTTGCCATCGCCGTTCCCGGAGCGTACTCGGCGATCGTGGGGGTCGCCGCAACCAAGGCGCTTGCGCTCATGAACTTGGCGTGGCCGTCGGCGAATCCGATGTTCATGCCGCCCGCGCCGAGTCGAGCCTCGACCAACTTGGCGCCGTTCATCGTGCCGTCGTTAGCGTTGCCGTCGTACAGGTCGTTGATCAGGTGCTCGCGAAGGACCGCCGGATACACGGTGACCGCGTTGTTGGTGTACTCGCTGTTGAGCACGCCGTGCGGGTGGATCCCGGTGTAGGGGTTAGAACTCTCGAGGAAGAGTGCGGTCTGGGCCGGCGTGTTGAGCGCGGTCTGGGTTCCGCCCGTCCAGCTGTTCCGGAAGATGCGCTGGGTGCTCGCTCCCACGGATTGGTCGTAGGTGTTCAGGGCACCGGTCACAGCCGTGTTGAGCGAGAAGCTGGCGAAGATCTGGCCGCACTTCTCCCAATAGCCGCCGATGCATCCGAATCCGTCGGTCATGTTGACCTTGCCCTTCACCGGGTGCCAGAAGAGGTCCACGCTCTTGATGTAGGGCATGACCCACTTGTGCCAGCTGAAGTGGTTGACCCGGTTGTAGAAGCCGGTGGAGCCGTTGGGCGTGCAGCCCTGTCCGGCAGAACCGTTGTTCGCCGCCGTGTTCAAAGAGGTGTTGATCGAAGAGTAGGGGACGCAGTCGTCGTTGCGGGCATACACGTCGTCGTAGTCGCCGGAGTACAGGAACATGCCGGTCGTGATCTGCTTCTGGTTCGAGAGGGCCGCCGACTTCTTGGCAGCGGTCTTGGCCTGGGCGAAGACCGGGAAGAGGATTGCAGCGAGGATCGCAATGATGGCGATCACAACGAGAAGTTCGATGAGCGTAAAGGCTTTTTTCATGGTGGCTTCCGTCCCTATCTGGATCCTAAGGAATGCCCTTGGGACAGATGAAACTTAGGCCCTTTAGGTTAACGACACATTAAAACTAACACTCAAGATGCTCAACTGGCAAACCTACCATGCCCGCCAACACAAGGCTGCCGTAGCACAGTTGAGTTCACCAAGTCAACATTGACTTCGCCCTGGCAGGTCTTCTAGGGTCTAGCCAAGAGGAAATGAAGTGACTGCCCTAACCATCGCGATTTTCATCCTGGCCCAGCAGGGCCCCGCCGTCGATTTGGATCGATGGATCTACCCCGTCAGCAAGCCCATCAAGAGCCCGCCAATCGAGCTGGTCCTGACGGAGGCTCCCGATCTGAAGGAGTGGGGCGAGCGCGCCCGGACGATTGCCACCCAGTGGTATCCGCAGCTTACGAGCCTGCTCGCGACCGAGAACTTCAAGAGCCCGCGCAAGCTCCGGTTCGTCTTCCGGGTCAAGCAAGACGCCCCGGCGTATGCAACCGGAAACGAGATATCTTTCAAGGTCGGCTGGGTGCGCGCCCACCCGGAGGACTTTGGCATGGTCGTCCACGAGCTCACGCACATTGTCCAGCAGTATCCGGAGAACAAGGCGGACACCGGCTGGCTTGTGGAAGGAATCGCGGACTACACACGCTGGTGGCGTTACGAGCCGGAAGCGCCAAGAACCCTGATCAACTTCGCCAAGGCGAGCTATCGCGACGCCTACCGCACCACCGCATACTTCCTGGCTTGGTCCAGCCAGAAATACAGCTTAAGGCTGGTGCCCGCGCTGGACCGATGCCTTCGAGAGGCGAAAGATCCGATGCCGGTTTTTGTGGGGATCACCGGCAAGTCCGCGGACGATCTCTGGGCGGAGTTCAAGGCCAGGTTCGCCGCCAGCGGCGGCGTTCCAAAGTAAGGATGTTGGTGGCGGCCTGGCTTACTTGCGCCGAGCGAGCTGAGTCCAGGCCGTTCCCAAACTGTTCTCTGCCCGACTAAGGACGAGGGCATCGATGAAGAACTCCCACTGCTTGCGGAAGTCCACTCCCGTGTGGCCCCGATCCGGGCCGACCGCCTGATCGAAGCTCTTTCCAGCCTGTTCCAGCGCCCGGATGAGTTGCAGGCTGTTGGAAGGGTGGACGTTGTTGTCCGCCGTACCGAAGTACAGGAGTAAGCGGCCCTTCAGGTTCTTGGCATATTGCATCGCGGAGCCCGCCTCGTAGCCGGCTTTGTTGTCTTCCGGAGTGGGGAGGCCCATGTAGCGCTCGGTGTAGATCGTGTCGTAGTTAAGCCAGTCCGTAACGGAGGAACTGGCCGACGCCGCCGCGAAAACGTCCGGGTGGCGAAGCAGCGCCATCGTGGAGGCGTAGCCTCCATACGAGGTGCCCTGGATGCCTACGCGCTTGCCGTCTACGTAGGGGCGCTTGGCGATCTCGCGGACTCCCGCGGCTTGATCATCGATCTCGACGATGCCCAGCTTGCCGTAGACGGCGTCCTTGAATGCCTTGCCGCGTCCGTTGGTGCCTCGCCCATCGAAGCTGGCCACCAGGAACCCGAGTTCGGTGATCGGATCGGGAGCCTGGAAGCGCTCGTACCCGCCTCCGGATTCGGGTCCGGCGTAGACGCCCACCACCACCGGGTACTTCTTTGCCGGATCGAAGTCCGACGGAAACTGAAGCTCCCCGTAGCACACGGTCTTGCCGTCGGCAGCAGTAAAGGTCACCGTCTCGGTCTTCTTCAGCCCGAGCGTCTCGAACTTCGTGAGGTCGCTTTTGGCGAGCTCGGCGACCAGCTTTCCGTTGCGGTCTCGCAGGGTCGTCGTGGGCGGGATCGTGGTGCGCTCGGCAACGTCCGTGAAACTTTCGAACGTCGGGCTTAAGTTCACCCGGTGGGAGAGGGCGGGATCCGTAAGCCGCACGTCTCCCTTGCCGTCTAGCTTGACGCGGTGCACTTGGGCCAGCGCCGGAGTTTCGCCGCTGCGGGCCACGTAGTAGACCTCTTTCCGCTTCTCGTCTACGTCCAGGATCCGATCGACTTCGAATGCATGTTTGGTGACGGTGGACAGGAGTTTGCCGCTGAGATCGTACAGATACAGGTTCCGGAATCCGGACCGCTCGGAGATCCAAAGGAAGCGCTGTTGGTCCGCCAGGAAGCGGATGTCCGGAGCATTGTCGGTCCAGCTCTGGGGCTGAGACTCCTCGACGATCACCCGGCATTTGCCACTCGCCGGATCGGCGGCGCAGAACTGCATTCGGTTCTGTTTGCGGTTCGTGCGGTTGTAGAGAAGCTCGTCGCCCTTTGGGCTCCAGCGAACCTGGTAGACGTACTCTCCCAGGTTCGCATCCGCGAAATCGGTGTCCACTTGGATCCGCTTCATCGTGGCCATATCGGTCACGTAAAGCGCGACCTTGGGGTTGGCGCTTCCGGACTTGGGATACGCCTCGACGTCCAACGAGTTGTAGGTCTTCACCTGGCTATAGCCAAGGTAGTAATCCTGGACCTTGCTCTCGTCGAAGCCGTAGAACGCCACCTTGCTTCCGTCCGGCGACCACCACATGGCTTCGCGTACGTTCAGTTCCTCCCCGTAGACCCAGCTGGCCACGCCAAACTTGATTCGGGCTTGGGCCGACCCCTCCGTGCTGAGGGCCACCTCGTTCTTGCCGTCAACGTCGCTGACGTAGAGGTTGCGATCCCGATGGAAAGCCTTGCGCTTGCCGTCCGGCGAGAGCGCCGTGTCGAACTGGCGGCCCCGCTCCGGGGCGCGGCGTCCTCCTTGGCGGGCGGAGGGTCCGCTGGCGGCGGGCAGGCTTCCCTCCGCCGCCGACTTCTTCGCGACGTCGAACACGAGGGTCTTGCCGTCGGCCAGGTACTCGAACTTGGCCCCGTCCTCGCTCCAGCGCGGGCTTACATCGCCTCTCTTGATCGAGCCGGAGATCTCGCGGCGCAGCTTCTCATAACGGTCGTATCGGGGCATGGTAGAAAGGCGTCCTTGAGGATACGCAAAAGCTCCCACCAACAGCACCCCCAAGGTAAGAACCGGGCGAACACGGAAGCTAAGCGAGGTCATGCGCCGGATTCTAGCCCGATTTCAGCGCCGCTGCAACCTTTCTGGACGCGAGCACTAGAATTGGCGCCACAAACAGGGCAGGCAGATAGTGGGCGGTGGGGATCGCTTTGATGCCGGCGAGCCCGATGCCGATCGCCATCATGATCACGCCGCCCGCGGCGGTGGCCTCCGCCAACATGTCCTCATCCTTGGCGATCGGCCCCAGGGGCTTGGCCAGCAAGGTCAGGGCGCCCTGGAACACGAGAACCACCAGGGCGGTGACCAACACACCCGGCCCAAGCGCCGCCGCGAAGAAGATCGCCCCGATCCCGTCCAGCGTGGACTTCAGGGCGAGCAAGTCGCTCTTGCCCTCCAGTCCGTCCTGTATGCACCCGAGCAACGTCATCGGGCCCACGCAGAACAGGACGCTGGTGGTGATGATCGCCTCGGCAAAACGCCCCGTGCCGCCAACCGAAGCCTGCGCCCAACTGGCGAACGCCTCGATCCCGCTTTGGATGCCAAGCGCCAGTCCCAACGCCCCGCCCAGCGCGACGGCGGCCGCCACAACCAGCACGTTTCTGGAGGCCAAGAACATTTTCACGCCCACCCCCAGAACCACGAGTCCAAGCCCGGTCATGACGACCGGCTCATAGGTCGGCGGAATCAGACGCCCAATCGCCAGCCCAACTAGCGCCCCGCCGGCGACCGTTCCGGTGTTGAGAATCGTTCCCTTCATTGCGCAGACGCCTCCCGGCTACGGGCGCCCATCGCCACGATCAGGATGCTCCAGGCCGCCTGCGCGCACAGGAACATCCAGAACTGAAGGGGGCCCGGCAAGGCGTAGACGATCGATAGGATCGGGAGCCAGTATCCCCAGCAGGACGCCAGGGTTGGCCCATAGCGCTTGAGCCATCCTCCGTCGGCGAAGATCGAGCGGGCTCTGGCTACGCTGAACCCGGCCTCTCGCCAGCCAAACAGGGTGGTCGTGAGCGGTATCGAGATCAGAACCGAGAACCCGAACTGGTCGACCAGGACCTTGGTGGCCACGGTGAGTGGATCGGTGCCGGGGCCAAACCAATGCGTCTGCACCCGGTACCAAACGTCTACGATGCATCCGACGGTGCCAAAGAACAGAACCTGAAACACGGCGTCCCCCGGTCCCTCGGCAACCCGTAGGCCGGCGACGCGCTTGGCGATCGCGGGGAGTACGAAGCCCGCAAAGGCTGCGGTTGCCATCGGGAAGGCAAGCCCCCATGCTTCCTTGCGCCTTCCCAAATCTGCGCCGATCACCTGCAAGGCCGGAGAAGCGTAGTAGGCCACGAGGAGCAGCAAGGCCAAAGACTGGATGATCAGAATAGGTCGCGAATTGGCACGAACCGCCTCCCACCCCGGCGCGAACATGCGGGCGAAGGAGCGCAGGGAGGTCACCTCCCTAGTTTAGCGGGCCTCCCGGCCCGCCGGGGTTGCATCGGTGTCCGCGATTCCAGGGACCGAGGCGCCCAGCCCTCGGCGGGTACCTTTGAACTCCATGGCTGCCCACCTCGATGATCGCTCTTACGTCACCCGGATCGACCCGAAAGGGATGCTCACCCTCACCGAACAGTTCCCCGATCAGTGCCGGAAAGCCGTCCAGATCGCCCAATCGACCCCGCTCCCGAGCCTGCCCATCACGCCAACCTTGGCGATGCTGACCGGCCTCGGCGGCTCCGCATCCGGCGGCGACTTCGCCCGGGCGTTGTTCGAGGAGTACGCCTCGATCCCGTTCCTGGTCAACCGCGACTACTCGCTCCCGGCGTACGTCGGCAAGTCGACCTTTCTTATCTGCGCCAGCTACTCCGGCAACACCGAGGAGACCCTCAGCAGCTACCACGATGCCAAAGCCAAGGGCGCCTTCGTCCTCGCCGTAACGAGCGGCGGCAAGCTTCGCGAGCTGGCGGAAGCCAACGGCGATCCCGTCATCGTGATCCCCGGCGGACAGCCTCCCCGCACCGCGCTGGGCTTCATGCTGATGCCGGTGATCGTGGCATGCGAGCGCTTTGGCCTCATTCCGGCCCAGGACTACGAGGCTCTGTTCAGCGCCCTGGACGCCGCCGTCGCGGAACTCACCGTCGAAACGGCCGAAGCCAGCAACCCCGCCAAGCAGTTGGCCCGGTCGTTCGAGAACGCCGTTCCGATCCTGTACGGCCTCGGGGGCTGGCCGGCCCTGGTCGCCAACCGCTGGCGATGCCAGGTCAACGAGAACTCCAAGAACCTCTGCTTCCACCACGCCTATCCGGAGCTCAACCACAACGAGATCCTTGGCTGGGTGAAGGCGAACGAGCAGGGAGTTGCCAAGTGGGTCGGCGCGGTGTTGATGCAGGGCAACGAGTCCGCGAAGATGCAGACCCGTCTGAAGGTCACCGAAGGTCTGATCGCCGAGAAGTGTGCGTTCACCCACGTTTCCGCCAAGGGTGCGAACCTGCTTCAGAAGATGATGTATCTCATCGTTTTCGGCGACTTCGTTTCCTTGTACTTGGCCGCGCTGAACGGCGTGGACCCGGAAAACATCGACGCCATCAACACGCTCAAGAGCGAGCTGTCAAAGGTCGAGTAGGTTAGATTCTTGCGCTGATTTGCATAACGGCAGCGCCTCGGGCACGATTTTGTCGCCCGAGGCGTTACACCCTCTGCCTAGGCCCGTCCTGATGGAAGGTGGACCTCCGACGGGTATAGTTCCAGGCAAGTTCAGCAGGAGTGTTGATTTTGAAGACAATGAAGGTTGGGATTTTGATTGCCCTTTTGTCCGGGGTATTGATCGGATGTAACAAGGGAGAGAGCGGTATCGCGACCGTTGACGGCGCGCCTATCTCCAAAGAAGAGTTTTACGAGTACGTGATGCGCAAGCCCACGGTACGCGTTCAAACCGCGAACGGCGCCACCAGCGCCAACGTCGCGGGGTCGTTGGGCCTCCAGGGCTTGAACGACGTCGTGAACCGCCAGTTGCTTCTGCAGATGGCCAAGGAAGAGAACGTCTTCCCGTCGGAGAACGACGTCGCGGCGGAAATCCAGTTCCGAGAGAAGCAGTCCAAGGGCTTCGTCAACCGGTTGACCTCCGAAGGTATTCCGCTGAAGGCGATTCGCCAAGACATCCAGATCGAGCTCGCTCGTTTCAACCTCCTCACCAAAGGCGTGAAGGTAACGGATGCCGAAGTCGAGAAGTACGTTGCGGACAACCCCAAGGAGTTCGTGGAGCCGGAGCGCGCCGAGCTGCGCTGGATCTTCGTTCCCACGCCCGAGCTGCGCAACCAGGCGCAGGCCGAGTTGAACAAGGGTCAGCTGTTCGCCACCGTGGCGTCTCAGTACTCCACCGCCCCGAACGCCCGACAGGCCGCCGGCCGATTCCCGCTGGTGAACGTTGCCGACTTCGACAACGCGTTCCCGGGCCTGACCAAGATGGTCCGCGCCACCCCGGAAAGGCAGGCCACCGCCTGGGTCCCCGCCAACGCAGGATTCGCCAAGTTCTACGTCGAGCGAAAGATCGCGGAAAAGAAGATCCAGATGACCGACACCCGTCGTGAACTGGTCCGCCGATTCATCATGATCCGACGCGGATCCGCCGCCACCGACCTTGAAGAGCGACTGATCAAGCGCCTCAAGCAGGCCAAGATCGACGTCAAGGTCCCCGAGCTTTCCAAGGCCTGGGAGAAGGCGTTCGAAGCGCTGGTCAGCAGCGACAAGGACGAGACCGCAAAGGCTGGAATGCAAAGCTCGGTCCCGACTCCGAAGGCGAACGAGCCGGAATCCTCGACCGGCAACTAAGGTCGAGCCGATCCAAGAACCGAGGGCCACGCAGAATGCGGGGCCCTCATACTTTATCCTCTCTATGCGCGCCCTACCTGTCCTGCTCGCCCTCACGTGCCTAAGCGCGGTTGCGCCCGCCCAGCGGTTCTTCCGGCTGCCCTCGGCTCAGACCCTTCGACCGGGGCAGATCGACGTGGAGGTCTTCTCCGAGAGAAGCGGCCGCGGGGCCAAGGAAGGAGTGTTCGGATTCGGGCTTGGACAGGGCTTCGACGCCCGCTTCCGCTATGAGCAGGGCCGAACCGGACGCAGGGCCGACACCTTCGATATCGGCTACTCCCTCGCCACGCCCGTACGCGGTTTCGGAACCGGCCTCGGCCTTGGGTTCCTGGACGCGGCCAACCAAACCCGCGACGGGAGGCGGGGCTACCTGGTGGCGACCTTTCTGGTAGAGGGAACCGACGACGTGACCAGCCCGATCACCGCCGACATTTCGTTCGGATTCGCGTTTGGAAGGCACACCTCGCCCATCGTGGCCGCTCGGTTCCCTTTCGGAAAGAGTGTGGACGCCGTCGCCGAGTTCGACGGAGCCAAGATCAACGCCGGATTCCGCGTCCGGCCCATCCCGTACCTAGGGCTTAGCCTCATGGCCAGGAACCAAGGTCCGACCTTCCTTGGCATCGGCTACTTTGGGCGCTTCTAGCGCCAATCCGCACTCGCGCGTGAGCTCCAGAAGTTGACGCTCCAACTCCGAGGCCATGGCCACTCGCGGATTCGGCTGGTCGGCAAAGTCGGAGTACGTGATCGGAGTGCCGAAAGCCGCCACGATGTGCTTGCGCCGCTGAATCTTCTTGCCCTTGGGCCAGATCACGTGCGTTCCGTTGAACCCGAGCGGAATCACCGGTGCGCCGGTTCGCTTGCTCATCATGATGATCCCGTGGTTCATCGCGCCGAGGGTCACGGCGTCCCCCCGGGTTCCTTCCGGAAAGATCAGGAGGGCCCTATCCTCGTCCAGCAAGTCCAGCGCCTTCCGGATCGCCTCGGAGTCGCCTTCTCCACGGTGCACGGGAAACGCTCCTAAGCTCTTGCAGAGAAGACCAAACGGGCCACCAAAGATCTCCGCCTTGGCCATGAAGGTCAACTCGCGGTCGCAAGCGGCGGCCACCAGCGGCGGATCGAGGACGCTGAAATGGACCGGGGCCACGATCAGGCGGCCGGTGCGGGGCATCCGCTCCCCGTGTTTGATGGTGAGCCCGCCCAGCGAGCGGAAGAACACTTCCTTCACCATCATCCGCGCGAAGCGGTACCAAGCGCCCCCAGTCATCGAGCCTCAGGATATCCGCATCGCGCCGAGCTTGTGATAGCATGGCCCGAATGGAAACCACGCCCGGCGGGGCCAACGCACCCTGGTACCGGACTCTGACCCGCCAGCAATGGCTGATCCTTGTCGTTGCCTGGCTAGGCTGGGTGTTCGACGTGTTCGACGCCGCCATCTTCAACCTGCGCAAGGTGCCGATGCTGATCGAGATGATGGGCGCCGAGGGATACAAACTCCACGGAGCCACCGTCGAGGGCTGGATTCAGGGGCTGTTCCTCCTGGGCTGGGCGATTGGCGGGGTGATGTTCGGGATCGTGGCCGACCGGTACGGACGCACCCGTGCCCTCGTTTGGACGATCCTGCTCTACGGCCTCTTCACCGGGCTAACCGCCCTTTGCACCACTCCCTGGCAGGTGGCGGCGGCGCGTTTCGTGACGGCGCTGGGCATCGGAGGCGAGTGGGCCGCCGGGGCGGCCTT
>JBGSIJ010000052.1:0-15110 GCA_041742595.1 Fimbriimonadaceae bacterium | reverse complement strand
GCCACCGCCGCCGGGGCCGCCCTGGCCGCGTGCGGGAGTGAGCGCGGCAAGCTTGCCCTTCTGCTCTTCCGTAATCTTCAGTTCTGCCTGGACGTCGGTTCGCTGAAGAAGCCCGACGAGGCTATTGCCCTGACGGCCGCCTCGCTGTCCCCCGCGTCCCTGGCCCGGCTGAGCCATGCCGAATGCCGCGATCGCGGCGACCGCGATTGCCAAGAATGTTTTCATCAAGACGCACTGACGAAAGACCCGTCTCAGAGTTCGGTAAGGGGGTTCCTTTGGGAGACGGGCCAATTCTCAGCCTAGTAGCTGACAACCGTCAGTCCCGGGATCCTGCCGAAGTCCTTCACGTTTCGAGTCGCCACCGGCT
The DNA here is from genome assembly GCA_041742595.1 of Fimbriimonadaceae bacterium. Lineage (GTDB taxonomy): Bacteria > Armatimonadota > Fimbriimonadia > Fimbriimonadales > Fimbriimonadaceae > JBGSIJ01. The sequence continues at coordinate 14,743 of JBGSIJ010000052.1, read as the reverse complement.
CCCCCTTGGAGAGGGCGATCGAAGCGATCCAGAGATCGTTTGCCCCAACCATTTCTCCCTGGCTCCGCAGAAGTGTGTAGAGGCTGCCCCAAACCTTGGCAGCCTCCCGATCGACCTCCAGGATCTCGATACGCCTCTCAAGCTCAGCCGCGAGTCCATCGCTCCCCGCGGATAGCTCTCCGATCGTGATCACGGTGGTAACAATGTGCTCCCCGTGCGTGGACAGAAAGGTCTCTGCCCCACTATCGCCTCTCCGAGCGTCCACGAGCAAACAGGTGTCTGCAATCATTCGTCCAGTAGCGGGTGGTCGGATCCGGCGTCTTCGATCCTCGCAACTTGCTCATCGGTCAGGTCACCGTAGGTAGCCCTGTATTCACGGATCACTCCGAGCAACTCCGGACCCGTCAGCGGGCGGGCGCCAAACTCCCGCCGAATCACCTGGCTGAACGAATCTCGCTCCCCCCGCTTCCTGGACTTGAGGAGTTCGTACGCGTCAACCTCAATCGTGATGGTCTTCACCGCCATGCACTTATCATACACTGACCAAATCGTACTGACGCCTTGCCACCAAACCCGGCCCCCACAACACCAGGGCGGTAAACTCTCTAGTTCCACCCGGGCCCATCTATGGACCAATCCCTCATCCGAAACTTCTGCATCATCGCGCACATCGACCACGGTAAGTCCACCCTCGCGGACCGCCTGATCGAGCGGTGCGGTGCCATTCGTGGCACCGCCCAAGAGCAGATGCTGGACTCCATGGACATCGAGCGCGAGCGCGGCATCACCATCAAGATGGCCGCCGTTCGCCTGCTCTACACCGCCAAAGACGGCAAGACCTACCAGCTCAACCTCATCGACACGCCTGGCCACGTGGACTTCACCTACGAGGTCTCCCGCGCCCTCTTCGCCTGCGAAGGCGCCCTCTTGGTCGTCGACGCCAGCCAAGGCGTCGAAGCCCAGACCATTGCCAACGCCAGCATGGCGATGAACCAGAACCTGGAGATCGTCCCGGTCATCAACAAGATCGACCTCCCCCACGCCGACGTGGACCGCGCCCGCGAGGAGATCGAGAGCGCCGTCGCCATCGACGCCACCGACGCCATCCCTTGCTCGGCCAAAGCCGGCATCGGCATCGAAGAGATCCTCGAAGCCATCGTCCATCGCATCCCCGCCCCGGCCGGCAACCCAAATGCTCCTCTGCGAGCCCTGATCTACGACAGCCACTTCGACAGCTACCAGGGCGCCATCGCCTACCTTCGAGTCAAGGATGGCTCCGTCAAGAAGGGCGACACGATTCAGATGATGGCCACCGGCTCCAAGTTTGCGGTGGACAGCACCGGGCACTTTATGCCCGCCATGGTTGTGGACGATGGCTTAGCCACCGGCGAAGTCGGCTTCCTCACCGCCGCGATGAAGAGCATCGGCGATGCCAGCGTTGGCGACACCGTCACCCTTGCCGAGAACCCCAGCACCGAAGCCCTCCCCGGCTACCGCAAGGCCCTTAGCATGGTCTTCTGCGGCCTCTACCCAACCGACGGCGACCAGTACGAAGACCTTCGCGACGCCATCGACAAGCTTCGCCTCAACGATGCCGCGCTCAACTTCATTCCCGAAACCTCGGCCGCCCTGGGCTTCGGGTTCCGCTGCGGCTTCCTCGGCCTGCTCCACATGGAGATCGCCCGCGAGAGGCTAGAGCGCGAGTTCGGCCTGGACCTCATCCTCACCGCGCCGAGCGTGGACTACATTGTCACCCGCAAGAACAACGAAGTCCTCCACATCAGCAACCCCGCCGACTTCCCCGACCCCAACGACATCCTGAGCATCCAGGAGCCCACCGTCAAGGCCACCATCATGGTGCCGGTGGAGTACGTTGGCGCGGTCATGACGCTCTGCCAGGAGCGACGCGGCACCTACCTGAAGACCGAATACCCCACCCCTCAGCGAGTGATCCTGTACTACTCGCTGCCTTTGGGCGAAATCCTGCTGGACTTCTTCGACAAGCTGAAGTCCAGCACGCGTGGCTATGCCAGCTTCGACTACGACCTGGCCGACTACGTCCCCAGCGACCTCGTGAAGCTAGACATCCTGCTCAACGGGGACTCGGTCGATGCGCTTAGCTTCATCGTGCACCGCTCGTTCTCCTACCAGCGCGGCAAGGCCATGGTCGAGCAGCTCCGCAAAGTCGTCCCGCGCCAGCAGTACGAGGTCCGCGTGCAGGCCGCCATCGGGGCAAAGGTCATCGCGGCCGACAGCATCAAGCCTTTCCGCAAGAACGTCATCGCCAAGTGCTACGGCGGAGACATCACTCGCAAGCGCAAGCTCCTGGAGAAGCAGAAAGAAGGCAAGAAGCGCATGAAGCAGATCGGCAGCATCGAGCTTCCGCAGGAAGCCTTCCTGAGCGTGCTGAAAGTCGCGGAGTAACTCTGGGCGGCGGCTGAGGGTCGGGGAGGGTCTGAGGGACCGTTCATTGGATTGGGACTGTACGTGTGTCGAAGTCATCCAAGCGCGAAGCGTCCGTGTGGTTCCGGGGAGCGCCTTCGTCTCTTCCGCGCCGAGAGCTACGGCGGACCCCGGAGGGGTCAGGCCCGATTAGCCCGGCGGTCAAAGACCCCGGGTTCGAGCCGCACCACTACCCGCACCCCGGAGGGGTGCCACCTCACGGACCCCAAAACCCGGTTGACAAACCCCCGTCCCGCCTCCGCAAGGACAGGATGCCCAAAGTCTTCGGACCCTTCCACACCGCCGGAGACTGGAGTCTCCTCACCCAGTTCCAGAAAGACTTCTGGCTCGTCCCCGACCTCATCCCCCTCAGCGGCCTCGTCGTCCTGGCGTCTGCCCCCAAGGCCGGCAAAACCTGTTTCGCCACCGCCCTCGCCAGGGCCGTCGCCACCGGAACCGACTTCCTCGGCAAGCCCGTCGTGCAAGGCCCCGTCTTCTGGTGTTCCCACGAGGAGCTTCTTCAAGAAAGAATCCCCCTCCACGAAGGCCTCCAAATGGAAGACGAGTTCTACTTCGCCGAGCCCGACGCCCTCCCCGCCCTGGACCGATACGGGATCACCCTAGACAACCACCGTCTCCGCAAAAACGCCAGAGCTGAGGACGAGTACGTCTTCTCCTGGGCAGTCGAAGCCGGAGCCAAGCTCGTCGTCGTCGACTGCCTCCACGCCGCCTGCAAACGCACCAACCTCGCCGATAACCAAGCCGCCCGCCGTATCATGTGGCAGCTAAGGCACTGGTCCCACCAGTATCACATCGCCGTCCTCGTGCTCCACCACCTCACCAAGTCTGGATCCAGGGGCCACCAACCCGACCGCTGCGCGGACAGCGCCCAGATCCTCGCCACCGCCTCCACCCACTTCATCCTGGACATCCACCACTGCCCCAACGGAAACCGCCTCCTCACTCTCCACGGAGAAGGTCGCCACCCACGCCCTCCCCGCAGACAGGTCATCAAGAGCACGGGGATCCTGCAATATGAGCGCCTGGACGGGACCCAAGACTCCGAGGCTAGGAGCCAAGGTACGAGATTCCAACTCCTCCATCTCCTCGAAAATGGCGCTGAACCGACCGCAGAGGAAGCCGCCGCTCAACTCGGCCTCAACGTCAATACGGTTAGGAACGTGCTGACCCTTCTTCAAGCGAGCGGTGAGGTCGAGCGCGCAAACAGTGCAGCAAAGAGAACCCGCTATCGGCTAGCAGAAAAACGTCCCGACTCGACAGAAACCTTGCGCGGAGCCCGTGATGATGATATTTCTGCGATCTAGACCAGCACCACGCTCTCCTGATCTGAGGCTGCGCTCACAATGACCGGCTGTCGTACAATAACGTAGACGTGTCTCTACCGCTTGAGCTGCATGCCCGCCCGCTGCGCTACCTGTTTCTGGACCTGAACGCCTACTTTGCGTCGGTCGAGCAGCAGGAGCGGCCGGAGCTGCGCGGGAGGCCGGTGGGGGTTTGTCCGGTGATGGCGGACTCGTCGTTCATCATCGCCGCCAGCTACGAGGCCAAGCGGTTCGGCGTCAAAACCGGGACCCGAATCGGGGATGCGAAGGAGAAGTGTCCGGAGATCGTTCTGGTGCCGGCACGCCCGCCGGTGTACGTGGCCTACCACAAGCGGATCATCGAGGTCGCCGAATCGGTTCTGCCGGTGGAGGAGGTCTGCTCGATCGACGAGATGCGGTTCCGGCTCCTGGGCAAGGAATGCGGGGCCCAGATGGCGCACGAGTTGGCGATCCGCATGAAGCGGGCGATCCAGGAGGGGGTTGGGCAGTGCATGACCTGCTCGGTGGGCGTTGCTCCGAACCCGTTTCTGGCGAAGCTGGCCACGGAGATCCAGAAGCCGGACGGGCTGGTGATCCTGCAGGCCGACGACCTGCCGGAGCGGCTCTACGGACTCAAGCTTACGGACTTCACCGGGATCAACCGGAAAATGGAGGCTCGGTTGAACGGGGCCGGCATCTTCGACGCGCGACAGCTCTTGGCGGCGGACAAGCACGAGTTGCACCGAGCCTTCGGCAGCATCATCGGCGAGCGGTGGTGGTACCTGCTGAGGGGTTTCGACCTGGACATCGAGACCCATGACCGCAAGTCGCTGGGGCACAGCCACGTTCTGGCACCGGACCTGCGGACCGAACAGGGCTGCCGCGAGGTGCTACTCCGCCTCTTGCAGAAGGCGAGCGCTCGTCTGCGGGCCAACAAGCTGTGGACCAGCCAGATGACGGTGTACGTGGGCGGCGCGGAGAAGTCTTGGAGCGTGCGAGTGAAGCTGCCTCCCACGCAGGACACGGTGACCCTGAACCAGTACTTCCTGGAGGTTTGGCCGGAGCACGACTTCGTTCGGCCGAAGTCGGTGGGAGTCACGTTCCACGACCTCCGCGAGGCGGAGCAGGTGACGCCTTCCCTTTTCGACCCCACGATGGATCGGGCTCACCTCAGCGAAGCGGTAGACGAGATCAACCAGAAGTTTGGCAAGAACACGATCTACCTCGCGGGGATGGAGAAGGCGAAGGACTCGGCGGACGAAAAGATCGCGTTCAACAAGACGTGGCTGTTCAGCGAAGGCAAGGGGGACAACGTTCTTCCGGATGGAGGCTGGGTGGACACGTTCCGGGGGCTTCGGGAGCCGGGGGACTGAAGGGAGGAACGGATACGGCCTTGCGTCTGCCAGGATCGTGGCGAGTGACTCCCGGACTTTTGAGAGGGTTGGGGCGATGTCTCACAACGAATCCCCGAGTACCGAGAGCGCTCCGCGCGGGACTCGTTCCTGGCGGTAGCTCGGGGTGATCGATAGGCTAACTCGCGAAGGCGTAAATCTCCGCGTCCTCAAAATCAGCAGGGAGATCCACCCGTCGCCCACGTCGGGCCGATTCGTAGGTGGCGAAGATTAGTTCCGTCGCCATAAGCGCCTTCCTCGCCGAGAGCTCCGGCTCGCGGCCGTCCCGCAGGGATTCCGCGATGTCCGTGAACGCGCAGGCGAAGGAGTCCAACGCCCCCTCCGGCAGCTTGGTGTCGATGTCTTCCCAGTCGCTCTGTCCCTTGCTCCAGATGCGAAGGCTGTCCCAGCCGGTGGCCCCGATCTCGATCCGGCCCTGCGAACCCGTGAATCGGCATTGGACGCCCCACTTGTGGTCGCCCGTCGGCACCAGTCCGTTCACGCCGTTCCCGAAGCGGATATGCGAAAGCCCTTGGCTTTCCAACTGCACGCCAAAGACCGAGTGGCCGCCGTACGGCTCTACCTGCCCCATCACCCACTCGGCGGGAACCTGGTTGTTGAGGAAGAACATCATGTCGAACCAGTGGGTGGCCCAGTCGTAGAGGTTGGCGGTGGGCATCTCCATGAGCTGCGGATCGCCGATCTTCCCGGCGTCGATCAGTTCCTTCGTCTTGACGTAGGCGGGATCGAAACGACGCTGGTGGTTGAAAGTGAGCTGAGTTCCAGAGGCCTCGCAGGCGGCAGCCATGCGCTTGCTCGCCGCCCAAGTGGGAGCGATCGGCTTCTCGCAGTGGACGGCGGGGACCTTAGCCTCGGCGCAGGCCAGCACCATCGGCTCGTGAAGGTGGGGCCAGGTGCAGATGCTCACCAGGTCTGGCTTCTCTTTCTCCAGCATCTCCTTGTAGTCGGTGTAGATGCGGTCGCCGCCGTGCTCGGCCTGAAAGGCCTCGGCGTTCTCCGGCACGATGTCCGCGAGCGCTACCAATGTGGTGTGGGGACAGGCCTTGTATCCTCGCCCGTGGTTGTGGGAAATGCCCGTGCCGCTTGCGCCCGCGCTCTTCCAAGGCTTACCGCATCCGATGATCGCCGCTTTGAGGTCCATGGCGCGATTCTACTAAGGTGCCGGTGGGCAGAGTATGACGCGCTCCTCGAGGCCAATCGTTCAGCGTGAAGGGCCCCCGTTTGGGGGACTTTGTCCCTACCAAACGCATGAAGGGTGCGCATGGGCTTGCATTCCCACCCAGAAAGGGGCATACTTCAATCGGGTGATCATGTCACCCGCCAAAAGCAGGAAGCGATAGGCAGCCAGATCTCGCCCTTGGGTGAGGGGAATCATAGGAAACTCAAGGATAGTTGTGAGGATCCGACCCCGAGTAGAGCACTGGTTCTCAAAGTTTCCCGCCGATGGTTCAGAACCGCAAAGGAGACATGCAAAGAACTATGAAGCGAACGCTTAAGTACGCTCTTACGGCAGTTCTCGGCGTTGCACTGGTCATTCCGGCCGCTGCGCAGAGCAACTTCCCCGACGTTCCTGAGACCCACTGGGCCTACAAGGAACTCGCCCGACTGAAGGCCGACGGCCTCCTGGTCGGCTACCCCGACGGTCTTTTCCGCGGCGGTCGCCCGGCCAGCCGATACGAGATGGCCGTAGCCATCCACGCGCTCTACATGCGAATGAAGGGCGTCACCGACGGCCTGAAGGGCCAGATCGACGACATCATGGCGAAGCTCGAGACCAAGGCTGACAAGGCCGATCTCGACAATCTCCGCGCTGCCGTCGATGCTCTTCGAGCCTCCCAGGTTAAGCCGGAAGATCTGGCTGCCCTGAAGAAGCTCATCGAAGAGTTCCGTGGCGAGCTGTCTGCGCTCGGCGCCGACGTTGCCAAGATGAAGCAGTCCCTCGCGGACCTCGACGATCGGGTTTCCGATCTCGAGAAGGCGCTTCCGGTTGCCATCTCTGGAGACCTGAACTTCGTGATCAACACGTCGTACAGCCAGAGCGGTCGCCAGAACATTACGGTCGATGGTCGCCCCTCCGGCTTCCAGGGCCCTCTGAAGAACTTCTCGGTCTTCCATGAGGCCGCCGTTACCCTGAAGAACCGCACCAAGGGTGCGCTCAACTGGGGCGGTACCGTTGTCTTCGGCAACACCATGAACGGTCTGGGCAACCAGAGCCGCACCCTCGTTGGCGCTCCGTACGCTGAGGGCCCGACTGCTGCTTACATCCAGAACTTCGGTGTGGACTTCAGCAGCAAGATCCTCGGTCTTGGCTTCAACGCCAAGGTTGGACGGATCGGCTACCAGGTGAGCCCGCTCATCTTCAAGCGACCGGACACCACTCCGTACTACAGCAACAACCGCTGGGACAACGGCGATCACACGTTCGACGGCGCTCTCCTTGACTTCGGTTATGGCGGCGGCGTGAGCTTCAAGATCTTCGGCGGAAAGACTGGCACGCAGAACACGTCGGGCGGCGGAGCATTCCAGCGCCTCAACGTGGGCCCGAACACCACGTTCGCCGCAGGTGGAGCGTTCAACGCTTACCCCTACGGACAGGGCAACCTTCTCCTGAACATCAACCAGTTCGTTGGTGCTCAGGCCAAGCTCGGATTCGGCAGCGCGGACCTCAACTTCGCCTACCTGTTCCTGAACTCGGACACGACGGTTGGATTCCCGAACGTTGCCGGTGGCGTTGACGGAGCTGCCGTTTACGGCGTGGACGTCAAGGTGCCCCTCGGTGCATTCGACCTGAGCGCGGCTTACGCGCAGTCGGACCTGCTCATGGGCAAGTCGAGCCGGATCAACGAAGACAACAGCGCTTGGTACGCTAACCTTGGCTACAACACGGGCAACCTGTCCGCCAAGGTTGGATACAAGAGCATCCTGCCGCAGTTCGGCGCTCCGGGAGACTGGGGTCGCATCGGTACGTGGTACAACCCGACGGACATCGAGGGCTTCACTGCAGGCCTGAACTTCAAGGTGAGCGATGCCCTGAGCCTCGCCGCTAGCGGAGAGTTCTACAAGGGTTCGGACACGACGATCGCCGGCGCCAAGGGCCTCACGTCCAAGGACAAGATCGATCGCTTCCTCGTCGACGCGAACTACCAGGTGAACCCGGCATTCGGCCTTAACCTCGGTTGGGAGCGGGTGAACGTCAAGTTCGCCGGACAGGGCAAGCCCTACCAGCAGTGGTTCAACATCGGAACGAATTGGAACATCACCAACAAGTCCAAGTTGAGCTTCATGTGGCAGATCAGCGATGTCAGCCAGAAGGAACTTCCGGGCAACCCGAAGTTCAAGGGCGGTCTCTTGACCACCCAGCTGAGCATCAAGTTCTAAACCAACCGGTCTAGAACCAAACGGGGCCCGAGCATTGCTCGGGCCCCGTTCATTTGTGCCCCATGCATCGGCTAAAATTTTGGCGAGGTACATCATGAAAACCAACCGCGCTCGCCTTCTCGCCCTTTCCCTGGCCCTCGCCATCGCCGCGATGTCGTTTGCCGACCTCTTCAGCACGATCCTTAAGACCGGAGGAGTCGCGGCCGTCGTCTCGATGTTCGGCAAGGACATCGATAAGGCCTTCGACAAGATCACGATGGTCAAGGAAGGGCCCAACGTGAAGACCAAGGTGGTCCCGATCATCTCGATCAACTTCGGCAAGAGCACCAGCGTGGGCGCCGCCCAGGTCTCGGGCGATCCGGTCCAGGTAGACAAGGTCAACGCCGTGGCTCAACCCGAGGTCAAGCTGTTCGGCCTGCGCCTGAAGGCGTTGATCCCCGTCTCCAGCAAGAACGTCGTCAAAGACATCAAGCGCGTAGACGGCGTCGGCGTCAGCGGCATCGTGGACATCAAAGTCTGAATCGGGCGGGGGACTTTGGGTAGAGTCCCCCCATGCTCCGTTCGCTTGCGCTTTCTGCCTTGTTCGTGGCCTTCGCATCTGCCCATGCCGACCCGATCAAGCGAGCCAACCAGCCCGCCGTCTCGCCCGATGGCGCAACCGTCGTCTTCTCTTGGCAAGGCGATCTGTGGTCGGTGGCCGCGGCGGGTGGCCGGGCTCAACGCCTGACCATCCATCCCGCCGTAGACCGGGCTCCCAAGTTCACGCCCGACGGCAAGAAGATCGTCTTCACCAGCGACCGATTCGGGAGCACCGACGTCTTCGTCATGGACGCCGACGGCACGAACCTGAAGCGCTTGACCTTCGCCAGCGATACCGAGATCCCCACCGCGATCTCCCCCGACGGAAAGACCGTCATCGGCTATACCAGCGCCTATAGCGCGGGCCGCCCCGACCTCTTCCGCGTCCCGCTTGAAGGCGGAGAGATGGTGCGCATTACCGACCATCCCTATGAGCAGGAGTACCACGCCACCTTCACTCCGGACGGATCCCGAATCGTCTACAACCGGGGTTCCTACGGACCGACCGCCTGGCAGAAGCCAGGGGTACGGAGTTCGGCGCTTCCCGACATCTGGATCGCGGACAACACCGTCCCCCTGACCAACCACCGTCCCCTCCTCAGAACCGAGGCCACCGAGCTTTCCCCGCTGATCGCCAAGGATGGAGCGATCTACTACGTGTCCAACGCGGGCGGGTGGCCCAACATCTGGCGCAGCACGGTGGGTGGTGGCCCCGGAAAGGCGATCACCGCCCACAAAGACGGCACCGTACGGAACCCAGCGCTGAGCATAGACGGCAAGACCCTCGTGTACGAGTTCGAGTCTGAACTCTACGTCCTCGATACCGCCACCGGCAAGACCCGGCTCCTCGCCATCGATGTGCCCTCCGACCAGCGACTGAACCCGGTTACCGACCTCTCCCTGGCCACCGGAGTGGGTGAGTTCGCCCTGTCGCCGGATGGAAAGCGCACCGTGATCGGAGTCCGCGGCGAGCTGTTCCTCATCCCCGAGAAGGGGGGCACCACCCGGCGCCTCACCACCAACGTCGCCGTCGACGAACAGCCGGTCTGGCTAGACGCCAAGACGATTCTCTATGTGAGAAGCGACAAAGGCAAGCGAGACCTCTATACCGTGGACCTGGATGGGGCGAGCAAGCCGTTCCTCACCGACGGCCAGGACCTGACCCACCCCATCCTCTCCCCTGATCGCAAGCAGGTGGCCTTCCACCGAGGGGGCGAGGAGATCTGCCTTGTTCCCGCTACCGGCGGCACCCTCAAGACCCTGATCAAGGGCAACTTCGTGAACTCGCTTCGCGGCTCCGAGGCCTTCTCCTGGTCGCCGGACGGCAAGTGGCTTGTTGTCTCCAAGCTGGTGGAGCGCCATACCAGTGTGATCCTGCTCGAGGTTGAGACCGGAAAGCAGATCGTCGCGGCACGTGCTGCGCAGAGCGTTGACGGCGCAAAGTTCTTGGCCAACGGCCGAGGAATCTACTTCGTGGCCGACGAGTACAACGGCGAAGCCGACCTCTTCGTGGTGGACCTCGTTCCGGCCGCGCCGGAGTTCACGGAGGACGATCTAGACAAGATCGACGAAAAGAAGGACGAGGCCAAGAAGCCCGTGGTGGTTGAGGTTGTCCCGGAGGGGATCGAGCTCCGCATGCGCCGGCTTACCGCCTCCGGCGGCGTCTCCGAGGCCCTCGCCTCGCCGGACTCCAAGACGATCTGGGCCAACGTCAGCGGCCAACTCACCGCGATTCCGGTCGCGGGCGGAGCAGCCCAGCCGGTCGCCGCCGTCACCGGCAGCGCCAGCAACCTGAAGCTTGGTTCCACCGGTACCAAGCTCTACTTCACCTCCGCTGGCCGCCTCCTGGGATACACGCTCGGCGCCCCCGCCGCCGCCCCGATCGCGTTCAACGCCCAGATGTCGGTCAACCTTCGGGACGAGGAGCAAGCCCTCTTCGACGAGATCTGGTGGTCGATGGACCGCTTCTACTACGACACGACTTTCCACGGCAAGGACTGGAAGGCGATCAAGGCAAAGTTTGCCCAGATCGTGCCGTTTGTCTACGACCGAACCGATTTCTATGCCCTGATGGGCGAGATGATGGAGGAGCTGGATTCCTCCCACCTCGGCGCAACCGCGCCCCCGCCCCCGGTCAGCCCAGGCTTCGGAGACGACAGCACCGCCTACCTGGGCGTCGAGTTCGATCCCAAGGCCATCCATTCCAGCAAGGCCTACGTGGTGACCAAGGTCTACGCCAACACCTCGGGGGCCAACCCTGCGTCCTTGCTCAAGGTCGGAGACCGGCTCAAGACGATCGACGGCGTGGCCGTTGGCTCCCAGCCGATCGCTCAGTTGCTCAACAAGAAAGCCCGGACCAAGGTCAAGCTTGGCGTCGAGCGCGACGGCCAACTCCTCACCATCCTGATCCGGCCCGACTCGTCGGCGATTCGCTCCGGGATCGTCTACGAAGACTTCGTGGCCTGGCAGCGTGCCCAAACCGAGAAGCTGAGCGGAGGCAAGCTCGCCTACACCCACATCCGAAGCATGGACGACCCGTCCTTCTTCCGCTTCCTGCGGGAGATCCGGACCCAGACCGCGGCCAAAACCGGCATGCTTCTGGACGTCCGATTCAACGGCGGCGGCAGCACGGCGCACAAGGTCCTGGGCGTCATGGTCAAAGCGCCATGGCTTATCCGAACCACCCGTGGGCCGGAAGGGCTGCGCCTGAGCGAGAACATCTTCCGGGGAGACAGCCTGGAAATCCCCAGCGCCCTCCTGTTCAACACCTACTCCTACAGCAACGCCGAGATCATCGGCGAGGGCTTCCGGCAGCTCAAGCTCGGTCCGCTTGTGGGCGAGCGAACTCCCGGCTACGTGATCGGCACCGGCGGCGTCGGACTCTGGGACGGCGGCTTCATCCGGATGCCGTCCATCGGCGCCTACGCGGTGAACGGCGAGAACCTGGAGAACAACGGGCGTCGCCCCGACTTCACGGTCTGGTTCGATCCAAACGCCTGGGCGCAGGGCCGCGATCTCCAACTGGAGAAAGCGGTACAGGAGTTGCTGAAGACCGCCAAGTAAGGCGGAAATCGCAAGCACGAAGGCTCCGGCCAGAACAGAACCGGAGCCCTTTCGCGCGAGGCGCGAGCCTACCCTTCAGGGTCGTCGAGAACCGCCTGGAGGCGTAGTGCAAGCTCCGGCGGGTACTTCGAGGTCCAAGTCTGGTCGATCAGCCCGACGCTGATCATGTCCTGAAGGTGGACCTGGTCCTTCCGGCGGTTCGCCATCAGCTTCATCCGAACAAGGCTCTCCAGGGTAATGACCCGCAACGGGCCGTTTTCCACGGAATCAAGGTTTGGAAACTCCTGCTGGTCCGGCGTAAGATCGCCCGCAAAGACCAGGTGCACCGCATCGCGAGCGGAGCCCTCCGGCCCATCCACAAACATGTCGATCCCGGCTACGTGCCGGTAGACAAAGCCATCCGCTTCGAGGGCCGCTCGGACCTGAGGAAGGTCCTCCCGCCGGATCATGATGTTCACATCCGGAGTGTTCCGCACCGCTGCTTCGTCCACCGATGCCACCCAAGCAGCCACCGCATTTCCGCCAGCCACCGCGTAATCTATCCCCGCCTTGGTCAGAACCAGGGCTACTCGAAAGAGACGTTCTCGCACCTTGTCCACCGCACGCTCCATGCGGTCGAGATCGAAGAAGGGGACCGCCATACCGACATTCTACGACAGGCGTCTAGCTCCCATGGCTTGGGTCTCCCCGTTGACGCAGCGTGTTGAGTCGGCTATCCTGCCCTAATGCCTCAGTTTCTTTTGAAGTGCATCTGCTTGCTTGGTCTTCTTGCTCTACTCTCTGTGGGGGTCCGAGCGCAGGACAGCTACACTTGGAGTCACCGGCTGGCCAACGACACCAGTCCTTCTTTGGCGGTTGGCCCTGGCGGCGAGATCATCCTGGTTACTGCGGGACTCCTAGACACCCTCCACGTGCGCAAGTACGCCGCAAATGGGAACCTGATTTGGCACGTCGAACGTGCGGGAGCCCCCTCCTCGGTTGCGCCTACGGTCGCCACCGACGGCTCCGTTTTCGTGATGGCCGAGGCAACCTCGCCAGAAAAGTCCCTCCTGCACTTCAACGTAGACGGGCAGTTTCAGTCGATCTACACCGGCAACTTCACTGGCTATGCCGTGAACTCTGGCAACGTGGCCCTGGTGTTTGGCGGCAGTATCGCCTCGTTCGTGAAAGACGGCGCGGCCTTCAAGTCCTTGCCTGCGAACTTCGCATGGGTCTCGGCTGTCGCATCGGGTGCGATGTTCATGATTAGCTACGAGATCGACGCACAAGACGCCAACTATGCAGCGATCTACGACGGCCTCGGCGCCGCGGTCTGGACCTACACCACCGGGACGCGCAGCGCGAGCCACTACAACTCCCTTCAACGCCCCGCCCCAAGTGGCGATTTCTTCTTGGAGCGGTACGAGGGCGGGAGCGACTTCGACATGCTCCGAAGGGTCTCGCCGACCGGACAGTTTCTCCATAACTATCCTCTGCCCGCCTCGTTCAACCCCCAGTCCGTTGCCGAATACAGCGACTCGGGCGACCTCTTCGTGCCGCTGCGTCGCGTCGTGAATTGGGTCAATACGTACATCCTCCGCACTTACCACCCGGATGGAAGCTATGTCGATCGTGAGGGTGACGACGGCTATGCAACCTGGGACACCTCCAGCATGAAGCTGCTCGTCAGCTCTCAGGGCATGGTCACCGTGGACATGGCCGAGAACGAGAACACCGGCTATGGCCCTACCGGGCGACTCATGTTCCGGACGATTGCCGGACAGCCCCTTTTCGATGCCGCCGTCGGCGGCGGACCTGCATTGGCGTATCCCGTGATTCGAATCGCCCAGGTCGGCGCATCCGCCATCTTCTGCAGCCAGGGGGGATCGTTTGGCAACACGTACGTCGACATCGGTCGCCAAGACCGGCTGCCCAACATCACTTCGGTCACCGCCTCCAAGACCACGGCAACCGCCTACGATCCCATCGATGTCACCGTGAAGGTCGATGCCCAAGCCCCCGCCGCCGGCCTCAAGGTGTTGGTCTACGCCGGTGAGGGCGGGGAATCCAAGCTACTGACCATCCCCGCCGGAGCCACCGAAGGCAAGGTCACAATGAGCGCGCCCGACGTCACCAGTACTCACAACGTCGACTTCACCGCTCGGTACTGCGGGCTAGATCGGGGCGTGGCCAAGGTCAACGTCGCCCCGTATCCGGTGAAGGTCACCAACGTGACGGTTTCCAAGTCCACCATCGTGGCCGGCAACCCGATCCAGGTCAAAGTGAGCTGGACCGGCAACGCGGCGGGCAAGAGCCTCCTCTTCACCCCCTCGATCCCATGCCAGTACAAGCTGCCCACCCTCACCGCCGGAATGACGTCTGCAACCTTCAACGTGACCCCGCTTGCGGTGACGGCCAAGAAGACCCTATCCCTCTCCTTCAAGTTCCACGCGAACCAAACCGCCACCGCGGTGCCCGTCTCCGTGCTGCCCGCCACGGTGGTGTCCGCCGCCTACCCGCCCGTCGTGATGGCCCGCACCTGGTTCCCGCTGACCGTCGCCCTCGACG
>JBGSIJ010000051.1:0-69442 GCA_041742595.1 Fimbriimonadaceae bacterium | reverse complement strand
GGGGCCGCTGGCGCGGCAGCCGGATTGCCTGCGGGAGGCGCGGCGGGGGCTTTGGGAGCCTCGACCGGGGGCCGGTACTCAACGGTCGCGATCATGACTCGAGGATCGGCGCGGTAGAAATCGATTCCAATGCGTCCGAGCGGGCTGGGCGGAAGGCCCTTGGTGAGTCGCTTCCATGTCTTGCCGCCGTTGGTTGACTTGTAAAGTCCGCTTCCCTCTCCCCCGCTGGTGAAGTCGTAGGCCTTGCGAGAACGCTCCCACATCGAAGCGAAGATGATGTTGGAGTGGTTGGGGTCCATGACGACCTTGATCGCGCCGGTCGACTGGTTGCTGGAGAGGAGCTTCTTCCAGGTTTTGCCTCCGTCGGTGGTCTTGTAAACGCCCCGCTCTTCGCTCGGTCCCCAAAGTCGGCCAAGCGCGCCGACGTAAACGACGTTCGGGTCCTTGGGGTCGATCACCACGCTGCTGATATGGCGCGTCTCGACGAGCCCTACGTGGGTCCAGGTCTTCCCGCCATCGGCAGACTTGTAGACTCCGTCTCCCCACGCAACCGAGTTTCGGCTGGACTGCTCGCCGGTACCGACCCAGACAACGTTGGGGTTCGACTGACTGACCGCTACCGCGCCGAGACTAACCGTGGACTGGTTGTCGAACACGGGATCGAAGGTCGTCCCGGCGTTCTCGGTCTTCCAGAGTCCGCCCGAGGCGGTGGCCACGTAGAAGATGCGAGGCTCCTTCTCGTAGACCGCGAGGTCCATGATGCGGCCGCCCATGTTGGTTGGGCCGATAGAACGGGCGGGAATCGCCCCTAACAACCCTTGCCAAGGACCGGCTTGCGGATCGGGCGCGGGCTGGGAAAACGACAGAACGGGCAGCAGCGCAAACGCCGCCAATGAGACACGCTTCATAGATAGATCAGACCCCCGATGGACGCTACCCCAACCGCAGCGACAAGTTCATCGGGTTACCGGTTCACGAATTCGCGAATTCTGGAGGCGGCCTCGACGCACCGATCTACTGGGGCAACGAGTGCCATTCGAACGTGCCCCGACCCTGGGTTCCTTCCATCCACGCCTCTACCGAGGTAGCTACCCGGCAAAACCGTGATTCCGGTTGCCGCGAAGAGTTCCTTGGCAAAGCGCTCGTCGTCCCCCAGCCATCGCTCCTGCGGCACCCTTGCCCACAGGAAGAAGCCCCCTTGCGGCAGATCGCAGGGCAAGCAGCCGTCCACGATCGGGTGAACCTGTTCGAACTTTTGGCGGTAGAGGGCCCGGTTGGCCTCGACGTGGGTTTCGTCTCGCCACGCAGCCGCGCTCGCCGCTTGAACCGGGAGGCCGGGGGCCGCGCCGTGATAGGTGCGGTACTTGAGATAGGCCTGCATCAGCGCCTTCCCTCCCGCGACAAACCCGCTTCGAAGTCCGGGTGCGCTCGAGCGCTTGCTGAGCGAGTTGAAGACCGCAAGCTGCTCTAGCGGGAAGTCGACCGCATCTGCCGCGGTAAGGGCTCCGAGAGGAGGATTGCCGAGGTAGATCTCGGAGTACGGCTCGTCCGACGCGACGACGAAGCCCCAGCGGGAGGCCAGGGCAAACACTTCCTGCCACTCCAGCTGGCCAAGGACGGCGCCCGCAGGGTTGCCCGGCGAACACACGTACGCGAGTTGAACTCGTGGCCAAACCTCGGTAGGCACCGCGGACCAGTCGGGCATATAGCCGTTCTCGCGGGGAGTTGGCACGTAGACCGGCTCCGCCCCGGCGAGGATCGCGGCTCCTTCGTAGATTTGGTAGAACGGGTTGGGTAGCAAAACGGCGGCGCGCGCCCCCTGATCGACCACCGCCTGGGCAAAGCTGAAAAGGGCCTCTCGTGAGCCGCTAACCGGGATCACCTGGGTAACGGGATCCAACTCGGTTCCGTATCGGCGGGCGATCCAGTCCGAAATCGCCTTTCGAAGATCCGGAGTCCCTGGAGTAGGGGGGTACTTGCCTAACCCATGTAGGTTCTGCTTCAGCGCGTCGAGGAGAACGTCGGGAGTCTCGTGCTGGGGCTCTCCGATGCCAAGGCTGATCTCCGGACCGCCGGGAGCCACTCCATCCAACAGGAGGCGCAGGCGTTCGAACGGATAGAGATGCAGAAGGTCCAGACCTGGATGCACCTCAACAGGGTATCCGAAAGGCGTTTGGGCGATGGGCAGCGCGTAGTCGTCGTAGGTTAGGCTGGTACATTCCCGTCTCGGTTGAATCCATGCGACAAGCTCTTCTGATCTCCCTGGCGGCGGCCCTTCTCGCGGGCTGCCAAACCCCGACCCCGGCCGACCCGAACGATCCCAAACTAGGCGCCATCGAACCCGAGGTTCTTCGCCGGAGCCTCAAGGGCGCCTCGGAGGCGTTTATGGATCGAGTGACGAGGGGAGAGATCTCCGATGGCCAGTTTCAGGACCTAATGGCTCAGACCGCCAATCGGCTCCTCACCGGGGTGACGATCGAGAACACCGATCCCGAAATGGCCTGGGAGTACGGTGAGGTCTTTCGGACCGCTCGTCAGTGGGCCAGCGCGGAGACCTTCCTCCGCGTGGCGGTGGACTTCGCGATCAAAACCCGGAACGAAGACCGCCGCGTCAACGACCTGGTGCGGCTTGCCCAAGTCCTGGTGATGGAGAACAAGGTTGAGGAGGGACTCAAGACCGCCCGCGAGACCTTCTCCGCGCCCGATGAGGGGTGCGCGCCGATTCTTCCGGCGACCCTGCTCGAAATCGCCCCCGCTGCCCGGGGCAAGGGCCACGACTTGGAGCTGGCCGAGCTACTGGTAGGCGCCATCGCCTGCCATCGGCGCACCCGGGTGGACACTCAGAGCGAAGCCGGACGCGCTTTCCTCTCCGCGCGGCCCTACCACATAAGAAACGCGTACCGACTCGCAGTAGGGTTGCTACAGTCCAGCGGCCAGTCGGCTCGAGCTGCCGAAGTCCTCGAGGAGTTCCGGCAGTGGTCGAACACCATCTCGGGGGCCTAAGGGTATACGAGCGGGTTCAGCGGCCCCGCAGCCGGACTTCCCACCGCCGTCGAATTGAGCCAAGTGCGATGGTCCGCCTCCTGAAAGGGGTTCGAGGGGGGCGAAACCGGAGTTCCATCCGGGTAGTAGATCACCGTCATGACCTGGCGAACCCGGTCGGTAACGTTGCCCGGCGCGCGGTGCAGAGTCCAGCCACTGTGGAAGGTGGCGTCTCCCGCCGCCATGGCTCCGCCCTCGGATAGCTCAAAGCCCTTGCCGCGAACGTAGCCCTCGAAGAACGCCTCGCTGACGTCAGAAATCTGGTGCGAGAGCTCGATGAAGCCCTCCGCTTGGCTGCCGTTCGCAAAGGTCATCGAGCCCATAACCGCCGAGATGTCCACCAGCGGCATCCACAGCGTCACCGTCTTGGGACTCCCAAGCGGCCAATAGAATTGGTCCTGGTGCCATGGCGTGTGCCCGCCCCCCGGCTCCTTGAACAGCGCCTGATCGTGGTAGAGACGGACCGCGTCAACCTGCATGAGTTGGGCGGCGATCCCGCCGAGCCGGCGGGAGAGGGTGAATCGCTTGACAGCTTCGTCCACCGTCCAGAGGTTCATGATCTGGAGGAAAGCTTTCCCGTAGGTGTCCCGCTCCTCGATGGGACGCGTTTCCGAGTTGTGGCGCATCGCCGCCTCAAAGATCGCTCGCCCGTACACGGCAATCTCATCTGGCGAGAGCACCGCACGCAGCAAGATATGACCATTCTCGGCATACGCCTCTATCTGCTCGGGCGACAGGGGGTAGTCGGAACTAAGATCGGGAAGCACTTCGCTGGGCATGGCCCATTGTATCGTTCCGACCCAAGTGGTGCGCCAGGTGCCTGCGTGCGGCTGGGATAACCTGGCCTTATGCAATCCGACGGTTTCGATTGGGCGGAGTACTACCGGGCATGCGAGGGCCGAGGGCCAAACCCGTTCTGGAAGCGAGTTGAACCCTACCTTCCGCCAAGTGGACGTGCGCTCGACCTGGGTGCAGGGAACGGGAGCGGGACGAGGTTTCTCCTAGAACGCGGGTTCGAAGTGGTCGCGGTGGAAGCCCAGCCCGAGGGGGTCGCCATGATCAAGGCACTCTGCCCGGAGGCTGAGATACTCCCAATCCGATTCGAGGACCTCACCCTGGAGCTTGCAGGGTTCGATGTGGTCATGGGAGTGTTCTCGTTCTTTTTCGTTGCCCCGGAATCCTTTGCTAGATTCTGGGCAGAAGTCGTTGGCGCGGTTCGCCCAGGTGGAATTCTGGGGGGCCAATTCTTGGGACCCAAGGACGATTGGGTAGCTCGGGGCTACTCCACCCAATCCGTGGCTGAGATCGACGAACTCTTCGCAGGATTTGACTTTCTCATTCGAGAGGAGCATGATCGGGATGGGGAGACCTTGCTAGGAACTCCCAAGCATTGGCACATTCATCACGTTCTCGCCCGAAAGCGCGAGGACGGTTATGCGCCACCGTCCGAGTTACAATAGAAGCAAGAAGATGAAAACTTTACGGAATTCCTTGAGGCTTTTGAGTGCCGCGGCGGGCCTTGTGCTCGCCACGTCAGCCAACGCAGCTCCCTCGCTGGAGTGGTTCAGAACGTTTAACAACGCCACCACTGAAGCCGCGACCTATTGCCAGATCGACAAGACTGGAAACCTCTACGTGGTCGGCGTCCGGGATCGGAGCGCCACGAACTACGACGTGGTGCTCTCCAAATACACCGCAGGCGGCGTAGCGGTCTGGACCCGATTCTACGCCGGCGCAGGACTAGGCGACGACGATCCGTCCGGCCTGGTGATCGACTCCACTGGCAACGTCTACCTGTCTGTCCAAAGCCAGGCCGGCGGGACGATCAAAGAGGAGGGTGTTCTGCTCAAGTACTCCCCGGCCGGCTCCTTGCTCTTCACAAGGAAGTTCAATGGCATCGCCAACGGCAACGACTCGTACAATTCGCTCACGCTGGACAAGACGGGCAACCTGATCCTGACCGGCACCGTCACGCGAGCCGGATCCGGTCAGGACGCCTTCTGCCAGAAGATGACGCCAGCCGGCGTGCAGTCCTGGATCAGCTTCTACACGTCCACCGGATCCAGGCGCGACGAAGGCGGCGGAGCGATCACCGACGGTACCAGCAATACGATCTTTGTCAGCGAAGTTGCCGGGTCCTCTGCCACGGACCGGAATGCGGTCGTTCGGAAGCTCTCGCCCACGGGTGGCGTGCTGTGGACGCGAATGATCGGTGCGACCACGACGAACGAGTTCTTCATGACCGGCCTACTGGACAACGTTGGGAATCCGATTGGATTTTGCGCGGAGTACAACCCGGTCAGCACGGTCTACACGACCTCCCTGTACAAGCTGCGTACCACGAACGGAACATCGTTCTACGGGCCAAACCGCTTTGCTGGGAGCCCGGCAGGAACCAGCTCCTACAACACCGGCTTGGTTATGGACGGCGGCGGCAATCTGTACGCGGCCATGGGCGTCCAAGGGATGGTCAACAACGTCTGGACGGTGCGCACTGTTCTAGTGAAGTACAACTACAACGGCGTCAAGGTCTGGGAGAGGTCGATCGCGGTGGCCAACACCCAAGTTCGACCGATCGGCATCGTGATCGATGGTACGGGCAATACGATCATCGCGACCAGCAACGCCAAGTCCAACACCCCTCAAACCACCTGGCTCTACAAGTACAACGCGGCAGGAAGCCGGGTCTACGCGTTCAACGCCAAGCGTCCTGCGCCTGCGGACGACGAGATCTACTCGTTCCAGCGCCTGTCCACCGGCCAGATCTATCTGATCGGTAGCGGTAAGGCCAGCTGGTCTGCGACAGCATCGGACGGGCTCATCATCAAAGTCAAAGGAACCTGAAATCTCCGGCTAGGTCGACGTCCTGCCCCTGGATAGGGCGGAGACCTAGCCTCCTCGTGGCAAGACTGGCATTCCATACGCTATCGTATCGGGAATGACATCTCGACTTCTCCCGGTTGCCTTGTTGACCCTTGCCACGGTTTCGGTGCATGCGGCCCCCACGCAGGAATGGTTCCGAACGGCCAACTTGCTGGCCCACGAGTACCCAACCTGCTCGACGCTGGATAGCGCAGGTAACTTCATTTTCGCGGGCTCGGGAAACGCCAACTCCAATGCCTCAGACATTGTTCTCTTCAAGTACAGCCCGACCGGCGCGCTTGTGTGGTCTCGCCGCTACGCGGGCTCGTACTGCTCCCCCTATCCCAAGGGGATCGCTGTGGACAAGAGCAACAACATCCTGGTGGTTGGGCAGAAGAACGGGGCAACTAGCCAAGCCCTCCTGCTGAAGTACACGCCAACCGGGTCGCTTGCCCTGGCCAAGACTCTGGCTGGAACGGCAAATGGAGTCCAGAATTTCACCGCGGCCGCCGCAAACGCAACCGGTGAGATCTTTGTGGCAGGGGCGATCACCAACACCGCTACGGGCCGGGACGCGGTTGTTCGTAAGTATAGTGCGGCCGGCGCAGTCCTTTGGACTCGCCAGTACGCCGGCGGGGGCGCGGTTGGCAATGCCTACGGTGAACTTGTTTTGAACTCATCGGGTGACGTAATCGCAGCCGGCATCACGGGGAACTATCCGTCGGGCGCGCTGCTAACCAAGATCAAAGGAGCCACGGGAATCGCCCAATGGATACGGACCTATGCCCCGGCCGGGTTCAACGTCAACCTGCATGGCCTCGCGCTGGACTCCGCCCAGAACCCAAGCCTGCTGCTCAGCGAATCCAGTACCGCTACCTACCTCGGTTCGGTGACGCTAGCGGAATACCTTGGGACCACGGGAGCCCCGAGCCTTTCGCCGAGGAAGTTCCCGGCGCCGGCCGGCAGGCAGCACTACCCAACCGGGTTTGCCGTTGACTCCACCGGCAGCTTCTTCATTGCGATGGACCAGAACTGGTCGGTTGCCCAGAAGTTCTACGTCCAAAGGCAGCTGCTCAGGGTCAGCGCAAGCGGGACTACCCTCTGGACCCGAGTTCTGAACCCAACCACGCAGACCGTGGAGGGCGGATCCCTTTTGTTGGACTCCATGAACAACGTCTTCCTAGGGACCAACACTGGCGCGGTGGGTGGGAACAAGGTGGCTCCTATCCTTTGGAAGTACAACTCTGCAGGATCCAAGATCTGGACCTTCAACCCCAAGCGCGGAGGCACCATGACCGATGTGGTGAACACGATGGCCCGGAAGTCAACCGGCGAAATCTATTCCGCGGGCGTCGGCTACCCGGCGGCTGGCGCACAGACTTCGGACATCGCGGTCTTCAAGATCAAGGGCGGCTAGAAGGCACCTGCGGGCCGACTCGCGGCAAAAGGCGAGTCGGCCCCTTATGGCGGGTACCCTTATGTAGCCGCCATGCGATCCAAACTGCCTGTCGTCGTGATCGTGGGCCGGCCTAACGTCGGCAAGAGCACGTTCTTTAACCGCATTGTGCGAAAGCGCATGGCGGTGGTCGAGGACACCCCGGGCATCACCCGGGACCGACTCTATGCAGAGGCGGAGTGGATCGGCCGCAAGTTCACCGTCGTGGACACCGGCGGAATCGTCTTCGAAGAAACCGATCCGCTGACCGAGCAGATTCGAATCCAGGCCAACGTCGCGATCAGCGAAGCCGACGTTATCCTGTTCCTCACCGACATCTCCGGCGGCGTCAACCCGGACGATCAGGACCTCGCCAACCAGCTGCGCGGTATCGAGAAGCCAATATTGTTGATCGTCAACAAGTCGGACAACCCCCACCGCGACCTCGACGCGGGCGATTTCTACCGGCTTGGCATTGGCGACGAGCTGTTCCCTGTTTCTGCCCTTCACGGACGTGGCGTCGCGGACATGCTGGATCGGGTCGTTGAGTTGCTGCCTCCGGGCGAGGTGGAGACCGAAGTTCGCGAGGAGATTCGCGTCGCGATCGTGGGGCGGCCGAATGTTGGCAAGTCTTCCATGGTGAACGCCTTCACCGGCGAGACCCGAATGATCGTTTCCGACATTGCGGGCACCACTCGAGACGCCATCGATACCGAGCTCGAGTACAAGGGCGAGAAGTTCCGACTAATCGACACCGCTGGTATCCGGCGTCGTGGCAAGATCCAGGGCACGGTCGAGTACTACATGGTCGACCGCGCCACCCGCGCCATCGAGCGCGCTGACGTTGCCATGGTCATCATCAACGGCCAGGAAGGCCTGACCGACGGAGACAAGCGGATCGCCAAGGTAGCTCACGATGCCGGCCGAGCCTGCGTGTTCGTGGTCAACAAGTGGGACACCAAAGAGCCGCCGGACGGTGAGCCGCGTAAGAACTCACAGCTCAAGAAGGACTTCGTCAAGATTCTGCGGGACGAGTTCCCCGAGCTTGCCTACGCTCCGGTTGTCTTCACCAGCGCGATGATGAGCGCCGGACTGGCTCCTGCCTTGGAGCAAGCGCTCGCGGCGGTTGAGAGCTTCAACTTCCGGATTTCGACCGGACAGCTGAACCGCCTCATCCAGGAGGCCACCTTCCGAAGGCCTTACACCACCAAGGGTAAGCCGCTGAAGATCTACTACGCGACCCAGGTGACGACTCGACCGCCCACCTTCGCTTGCTTCTGCAACGATCCCGAGATCATGCACTTCAGCTACCAGCGTTATCTGCTCAACCGGATTCGGGAGCAGTATCCGATGACCGGAACCCCGGTTCGGCTGCTCGCCAAGCCTAGCCACAAGGACAAGGCGGAAGGCGAGCGCGGGAAGAAGCCTCGACAGAAGCCCGCCGCCGAAGCTTAGGCCTGGCGGAGGGTGAACTTGGGCAAGGCGCCGTCCTTGCAGATCTTGCCGGGAAGGGCCTCCACGGTGGCAGAGCTTCGGGTCAACGAGAGACGATAGTCGCGGCCGAATGCGCTGCC
This sequence comes from Fimbriimonadaceae bacterium, assembly GCA_041742595.1. Classification (GTDB taxonomy): domain Bacteria; phylum Armatimonadota; class Fimbriimonadia; order Fimbriimonadales; family Fimbriimonadaceae; genus JBGSIJ01. Next base: position 60,529 of record JBGSIJ010000051.1, on the reverse strand, counting down.
GCCCGTACAAGGGTTCGAGGGAAGGCTTCCGCCGAATTCCTTGGCGATCGCCGTCTGATCGACGGTGTTGTAGCGGTAACCGCCGTTCTTCACGTAAATCGATTGGATAGCGGTGACGATCGAGCGAGCATTCGAGTTGGCCACATCGTGGCGGCTCTTGCCGATCGAGCTTGCATAGCTGGGGATGGCGAGGGCTACCAGGAAACCGAGGATAAGTACCACGATCAGGAGCTCTACGGCGGTGTAGGCGTTTCGGCGGAGACTTCGGTTCTTCATGACAATTTCCAACATTTGCCCGCTGGGCTTGTGCTAGTAATTGTGCTGGGCAATGCCTCCGATGCGGAGTCCCCTCTTTCCGGTACCGGGATTCCGGGATGGCCTACAGGCCGATCGCGACGTCCCGCAGCATTTGCGCGGTGGCCTCAGGGAGGGTGTCGTTGATGTAGGCGCCGGCCCCGGCTTCGCTCCCCGCAAGGTACTTCAGCTTGTTCGCGGTGCGGTACGGGGGATAGAACTCGACGTGGAACCAGTTGAAGTCGAAGCCCACCTTGGCAGGTTGCTGGTGCATGGCCATGATGTAGGGGAGCGAAAATCCGAAGAGGCCATCGTACTTGCGGGTAACGACCATGAGGGCCTCCGCCAGGTCGTCAAGCTGGGCGGGAGACATCTCGTCCAACGAGCGGAGGTGAGCCTTCGAGGTCAGATACAGCTCGTATGGATAGCGGGCGAAAAAGGGGATGAACGCTACAAACGTCTCGTTCTCCCAAACCACCCTCGGGCCGCCCAATTCCTCCTTCAGCACATCCGCCATGAGGAGACGCCCGGTCTTGGCAAGGTGCGCCCTCTCCGCTTCCAGCTCGATCTCAAGTACGGGCGGGACGAACGGGTAGCCGTAGATCTGGCCGTGGGGATGCTCGAGGGTCACGCCGATCTCCTTGCCCTTGTTCTCGAAAATGTAAACGTAATCAACCTCGGGCCGCGCACTTAGCTCGCGGTAGCGATCCTGCCAGACGCGGGTTAGCTTCCGAATCTGGGAGTACGCCATGGTCGCCATGCTTCCCTTGGGGTCCTGGGTGTAGCAGACGACTTCGCAAACTCCGTCGCTAGGCCGAACGCGGTAGAGCTCGCCCGACTCGACGGCAGCTTCCGCAGCTGGAGTTCTGAGCGAAGGAAACTTGTTCTCGAAGACCACGATGTCGTAGCTCGGAAAGGGCACCTCGGTGGGAAATCCCCCTGGCTGGGTCGGCGCGAGGGGGTTGAAGTCTGCGGGTGGCAGGAACGTCCGGTCTTGACGGTGCGTGGCCGTGATGACCCACTGGTCTAGAAAAGGGTGGAAGCGCAACTCAGACACGGCTCCCCTAGTTTGCCCGATCCCCGGAAACAACCGGATGGGTGCCTTCTGCCAAACGTTAACCGATCCTTAATCTTGAGATAAGGCCGCCTTAACAATCTTCCTTAACAATCAGAGTTGTCATCTTGCGGACATACCGCGCGGTGCCGGAGCAGAACAACCCATGAAGAAAGCCTTTACCCTCATCGAGCTGTTGGTCGTGATTGCAATAATCGCGATCCTTGCCGCCATCCTCTTCCCCGTCTTTGCCCAGGCCAAGGCGACGGCCAAGAACATCACCTCGGCCTCCAACATGAAGCAGATCGGCCTCGCCAGCTTGATGTATCTGAGCGACAACGACGACAGCAACCCGCAGGGAGACGACTACGCCGAGTGGGTCTGGATGTTCCTTTACTCACCCTACATCAAGGGCACCCCGTCCGACTTCAGCGGAACCAAAAGCAACTTCTTCTACAGCCCCACCGCTCCGGGCGACAAGCCCCAGTACCTGAGCGAGAACCGCTACGACTTCTTCGTGGCTTCTGGCATGGCCGACCAGTTCAAGATGCGCACCGACCTGACCGACCCGAACGGCGAGCGCGCGATCGTGTTCTGGAGCAGCTACTCCATCAACGAGCACAACGTCCAGGAGTGGCCGAACCAGAGCTCCTACGCCGAGCCGGCGGAGACCCTGGCCTTCTTCGAGGCCACCGACACCGAGATCGAGGGCGACGAGCTTCGCAAGATCTACAGCCGCCGTGTGGACTGCCCTGGCGACTTCGAGAACCGCCCCAACAACGGCGGCCATGCTGGTGGAACCAACTTCACTTGGGTGGATGGCCACGTCAAGTTCAAGAAGACCGGCATCAGCTCCCGCCAGACCACGGAAGCCGCCAACTGGTGCGACTACGCGTTCTACGGCTTCCCGCAGGGCGGCCGAGGCGGCTCCTCAACGGTGCCGAACGGCTCCGGCGTACGTCCGGACTGCGGTAGCTGGACGGCTCCGGCCGACGCCCTCGACGCCGCCAACAACTGCGTCGCCAACTAACGACCAAACTTGGGGCGGACCAGCTTGCTGGTCCGCCCTTCTTGCGTTCCGCCTAGCCCCATGAAACTGCTTGCTCTTACCGCGCTCGTCCTTGCTGTTCAGGTTCCGTTACCAACCGACATCAAGCCTAGATTTGCCACCGATGCGGTAAGCCAAGATGCCGACGATCCCGCGATCTGGATCCACCCGAGCGATCCCGGCAAGAGCCTGATCATCGGGACGGACAAGACCGAGAAGACCGGTGGCCTCTTCGTGTACGGCTTGGACGGCAAAACGGTCCAGCACGTTGCCGGGCTGGACCGCCCCAACAACGTGGACGTTGAGTACGGGTTTTCGCTAGCCGGTCGGAAAGTGGATCTTGTGGTGGCCACCGAGCGGATGAAGCGCCGCCTTGCGATCTACGCGATCGATCCGGCAACCGGGAAACTGGCCGACGTCGCCGGGCAGACCGGTGTGTTCCCGAGCGAAACCGGAGAACGCCAGGCGCCGATGGGGGTTTCTCTCTACCGCCGGGCTTCAGACGGGGCAGTCTTCGCGATCGTCTCGCCTAAAGAAGGGCCTCAGTCTGGCTATCTGGGCCAGTTCCGGCTCGAGGATGACGGAACGGGCAAGGTCAAAGCCACGGAAGTGCGCCGATTCGGCGCGTTCAGCGGACAGGGCGAAATCGAGGCGCTGGCGGTAGATGACGAACTTGGCGTCGTCTATGCCGCGGACGAGGGCTTCGGCATCCGCAAGTACGCTGCTGATCCGGATGCGAAGGACGCCGGCCGTGAGATCGCCAGCTTTGGCCACGAGCTCTACCAGGGTGATCGCGAGGGCATGTCGGTCTACAAGACGGGACCGAATACCGGCTACCTTGTCTCGTCCAACCAGCTAGAGGGCAACAGCGAGTACCTGATCTACAGCCGCCAAGCGCCCCACAACCTGCTGGGCCGCATCCGGCTTGGCGCGGACTCGACCGATGGCCTCGAAGCGGTCAGCACTCCGCTTCCGGGCTTCCCGAAGGGACTCCTGATCGTCATGAACTCAAAGGGCAAGAACTTCCTGGTGGCCGACTGGGCGGACGTTCAGAAGACCCTTCGCCCCAACTAGGTGAAGTTGGGCTGCAGTCGGTAGAAATCAAGATCCTTCTGGATGATCCAGGCGACCTCAAGGATCGTCTGCTCATCGAAAAGCTTCCCGATCAATGAGCGGCTGGCGCTAAGATTCCTATCCGTTGGCAACAGCGGGATGAGAACCTGAGGGTTGCCCGTTAGGTTGGTTTGGACAATGCTCTGTTCACCGATGCCTCGGTCGAAGAGCAGATCGAACGGCTCCAGCGCCTTCTGGAACTGCTGCATCAGAACCACCCGGTGCCGCTGGGCTGCTAAGTACTCGACCGCGGGAACCATGCGGGCGGCGCGGAAACCGTTGGGCCAGATGCTGTCCTTGATAAGGTTCACGCGGCCGCTCCGGGTGAGTTCGTCGAACGCAGCCGCGCCCTCGGCATCAAGGATCGTCAACGCTCCTGCAGGGGCCTCCGGCACCTTGGCCTCGATCAGCTCCGCTCCGAGCCCCTTGGCGACGGCAAGCACGAGGTCCTTCTCCCAATCCGCGGGCTTTACCCCCAACACGCCGATCTTGACCCCCTTAAGGTATTTGCGAGGTGAGAATGCAAACGGCCGCTCCGTGCTGGCGTTGTCTCGATCATCGCGACCATGGATGATCGAGAAGACCAGGGCGGCGTCTTGGGCGGTCCGGGCGATCGGCCCGATCTTATCCATCGTGTAGCTCAGGCCCATGCATCCGTAGCGGCTTACTCGACCGTACGTGGGTCGCAACCCGGTTACGCGGCACTCGTTGCTGGGCGACATGATGCTGCCCAAGGTCTCGGTACCGATCGCGAAGGCGAAGAGCCCGGCCGCCATCCCAGATGCGCTGCCAGCCGATGAGCCGCTAGAACCGCGGGCAAAGTTCCACGGGTTCTTGGTCGCCCCGCCAAACCAAATGTTGTTGTAGGCTAGCGCCCCCACAGAAGTCTTGGCAACCGGGATGGCTCCCGCCCGCTCCAGCCGCTCGACCACTTCGGCGGTGTGCTCAAAAACCTGGTCCTTGTAAGGCTCGGCACCCCAAGTTGTCCGGATTCCCGCGATGCTGAGGATGTCTTTGACCCCAAATGGAATCCCATGCAGAGGCCCTCGGTACTTGCCTCGGGCAAGCTCCTCGTCGAGAACCTTTGCTTGACCCCGAGCACGCTCGGCGAGAAGCGTTACCACGCACTCGAGCCTCGGTCCGTACTTCTCGAGCCGAGACAAATAGATGTTTGTGATCTCTGTGCAAGTCAGCTCTCTGGATCGAATGAGGGCTGCAAGCTCGGCTACCGTAAGGAACGCAAGGTCGTCGTCCTTCCTCGGCCGGACAACCTTGGAGCCCTCCAGCCGGACTCTGGAGGATCGCTTACCGCTGGGGGCCGAGTCCACTCTGAAGGTGGTTGGCGGCTCGATGAGGTAGCTGGGCTCCGGGAGCTTCCGCATCGCCCGATAGCCCGCGAGGTTGGACTGAATCTCGGGGAGCGCCGCCTTGATCTCTTCATCCGTGAACTCGAGCCCGGCGACTTTGAGGAAGGCCTTGACGTCCTCCACCGTCAGCTTCTCGGCAGGCGTTGCTGCTTGAGCAGCGGAAGTGGATGGAAGGATGGCTCCGATTGCGGCAGCAACGCTGCTGGCGAGGAAGGTCTTGCGGCTTATCGAATCATGCATAAGGCACCGGGATCGTTGCGAGACGATACCCCCCGCTATCCCTCTAGGATCGTACGAAGGAAGTCGGCCCGCCGTAGGCCCTCTTTCTGAGGATCGGAGCCAACGTGGGTTTCCAGAGTAGTCAGGGACGCATCCAGGGCGCGGGGAGCGTACTGGAACTCCGGTAGTCCCAGCACGTGGGCCAGGCGCACCCAGGCCAGCGTGCGGAGTGCGTCCGCCAAGGAGATTGAGCGTGAGCCAACGGCGAAAGCTCTGACCTTCTCCGCGCGATCGCCAATCTCTGCCGAGCCGATCGTCCTTCTGGCCTCCCTCTCCTCGGCAATCAGGTACTCGCAAGCTCCCGCGAACGCGGTGGGATCGCCGGTGGTAATGCTGACTTGTACGAAGGCGCCGATGGCTCGGCTCGATTCGCCAAAGAGCCCGCGGGCGGCCAGCCCCTGCTCGGCAAGGGCGCGCAGGGCGTTGGGAAGGCGCTTAGCCTGGGCCAGCCCAATGAGGTGAAACATGGCCGACTGCCGCCTTCCCCGCCCCGCGTTCAGAGGGCTAGCCGCAAGGTAGCCAAAGTCCTCGCTCACGGCAAACTCCAGATGGGGCTCCAAGCAGGACAACATGCGGTCTAGGGCGTCGGAGGCGGTGCGGAGGGACCAGCCCGGAACGAGCACCTGAAGCCGTAGATGATCCTCCTCGTTGACCATCACGCTGGTGCGCCGGTCCTTGTCCAGCAGGACGGCCCGATGAGGAGCGTCCCAGGCGAACTCAGGCGAGATCAGCCTGCATCCGAGAAGGTACTCGCGCTCGGCTGGGCCAAGGGCGCGCATCTCGTCGAGAACCAAGCCAGCGCCCTCAACCGCGCGCAGCACGCGAGCCCGAACCTCTGCGAGCTCGTAGTCCGGCGCGGTGTTCGGGAATCGCAGGCCGCGCAGGTTGCGCATTGCCCTTGAGCGACTGCTGAGGACCACGTCTCCTTGCGGAGCGTCCACCCCAAGCCACCAAGGAGGAGGCATCGATCGAAGGACCAGCCTGCGCCAATCCAAGGCGTCCGTTCGATCTCTCACGGGCACCAGTCTATTCCAGATTCATTGCCGCAAAGCACGTGATATTGCTTACCTCTTAAGCGTTACGCAAATGTGCTGACTTGGATGCGTGACTTCCCCTGGTGGAAATGACATGGAATGATCACCTTGTCAGTGTCGCTTTGATGCTGCGGTTTCCACTTTGGAGTCGGTCATATGAAATTAGGTGCAATCCTGGCGGCGCTTGGCGCGCTCTCGTCGTTCTCATACTCGAACTTGATCGATTTCGAATCCGATTCGATCGGCTTTCAGCTCAACGGCTTCCAAAGTGCAAGCTCTGCAGATATCAGCTTCAGCGATAGCGAGAATGAGGATCTCTTCATCCTGCCCTACTTCGAGACGTACGATACCAATGGCCTAAACGTGGGATTTGATGGCTACACCGACCCGTTCTTCGGGGAAGTAGTCGACAATAGTTTCCTGATCATGGAATCTGGAGTCGACCTCAAGTCCATCTCTTTCGATTTCGGCAACGACGATCCGGATGCGGTGCAGGCAGGAGACTACGCTCAACTCCGAGCCTATTCGGGTGCTTCGCTCGTGGGCACGCAGGACTTCGTCTTCAACGTCAACGATTTCGCAGACCAGACGGCTAGCTTCACCCTATCCAGCGGATTCGATCGAGTCGAGTTTGAGTACTTCACCTCGCCGACCGACTCCCTGATCTTCCCTGGCACAACTTGGACCAGCGTTGCCGAGACCATCGACAACGTGAACTACGAGCCAGTTCCGGAGCCCGCTTCGATGGCAGTTGTCGGGCTGGGCCTTGCCGCCGTGGCCCGCAAGCGCCGCCGCGCCTGAACTAGATTAACGACTGATCTAGGCCCTCCAAGATTGCTTCGGCGACTTGGAGGCTTAGTCTTGCCTCGCGGACGTCGTGACAGCGAATGATCGTCGCCTCGAGGCTCACTGCGAGAACCTGGGCGGCCAAAGTTCCCGGCAAGCGGTCCCCCATTGTCGCCGGCACCTCTTCCGAACCACCAAGCTTGCCAAGGAAGGACTTGCGACTTACCCCTACCAGGACCGGGTAACCCTGCTCGACCAACTTCGGCAGGTTCTTCAAGAGCATCAGGTTTTGGTCAACCGTCTTTCCAAAGCCGATACCTGGATCTAGCCAGATCCGCTCCTTGGCGATACCTTCCCGAATGGCGAGTTCCGCTTGCCCCACCAGGTAGTCCGATACTTCCCTAACCACGTCACCGTAGGCAGGAGCGGTTTGCATGGTTCTCGGTTCGCCGAGCATGTGCATGATGCAGACCGTGGCGCCGGATTCGGCGCAGACCTTTCGCATCTCGGAAGACCGTAGCCCAGAGACGTCGTTCACAATCGTGGCTCCCGATTCGAGTGCTGCTCTGGCGACCTCGGGCTTCATCGTATCGATTGAGACGGCGATGCCGTGCCTGGCAAGGGCGGAGACAACGGGCACGACCCTGCGTAGTTCTTCCGACACATCCACGGGCTGGGCACCCGGGCGGGTCGATTCCCCGCCCACGTCTACAATATCCGCCCCCTCGGCGACCAAACGGAGGCCATGCTCGATCGCTGCCTCGCCGTCCAGAAAGAGACCGCCGTCGCTGAACGAGTCTGGCGTGACGTTCAGGATCCCCATCAGCCGGACTCTCACGACTTCTAAACCAGCTCCGCCAGTTGGAACCGGTCGTGGAGCAGCCGCACCGCCCGGTTGGTGTCGCTTTCGGGGACCAGGACGCTGAGCGAGAAGTCCGAGTCCGAGGTCTGCAGCACCGTGATCTGGTTGTTCGTGAAGGTCTCCAAAACATCCAGGAAGAGGCCGGCGGTTTGCATGGTCTCATGGCCGATCAGAGACACCATGGTGCATCCCTCGGTGAGTTCCGCTACCACCCGCTTGACCGGGCCAAGCGGCTCGAGCAGCATCATCTGGGTCTCCACGTCTCGGGAGGGCTTACTCCCGATCTGCAGAAGGTACAGGGCTCGCGCTTCCCCGTTCACCGGGATCACCAAGCTGTCCAATACGTCCAGGACCGTCGGGTACTGGTCGCGCGGAACCGCGAATCCTGTGCCACTCGGGCTGAGATTCAGCATGTGCAGGTTTATCCCGTAGCGCTCCATCGCGCTGTAGATGTGGGATTCCAGCGCGGTGCGGTCCGCCTCGGCGATTCCCGCCATATCGAACTGCAGCGACACCAGCTTGCCGGTGTGGCTAACGCCCGTGAAGCGGCGGCCCGGGAACTGGTCGCGCGCCACGATTTCGGTGCCTTCGTCCTCGCTGAAGGTGTTCTTGACCCAGAGCGGGATGCCGTAGTTCATGGCGATCTCGGCGGCGCGAGGATGCACCACCTTTGCGCCAAGGTGCGCGATCTCCGCGACCTCGTCGTAGGTGACCTTGCGCAGGGTCGGAGCATGGGGCACGCTATCGGGGTCGGCGGTTTTGATCCCGTCCACGTCGGTGAAGATCTCGATCGCTTCCGCCTTGAGGGCGGCGCCCAAAGCCGAGCCGGTGGTATCGGACCCTCCCCGCCCCAAGGTTGTGAGCTCTCCCCCGGGGGAGTCCTTCTCCGCGACAAAAACGCCCTGGAACCCGCACACCACCGGGATGTAGCCGCGCTCGATGCTTCGGAAAAGGCTCACCGGGTTGATGCTGACGATGCGGGCGTTGCCAAACACGCCGTCGGTACGAATTCCCGCTTGCCCGCCCCGGAACGCTTGGGCCGGATGTCCGAGCGTCTTGAGCAGGTGGGCAAAAATCACGGCGGAGAGAATTTCTCCGCACCCGATCATCAGATCCAGTTCACGGGGATCCGGCTCCACATTGGGGTCCATCTCGCGCAACAGGCCGATCAGCGTATCCGTGGCGTAGGGCGCTCCCTTCCGTCCAATGGCGCTCACAACGACGACGGGGTCGAAGCCCTGTTCTTTCGCCTGGACGACGCGCATGGCGGCTTGAGCGCGAGCCTCCGGCTTGGCAACGCTCGTGCCCCCGAATTTCATCACTTTAACTCGCATGGGCAGCCTCCACAAGGGTGCTCCGGAAGTGCTTCGCGATGCGGGTTGCGGCTCCCTGCTCCAGCACAAGGAGCAGACGGTCGTGCATGTCTCCGATGTGGTCTACCGATACGCCGCTCTGAATGACTTCGCGGATGATTCGGGCGAGGAGACCTTCCTCGTCGCGGATGTTGACCGCGTGGACAAGGACGATGCTCCGGTCGTCTCGAACCTCGTGCCTTACCCCAACCTCTTGAAGGGCGGACTGGATAGCCACGCCCTGGTCTTGTCGGGTCAGGAAGCTGAGGCCGCTCGGAGTGAGCTTGAGGAAGTCGATACTAACCCCGACCGCGGCAACCGCACGAAGAACCGAGAGGCGGGACGCCATCACCGGTTCCTGCAGGTCGGCAACGTACACCAGGGCAAACCCCTGGCGCACCTCGATGCTGCTGACGCCTCGCTTCTTCTCAAAGGCCGTTTCTGGGGGAGCGGCCAGCGGGGCGCCGGGGTGGAAGTCCGTGACTTCCGTCATCACATTTGGGGAACGTCGCTTTCGCACTACTTGAGAAGGGCCTCCGCTTCCTCCCAGACCTCGTTGGGGAACGTCAGGCCGCTGGCCGGGACGTTCTCTTCGACCTGCTCCGGTCGGCTCGCCCCGATGATCACGCTGGAGACCTGCTTCTGGCGAAGGCACCATGCCAGGGCGAACTGGGCCAAGGTCACTCCTTTGCCTTCGGCGTAGGACTTCAGGTTCTGGACCTTGGTGAGAAGCTCGTCGTTCATCAGACCGCCCATGAACATGTTGCTGTTGCTGTCCGATGCCCGCGTACCCGCCGCAGGCGCCTGGCCCGGGAGGTATTTGCCGGTGAGCACGCCTTGAGCCAGCGGCGAGAAGACTACGTTCCCGAGGCCGAACTGCTCGCAGGTCGGAATCACGTTGCCCTCGATGTACCGGGCGAGCATGTTGTACACGGGCTGGTTGCTGGCCGGCGGATTTGCGTTCAGTTCCTTGGCGATGTGGACCAAGTCGGTGATCTGGTGGGCCTGCCACTCGCTGACTCCCCAGTACAGGACCTTGCCCTGTCGCACAAGATCGTCGATCGCGCGGACGGTCTCGTCGAGCGGGGTGTCTACGTCGAAGCGGTGGAACTGCATGAGGTCCAGGTAATCCGTTCCCAGACGCTTGAGCGAGTTGTGCACGGATTCGGTGATGTGCTTTCGGCCGAGACCCCGATCATTCGGACTGTCGGTGATCGGGAAGAAGCACTTGGTGGCGATCACCAGCTCTTCGCGCTTCATCCCAGAAATCACTTTGCCCAGCGACGTCTCGGCTTGGCCCGCGTTGTACGCGTCTGCGGTATCGAAGAAGTTGATCCCAAGGTCGAAAGCCTTGGCAACGATCTTCGCGGTGGCATCGTCCGCGAGGGATTTGCCGTGCGTGAGCCAGCCTCCAAGACCAACCTCGCTCACTCGAATCCCGTACCGCCCTAGCTTCCTATACTTCACCGTCAAAGGTTACCTAGCGGTGCCCGCCTGCTAGGGCTGCCGGGCCCAACCGGAGCCCATCGTCCTCGGCTTGGACCTTGCTCCGCGCAATCCCGGGCTCTGGCTCCCATGCAGAGGTAGCCTTGACCTGCCACCGGTTGGTTCCGGCGGGAGAACGTAATGAGGCACCAATCTCAGTTTGCGCGGCTCCAAATCGAGGTCGAAGACTGGACCACGATCGCGACTAGGCTCTGCCTGTCCGGGAAGGAAGCCGAAATTGTCAAAGGGGTTCTGCAGGACCTCAAGGACGAGGAGATCGCCGATGCTTTGGGAATGTCGGTCCATACCCTCCGAACCCACGTGGGCCGGCTCCACACCAAGCTAGGCGTTGAAGACCGGGTCCAGCTGGTCTCGGTGGTCTTTGCGACCTACCTTGAGGTCCTCGGGGAAGCGCCCACCCAAGCCCCCCTCCCCGTCGGTCCATCTGAGTAGCAAGGGGTTAACCCACAGAAGCGTGACACCAACAGTGCCGACTGGCATGAAGGGCTTCAGGGTGGCTAGGCTGGAGGCGTAGAAACATGGGAAGAATTCGGCCCCGGGCGGCGGAATTCCTGATGATCGGCCGGGGCACAACCTCTTCCCGAGGAGAGGATCATGAGACACGGATTCGGATCGGCATTCGCCATTGCGATCGCCGTTTCCCCCATTCCAGCTTGGGGCGCCCTAGAGCCGCCCGACGTTGAGGCTTCGGAAGTCCTTATCCACGCGCAGGGAAACGACATGGTCTTCCTAACGGAAAGTCTGCCGTGGGTTCCGGGCGACTCACTGAACTACCAGATGTCCAGCGACTATAACCTGGGGACTTTCGCCTACCACACCAACCCCGGGCAAACGGTTGGCGGCAACCTGTTCGACCTTTCCGTGGATGGAGCCCGCGACACCGGCACCGGCGACTGGACCTGGTTTGGCGTTGCCCATTGGGGAGGCCAGACCATCGATATTGAGGGCGAGCTTGAAGGGGATACCAGCGAGTTCCCGCCCCAAGACCAGTGGCACTGGGCCAAGGGTAAGTGGGTTCATAAGGACCCCGGCCCGCCGCCGGTGGAAACCACCTACGAGTTGCGCCAATGGGTGAAGTGGAAGAAGGATCCTGACCATCCCGGAACCTACTTGAGCCAGTCCGACTACTTCTACGTCGCGAAAAACGGAGTGGACGTCGGCAAGGCAAAGGGCGACGACAAGTACGTTAGGGGCGTGGGCTGGTCATTCAACAACGTGACCCTAACCTTGACTCCCGCGAAGGGCAAGGCCGTGGCGGGCCTCACCGACTCGGGCACGGGCATCGCCGGCACGTTTACCCAGACTCTCGAAGCCGTTCCCGAGCCGACGAGTTTGGTGGCCCTGGCGCTCGGCTTGGCGGCCGCCGCTCGGCGTCGACGAGCCCGATAGGAGCCCTGATGGCCCGCGGGGGTCTGCGGGCCATCTCCCCTCCAAACTGCGAAACCCTGGAACAACCCAGGGAGTAGAATCGTTACAGAGGGAAGCAATTCACTTGAGTGTCTTGCGCTAAAGTATGCGACTCGACAAACTGACCATCAAAGCCCAAGAGGCGCTCCAGGCGGCCCAATCCGTAGCCGAGCGGTTCCAGCACAGTTCGCTAGAACCAGAGCACCTTCTCTTCGCCCTGCTCGAGCAGGATGGGGGCGTCGTCTCCCCGCTCATTGAGAAGCTCGGTGCGGACCCAGACCTCGTCGCGGACCAAGTCCAGGCCGACCTTGCCGCCATGGCAAAAGTCTCCGGCGCAGCATCCTACGGCGGAGCCATCGGCTCTCGCCTCCAGAGGGTGTTCAACGATGCTTTCTCCGAAGCCGACAGGATGAAGGATGAGTACGTGTCCTCGGAGCATCTACTCCTGGGATTCGCCGCCGACGCAGGCAGCGCCGGAAAACTGCTCCGCTCCAATGGGATCACCGCCGGGGACCTTCGCGCCGCCATTGCGGATCTCCGCAAAGGTCGCCGCGTAACCGACCAGAGCCCCGAAGACAAGTACCAGGCCATCGAGAAGTACGGCATCGACCTGACCGCCAAGGCCAGGCAGAACAAGCTAGACCCGGTCATCGGGCGGGACGAGGAAATCCGCCGCGTCATCCAGGTCCTTAGCCGCCGGACCAAAAACAACCCAGTACTGATCGGCGAGCCCGGCGTGGGCAAGACGGCAGTGGCCGAAGGATTGGCGCTGCGCATCGTGGCCGGCGACGTGCCCGATGGCCTGCGCGACAAGTCGGTAGTTTCGCTTGACCTGAGCGCGATGGTCGCAGGATCCAAGTTCCGCGGCGAGTTCGAGGAGCGGCTCAAAGCTCTCCTAGACGAGATCAAGCAGAGCGAAGGCAAGATCATCCTGTTCATCGACGAGCTACACACTCTCGTCGGGGCCGGCAAGGCGGAGGGCTCGATGGATGCCGCCAACATGCTGAAACCGATGCTGGCCCGGGGCGAGCTCCGCGCGATCGGCGCGACGACCCTGAACGAATACCGCCTCTACATCGAAAAGGACAAAGCTCTTGAGCGGCGCTTCCAGCCGGTTTACGTGGGAGAGCCGAGCGTCGAGGAAACGATCAGCATTTTACGCGGCCTCAAGGAGCGCTACGAGATCCACCACGGCGTCCGCATCACGGACTCTGCCTTGGTCGCCGCCAGCACGCTGAGCGCACGCTACATCACGGACCGGTTCCTCCCGGACAAAGCGATCGACCTGATGGACGAAGCTGCCTCTCGACTAAAAATCGAGATCGACAGCGTCCCGGCTGAGATCGACGACGTCGAGCGGCAGATGCGGCAGCTTGAGATCGACCGGGAAGCCCTCAAGCGCGAGGAAGACGACGCCAGCCGAGCGCGTCTCCAGGTTGCTGAGCGGAAGCTTGCCGAACTGAGCGAGAAGTCCACCACCCTGCGGGCGGTGTGGCAGAAGGAGAAGGAGGTCATCGAGTCGGTGCGAGGCTATAAGACCCAACTCGACGACCTGCGCGCCCAGCTTCAAGTCGCGGAGCGCGAAGCGGATTGGGCTCGAGCCGCCGAAATCCAGCACGGCCTGATTCCCAAGGTGCAAGCCGAGATGGAGACCCAGACCGCGGTCCTGGAAGAGGTCACCCAGGGACCTCGAATGCTCAAGGAAGAAGTCGACAGCGAGGACATCGCGGAGGTCGTCAGCAAGTGGACCGGCATCCCCGTGAGCAAGCTCATGCAAGGCGACATGCAGAAGCTACTCGCGATGGAGGAGCAGCTTTCAACGCGGGTGGTGGGCCAAGACGAGGCGCTACGCGCCCTGGCCGACGCGGTCCGCCGATCTCGTTCCGGACTTTCTGACCCGAATCGACCGATCGGTTCGTTCCTGTTTCTGGGGCCAACCGGCGTCGGCAAGACCGAGACTGCCAAGGCCCTCGCCGAACTCCTCTTCAACGACGAGCGTGCGATGGTGCGCATCGACATGAGCGAGTACCAGGAGAAGCACTCCGTTGCCCGCTTGATCGGAGCCCCTCCCGGCTACGTTGGGTACGAAGAGGGCGGCCAGCTAACGGAAGCCGTGCGGCGCCGTCCCTACGCCGTGATCCTCTTGGACGAGGTTGAGAAGGCCCACCCGGAGGTCTTCAACGTACTCCTGCAGTTGCTGGACGACGGGCGTCTCACCGATGGGCAGGGGAGGACGGTGGACTTCCGCAACGCGGTGGTCATTCTCACCAGCAACCTTGGATCGCACCACTATGCCGACCCCCTGATGGGGGACGGGGACTTTGAGCGCACACGTGAGAAGGTGATGCAGGAGGTGCGGACGTTCTTCCGCCCGGAGTTCATCAACCGGCTGGACGACGTGATCGTGTTCCGAAGCCTTGGGCTCTCCGAGATCCGAAAGGTGGTGGACATCCAACTTCGCAAGCTCGCCGAACGCCTGGCAGAGCGGCGGATTAATCTGGAGCTCACGGACGCCGCCTCGGTCCAGATCGCCAGCGCAGGCTACGATCCCGTTTACGGTGCGCGTCCGCTGAAGCGGGCCATACAGAGCTTCGTCATAAACCCGCTCTCTCAGGCGATCCTGAAGGGTGAGGTGAAGGACGGTCAGGGCGTACAGGTGGACTACCGGGACGGCGCCTTTGAGTTCGTGCCAGTCCGGGGAGAGCCCGCCTCCGTCTAGGCGTTGGGCCACTTTGCCGACCGTTGGTCGGCCGAGTGGCCCGGTCTTATTACTTGCACCATTTGTGGGACTGTTTCAGTAGCTCTAAACACCAGATCATGGGGTTTCGCGCGGATCGCGCACGGAACAACCATGAAACTTTCCCTTGCCTTGCTAGTCGGACTCGGTGCCACCTCTGCCCAAGCGGGCCTCTCTGGGGTTACGGGACTCGGGGACATCCTTCCCGACGCTGCTGCCGACTACTCCGCCAACGCTTTCGACGACTCTACCATTGTGGTCCACGGCTGGAACGAGCGCCAAAACCACACTCTGTCGGCGGACCTTCGCATCGACGCCAACTCCGCCGGTACCTGGAGCCTTGCCAACGACTCGGAGCTTCTGATTGCGGCAGGCACGGTGATCGACAGCCACGCCTTCTACTTCGACCCGCTCCAGGCCAAGACGGTTGGAGACTCTCCGACAAAGCAAGTTAAGTTCACCTTTGATCAGAGGATCATCGGAATCATCTACACCAGCACGAACAGCGGAAACACCAAACTGTTCCAGAGCGACCACCTTCGCTCGAACGGCGCGGCTCCCGGGTTCTTCGGAAGTCGTGGGTTCGAGACTGGCGAGTCTATGACGGTGGTGGATCCCTTTAGCGTGACCTTCAATCTCACCGCCAGCGACCCGGGCGACCAGGCACGCGTCATCACGGAGGCCGTTCCGGAGCCCGGCACGATGACCGCATTGGCTCTGGGCGGACTCGGCCTGCTTCGTCGACGCAAGAAGGCCTAGCCTCTCGGTCCTGAATGTCCCCGGTGAGCACTCTTCGCCGGGGACATTCCATTTACTAGCATCTTCCCTTCCAGACGACGGTCTGGAACAAGCCACATCGCGGCGACCAGCGTGTAGAAGGCAAGGCCAACCCACTGGTTCCAGAGGCTGGCGGCAATCCCCATGACGTACAGGATTGGAGACGCCTTGCCCTTCACGTCTCGACCAAGCGCCTTGGCAAGAGACGAGTCGCTGCCCTGCTCCGCAACAATCGACCGCTGCAACACGAAGTACGCGATGGCCGCGGCAAGCAGGACAACCCCGTATGCCGCGCAAGGCACCTTGGCGAAGCGCGACTCCCCGAGCCAGCCGGTCACAAACGGTACGAGCGAGAGCCAAAAGAGGAGGTGCAGGTTCGCCCAGAGCATTCGCCCGTTGATCCGATGGGCGAAGTGCATCATGTGATGGTGGTTGTTCCAGTAGATCCCCACGTATACGAAGCTCAGTACGTAGCTCAGGATAACGTTGCTGAGTGGGCGGAGCGCCTCAATGCTGTCACCGTGTGGCACCTTGAGCTCGAGCACCATGATCGTGATGATGATCGCGAGCACCCCGTCGCTAAACGCCTCGAGGCGGTTCTTTTGCATGGGTATTGATACCCCAACCACTTCTATCCCTAGAAACTCCCAGCGCATGCGTCCGTCTCTCCACTGTGGACTTAAGGGGCTTCGCCATCGTCGCCGGTGTTTCGGCTTGGAGTTGGGCTCCTGCCCAGCAGGCTCTTCGATTTGAGCGCGACGAGCAGGTTGCCCTTGTTCCGTACCAGAAGGCGATGGACTTGGCGGAGGTCACGATTGAGGCGTGGATCAAAGCCGAGGCTAGCCCGCGGTAATACGGCTACATCCTCTGCCGGAACTACGCCAATTTGGGCTACGGACTGGCGCTCCACGGGCGGCCGAAAGTGTTCAGCCAAGCCCCCGCTACGGCCGTCCCGATGGAACGCTGGGTCCACGTGGCACGAGTGATCAGCAAGAAGGCAGAGAAGCTCTACGTCGATGGCAAGCTCGTCTCGGCGGTCGAGAGCGGTGGTGCCGTTCGTCCATTTGCCCACGAGCTAATGATCGGGAACAGCGACTTCTTTGGCGCTCCGGGCGATGAGCCCACCGGATTCCGCGGCAGCATCGATGAGGTCCGCATCTGGTCCAAGCCACGCACTCAGAAGGACATCGTCCGAACGATGCACACCTACTTGCGCGGCAACGAGAGGGGCCTCATTGGCTACTTCCCCTTGGAGGAAGGCCGGGGCCAGTACGTTCGAGATTATTCCGGCCACCTCATCGCCGGCTCCCTTGGCAGCAGTTACCAAGCAGACGACCGCGATCCCACGCGTGCCGAGGGCGTCCACCTTAAGGGTCGAAAGCCTCAACCCAGATCGCGTAAGTAGCCCGTTTGGGCTCGAGTAGCTAGGCTCCTTTTGCGCAAAAATACGGGCCCGGCAATGGATTGGGGATTGCTTGCGTACACTGACTTACTTCCATGATCGTCCGACGCTCGTTCCCGCTTCTCGCCTTTCTCCTTGTCGCCTTCCCCACCTCCGGCTGGGGCCAGGAGAAGCCTCCGGAAAAGGCCGCCGACAAGCCTGCCGAGGTGAAAAAGGAGGAGCCCAAGCGAGACCCTAAGAGCCTGGAGTACGAGAAGGCGGTCAAGGACCTCAAGAAGGTTGACGGGGCACTGACTTTCTACCAACGAAAGAAGGAGATCCTTCTCGAGCTGCCCGAGAGCAAGGTCGGACAGTTGCTCTACGTGCAGGCAACTCTCGGTTCTGGTGCAAGCGGGGGTGTTCAGGCGGGCGACCCTGTGAATAACATCGACGCGTTTCGTCTGGACCGCACCGAGGAGCAGATCAACTTCGTTCGGCCGAATACCCGGTTCCGTTGGGAGGCGAGCAACCCCTTGGCGGTTTCTAGCCAGCGAAGCCTCCCCGAGGCCACCCTCGCCAGCTTCCGAATCGAGCAGACCGATCCCGAGAAGAAGCTGATTCTCGTCAACGTAACCAACCTGTTCTTTGGCGACGTCTTCCGGTTGAACGAGATGATCTCGGCCGGGATGGGAGCGCCGTACATGCTGGACTCGAACCGCTCCGCACCAGAGACGGTCTCCAGCTTCCCAGAGAACGCGGTGGTTCGCATGGCTCTCAGCTACAACGCCGCGCGAGGCGGTGCGCCAAGCGCACTCGCCGAGCTACTTGGCTTGCTTGGCGGTGGCAACTTCCTCGAGGACTCTCGGAACATGCCGCTGAAGGTGGTCTACAACCTTTGGTTCCCCAAGAAGAGCGACTACACTCCGCGCTCGAGCGACCCCAGGATCGGCTACTTCACCTCGGACTACTACAGCGTGGATCGCTTCATGGACCGCGACCGTACCGTGCGGTTCATCAATCGCTGGAACCTGAAGAAGAAAGACCCGACGGCTGCCCTTAGCGAGCCGGTTAAGCCGATCGTCTGGACCCTCGACCCCAGCATTCCGGAGAAGTACCGGGGAGCCGTCAAGCGAGGAGTCCTCTATTGGACCAAGGCCTTCGAGGCTGCAGGCTATAAGAATGCAATCCAGGTCCAGGACGCTCCGAAGGACGACAAGAGCTACGACCACGCCGACGGACGGTACAACGTGATCCGGTGGACCATGACGCCGGACCAGGCTTACGCCGTCGCTCTCTTCCGCACCGACCCGTTTACGGGCGAAATGTTGAACGCGGCCGTCACGTTCGACGCGAACATGCCGCAGTTCGCGCAGTTTGAGAATTCGGACTTCGTGATCCCCGGCGCCACCGCCACGGCGAGGGCGGGCAAGGCGTTTCTGCGCGGCGGTGTCCCTGCCGGCAAGTCGGACCAAGCCCTGTTCTCGCCCAAGGAGTCGACGCCGGATGCCGACGCACTGCTCCACAAGTTTGGCTGGAACCGAACCGAGTGTTCGCATGCTTCAGAATTCGCCCAAGATGCCGCGTACAACTGGTTTGGGTTGGAGGCGCTTCCCGCCGCCAGCAATCGCGAGGAATACCTCCAGCGCTTCGTCTCCGACGTGGTCTCCCATGAGGTTGGGCATTGCCTCGGGCTACGCCACAACTTCGTTGCCTCGACCTATCTGACCACGAGCCAGATGGCAGACGATGCCCTAACGAGCAAGGTTGGCTACTCCGCCAGCGTGATGGACTACAACCCGGTCAACACGGCGGCCATCCTGAAAGGCCGAGGCAACTTCTACATGCCCACCATCGGCCCCTACGACATGTGGGCGATCAAGTACGGCTACGCCCCAATCAAGGCGAGCGACTGGATCGATGAAAAGTACGAGCTCAACCGCATCGCCTCGCAGGCCGGGAAACCCGGGCTTGCCTTCAACACCGACGAGAACGCCGATGGGTTCAACCCATACGTGGTCCGATTCGACGGCGGCCAAGACCCGATCGCGTTCTCCGAGCAGAACCTGAAGGTGGCGAGGCGCGTGCTGCAATACGCGATCACCCAGCTACCGAAGCCGGGCGAGAGCTTCGAGCTGCGCACGAATCTGATCCAACGGTCCCTCATGCGGACGTTCCGCGAGGGTCGTCTTTCTGCACGATTCCTTGGCGGCATCGTCACGCGGCGTCTGAACGCGGGCGATAGCGCCAAGCCGATCCTCGAACCGGTAGACGCGGCCACCCAGCGCAAAGCCCTACGCCTGATTACCGAGTACTGCTTCTCCGAGAAAGCCTTCAGCCTTCCGGTTCCGGTAAAGCTCAACCTCGGGCTGGATCCCGCCCAGGAGGGCACCGCGGACTGGACAGCCCCGCTTCGCGAGCAGATATCCTCGATGCAGCAGTTGATGGCGGCACTGATGTTGTCGGCCGATCGGCTGGACCAGATCGCTGAGAACGCCTACAAACTCGAGGGCAAGCCCGGTCAGGTCTACACCCTAGCGGAGCACTATCGCGGGATCGTGGGATCGGCGTTTTCCGAGGTTGGCGCGAATCGGAGCATCCCGGCACTTCGCCGTGATTTGCAGCGCGCGGTCCTCGAAGGACTCCTAACCCAGGCGGGCGCACGCACCGGGCAGATCAACGGAGACGCACGGTCGATCGCGGGCCTACAGGTCCGCGACCTGCTGACCAGGGTCCGGGCCCAGGCTGCAAAGCCAGCAAAACTCGACGAATCCACTCGGCTGCACCTGCGCGGGATGAGCGAGGAGATGACACGCTTCCTGGGCCGGCAGGTTCAGAGCACGCGCTAATCCCGTACACTGGGAACGGGATGGACGCTGAGGTGGATTCGAGCTCTCCGAAGGAGATCATCGACGCGCTGAGCGGTTTCGTGGAAGAAGCCGTTCGGCGCGCCGGCGGCTCCACCCAAGCCCTACGTCCCAACCACCGGGTGAAGTTCGTTTGGCCCCCCCATCCCGTCAGCTACGAGTATCACGTTCTGGCTTCGGACTGGACCGGCAAAACGACCTTTACCTCCCACGGCGAGACCTTCCGCGTACAGGTCGCCACCACCCCTTACGGCATCTTCGGTAAGTGTGAGGACCTCTGGCTAGAGGTACGCGGGGACTCCATCGAGCTGATGCTGAAGCGCCTCGGGGAGGCCTCCGAGCCGCTCTTTAAGCGCCAGCTCAAGATCAGCTCAACCCTTGGCTTGCCTAGCCGGTTTACGGGGACCTGCTCGGAGCTCAGGCCCATCCAACTCCTCAAGCTGCTCTACTGCTCAGATCGCGACGTGGCGAACGACGCCCGAATCGAGATCGAGACCCACGCCAGCAGCCGCAACTTCTTCCCGGGCTTGCTCTACATTCTTAAGGACCGCAGGCACCCTCAGCGACGGTCCGCCCAGTGGTGCGTTCTAGACTTGTTCGAAGATCTTTCCAGCTACGTGACTGACGATACGGAAACGTACGCTGCGATGAAGGCGATGCGGGACCTGATCTGGGACGCGGAAGACGACTACGCTCGAACCATCTACAAGGCTGGGGTTGTCCTTGGCGGGCACTTGCCCCACCTTTCCGGCGGAGAGGTACTGATGGAGTGCGTGGGGGCGCCAAGCAAGTACGGAAGGCGCAGCGCCATTCACGGGCTGTTCCACGTGGTCGAGTGGCTGCCCGACACCCGCGAGGAAGTCGTCGAAACCCTTCGCGCGCATGCAAAGGTGGAGTCGGAGCCTCTCCTCGCGGAGTTCGCGAGCTCAATGGCCAAGGATATCGAGAACATGGACCACGACCACGTTCCCGAGCCGGTTTTCGCGGAAGAGCGCTAGGCGACGACCGGCTTGGCGGCCTTGGCAAGCGCCAATCGGATCTCCTCGACGGTGGCGTTGTCGGCAACGTCTTCTGACCGCCTCTCCCAAACGACTTCGCCGTCGGTGTCGATCACAAAGGTCCCGCCAAGTTGCCACGGATCGGTTGGGGGACGAGAGGAACGAACCCCCTTGCTCCAAGCTCGCGCTCCCTTGCCGAACACCTTGGGGGAGAAGACCTGCCCAAGGCTCGCCCGCCGGAGTCCAAAGACCTCGAAGAGGGCTCGGGCCGAGTCCGAAATGAAGGGGTGGGGGGAGCCGGCCTCCTTCCGGAAACGATCTACTTCCGGGGCGGCAGACATCGAGACAAATGCGATGTTAAGGTCCTTAGCCTCGCGTAACTCGGCTACGTGCTCTCGACAAAAGATGCAGCCCAGGTGGCGCAGAAAGACGAGGCAAAGGGGTCGATCCTCGTAAAGGCTCCGCAGGGGCACCGTCGAACCGTCGCTCAGGACGACGTCAAAAAGAGGGACCTTCATGCCAAGGGCTACGTGTTCCACCGCTCGATGATTGGCATAGATCGCTAGTCTAGGAGCTCATGCAAGCTCTGAGCTCGCGAAGGATGCTTGAGCTTCTTGAGACCCTTCTGCTCAATCTGCCGAATCCGCTCGCGCGTCACCGCGAAGCTGCGGGCCACCTCTTCAAGCGTGTGAGGGCGACCGTCGGTAAGTCCGTAACGCATGTAAATGACTTCCTTTTCGCGGTCCGTCAGGACGTCCAGTATCTCACTTAACCGGCGTCGGATCATCGAGCGCATCGCGGCCTCAGCTGGGCTGGTATCCCCTTTGTCGACGAGGAATTCGCTCAGAGACGCGTCCTCACTATCGCCAACGGGGGTCTCGAGGGAGAGAGGCTCGGACATGGCGCGCAGGAAATCGTGGACCTTTTCTGTGGTCACGCCAAGCTCAGCCGCGATCTCGGTGGTGGTTGCGTCCCGGCCGAGGCGCTGCTGGAGGGCATGCGCGCACTTCATCATGCGGTTCACCGCTTCCAGGGTATGAACCGGGATCCTAATGGTACGTCCATGGTCGCTGATCGCGCGGCAGATGGCTTGGCGGATCCACCAGGTGGCGTAGGTGCTGAACCTAAATCCTCGCTCGGGGTCGAACTTCTCGACCGCGCGGATCAGGCCCATGTTTCCTTCCTGGATCAGGTCCTGCATGGAGAGGCCGCGGCCCACATACTTCTTGGCGATGCTGACGACCAAGCGAAGGTTGCTCTCGATCAGGAGCGATTTGCACGCTTCGCATCCGGCGACTGCGTGGCGGGAGAGGTGGACTTCCTGCTCGGGGTTGAGAAGGGGGGTGCGCCCAATTCGTTTGAGCCACATGCGCACCGAGTCCTCGATCGCACCGTTGTCGGCGTCCAACGTGTGGGTCGGCTCGTGTCCCATTTCCTCGGAAGCGTCCGGCTCGTTTGCGAGCAACGCACGTTCCTTTGTGAGACAAGGCCCTACTTCGCCTCTCGCTTCCTCGTACTGAACAGACACCATTGTTTGTTTCTTCCGGGCAAGTCAGATGGGTCGAGGAAGGCTCATCGCCAAGTTCCCCGTTTGACACATGACGGTATTACTATACAGGTCATTTGTCCCTTCTGATGAAAACTTCGCGGAAATGTCTTTCCGTTCGCAGGTTCAAGACGATTCGGGGGGGGCCTTTAGCCGCTTCAGTGCACTCAAGATGTCGCTAATATCTTGGGTGGACTTGGCCGAAGTCTTGCGATCGACGATCTCCAGTTCGGCAGCTTCTCTTTCCAGCCGGCGAATGGCCCCGCCGAGATCCACTGCGGCGCCCGAAAACCGCGGATCGGCTTGGAGCTCAAAGAAGCGGGTCTGGGTGTCGTCCCCAAGCCTCGACATCCAGTTGGAGGCGTCTTCGGTTGGGCACTCCTTGAGCGCGGTGAGGAGGTCTAGTCGCGCTGCCTGGCCCAGCGGAGAACGAATCCACTGGGGATTGCGCAACGCTTCCCAGGCAGCCACGCGCATATCCGGGTCCAGCAGGGCGGCAAACACCGCTGCCTCCGCCGGAGGCAGTTGCGAAGAGACCTTGGTCCCGGCCAGTTCGGCAGGATTCAGGCGGAGATGTCGCCGGCCTCCCAGCACGCGTCGGCGGAGGGACTCCTTGACCGAGGCTTGATCCCTTACGGCTGCGTAGCGGCCCACAAGTCGCTCGATCTGCCGCTCGATCTCGATCACGTTTGGAGACGTGCGCAAGACATCGACGACTTCGCCCCAGAAGACATCGTCCTTGTTCGGATGGCGCTCCTCGATGCGTCCGACGAAGAACTCGGCTGGGCCGCTCGCGCCCCTGACGGCGGCCCTCACAGCTTCGGGTCCCTTTGACCGGAGGAGCGTATCAGGGTCTTCCCCGTCCGGCATCAATGCAACCCGTACCTTAAGACCTTCGGTCTGCAAGATCGTCACGGCGCGCTCCGCGGCTTTGATTCCAGCGGCATCGCTGTCGTAAAGGATGACCACCTCTCCGCAGAAGCGCTTGAGGAGTTTCGCCTGCTCCTCGGAAAGGGCGGTTCCGAGGCTGGCCACCGCCTCTTCAACCCCGGCGCGGTGGCACGCGATCACGTCGAGGTAGCCCTCGACCAACACCGCGTGCTTCGCCTTGGTGATCGGATCCCTCGCACGGTTCAGGCCGTAGAGAACCTTGCTCTTTCGATAGAGCGGCGTATCCGAGCTGTTGATGTACTTCGGATGCCCGTCTCCGAGGATTCGGCCGCCGAAGGCCACAAGATCGCCTCGCTCGTCCCGGATCGGAAACATCAGGCGACCCCAGAACTTGTCTCGGTAGCCTCCGCTCGGGTCCTGGTCCACCAAGAACAGTTCCTTGGCGTCGGCTAGAAGGACGTTGTTACGCTTCAGGGCGCCGCCTAGGGCTTCGCGAACGTCGGGCGCGTAGCCAATCTCCCAGGAATCGAGGACGGCCTTCTCCAGACCTCGCTTGGTGCAGTAGTTGCGGGCGTCCGCGTGCTTCTCGAACTGCTCCCGAAAGAACCGCTGGGCAGCTTCCATGGCCTCGCGATAGCGCGAGCGTGCCGACTTCTCGCTCGCCGACTGTGGCCCCTTCGAGAGGGTTACGCCAGCGCGGGCCGCCAGGTACTCGAGAGCCTCTCGGAACTCCATGTTCTGGGTCTTCATGACCCAGGTGAACACGTCTCCCCCTTCGCCGCAGGCAAAGCACTTGTAGCGCCCCATGTCTGGGGTCACATAGAAGGAAGGTTTCTTGTCCTCGTGAAAAGGACAGAGGCCGAGGAAGTTCTTCCCCGACCTCTTCAGCGATACACGCTGACTGACTAGATCGACCAAGTCGATTCGAGACCGAATCTCGTCGCGTTCGTCAGCCAACGGAGTGGACTAGCCTTTGCCAGCCGCGACGACGACGCCCGTGACCACGTGCGGCTTGTTCTGGCCCAAGCGGGTCAGCCGGTAGGCGACCTTGAAGCGAGACAGGTAGCGAACCACGATGCTGTTTCCGCCGATCTCGTAGCCGTCGGGCGAGTTGCCCTTGTAGGCTCGGACGATCTGGGCGAAGTTAGCCCCGAATCCGATTCCCCGGGTGGTGCGAACCTTAGGGTTCACAAGGCCAACCGCCTCAATCTGCACAACCCGGCTGTACTTGTCCAGGATGAACCCGTACTTGCTTCCGTTCCGGTTGTAGATCCAGCGGGTGAACGTGGTCTCCTGACCAGGACCGGAAGGAGTTCCTCCGCCCGCCGCTCCGAAACCGCCGCGTCCGCCGCCAAGGCCACCCGGAGGGCCGCCGAACCCGGAGGGAGGTCCACCAGGGCCGCCAAAGCCCGAAGGAGGTCCACCAGGACCGCCAAAGCCGGCCGGAGGGCCGGTCAGGCCGGGAGCTTGAGCCTGGCGAAGAACGTCATCGGCGAAGCCAAATGCGTCCGAAATCCCCATGTCGTCCTTCTGTGCTCCGCCACCGCGACCAGGGCCGCCGAAGCCACCAGGAGCGGCGCCAGGAACGTTACCGGGAAAGCCGCCAGGGACTCCTCCAGGAGGGCCACCAGGACCGCGGAATCCACCAGGAGCTCCGCCTCCTGCTGGGAAGCCGCCGCGGCCTCCACCGCCGCCCCCGATCGCACCACCGCCAACGCTCAGAGCCTGAACGTCGTCCGGGGTGCCATAAATGCTGACGATCTTGTAGCCATTGTCGAACAGCCGAATGCCGACGAGGCCGGTTTCCCCAACCGACTTCCTCTGGGCATATGCGGGTACGGCTACCAGAGCGGCTAAGGCCAATGCTGCGCTTGAAATTCGTTTCATCGACGGTGTCATCGCTTCCTGCTTGGGATCGAAATCCAGTTGTATTGACGTGAGCCCGGTTCAATTGGTCACACGACGTTTTGGGGCCTTCGCGCGTAGGAAGGGGGTACAACCAGGGCACATTCCCTGATAGGAGTACGAAACCCAGACATGGCATCTAACCTAGCGATCACATCCGCCGAATTCGACGAACAGGTTCTCAAATCGGACGTCCCCGTCCTGGTCGACTTTTGGGCCGAATGGTGCGGCCCCTGCAAGGCGATTGGCCCCGCAATCGAAGAGCTTTCTGCCGACTACGCCGGCCGAGCCAAGGTCTTCAAGGTCGACGTGGACACCCAGGGCGACCTCGCCTCCAACTACGGCGTCATGAGCATCCCGGCGCTTCTCGTCTTCAAGGGCGGCAAGGTCGTCGACCAGATGGTCGGCGCCGCGCCCAAGCCGCAGATCGCGGCCCTCATCGACCGCTCTCTGTAAGCCCAAGGTAGGCTTTCCGTCCCTCGCCGCCCAGATTCTCGCGCGGCGAGGGATAGGATTCACCGATTGAGCGAAACCCTTCCCCCCGATTCCGAGCCGACGACCGAGTCGTCCGGCGCAACTACGGTTGCCCGCGCAGGGGGCATGCTTGTCTTCTTCCTGCTCCTCAGCCGAGTTCTCGGACTCCTCCGAGACACGGTGATGGGCTACCAGTTCGGGGTCAACAACGTCACCGACAGCTACCGCATCGCCTTTACAATTCCGGACACCATCTTCTATCTGGTCGCCGGAGGCGGACTCTCCTCAGCTTTTGTGCCGGTGTTCAGCGAGTTCCTTTACACCAACCGGAAGCGAGAGGCGTGGCGATTCTTCAGCGTAGTGGTGAGCCTGTGCTCCGTCATCATCGTCGTTCTGATTGCCTTGGCCTGGATTTCCGCGCCCCAGATCGCCGCGTTCATGGGTGCGGGCAAACCCGAGGAAACGATCCTAGAAGCCGCGGCCATGAGCCGGATCCTGCTGCCCATGCAGTACGCCTTCATGATCGGAAGCGTGCTGATCGGCGTGCTCTATGCGCACAAGCACTACCTGGTCCCCGGCCTTGCCCCCAACGTCTACAACGTCGGCCTGATCCTTGGCGGCCTCGTCCTTCCTGGCCTGATGGGGATGGGAATCGAGAGCATGGCTTGGGGGGCCCTTGTCGGGGCGTTGATCGGCAACTTCGTGATCCCGGCGATCAGTGTGTTCCGCTTGCCCGGAAGGACCATTCGTCCGTCCTTTGACGTTCACACCGAGGGCGTTCGCAAGTTCTTTACGCTCTTTCTCCCCACCGTGCTTGGGTTCAGCCTGCCCAGCCTCTGCGCGCTGATTTCGCAGAAGTTCGCATCTGGGTACGGCGAAGGAATCAACACGGTGCTCTTCTACAGCACCAACCTGATGCAGGTGCCGCACGGAATCTTCGGCCAGTCGTTGGCGCTGGCGGCCTTTCCCGTCCTGTCCCAGTTCTACGCGCAGCAGCGAATGGACCTGTACCGGGACCAGATCTCCCGAACCTTGAGGACGATCCTGTACCTGGCAATCCCGAGTAGTGCGCTCCTGGCCGCGTGCGCTCCCCAGGTGGTCAACCTGATCTATGGGTACGGCAAAGCCGCGTCCGAGCCGGAACTGGCGCTGGTTGCGGAGAGCCTCCAGATCTTCACGATCGGTATCTGGGCATGGTGCCTTCAGCCCATGCTGATGCGCGGGTTCTACTCGGTACACGAGTCCTTGAAGCCGGTGTTGATCAGCACCGCGATGACCGTCGCTTTTACGGTGGGCTGTGCCACTCTCGCGCACACGCCGCTAGAGTTCAGAATCCTGCCCTGGGCCAGCAACGTGGCGGCGATCATCCTGACGCTGCTCCTGATGACGTCGCTGCAGAAGCGGGTCGGCGATCTTCAACTAGGGCTTGTGCTGAAAACGGCCCTCCAGTCGCTTGGCGCCTCCGCGCTTGCGGCGGGCTTCGCATTTGGTGCGTTTCAGATGATTCATCCCGGAAGAAAGGTGTTGCTTGCCGCAGCCTTCTTCGGGGTTTTTGCCTGCGCAGGCTGGATCTACCTCGCCGCTACTCGGGCCATGAAGATGCCGGAAACGGAGTACGTCAACCGAGCGCTCGCCCGGTTCTCGAAGCGCAAAGCCGCCTGATTCTGCTGCAGGGGTGAGCCCCCAAGGGACTGGGGGCTCGATCAACAGGAGGCACGTACGGTGCGTGGGTTAGGATCGTTTTCGGTGGCCTTGCCCGCAACATCGCGGAGCCTCCGCTCGTGTTCCCGCCGTCTGCACCGGCTTCCGAGCGCGATGATCCTTCCTGACTCCGGAACCGAACCTCTTTGTTCACCCGGGTAAGCCCTCTCGGGCCAGTCCATCTGAATTTCTCGCCCGTCTACGGAGTTAGCTGTCGGGTTCGGACTACGAGTTGTCCTTAGAGCCATCAGGCTCCGTGCACCCCTAATTTTCGGTTCCCCCGCTCCCCCGAAGGAGATTAGACGTTGGCTCTTCAGCCACCTTCAGTGTACATCGGCCGCCCACGATCCGGAAGGCCATCCCGGTAACATTCAAAGCAATGGCGATTTTGGTGGACAAATCAACGAAGGTCATCGTTTGCGGCATGACCGGCCGCGAGGGCGGCTTCCACACTCAGCAGATGATCGAATACGGCACGCAAGTTGTTGCCGGCGTAACGCCCGGAAAAGGCGGCACCGAGCACCTTGGCCGTCCGGTCTTCGATAGCGTCCACGAGGCCCGCGAGGCCACCGGCGCCAACTCCGCCATCATTTACGTTCCGGCTCCCTTCGCGGCCGATTCGGTGCTGGAGTGCGAAGACGCCGGCGTTCCCTTCGTCACCCTGATCACCGAGGGAATCCCGGTCCAAGACATGGTCCGCGTGGTGAACCGACTGAAGGCCAACGGCATCACCCGCCTCCTTGGCGGCAACTGCGCGGGGATCATCACCCCGGGCGAGTGCAAGATAGGCATTATGCCCGGCCACATCTTCGCACCGGGCGACGTGGGCATGGTCAGCCGCAGCGGCACCCTTACCTACGAAATCGTTTGGGAGATGACCCGCGCCGGAATCGGCCAAACCACATGCGTTGGCATCGGCGGAGACCCGCTTCCTGGTACCCGATTCGTCGAGGTCATGGAGATGTTCCAGAACGACCCCAAGACCAAGGCGGTTGTGATGGTCGGCGAGATCGGTGGTACCGACGAGGAAACCGCTGCCGAGTACATCGCCACGATGACCAAGCCGGTGGTTGGGTTCATCTCCGGCCGCACGGCCCCTCCCGGAAAGCGGATGGGCCACGCGGGCGCCATCGTCAGCGGCAATAAGGGCACCGCCCAGTCCAAGGTGGACGCTTTGCTCGCTGCGGGTGCGAAGGTCGCGGACCGCACGAGCGACGTGCCCGCCCTACTTAACGAAGTCCTGGGACGGACTCCGTCGACGGTCGGTTAGGCCCGGGGAATTCAATGGCGAATCCTGCTGAGCGCTACTTCGACCACGCCTCCACGACCCCGCTCGATGAACGGGTCTTGGAGGCGATGCTTCCCTACCTTCGCGAGAGTTTTGGCAACGCAAACTCCATCCACGAACTCGGGCGTAGGAGCCACCAAGCGGTGGACCATGCCCGGGGGCTGGTTGCAGACCTGATCGGAGCCGAGGACCCTTCGCAGATCGTGTTCACGAGCGGCGCCACCGAGGGCAACAACTGGTTCTTGTGCGCCTACCCAGACGCGTGGGTCTCGCGATTCGAACATGCCTCCATTTTTGAGCGCGCGCAACACGACAAGCACCGCTGGCTGCCCAACCACGGGTACGAGATTGAGATCCCGGCAGAAGCGGAAACGGTAAGCCTCATGCTGGTCAACAACGAAACGGGGACCATCTGGGATCCACCGGCGGTGGAGATCCTCCACACCGATATGACCCAAGCGGCCGGCAAGATTCCCGTGCCGCTTGATAACGTGTCCTTCGCCTCGCTGAGCGCCCATAAGTTGTACGGGCCCAAGGGGGCGGGCGCGTTCTACTGCCGAGACTTTCCACCCGAATCCCTCCTCTACGGCGGAGAGCACGAGGGCGGGGCACGCGCCGGAACTCTCAACGTGCCGGGCATCGTCGGGTTAGGCGAGGCAGCGCGGATCGCGAAGGACAGCCTGGCCGACAACCTCCAGCATGCCATCGACATTCGCAACGTCGTCCTCGAAGAGCTCGGTTCGGTATCCGGAATGCACCTCAACGGCGGTCCTCGCACCAGCCCCTACATCCTCAGCATCAGCTTCGAGGGCGTGGTTGGTGAGACCCTGGTCATCGAGATGGACAAGTTGGGCTTCGCCGTATCAAGTGCCTCGGCTTGCAGTTCCCATTCGTCCAGTCCGAGCCACGTGCTCGGTGCGGCCGGCGTACCGGCGGACCTTGCTCGGGGCACCGTACGGATCAGTTTCGGGAAGGCAAATACCGCAGAGGCAGCCCAAGAACTTGCCCGATCGTTGGTAACGACGCTCAAAAATCTACGTACTTTATAGAGTCGGGTTAGGCAACGTCGCTCGGCGCAGGAACGTCTGAATAGGGCGAAGGTCTCCTTACCCCGCACGGAACGATCAAATCAAGAACTTTCTTGACATATTGAGCCGTCCGTGTTAGCTTGGAGGGCGACTATTCGTGCGGTATCCGCCGTAGTTGTCCCTAGGACAGGTTAGGAAAGATTGGCGCGCTCTCGTGGTGTTCAAAGACGAAGATCGTTCATTGCGGCCCGATGTTAAGTGAGTTCGACCGGAGAGTCGAACGGAGGAATTGAATTCGAAATGGCAGCTGAAAATGGGTTAGTCACCGCACCGCGACGAGGTCGAGCAATCACTGTCCGCACACCCGGACGGAACTCGTTCGTGGACACGGCGGGCGCCCAGCTCATGGACGACGTCGCGGCAGAACCGGGAGAAGAGGATCTTCTCGAACTAGAAGCCGCCGACGAGGAGGAGGAAGAAACACCTCCGGTACCCGACGATAGCGAAGAGCTTGAGATGTGGATGCGCCAAACCCGGCGCGCCCAACTTCTTACGCCTGAGCAGGAGATCCACCTGGCCGTGCGCGTGCAGGCCAAGGAGCTCTCCGACAAGAGCAAGAGCACGGAGTTGCTTCGTCTGCTTCAGCGCAGCGAAATGTCCTATCTGGGCCGCCCCACGGAACTGACGCCGATGCTCATCGCTCGGATCAACTCCGAGGGCATCGAGGCCAAGCGGCATCTGATCGAGTCCAACCTGCGACTCGTCGTGAGCATCGCCAAGAAGTACAACGCTCGCGGCATCCCGCTTGCCGACCTGATCCAGGAAGGCAACCTCGGTTTGATCCGCGCGGTTGAGAAGTTCGACTGGTCGAAGGGCTTCCGTTTCTCCACGTACGCCACGTGGTGGATTCGCCGCGCCATCGCCCGCGCCATCATCAACCAGGGACGCACCATCCGCATCCCGGTGTACGTTGCCGAGCTCATCAACAAGGTGGTCAAGACGGCGTCTCGGCTCCAGCAGGAGCTTCAGCGCGAACCGACCGAGGAAGAGATCAGCCGCGAGGTTGGGCTCTCCGTGGATCGCGTTCGTGAGATGATGCGCGTGGCCGTCGAGCCGATCTCGCTGGAGACCCCGGTCGGCGAGAAGGACAATTCGAGCATCGGCGACTTCGTGCAGAGCACGAACATGCCGACGCCGGGCGACGTGACCTTCACGCTCATCCGACGCGAAGAGATCGATGGCATCCTCGGACGCTTGACCTCCCGCGAGCGAGACGTGGTGCGGCTCCGCTTCGGGCTGGACGACGGTCGGTCGCGAACCCTGGAAGAGGTGGGCACCGAGCTCAACGTCACCCGGGAGCGCGTTCGGCAGATCGAGCTTCGGGCGATGAAGAAGCTTCGCCACATCGGCCAGGAGTTGACATCTCAGGGCTTCAGCATCACGCCGACACCCAACTAGGCACCGCACGCGAGGCCCCTCGCCAACTTTGGCGAGGGGCCTTCTTAGTTTGGCCGCCTACCCTCGGGGCAATAGCGCGGATACTCTCGCGACGACTTCGTAGTTGATCGTCCCAAGCAACGCCGCGATCTCCTCGGCCGTGATCCTCTCGTCCCCTTGGGCGCCCAACAGGACGACCTCTTCCTCCGCCACCACGCCCGGAACCGAGGTTAAGTCCACCGCGAACATATTCATCGCGACCCTACCGATTACCGGGCAGCGGGTTCCGCCGACCAGCACTTCCCCACAATTCGAGAGTCCGCGGTCGTAGCCGTCGCTGTACCCTTGCGGCACGATGCCGATGCGCATCGGGCGGCTCGCCCGGTACGTCAGGCCGTATCCCACCGGATGGCCCGCCGGAATCGTTTTCACCTGGGCAAGGTGGGATACCCAGCGCATCGCCGGCCACAAAGCAAGTTCGCTATGTGTACGGCCCAGCGGAGCGGACGGATACAGGCCGTAAACCCCGACCCCCAGACGAACAAGATCGTTCCCATTCTCAACCGTCAGCAGCCCCGCCGTCGAGGACACATGCCTTCCCAGTGCGGGCCAGAAGTCTCTTAAGCGGGCGACGCAGCCAGAAAACGCCTCGAGTTGGGCTTGGGCATGGGTGAGGTCCGTCGTGTCCTCGATGTTGGCGAAGTGGGCGTAGGCGGCCACCACCTCAAGCTGTCCGTCGAAAAGCAACAGATCCTGGATGAACGTCTCCAGGTCCTGAGGCAGCACGCCTTGCCGACCGAGGAAGGCGTCCACCTTTACATGGACCTTCGCTCCGGCCGCGGCCATCGCTGGAATCCTATCCGCATCGTAGAGCGCCAGCTCGCCTCCCAACGCAACGGCCTCGCCAACCTGTCTGAGAGGCACGTAGCCGAGCACTAGCGCACGTTTGGCCGTATGGTGCCTCAAAGCGCGCAACTCCTCCAGATCGTCCACCTGGAAGGCATCCACCTCGTCCTCGAGAGCGCGCACCACGGGCTCCAAGCCATGGCCGTAGGCGTTTCCCTTGACAACCGCCGCTATCTGAGCGTTCCCGGCAAGGGCTCGAAGTGCCCGAACGTTGTGGATGATCGCGCCAGCGTCCACTTGGATCTCGCTCAAATGGGTCAAAGCTGCACCCGCTCCAAGTCGATCTCATCGCCCATCAGTCTGGCTGCCATCTCCGCGTAGCCCGACGTGAGATCGGTCAGACAGTACCTGCGCGATCCCGTCCTCCCAAGTTTGGACTCGTGCTCTGGATGTCGGAGAAGGTAGTCGGCCAGCTTCTCCGGGACTACCTCATCGGACACGAGCACCGGCCCGGCAAACCTGCGCCGGACCTGGCTGGCGATCAGGCTGTAGTGCGTGCATCCGAGCACGAGCGCCTCAACATAGCCGAGCGCATCCAGGTACTCCTGCAGGAATGGGTCGAGGTGCCGCACCGCATCGTTCTCGATGAGGGGAACCAGCATGGGTGCCGCAACCTGTACCACCTCTGCCTCCGGGCACCGGCGGATGATCTCGCGCGGGTACGCCCCAGACTCGACGGTACTGCGGGTTCCCAGGACCCCAATTCGGTGGGCGCCGGTGGCTACCGCCGCCTCCACGCAGGGGATCACAACGCCCAGAACTCGGCGGTCTGGATACCGGTCGGGTAGGTACTCCTGCTGCGTTTTTCGGAGGGCCTCCGCAGAGGCCGTGTTGCAGGCGAGGACCACCAAATGGCAGTCGGCCGCAAAAAGAAAGTCGAGCGCCTCTGAAGTGAACTCGTGGATCGCCTCTTGAGAGCGTCCGCCGTAAGGCACGCGCTTCGTGTCGCCAAGGTAGACGTACTCGTATTCGGGGAGCCGCGCCATGATCGCCCGGGCCACAGCAAGGCCGCCCAAGCCGGAATCAAAGACGCCGATCTTCATCAGCCTAAGGGTACTTCACGGCTTGAACGGGCGGGGTACCGTTTGATCCATGTCTGACTTTGCCGCCGCCTGGAAACTCTCCCGTAGCCGATTCGACGAGGCCGTGATCGGCCTTGACCAAGCCCAGCTGAACTGGAGGATCCACCCCGGAGCCCTCACCCTGGGCGAGGCTGCACTTCATGTGGCGGGCGTGGAGATCAGCTTCATCCACCAGCTGCTGAACGAGACGCCGACCGGCCTTGCCTACGACCTTGCACGAGCCGCGACCGAGGGCGTTGTCAACGACCTTCCCTTCCCCTTCGCGGAGTCAACAATCAACCCAGATCTGGTTGCGTCGGCCTTGAGCCTAGCCGCCAGTCTGGTGGAGCCTCATATCGAAAACCCGACGGATGAGATGCGGGCTCGACAGATCAAGAGCGCGCTCGGCCCGATCATCGACTGCACGGGGGCTCTCGCTCGCCTGAGCTTCCACAGCGCGTACCACCAAGGTCAGGCCTACCTGATCCGAAATGCTCCGGGTTTCCCCCCGGCCCTAACCTAGGCGACAGGAGATAATGAGGGATGCGTTGGAAGGACCGAAGGGAGAGTGAGAATGTAGAGGACCAGCGAGGCCGAGGGGGCCTTGCGGTTGGCGGGGGTATTGGCACGGTTCTGCTTGTCCTCCTCGTCTCCTACCTCACCGGCGGCGACCCCTCTCAAGTCCTGAACCAGCTTCAGGCTGCCCCCGGCCAAGACCAACCCTATCAGCCGACGCCGGAAGAAGAAGAGCTCAAGAAGCTCGTCGGCGTCGTGCTAGCGGATACCGAGGACGTATGGACGGATATCTTCCGGGAGCAGGGCAAGGAATACGTGAAGCCCAAGCTGGTGGTGTTCAGCGGCCAAGTGCAGTCGGCGTGCGGCATGGCCAGTGCCGCCATGGGGCCGTTCTACTGCCCCGAGGACCAAAAGGTGTATATCGACCTGGGCTTCTACGACGAGATGAAAACCAAGTTTGGGGCTCCCGGCGACTTCGCCCAGGCGTACGTGATCGCCCACGAGGTTGGACACCACGTTCAGAACCTTCTGGGGTTCACAGACAAGGTCCACTCCCAACAAGGCAAAGTCTCCCAGAAGGACTACAACAAGCTGAGCGTGAGGTTAGAGCTCCAAGCCGACTTTCTGGCTGGCGTGTGGGCCAACCGGGCGCAGAGGCGGCTCAACTTCCTAGACCAAGAAGACATCGCGGAAGCCCTCAATGCCGCGAATGCGATCGGAGACGACACGCTGCAGAAGAAGATGCAGGGCCGGGTGGTTCCAGACTCCTTCACCCACGGAAGCTCGGAGCAGCGCCAGCGGTGGTTCAAGAAGGGCTGGGACACCGGCGACCTGAGACAAGGCGACACATTTGGCGCCCGGAACCTCTGATGAAATTCGAAATCACCTACTGCCTCACGTGAAACTACACGCCGCGCGCCACCAGTTTGGTGGAGCAGATCTCAAGCGTCCTTAAGCCAGGCATCATTCGCGAGTACCGGCTAATCCCTAGTAGCGGAGGCGTGTTCGAAGTCAGACTGGATGGCCTCGTGCTTTTCTCGAAGCACGACGTGGGCCGGCATGCCGAACCTGGCGAGATCCTCGCTGCCCTGCGCGAGCGCTTGGGCAGCGAGGCCATGCGTCCCTAGTACGTAACCGGCTGCAGCGACAGCTTGCGGAACTGCACAGGGCCGTGGGTGCCTTGAAGCAGAATCGGGCCTGGATTCCCTTCCTCGCTCTCGATGGCGTCTCCGGTAATCCCGGAAATCTCTTGGTGATCCACCACCTTGACTCCATTGAGGACGACGGTTATCTGCCGACCCAGCAAGGTGATCTCGGCGGTGTTCCACTCGCCGAACCGGCGGACCGAGTTCTGGGTAGGCGCGATGAATCCGTAGATTGCGCCGCTTCCTCCAACGTGGGGTGCAGTGCCGTAGTCGTCTAGGATCTGGTACTCGTAGCGGCCCCGCAGATAGATCCCGCTGTTCGAACCCTCCGGGTAGCGATACTCGGCAACCAGCCGAAAGTCGTCGAACAAGGCCTCGGTCAGCAGATCGCACCCGTGCGTCGCGTTGTCCAGCAGGCCATCCTTGATCGACCAGTGGTTCTCAAGCCCTTGATCGCGCCCCTTCCATCCGGCGAGGCTGGCGCCGATAAGCTCATGGGCTTGGCCGAAGATCGGCTGCCATGGGCGGGTAAGGGGGGCCTGACGCTTGCCTGCAAAGGTGGTTGGGGCTCCCGATTCCAGGGTGGTGGAACCGACCAAGCCACCGTCGACCAAGCGGGCGTGAAACCTAAGGTCGTCCGATCGGCCCTCGTACTGCTTTGGGAGTTGCCATGTGACCTCATCGCCGACGACCTCGATCATCGGGACGGGGCGAGCGCTGCCTACCTTCCCCACAAACCAGCCGCCATCGGCCCGCAACTCAACGCACGACGCGTAGTGTCCCGAGCCGTCCGCAATCGTCAAATCCCATCGTCCGTAAAGGTCGCTCATCGCATCCCAAGGCTACCCCTGGGGAGCGTCGCCTAGCGGATGCCTACGAGTTCGAGCTCGAACACAAGAGTGGCGTTCGGCGGAATCACTCCGCCCGCGCCGCGCGCCCCGTAACCGAGTTCTGGCGGGATCGTGATCTTGCGCTTGCCACCGACCTGCATGCCCGTCACGCCGAGGTCGAAACCCGGGACCACCTGGCCCGCACCCACTTTGAACGAGAATGGCGCTTTGCGCTTGTAGCTGCTATCGAACTCCTCGCCCTCCGGGAAGCTCCCCCGATAGTGAAGGGTCACGGTGTCCCCGGCCTTCGCGAGGGCTCCCTCGCCTGCTTGCACTTCAACAATTTCGATCATGGGTTGTCCTTAGGGGTGAGGCGCACGACCTCGAGTTCGAAGACGAGCACCGAATTGGCTGGAATGGGGCCGCGCTGGTTCGCGCCGTATCCGAGCTTGGAAGGGATCACGATGCGGCGCTTTTCGTTCAGCTTCATGCCGATCAAGCCCTCCGTGAAGCCCTTGATGAGCCCCGTCTCCGCAATGACCACCGCAAGCGGCTGCTTTCGGTCGTAGCTGTTGTCAAACGGGAATCCGTTGAGGAAGGTGCCACGGTAGTGGACGCCGACCGTATCTCCCGCCTTGGAAGCAACGCCCTCCCCCTCCTTCAGCACCTTGATCTCGACCTTTGCGTCTTCCTTCAGGTTCTCCGCGTACAGGAGCTCGATTTCGAACTTGAGCGTTGCCTTGGGTGGGATCGATCCCGGAGTTCCGGCATCCCCGTAGGCCAGAGAAGGCGGGATGATGAGTTCGCGCTTCCCACCCACTTTCATGCCCAGCAGTCCCTGGTCCCAGCCCGAAATCACTTGCCCCGCTCCAAGCGCGAAGACGAACGGTGCCTTGCCCTTGGACGAGTCGAACTCCTTGCCGTTGGCAAGGGTGCCTCGGTACTGCACTGTCAGAACGTCTGTGGCAACCACCGCGCGGCCTTTGCCAGCGCGAAGGTCCTTGATCTTCACCTTATCCTGGGCCGGCGGAGCAAGCAGGAGCCCGGGAAGAAGGGCCAAAACGGGGAGAAAACCCATTCGGGCAGGCTACCCGAGCCGGCGGAACGGTTGAGGCCCCGGCAAGGATGCCGGAGCCCCAAACCACGGGCAGGTGCTCACTTGAAGTTGATGAGCGGACCTACCTTGGTCTTGCCACGATACTGGGCGTAGACGCTGTGAAGCGCTACTTTGTCCAGGGCCTGGAGCGTCACCGCGACGGACTTTACCCCGCTGGGCAGCGGAACCGTCTTGGTGACGAAGGCCGCGGGATACTTGTTGTCGTAGAGAACGAGAGACTGGCCAGCCGGCACCGTTCCGGTAAAGTCGACCGTTACGGTGAAGGGCTTCATCAGGCTAGCCGTGTACGGCCCCTTGATGAGGGACATCTCGGCCGCCAACACCTGGAAGTTTGCCTTCCTAACCACCGTGCCCAGGGTGGCGGTGCACGCGAAGAGCGAGCTGTAGAGCACGGTAGGCGC
Organism: Fimbriimonadaceae bacterium; assembly: GCA_041742595.1. Classification (GTDB taxonomy): domain Bacteria; phylum Armatimonadota; class Fimbriimonadia; order Fimbriimonadales; family Fimbriimonadaceae; genus JBGSIJ01. The sequence goes on along the minus strand of JBGSIJ010000051.1, from coordinate 23,424 downwards.
GATCCGCGGAATTGTAAGCGTCGTGGTGTTCTTTGTGAACATGACCGGACCGCTCGAGCCCAGTCCAGACGGGATGGAGAGCTGAACCGAGTAGGCAGCCGGGGCAGGCCCGTCCAATCCAAACTGGAACTGGTAAGGGTTCCCGCTCACGCTCGTGAGAGGCACGGCAGCGAACGAGACAAGGTTCGGCTTCAGCACTTTGAACGTGATCGTTTTGCTGATCGCGCCTGCCGTCGCGGTAAGGGTCAACACCTTGTCTGCCGGCACTGGAACCGTACCCACCGTCGCTTGGATCGACGTGCCGCCGGCAGGAATCGTGACCGATGCCGGGTACGTTCCCACCCCCATTCCGGTTACCTTGAGGGCGATCTTGACGCCTAGACCGGCCGCTGGAGCGCTCAGCTTCACGGTCACCTTCATGCCCAATCCGCCCTTAACCGAGCGAGCCGCCGATACCGAAACGAGGCGCGGCGTGGGCACCGCCTTTTGAACGATCATGCCTCGGGAGCGGGTGAAGCCGGTCATGTAGACAACTCCATCCTGGCCTAGCGCACCACCCTTCAGCATGCAATCCTCCGCATAGGGGCCGGCAGAGAAGGCTCCCATCAAGGAACCCGACGCTCCGAACCACTGCGCGTGGAACTGGTAAGGGGTCCCAAGTTTCTGGTCGACGGTAAAGAGCCCCGCCGCGTTCTGAAACGCTTGGTGAACGCGCGTCTCGTCGTCGGGCGGCGCCGCCACGCGGCCAAGAAAGTTCGCGTTCGCGTCCCATAGCGACAGAACAGGCATTCGCAGCTGGTCTCCCGATGCCTCGGGCATTGAGGAAACCACCCCGAGGCGGTTCCCGTCAAGCGGAAACGCGGCCACCGGAAACACGCTGGTAACCAGGTTGGGACCTGGGTCGGCCACGGCATACAAGAGCCTTCCCTCAAGGTCAAGGCGCAACGCAATCGCGAGATTCGATTCGCCGGCGGCTCCAACCGTGATCACCCCATCCCGGACCACCAGATTGAGGGGCCACTCGTTAATGAAGTCGTGCCGACGAGCCCAGGCCAAAGCACCTGTCGGCTTCCACATCATGGCCAAGATGTCGGAATTCTCGCGAAACTCGCTTTCGGCGACTCCATAGACGTCTCCTTGGTCGGTCTGGGCAAGCGCCACCACCGCCTCATCGCCCAACTGTGGGCTTCCCCACCTGCTGACCCAAGCCTGGACTCCGGTTGGCAACAAGCAACCCAGGTAGGTGTCCCAGGATCCAAACGGACCCCAGACCCGACCGCCGACATAGAGGTTGCCGGATGGCGCAAGCAAGATATCGTTCCACAGCGCAACATCTGACTTGGTCCATACGACCTTCATGCTCGCATCCACCCGAACCACGAGGCTGTTGCTCTGCGCCCTCGCAAGAACCACGAATCCGCCTTGCGGGATCACGACGAGCTTGAGCGGCTCATAGCCAAGCGGGTTGGGCAACTCGACCGACTTGCCCTCCTTGCCGTACGCGTTGTAGGTCCAGAATCGGAGCTTTTGGCCGGAGTCTGCCATTCCGGCCACGTAGACCTGGCCGGCTGCACTTGCTCCAACCGCCATTCCGATGGCATCGGCCCCCGTTGCACTGGTCCGGTTCCAACCCTGTTCCCACTGGCCGAAAGCGAGGGTCGAAACGAGAGACGTTAACACGATTCCCAACCCTTTCATGACCCGAGGTTACCGACGGAATTCGAGTCTAGAGCGACACGTTCGTGTGGATCGTCTTGCTAGCAGAGACGAGTTACAGGGGAGTCTCGCTCGAAAGAGCTACTCCCTTGGAAGCTCGTACCGCAGCTCGGCGAGCCCGCTCCCGACCTGACGTACGGAGACAAGTCTCCACGGGGGACTGATCGCTCGGCGCGGGAAAAGCGGCTTGCCAGAGCCGAGGGTTACGGAGGCTATCTGCAGGATCGCCTCGTCAAGCAGCCCCGCGTCGTAGAACTGGCCAGCAAGATCCCCACCCCCCACGATCCAGATGTTCTTGCCCCCGGCGGCAACCACCATGTCGGCATGTACCGGCCCAACATCTCCTCGAACAAATCGCAGGTCTGCTCCCGGCACCGCCGGAAGGATGCGACTACTGAAGACCCAGGTGGGCTGGACGTAGGGCCATGGTGATCCGGTTTCCTCCCTAACTTTGTCCGCATTTTCCACGAGCCACATGTACGTCGAGGACCCCATAGCCAGGGCGCCGACCTGCTTCATGAACTCGGAGTAGCTCGTATCATTCGGATCGCCAAGCGGGAAGAGCCAGTCGAGGGAATCATCCTCGGTTGCGACGAATCCGTCGAGGCTGGTGGCGGTGTAGTACTGCGTCCTCATGGCCCGAGAAGAAATTCTAGCCAATGGCAACCGGCAGGATCAACGAAAATGGCCCCTTCCGGTTTCCCGGAAAGGGCCATTCAAAGGTTGCGTCTTCGGCCTAGCTTCCGACGAGTTCCTTCGGAGGAGGCGTACCCGAATCGGCTTCCTTTCGAGAGAAGACCACGGTCTCCCCGTCTAGGTCCGCCATGATGTTGTCGCCACTCTGGAATCGCCCAAGAAGGAGTTCCTCGCTGAGCGGATCCTCGATGTACCTCTGCACTGCGCGTCGGAGAGGACGCGCTCCAAGGTTGGGGTCGTAGCCCTTGTCCACGAGAAGATTCTTAACCCCCTCGCTGAGCTCGATGACCACGCCCATGGCGGCTGCCTGCTCGTTGACCCGCTTCAGGTAGATCTCCGCAATCTGCAGGATCTCTTCCCTTCGCAGGTGCTGGAACACGATGACCTCGTCAACGCGGTTCAGGAACTCCGGCCGGAAGAGCTTCTTCATCTCTTCTTGCATCCGGTTCTTCATGCCCTCGTAGACCTTGGGGTCGTTGATGTCCTGCTTGGTGTCGCGGAACCCGAGTCCCTTGTCCAGCTCGATCGGGCGTACGCCCACGTTGCTGGTCATGATGATGATCGTGTTCCGGAAGTCCACGGTCCGCCCTTGGCTGTCCGTGAGCTGCCCATCTTCCAACACCTGAAGGAGAATGTTGAAGACCTCTGGGTGGGCCTTCTCGATCTCATCGAGGAGCACCACGCAGTAGGGGTTCCGGCGCACCTGTTCGGTGAGCTGGCCGCCCTCGTCGTATCCAACGTATCCGGGAGGGGCACCAACCAGTCGGCTGACGCTGAATCTCTCCATGTACTCGGACATGTCGATCCGGACCATGTTCGATTCCTTCTCGTACAGATATCCGGCAAGGGTCTTGGCAAGCTCGGTCTTTCCAACGCCAGTCGGGCCAAGGAAGATGAAGCTGCCCATTGGCCGCTTCGGATCCTTCAACCCGGAGCGTGAGCGACGAATGGCACGGGAAACCGCACCCACTGCGTCGATCTGGCCGATGATTCGTCCGTGGAGGTCTTCCTCCATGCGGAGGAGCTTCTTGGACTCGGTTTCGACAAGCTTCATAACCGGGATGCCGGTCCAGCTCTGAACGATCTGCGCGATCTCGGCCTCGCCAACGATCGGCTCGTTCTTCTCGAGCGAAGACCACGCCTCTTCGCGTTCCGCGATGCTGGCCTCGAGCTCCTCGAGCTCGGACACCAGCTTCTCCAGGTGGTCGTCCTGGGCGCGCTTGCCGTAGTGGTCGACCTCGTTGCGAAGCTTGGAAGCCTTGACGCGGTCGGCCCGGACGTCGGCGGGAGGAAGACTCTGATGGAGCCTGACCCGCGAAGCAGCTTCGTCGACCAAGTCGATCGCTTTATCCGGCAGCGTTCGATCGGAGATGTACCGCTGGGAGAGGGTGACGGCGGCCTGGATGGCGGCGTCGGTGATCTCTACGTGGTGGTGTGCCTCGTAGCGCTCGCGTAGCCCCTTTAGGATGTCGACGGCCTCTTCCTCGCTCGGCTCCTTGACCTTGACGGCCTGGAAGCGTCGCTCTAGCGCGGCGTCCTTCTCGATGTACTTTCGGAACTCGTCCTGGGTCGTCGCGCCGATGCACTGCAGTTCGCCCCGCGCAAGCGCGGGCTTCATGATGTTTGAGGCATCGATAGCGCCCTCGGCGGCACCGGCCCCAACGAGGGTGTGCAACTCGTCGATGAAAAGGATCACGGCTCCGTCCGCCTTGCGGACTTCCTCCATGACCTTCTTCATGCGCTCTTCGAATTCGCCCCGATACTTGGTGCCGGCCACCAACCCCGCCAGATCGAGCGCGATGATGCGCTTGTCCTTGAGGAGGTCGGGGATGTCGCCTGCAACGATCCGCAGGGCGAGGCCCTCCGCGATGGCGGTCTTGCCCACGCCAGGTTCGCCGATGAGGCACGGGTTGTTCTTCGTGCGCCGGCAGAGGATCTGCATGACCCGCTCGATCTCGTTCTGGCGGCCAACCACCGGGTCTAGCTTGCCTTCGCGCGCTAGCTCGGTGAGGTCTCGTCCGAACTCGTCGAGGGTCTGGGTCTTGGCTCCGCTGGTCTGGGTGGGGCCGCTTCGGCTCCCCGCCTTGGTCTGGGCTTCGTTGTCTTGAAGCGCCATGACTTCGCGGCGGGCCTTCTCCAACTCGACGCCCAGCTTGGCCAGTACGCGCCCCGCCAACCCGTCGCCCTCGCGAATGAGTCCGAGGAGGAGGTGCTCCGTACCAATGTAATTGTTGTTGAGGTTACGAGCCTCGTCGTACGCCAAGTCGATGACTCGTTTGGCGCGGGGGGTCAGGGTCATGTCCTGGGTCGGGCGGGCATCTCCCCTCGGGAGCTGCTTCTCAACCTCCGCACGAATGCGGTTGAGGCTGACGCTTAGCTTTTCCAGGACCCGGGCAGCCACGCTGTCGGTCTCTCGGACGAGACCTAAGAGAAGGTGCTCGGTCGAGACGTAACCTTCCCCGAACCGCTGGGCTTCCTCCTGAGCGTAGAAGACCACTTTTCGGGCGCGTTCTGTAAAGCGTTGCCACATGTTCTTAGTTGTTCACCTGTTGTTTCCGACTTGCCCGTCGATGGGTAGTTTGACGCTTACTACGTAAACCAACCCGTCTCTGTTCAGACCTCGAAAGCGGCGTCCCACGGTGGACTTCTTGTTAGACGTTCCCACGGAAGGATTTGACGCTCCCGCTCCGTTCCAAGGGTACCCGTGGTTGAGCCGCCTTCCGGGCACTCAACCGTGGTGGGTTCCAGGGACCAAAGCAAGGAGTTGGATTCGATTTGCCGGGCTTGAGTTCCGTAGTCCCGATTTGGTCCTTGGGGAGTACGGCAAGGGCTACAATCTGGGGATGCAGAATGGCGCCAGAGTTGGGTTGCTGGTGACGGTCTTTGCCGCGCTCCTTGTAGCCGGATACGCCGTTCTGGGACGCCAGTTCATGGCCTCCCCTAACGACCTCTACTATGCCGAGATGCCCGATGCCGGTGGCGTCGCGGCGGGCGCTAAGGCTCTGATGGCGGGCGTCGAGGTCGGCAAGGTCCAAAAGATCATTCTCAAGGACGCCCGCACCGCGCGCCTGACCCTGGAACTGAATCGAGGCGTGAAGATCCCTTCGGGAAGCCAGGTGGTGATCCCAGGATCGTTGATCAGCTTCGGCATGCCGCCAATCGAGATCGTTCCCCCGGCAGGCGGAAACGGAGGATTTCTGCCCGTGGGCGCGGTGATGCCCGGCAAGAAAGCAAGCCCGCTCGACGCGCTCCTCCCCAACGCAAAGGGCGCAATGGGAGACGTGCAGACGACGCTTGCCGAGCTGAACAAAACCCTGGTCGGGGCGCAAAAGTGGCTCAACGACGACAAGCTGCGCGGAGGCCTCACTTCCCTGCTGGAGTCCAGCCAGGCGGCCGTCGAGAAGATGACCAAGGCCGTGGATGGCCTTGTCGCCGACAACCGACCCTATCTCAACGACATCGTCAAGACCCTCGCCAAAACCACCAAGGAGATCAACACCGGCACCAAGCTCGTGGTTGACCTCATCGAAAAGGGCGAGTTCCAGAAGGAAGGTCTCGATCTCCTCAAGAAGTTCAACCAGTCCGCCGATACCGCGAACAAGCTGTTGGCAAGCGTGGACTCCCTGGTCTCTGACCCAAGCCTAAAGCAGAGCTTAGGCGCGTCCCTGGAGAACGTCAAGGACATTACGGATAGCGGGGCAAAGATCGCGGCCTCCGGCGAGCAGATCGCCGCCAACACCGCGACCGTTTCTGAGAAGGCGATCGGCCTAGCGGACCAGGCGGGCGAACTCCTCACCGACGTACGAAGCGCGGTTCAGAGCGTGAACGCATTCCTCAACCGTGCCAAGTCCAGCAGCGGGGGCTTCCCCAAAATCCAGACGTCGATGGACCTTTCCCACGACAGCGGGAGTGACCGGTTCCAGACGGACTTCATGTTCCAGGTGCCGTTTGCGGGCAACATTTACCGCCTTGGCATCTTCGACGCCTTTGAAGGCGACAAGCTCACCGCCCAGATCGGCCGCGAGTACAAACCAGGCTCCGCCTATTTTTACGGAGTCTACGCTGGTAAACCAGGGCTTGGGGTATCCTCACAAATCGCGCCTCGGCTGAGCCTAACCAGCGATTTCTTTGATCTGAATCGCCCCCGGTTAGACGTCCGAGTCCGCTACGATTTTGGAGGCGGAGTGAACGGCTGGGTGGGCATCAATCGGATGTTCGGCCAAAACAGCCCCGCCATCGGAATCGGAATCCGCAGGTAGCCCTGCAAACCGAGAGGAAGTTTTAGCAATGAAGGTCATCCTGAATCAAACCGTGCCGAAGGTCGGCAAAGAAGGAACGGTAATCACCGTTGCGAACGGGTACGCCCGCAACTACCTGTTCCCCCGGGGTCTCGCCATCCTTGCGGACAAGAACCAGATCGCCGCCCTGGAGCGCCGAAACGCTCGCGTTGCCGAAAAGGTCGCCGGGCAGAAGTCTGCGGCTGAGACGGTCAAGGCGAAGCTCGATGGCCAGACGGTCAAGATCGAGGCGAAGGTCGGAGCCGGCAAGCTGTTCGGCGCCGTGACCTCCCAGGATGTCACCGACGCGATCAAGGCTCAGCTTGGGGTGGCCCTTGAGAAAAAGCAGGTTGCGCTCATCGAGCCGATCAAGAAGCTCGGACTCCACGCCGTGCTCATCGATCTTCATCGAGACGTCGACGCCAACGTCACCGTGAACGTGTTCGACCCGAACGCTCCGGTAGAAGTTGCGCCAACCGAAGTTGTCGCGACCGTTGAAGAAGAAGACGAAGAATAGTTATCGTGAGTCGGATAGCTAGAGCGGCCCGCCTGTCTCAGGCGGGCCGCTCTTTTGCCAAAGGTCGTTCCAGCCAGAGGTTAAGGGACTGCTAACGTTTGGTTAGCATGGTATTAGGGACCCAGGTTTTGGGCCACCTTAATGTTCGGCAGACGAAGTCTGCCAGGACCCCTAACCCATGAAGAAAGCCTTTACCCTCATCGAGCTCTTGGTCGTGATCGCGATCATTGCAATCCTTGCCGCGATCCTCTTCCCCGTCTTTGCCCAAGCCAAGGCCGCCGCCAAGGCCTCGGCCGACCTCTCCAACACCAAGCAGATCGGCATTGCCACCATGCTCTATGTTGGCGACTACGACGACACCTACCCCCAGGGCTACTGGTACAAGAACGACCTCGGTGAGGTCAATGGCTACGTCGACGTGTCGGCCATGCTCATGCCTTACATGAAGAGCGCAGAGCTCTGGAAGTCCGGCCTGGACAAGAACGGCGGCCTCGAGCCCCGCTGGCCGAGCTGCTCCAACCTCGGCGACACCACGCCCTTGGCCACCCCGTGCGACAGCCAGGTAGCACGCAAGTCTTACACGGCGAACGCTGCTCTCATTCCTCGCAAGCGACGCTCCATCGACCCGGCCAACGTGGTTGCGGTGACTTCCGTCGACGAGCCTGCCGGCACGATCATCTTCGCGCCGTACAGCGACTACAAGAGCTGCGTCTACGACACCTCGTTCCAGCAGAACAACAACTTGGTCAACAAGTCTCACCGCCCCACCAACGCGGTCATGACCCAGAGCGGCGGCAAGTGGGCCGGCGACCAGGTCGCCGAGTACTCGGTGGACATCTATGCGGTGACCCAGGCCGTCGCCGAGAGCGCATTTGAGGTCTGCAAGACGCTCGAGTCGGGCGCCCTGCCCCACATCAAGTACATCAATCCGCAGCGCACGTCTGGCGGCTCGAACTACGCGTTCGCCGACGGCCATGCCAAGAACATCAAGTTCAGCGCCTCCATCAACCAGGAGAAGTTCCTGTGGGGCAAGTCGTTCTACTCGGCCGGCAGCAAGCCGGTTCTCGACCAGAACGGCGTCCAGGTCCGCTAAGGCAAACGCCATCTAGGACGAGGGCCAGCCCAAATGGGCTGGCCCTCTTTTTGTCGCAACTGATATCTCGCAACTATTCCAGGTCCGTCTCAACCATAGCGAGACAAAAAGTCCTATCGCGCAAAACCGGGACGAATGGCCCCCCAAACCGAACATTCGACCGTAGTTGGCGTCCTTCCTTGCGAGAATCCAAGCAAATATAGCGTGACTCGAATGCAGTGAACCTAGCTGATTTGCTGGGTGTGCTTACAATACGAGATGTCAAGTCTTTGCTTTGGAGAAGGACCATGAAAAGAGCATTTACGCTTATTGAGTTGCTTGTTGTGATCGCGATCATCGCGATTCTCGCCGCCATTCTCTTCCCGGTGTTCGCGCAAGCGAAAGCCGCCGCGAAGAAGTCCGCCGATCTGTCTAACGTGAAACAGCTCGGCGTGGCGGTCGCCCTGTATTTGAACGATAGCGACGACATGATGCCGCAGTCGTTCTACTTCCTGAACGGCACCGACGATTCGGCCGGCTTCGCCCACTGGAGCGGAACCGTCATGCCCTACGTCAAGAGCCAGAACCTCTTCGTCAGCCCTGGCGATTCATCGAACGGCCTCTCGCCGGTCAACGCTTCCGACCTTCAGGTCCCCCACTTGAGCTACATCGCCAATGCGGCCATGATGCCCACCAAGCGGACCGAATGGGATCCCGCAAACGTGGTGAACACCACGAGCGTCGAGGAAGCTGCCAATACGATCATGGTTGCCCCCATGACTTCTGATGCTCATTGCATCAGCGAGTCGGCTGGCAATCCCAAGACGATGAGGTCGCACTGGCCAGCCAATGCGTTCAACGTCGAGGATGGAGGAATGCCGTTCGACGGAAGCATCCCTTCCGAGTACGCGGCACCCAACTTCTGGGGCGTATCCAAGAAGAAGCTCATGAGCGACTTCCAGGAGTGTTCTCAGTTGGGCGCCGAAGGCCGAAGCCATCTGGTCTTCACCGCGCCGTTCCGCTTTGGCGGCAACGCGAACGATCCGTACAACGGCGGCGCCAACTACGCGTATGCCGATACCCACGCCAAGTTCGCCACCCTGGCCAAGACCACGGATCCCGCTAGCTACCAGTGGGGCAAGCGAGCCTACTCGGCAGCTGGTAAGCCCGTGTTCAAGCCTGGAACGATGGAGTCCGTCGACTAGCCTAGGGTTCCCCCCTACCCCGACAAGCCCCCAGCCGCTAAGCGCGGTTGGGGGCTTGTCGGCTTATGCTTCGCCTCGCTCTAGAGCGGCCGAGACGATGCCAGGTCGTCGAGCCAGGCGCGGCACTCGACATCGCCGCTCGGTACCGACACGTTGGGCACCAGGTACCAGGTCTCATAGTGGACCGCATAGTCTTCTGGCTCGATCAACTGGAGGGGGCCAAGCGTCTCGACCTCCAACATGTCTTGCCGAGTAAACGCCTCGAAGTTCGAGTTGTAGTCGGGGTACTCCGAGACTTCGCACTCAAAGCGCTTCAGGAACAGGTTTCCGTGGTTGGCGTAGGCGGCATAGCCCTGCTGCACCAGCATTCCGATCTTGGTTGGCCCGAGGTTCGCATCCTGGCGCAACCGCACCACTTCCCCGCCCCACGTGTACCGCGGATCGTCCATCTTGGTGTACGGCCAAAGCACAAGGGGTCGCGCGGGCAAGAGCACGTCGCCATGGGCGGCATAGTCGTGCTGGGGCACCAAGCAGGTTCCGCCCGTCTCCATCACCGTCAGAGCCCAAGGCGCGAGCTCGATCGAATACAAACCACGGTTGTAGATGCGGTGCTCCAGCCGGAATCCGCCAATCTCTGGAGCAGGCTGGATCCGGATCTCCTTCTGGAGGTGGTAAGCATCGGGCGCCGAAGCAAAGCCAACCCAGCCGTCCTCCTCCGAGATCTCCACCGGCTCGTTGTCGGTCTGATAGGTCTTGGGCACCTCTTCCGGAGCGATCCAAAGCCGGTGTCCGCCGTAGGAGCGGTACTCCGGCCCCCCTGAGCGCCCAGCGTCCTTTGCGCTTACCTTCATCTCATTTGGGCCGCCCACGCGGGAGAAGCCGATGATGCGGGGGCCAACTTCGAGGGTAACGAACATCTCCGTGCCCGCGACCTCGAACCGTGCGCAACGAGACCAATCGGCAAAGGGTACGACTTCCATATCCTGGGGTTTACCCTAGGACTGCCGGAGCCGACTTAGAAGCGGACTTGGTAGTCCAGCCGCATCGTAACCGCGTTCTTCTTCTGGTCGTCCGGGCGACCGTTCAGGTAGCTGAGGTTGCCCAGGAAGAAGCTGAACTGCTGGTTGGGACCCGCCTTCTGGTTGAATCCGATGGAGTAGCGGTGCGTGTACTTGCGTCCCACATTGCCGCCCATTTCCTCGCCACCAAAGAAGATCTGGACCGGCGAGCCAGACTTCTCGAAGAGCGTAACGTTCAAGCCGCTCGTGGTCGAGTACGCGCGGGACTGCTCGTTGTGCATCTGGTCCCACGTTCCGCCGACCGTGAAGTTGGGGCTGTTCTTCCAGTCCATTCGCCAGCGGTTGACGTTTGCACCCTGGATAAGGCTTCCAAGAAGGACGTCGCCCCGGGCGACTTCCGGGTTCGTCAGAAGCTGGTTGCTGATCTCGAGGTTTCGCAACGGCTTGGCCGAGAGCGTGTAGTTGCGGATCATGAAGCTGTCTCCGCCAGGGAGGGTCCGCACCTTGTAGTTGACGGAGGCGCGAAGCCGGCTTCGCTCGCCCATGTCCGTGTTGAACTGCATCGTACGGTCCACGGCTCGCCGACCGTAAGGATCCATCTGCCCCTTGTACGAGTAGGCAAATACGTTGGAGCCGAGCTTGCCGCCCACGTTGAAGACGCGGTTCTCGCGAAGCCAGTTGAACTGGTCTGCGGCGGCGTCGAAGCCAAAGTTCAGGGTGAAGTCGCTAACCGGCCCAAGCTTCACTGGCTTGAGCATGGAGATCCCAACGTTGCTGAATGCCTGGGTACGGTCCTTGCCGCCTTCCTTATCCCATCGGTTGACGCCGTACCCGCCCTTGAGGTCGAGGTTGCCCATCTGCACGCTTCCAGGCTGGCCCACCTGGTCTGGCTTGATGCCGACGGTGTTGGCGTTCGACAGGGTGAAGGTCGAACTCATGGTATTGGTGGCGTCCCCGTTCAGGTGTCGGTTGTAGCCCCAGCTCAGCCGCACGTTCTTGGCCACCTCGTACCACACGCCGTAGTTGCGCTTGGTCTCGTCTCGATCGTCGCCCTTGCGATCGATCTTTGTATCGGTGACGCTCACGCCGGCGCGGGTGCTGATCTGAGTGGCCACCGTGTTGGCGTTGATGTTCTCGTGCTCGCCGTTCTCCCAACGCGTTTCCGTCCGCTCCGCGGTGAGGGTGGTTCGGGGATCCACACGCTTCTGATAGGACATGTAGGTGCGCTTCATGTCCGCTAGAGCCTGGGCTTGGGTGCCTTCGAAGTCTTGGGTTTCCTGGGCGTAGGACACTTTGCCCAGCTTGTCCAGGTCCTTCATGAAGCTAAAGCGCTGAATCTTCTGAGAAAAGAGAATGGCCAGCGGATCGTCGTTCTGATACTCATAGGTCGAGTACCCAAGCGAGAGCTTGGCATTCGGGTTGTAGCTGAGCGAGGTCTGACGCAGGTTGCGGTCCTGCTTCAGCTTGTCCGAGGAGGCGGTGTAATCCTGATAGTCAAGCTTCAGACTCGGAGCGATCTCCCATTTCAGCTTCTGCTCGGTCTGCTTGAAACCACGGAGCTGCATCAGGAGGTCCTTCTCCGGGTCCACCAAGGATCCAACGGCGTTGAACTCGGAAGACACGTCTCGCTTGATCAACTCAAACTCGAACTTCTTGTCCGTGAATCGAACGCGTTGCCGCGAGGCCGCCTCGGACCCAAGCTGGGAATCCATCGAGGCGTACTCGAAGACCTTCTGACCGCCGAGCCGGGCGTTGAGTCCGAAGTCCTTCTTGTCCAGGCCGGGCAATACGCCGAGCCTGGCTTGCTCGAACTGCATCAGTCTCGCGGCCTCGCTGAACTTGTCGCTCATACTCTGCGATCGATAGTTTGCAGAGAAGTTTTTGCCCGCGAGCGCGTAGGTGTCTACCGTCGTAGAGCCGTCCCGTCCCTTGAGCTCGAGCCGCTCAAGGTTCATCTTCCAGCTCTTGAAGGGTTGAGCTGTAAGGCGCGTAACCTCTCGCCCGATACCAGCGCTCGACAGGAATCGGCCCCGCTCGCTAGGATCGAACCCCAGTCCGTCGGCCTGGTACATGGTGGTGATGGACTTGATGTTGGCGTCCCACTCACCCTGCGTGAGGTTGCCGAGGCCGCCGAATTTCTCGTCTACCGAGCGGCTAACCCGGCTTAGGCTCCATCCACGGCCTGGAATGGCCACGTCGGTCGCCGCAAAGCCTCCGTCCTTGTTCGAGATCAGGTTCTGTTTGAACTCGATAGGTGCGACGCCCTTGCCCAGCAACGCAGCTTCGAGCCCCATTTCTTGGCGCTTCATGCCCAACTCACGGCCCCACTGGCCACGCTCACCCTCGAAGAGCGACTGGGTTCGCGTGAACTTCTGATCGATCTCTTGGGTGTTCAGGTTGAACTTGATCTTGCTGGTGTCCAGCTTCAGGCTCGTGCGCAGAATTCCATTGTCCGCCTTCGTATCCGTGATGCGATTCTCGGAGTATGAGAGCGTTCCCATCTTGCTCGCGAAGGAGGCGCCAAGGGTCTCCCGCGATAGTCCCGCTTCTTTCTGGAGCTGCAGCCGATCGTCCTCGCGAATGTCCTTGAACCGAGTGAACTTCTGATCGACTTCGCGCGAGCTGTAGTTGAGGCTAAGGCCGCCGTTTGCGAAGCCAAAATCCTTCCATGCGATCGTCCCGCCGTCATCCTTCACGGTTCGGAAGTTGGACGAGAGTTTGCCGCCGCCCAGGCGCATGTCGCGCAGTCCGTAGCCGATCCGGTCGAGACCCTTCTCCTTCTGGAGCGCGTCCACCACGTTCTTGGCGACGCCCGCATCGGCGACTTGGCCGAACCCGGTGAAGTTCTTGCTGATGGACTGGTAGTCCACGTAAGCCTCGCCGCCCGCGACCCGAGACGCAAAGTTCTGGAGGACGAAGTTGCTGGCCCCGGAGTCGTCCTCCTGAGGAGCGCCCTGGTACTCGAACGCGGAGCGCGAATTCACTTTCTGCTTTTCGCCGATCAAGTAGAGGCCGCTGAGCTTGCTGCCTCCACCGAAGCTAAAGCTGTTGTTGAGGCCGTAGATGTTGGCGGTGGAAACGGTTCCGTCCGTGCGCCGCTCGGCCAGCCCAAGACCCATCACGGCCTTGAGGCCACCCGGCATCAAGTCGAATTTGAACCCGGCGAAGCCCTTCGAGGCCGACGTGGTTGGGCTGGCCTTCTTGCTGTACCGGTAAGAAACCGTGACCGACATGCCGGGACGTTGGGCCTTCTTCAGATAGACCACGCCCGCTTCGTAGTCCATGGAGTAATCCTGGCCTGCCACCAACGGGGATCCATCCAGCGAGACTCGTTCCGAGCCGGGCATCACGTTGCCGAACCGCAGGGGAACTCCGGGAGAGGCGCCCCGCAGACGGATCATGTCGATGGACGTCGAACCACCGATCTCGGCCTTGGCCTGGCCCGTTTCCGTGGTGTCCAAGTTGAAGGGGTTCTGGGCGGACGAAAGCGAGATCGCAAGAACTGCGACCGACACTCCACCCAACCTCCAACTAAGCTTTGCCATTAGTCTCCGTTTAGTTTAACGGACCACAACCCAAAGCGGGTCGGATTTCTCGACTTTTTTCGCCTCGTTTGGATTCAAAGCGGGACCTTTGACCTATAGGGTGACCCACGATTTCGAAGCGCTGCTGCGCTCGACCGCGTCGAGCACCCGCTGATTCTCGTAGCCGTCCACAAAGTCGGGCTCGATCCGCTTCCCTTCCGCCAGGTTTCGCATGGCGTCCGCGATCAGGCTGGTGAAGGTCTCGCCGTAGCCGATGATGTGAGCCACCGGCCAATAATTGCCTGCGTACGGGTGGCTGGAATCGGTAGCTTGGATCAAACGAAAACCCTTCTCACCCGATGCGTCGGAATCTGTGTAGTATTCCAACTCATTCATCCGCTCTAGGTTGAAGACCAAAGAACCCTTGCTGCCGTTCACTTCCCAGCGGTTGTAGTTCTTGCGGCCCTGGCAGAAGCGACTCGCCTCGAACATGCCAAGCGCCCCGCTCTTGAATCGGGCCATGAAGAGCGAAGCATCGTCAACGTCCACTTCGCCCATCTGCTTGCCCGCGTGTGCAACCCCGAGTCCAGCCGCTGCACCTTCGAGCATCGGACGCTCCTTGATGAACGTGTGGAGCAGGCCGGAGACCTCGGAGAACTCGCCCACCAAGTAGCGAGCCGTGTCGATGATGTGGGCGGCCAGGTCGCCGTGGGTGCCACTCCCGCAGACTTCCTTCCGTAGCCGCCAGACCAAGGGGAAACTCGGATCCACGATCCAGTCCTGCAGATAGTTGGCGCGGAAGTGGTAAATCTCGCCAAGGTCTCCCGACTCGATCATCCGCTTAGCGAGGGCCACTGCGGGTGCTTTTCGATAGTTGTGGAATACGCCGTGCGGTACCCCAGCATCTTGCACGGCTTTCAGCATGGCTTCCGCCTCGGCGAGGGTGTTGCCGATCGGCTTCTCGCACAGCACGGCCTTGCCCGCCTTCGCGGCCGCGATGGCGATCTCGGCGTGCATGTTGCCGGGCGTCGCGATGTCTACCACGTCGATCTCAGGGTTGGCGAGGAGCTTGCGCCAGTCCGTTTCCGTGTTCTCCCAGCCAAACTGGGCGGCCGCCTCCTTGAGGGGGCCTTCCGTCCTTCCGCACAACGTATGCATCCGCACGTGCACCGACAGGTCGAAGAACGCATTGACGTTCCGGTAGGCGTGGGAATGGGCTTTGCCCATGAACTGGTATCCGATGAGTCCGACGTTGACTGCTTTCTTTGCCATTTGCTTCCTCGCGAACCCATTTTGCCCGATCTTTCGGGCTCGTCGCGAAGCTAGTGGCGAGCGCGTACGCCCATCGTCCTCTCAACCCAGTTGCGGACCTTGAGAACAGACAGGCACGTGCCGAAGCTCACTCCGCCGTAGTCCCAAACCGTCCCTCCCGGAGGCGCTCCTCGGCTGGAGGTAACCGCGATCAATCCCCACTTTCCGTTGCGCTTCAGGAACCAGCCTCCGCCCGAGTCCCCCGAGCCGACGCCTCCCTCGCCCGGAATCCAGCCATGAGGGCCGTACAACCCGGAAGACGTGCTGGGGTTGTCGTTCTCCACGTAGTAGGTCAACCAGGTCATCCCTGGCCACATCTGGAACGAGATCGTGACGGTTCCCTCGATCATGTTTACGGTGCGGTGCCGCTTCCCGTCGATCGGCCCCTGGGTATAGCCACCTCCGTCCGGACGAACCGTTCCGGTCTCGCCGAAGCCAGAGATCGTGACCTTCTCCGAGAACTGTAGCGTCTTGCCCTTGGAGGTCCCTTCGTATAGGATCGGCGTCCAGGACGGCACGTTTGTCGCCAGCTTTAGGAGTCGAAGGTCGGCGAAGTCGCACGCGTAGTTCTCGACAACGTTGAACGTCCCAACGCCGGGGAGTTCAAAGGTGGTCCCGTTCACGTGGCGGGCGCTAATCACCCAGTTCGGGGCGATCGCCACGCCCGAGGCGCCCGCGAACTTGCCCACAGAGGTGAAAATCGTGTCCTCTTCCGGTGACGGATACACGCCCGAAGCCGGAACGGCCAGAAGACCACAACCCAAGAGAATCGCCCGTAGACGCATAGGACCTATTGTAAGGCAGTTTGGGCTTGCCTTGGCCCACTTTGTCGGCTCCAGAACCACGCCAGCATCAGCAGTTCTGCCAGCAGGGACAACGTAAGGGCGATTCCCGCTGTAAGCGGGCCGTTCCACCGCAGAAACATCCCCGCCCCCAGCACTCCGCCAAGCACCGCCACCGAGGCGGCTACCGAAACCAGCCGAGAGGTCGTTCGATGGCAGGCCGTCAGGACGCCCCGCAGGTAGTTCTGGAGCGCGTTCAGCAAGGGAGCCAGCGCGGTACTCGCGAACACGAGGTGCGCCATGTCCGCGGTCTGCGCGTTTGCTCCAAGCAAGGCACGAAAGATCCACTTGTCGAGGCCGGTCAGGGCCGCCAGGACCATCGTTCCCGAGAGCACGAGCCCCAGGGTCAGACTGAACCGCCTCAGGGCGTGCTCGGCTTGGCCGGGCCGGTAGAGGGTGATCACCACCTCGGGCAGCGCAAAGATCACCGTCCGCATCATCCAGATGATCGAGGTCGCAACCGGAAAAGCGGCCAGCGCCGTGATGGCCTCGGGGCTGCGTGCCAGAGCCGCCGAGATCATCGGGGCACCCAGCATCGTCACCATGGTGGTCAGGGTCAGCGGGAAGTGGAAGCTCGCCACCTTCCGCGCATCCACGAGCGCCTCGCCCGGCTGCGGGCCCCGCAAGCCGTGCCGCACGGTCGTTAGGCTGACGAAGTGTACGAACATCGACTCTGAAGCCACCGAAGTCAGTAGCGCCCACGCCACCGCCTCCGCGCCTCCGATTCCGCTATGGGACAAGCCGTAAGAGACCCCGAACATCGCGGTCACCCGCACGCCCGTCCCCCACCCGATCAACTTCGTCAGCCCTTGCCGAATCAGGATTCCCTGCAGGTACCGACGCCAGCCGATGAACCCGCTCCACGGGATCATGATCGCCATGGGAATGCGGGCCGCCTCCGCCACCTCGCGCGGCACTCCAAGAAGGGTGGTCGTGACAAACCAATACAGCGGGGTCAGGGCCACCAGCGCATGAACCAGGGTCACCCCGACGATCATTTGGGTGGCGAACAATCGGATCGCGAGGTAGTCCCGTCCGTTCCGCACCAGTGTGGTCGCCGTTGAAAGAAGGTCGATCACCGGGCTCTCGATCCAGAGCGAGAGGGCCATCAGGATCTGGAAGGCGGCGGTGTTGATCTTGGGGTCAGGCAGCCGAGAGATCGTGCTGACCGCGATCGGCGCCTCCAGGGCCATGAAAAGCCAGGAGACGGCCAAGGGCCACCAAAGTGCGGCGATCTTGCGCTGGCTCAGGGACTCGGTGCGCGGCTCCTCCATCGATGCCGGGGAATCGGTGGGGGCCGGTGAAGCGGCGCTCAAGCTACAGAGGGTACCGCAGGGCATCCCACCGGCCTGCCGAGCCGGTGCGTCCTGTCACAATAGATGCCTTGGCAGCCAATCCCCCCTTCCCCGGTTTTCGCGTGGGCAACGTCGAGGTGCAGAACCCGCTCCTCCTTGCTCCGATGGAGGACGTGACCAACCAGGCGATGCGAATCCTCGCCAAACGAATCGGCGGGCCCGGCCTGATGTTCACCGAGTTCGTCAGCGCAATGGCGATCCACTACCACGCCGCCAAGACCTACCGCAAAATGCGCATCGCGCCCGGCGAGCGCCCGCTCGGAATCCAGATCTTCGGCGGGGATCCCGAAATCATGGCGGAGACCGCGCGCGTCGCGGAGGAGATGGGCGCGGACATCGTGGACATCAACATGGGTTGTTGGGTGCCCAAGGTCTGCAAGACCGGATCGGGTGCCGCCCTTCTCAAGGATC
This sequence comes from Fimbriimonadaceae bacterium, assembly GCA_041742595.1. GTDB lineage: Bacteria > Armatimonadota > Fimbriimonadia > Fimbriimonadales > Fimbriimonadaceae > JBGSIJ01. Next base: position 5,479 of record JBGSIJ010000051.1, on the reverse strand, counting down.
CGGACCTCGCCGAGAGCATCGTCCGAGCGGTCGTTAGGGCCACGAACGTTCCCGTCACCATCAAGGTTAGGGCAGGCTGGGACTACTCCCTGTTCGCCGCCCCGGACCTCGCGAAGCGATTCCAAGATGCGGGCGCTAGGATGCTCACTCTGCACGCCCGATTCGCGAAGCAGGGCTTCGAGGGCGAGGCAGATTGGCGGCTGATCCACTCGCTGCGAGAAGCGGTTCAAGTCCCCCTTATCGGAAATGGCGACGTCAAAACTCCTGAGGACGCGGTGCGAATGATGCGGGAAACCGGCTGCGACGGCGTAATGGTAGGCCGCAGCGCGATCAGCAATCCGTGGGTTCTCGGCCAGATGAGAGCGGCCCTCGCGGGCGAAACTCCCGCGGAGAGCCCCTCGATCGAGGAACGGATTGCCACCGCTCTTGAGCACTTGCGGCTCCTCATCCACCACTACCGGGAGGAGGCCATTCTCACGCGGTCTCCGGTCGAAGATGCCGAACTGCACGCGTGCCGCGCCTTGCGGGGTCAAATGCCGCTCTACATCAAGGGCTTTCCCGGGGCGGCCGAGTTGCGCCAGCGGATCACCGCCTGCTCAAGCTATGCGGAGTACGAAGACGTCTTGGGCATCCTGGCCGGAGTGCCCGCATGAAACTAACCTGGGTTCCCCTTGAGGGCCACGGCATTCGCCTAGAGCCTCTCTCGATGGCCCATGCGAAAGGGTTGTTCGCCGCATCCTCGCTGGAGACCTTCCGCTACTTCGCTGGACTGCAGCCCAAAGGCCCCGACGAAGAGGCCTTCAAGGACTACATTCAGGTCTCCCTGAAGGCCCCCAACACCTTTGCGTACGCTGTCATCCAAGACGGCCGGCCGGTGGGCATGTCTAGCTTCATGGACATTCGTCACGAGCATTCTGGACTTGAGATCGGCATGACCTGGATCTCCGCCGAGTGCCGCGGCACCCGGGTGAATCCGGCCATGAAGCTCCTGATGCTTGGGCACGCTTTTGCCTGCGGAGCCATCCGGGTTCAACTGAAGATGGACGCCCGAAACGAGCGGAGCCGCCGGGCCGTCGCCAAACTCGGCGCGGTCTACGAAGGAACCCTGCGCAAACACATGCGGGTTGGCGACGGCTTCCTCCGCGATACCGTAATGTTCAGCATCCTTCCCGAGGAGTGGCCGGAGGTTCGATCCCGGCTTGAGAACCGCCTCGCCGGATAGAATAGAGAACTATGGCGACCGAAATCTTGATGCCCGAACTGGGTGAGTCGGTACACGAAGGCACCGTAAGCCGATGGCTTAAGAAGGTGGGCGACTTCGTGAAAGAAGACGAACCGGTGGTGGAGATCATGACGGACAAGGTCAACACCGAGCTTCCCTCCCCCGTGGCGGGCGTGCTCACCAAAATCCTGATTCAGGAGGGCGAGCCGGTCGAGGTCTTCGCGGCGATGGGAATCATCGAGGAGAATGCCGAGGCCGCCAAGAACGCAGCATCTGAAGCCCCCGCTCCCGCCGCCAAGGCAGAAGTCCCGGCGCCGGTAGCCCCAACCCCTGCCGCATCGCCAACGGTGGTCGAAGACGGATCGCGTAAGTGGTTCACGCCGGTCGTTCGTGCCATCGCGAAGGAGCATGGCCTTTCGGAAGCGGACCTCGGCAGCATCTCCGGCACCGGCGAAGGCGGTCGCGTGACCAAGAAGGACGTAGAAGCGTTCCTTGCCGCCCCGCGCAAGGCCGCCGCGCCGGTCGCCAAGCCTGAATCCAAACTTGAGGTCAAGCCGGTTACTCCCACCGTTGCCGGGCCAGATCAGGAGATCGTTCCGCTTGCCCCGCTTCGCCGAATGATCGCAGAGCACATGGTGAAGAGCGCGGCGATTCCAACCGTGAGCACGATCACCCAGTGCGACGTGACCGCGATGGTCAAGTTCCGGGAACTGAACAAGGAGAGTTTCCAGACTCAGTACGGCGTGAAGCTCACCTACACGCCGTTCTTCATCAAGGCGCTGGCGGAGGCCCTCGTCGAGATTCCCCTCGCGAACTCCCAGATCACCGAGGACAACAAGATCCTCAAGAACAATGCCGTCCACATTGGCGTCTCCGTGGCTCTGGGCGCCAAGGGCGAGGACGGCCTCATCGTCCCGGTCATTCGGGACTGCCACAAAAAGACCCTTATCGAGATCGCCAAAGACCTAGAGGCGATCGCCAAAGCGGCTCGAACCAACACCCTCAAACCCGCGGACGTGCAGGGCGGTACCTTCACCCTCACCAACCCGGGAACCTACGGTGCGCTATTCGGGACCCCGATGATCAACGCGCCGCAGAGCGGAATCCTTGGCACCTACGGGATCCAGAAGATGCCGGTGATCGTGGACGACATGATCGCGATCCGCTCGATCATGCACCTCGTCCTCACCTACGACCATCGCCTGATCGACGGCCTGGTCGCCGGAAAGTTCCTTGCCGCGGTGCGCGACAAGCTCCAGGGCTTCGCGTTTTTCCGCTAGAGGGCTAGCGGGGTTCTAGGGCGAAGAACCGCACCTGGAACTGGATTTTGGTGGGCTCGAGACGCTGGTTCTTGAGCCCTTCGACTGTGATGTCCACCACATCGCCCGGCGCCCATTTGACGCTCGCCTCGGTCCGGAAGACGATGCAGATGGGCAAGCCGTACGCCTTGCGGTCGATGCGCGCAAACGCAGCGGCGCGCGAGGCGGTTGCCCCGTCCGTGGGCCGCAACTCCCACGACTTGCCTTGCCCACTGATCTTCAGCGTGATCTCGCCACTGCCAGGAGGACGTAACACCTCGTCGTTGATGCTGATTGTCCAGGGCATTCGGGCGCTCACGAACTCGACCGGGAACGCGCCGGCCGAGGGCCAAGCCACGTAGGGCTTCTCGAACGCTTCTTCGCGGCTCTGGTCGAATGCGAAAACCACGCTGTAAGCGCTCTGGCCGTCGGCCGAGTAAGCCTGCCCCATGCCCGTGACTGCCATGTAGGGATTCAGGAGCCAACGACGGTGCCCGGCTGTCGCCAAGTTGTTCAAGTCGTCGTCTAGCATCTGGCCATGAAGCGCTCCACGCAAGCTCTCGACCGGCAAACGGTACGAGAGATTGGACTGCCCTAGCGTCTCGGAAGCCCGCTCATAGAGGTCGGAGGCGATCCCGGCAGGTTTGCGCGGCTGGTGCGAGACCTCTTCCGACGCTCCTAGAACCATCGCTGCCTCCTGAACGCTCTTCTCAAGTTTTGGATCGACCTTAACGTCGTCCGGCAAGCCCGCAATGAACCGGCAGAAGTTGAGGAATCTCAGAGCTTCCTCCTTCATTTCCGAGTGGACCTGGCCCGGAGCATAGGGCCCTTTCACGCTGGGCATGGCGGCAAAGGCCTGAGGCGGTTCCTTTCTTCGGAAGCTCAGCCAACGCTCGCGCAACGCCTCCTCCTGACTTTGGACAGGAGCAGACGCCACCAGCAAGCAGGCGAGCGAGAGGAGAGACATTTAGGCTTGACCTAGAGTACGCAACGGAACTGCGCGAACTACTGGTTTGTCCCGGGAATCCGCATTTTTACGGGTCTGTTCGTATGTCCCTTAGGTACTTCGCGTGCCCATCGGCAAAGAGTCGGTTTCGACCACCGGTATGGGCCGACCAGCCCCTAATCTCCGCTGGAACCGAAGGGATCGTCTTGGGAAAGTAGGGATCGACCGCCAGCTCGACGTCGGCAAGCGAGTCCGGACGCCCAACTTGCGGATTTTGCGCCGCCACCAGGTCCACCAGCGCCTGCTCAGGAGTCTTGCCCCATAGGTTGTCCAACTCGACGGTTGCGCCCATTCGGTCGAAGCGCCAAAGCCAGAGGTTTGTCGCCCGAAGCCCCTGCGATACGCGCTCGCTGACGCCAAGCCGAGAGCCCTCGATCGAGGGGCAGGCAAAGATGCGGCTTGACTTCGTGTACGGCTCGAGCACGATCGCCGCCCAGCCCGCCCGAGGATCGCTCGGCGGCCAGCCGGTCCAAGGCTTGTAGCCTCCAGGCAGGCTCGCCTTCAAGTCCCGCCGGTCCGGGTACCGGTCGTCCTCGTCATTGCCGTAGAGCGCAAACGCGGTGCCGATCTGACGCAAGTTGCTGAGGCACGTCGTCTTCTTCGCCGCCTCCTTGGCGCGGGCGAGAACCGGGAAGAGGATCGCCGCCAAGATCGCGATGATCGCGATCACGACCAGAAGCTCGATCAAAGTGAAAGCGTCGCGCCTACCCATGCGCTTCCCTACGCGTTTCCTCGCCAAGACTCTCAAGAAGCCATCGAGCGACGTCGGCAACGAGGGCTCCTTGCCCGCTCTGGTTCCGGGTGAAGATCGCAAACACGTACCGGTGGCCGTTCGGCAGCTCGAACAAGGCCGCATCGTGGCGGACGTCCGAGGTCCATCCTGCCTTGGACCATAGCTTCGAGCCCGCGGCAAGCACCTTCCCGACAAACGACGCCGCCTGCGAGCCGGCCTTGGGATCGTCTGCCGGAATCGTCCGCCGCAGGAAAGCGAGCGACCACTGGGCAGCCGGCACGGAACCCAAAGCGAGCTCTGCTAGGAGGCGGGCCGCGTGCGCTGGTGACATGGCGTTGCGGAACTCGTATTTGAGCCCGTAGCCCTGCCTTTCACGCCCGTATGGCCCCCAGTCCCAGGTCTTCTGACTCGCGTTCAGGCCAGGATAGCCTCGTGGCACGAAGTATCGGTTAACCGCCTCCCTTCTGTGCCTCCATTTCTTCAGTTCGGCAGGACCTAGCTCGGGTCCGCTGGTCGCACCGGTGATCGCCTCCAAGATCCAGTTCGTTGCGTCGTTGCTGGAGTCGACAATCATGTCGGTCAAGGCGCGGCGAAGCTCCGAAGTCTCCTTCAGCTTTTTGGCGGCGATTCTTTGCCCAGCGTAGGCAAGGTAGAAGAGCTTGACGACGCTTGCAGGGTAGAAGGACTGGTCTCCGAGATGCGATCCTTGGCGAATCTCGCCGCTCGCGATGTTAAGCACAACGACGCCTAGGTCCTCGGGCCGGAGGGCATGGGGCGCGTACTCCACCACTGCGCGCTTCACCACGCTCCCGACGAGTGCGTCGAGATCGGGATCCGAAATTACGGTCAGGCTAGCAAGTGCCCAGCCAATGACAAGCATTGGGCGTGTTTACCCTGATCCCCGAAATAGGTCCGGCCAAATCGGACGGACCCATCCTGGCGAATCGTGAGCCTAGTTGCCGGCTGCGGGAGGCGGGGTGCCGCCTGGAGCGGGAGGGCCACCGGCCTTCTTCATGGCCTCGATGGCCTCCTTCGGCATCTCCTTGGAGGGGTTCTTGAGGCCCTCCATCTCATCCTTAGTCATCGGCGCATCGGCGCCGCCGCTCTGGCAGCCCGAGAGTCCGAATGCCGCGCAAGCGGCGATGGCGAGGATCGTTAGTCTCTTCACAGTTGGTTTCCTTGGGTTTCCTGAATGGCCTTGAAAAAGAGGCCGGCCCCTC
>JBGSIJ010000050.1:0-125334 GCA_041742595.1 Fimbriimonadaceae bacterium | reverse complement strand
CTGCGGAGCTGCCGCATCCAGACGCTTTACCACGCCGCAGCCTACAAGCATGTGCCGATGGTGGAGTGCAACCCGATTGAAGGCATCCGCAACAATACCTTCGGAACCTTTCACACTGCCCAAGCCGCCTATAACGTTGGGGTGGAGCGTTTTGTGCTGATTTCCACCGACAAAGCAGTGCGTCCCACCAATGTGATGGGTGCCAGCAAACGCCTGTGTGAACTGGTGTTGCAAGGTTTCAGCCAGCTTCCCGGCAAGACCACCTTCTGCATGGTGCGCTTTGGCAATGTGCTGGGTTCTTCCGGCTCGGTTGTGCCCCTGTTCCGTCGCCAGATTCGGGAAGGCGGGCCTATCACCGTTACGCACCCGGACATCATCCGCTACTTCATGACCATCCCCGAAGCGGTCCAGCTGATCATGACCGCCGGAGCCATGGGCCAGAACGGCGAGATCTTTATCCTCAACATGGGCGAGCCGATCAAGATCATAGATCTGGTCAATGATCTTATCCGCCTCCACGGCCTCGTACCGGGAGCCGACATCGCCATCGAGTACACCGGCATTCGACCCGGAGAGAAGCTTCACGAGGAACTCACTTACGAGGCGGAAGACCTTCTGCCCAGCGCGCATCAAGATATTCGGCAGGTTGCCAACGGCAAGTCGCCCGATTGGGATGAGCTACGCAAAGACCTGGAGAAGTTGATCAAGCTGGCAGACGAAGGCGATGAGCTCGCCCTGCGAAACGCCCTGATGAGCCTCGCCTGGAACAAGCAAGCGCCGCCAATCTCGATGCTTAGCTCTACGGAAGGCTAGAGCTAGTCCGGAGAGGCTGCCGCAAAGCCCTGCTTCAGAAGCGGGATGCAGAGGACGAAGAACGCCAGTAGCGCAACCGCCCCGGTAATCAACGCCTTGCGCGGGGCCACGGGCCGATCATCAACGCGGGCTTTGTCCACGACTTCAAAACGGGCAGGGTCTCGGTTCTCCGCAATCTTGGCGAGTTCCAGCTCACTGCGAAGGTACTCGCGCATCTTGAGTGCGCCCTGATACTTGGTTTTGGCTTCCTCGACCGTGGCGTACTTGCGCGGCGCGGCCTTGCTGTAGCCTTCGTACTCACGCAATCGGCGCTCGCTGAACCGTACGCTCGCCTGAAGCGCGGCCAGCTCACCCTTGGCTTCCACGAGTGTCGGTACGAGCCCCTGGTCGACTTGGTTCTGACTGGACTGAAGCAGGTCGGACGAGACCTTCTCCGCGCTGCGGGCCGTCGCCACGGCGTTCCGGTACTCGGCGCTGTCCTTTGTGAACCGCGAACTGGCGTCTTCAAGCGCGATTCGGCGAGTCTGAAGCTCTTTACTCAGCGAATCCAAAGCCTGGCCAGATTCGGCGCTCACGCCCTGCAGAGCGCTCGACGCCTCAAGCTTTCCATCCTTGGCCTGGGCGAGAAGGCGACGGTAGTCCGACTCGATCTTCTGAATCTTGCTCTGAGCGGCGGCCGCGGCCGTCTTGGCGTCGTCCGCTGCCTTCTTGGACTCGTAGAGCCCCGTCTTTAGCAGATCAACGTCGGAGTAGCCAGCACCCTCCATGGCCGCGACCATGTCGTTGCGGAGCACGTTTACTTTCTCGTCGTTTTCCGCCACGCGCTGCTCCAAGAGAATTCGGTTTTTCCGGCTTACGTTCAGGGTGAGGTCGTTCGCGCGGCTCTGGAGATGGGTGTAGAGTCCCTCGACGATGTCTTTGGCCAGTTCAGGAGACTCGGCGCTCACCTCGATGTTGAGTAAGCCGTTCTTGTCCGCCTTGACCCGAACCATTCCACCCAGGTGCGCAATCGAATCGTTTTCGTCGGCGTTCCATCGCTTGGCGAGGTCCAGCTTCTTGATCACGTACTGATATGCCGTATCGCTGGTGAGGATCGCGGTTGCCGATTGCAGGCCACTCGCTACGAGCGGAGACTGAAGTGCGCCGCGCAGATTGCTGATTCCCGCCACATCTCCAGCATCGGCGGATCCGCCGCTCAGTCGCGCCAATGCGGCGCCTGCCCCGGAAGCCGGTGACTGGCTGAGAGGGAAGTACAAAGTCTGGTTCGACTGGTAGGTCTTAGGCATGAAGGAAGTGATGCCGTAAGTGAGCCCGGCCACAACGACCGTGATCCCTACATTGCGAAGGAGCGATTTGGTGAAGTCCATAGAGCGCGTTTCGGGTTCAAGGGCCCCATCCTCGGACGGTGGCGAACCCGTGCAGACTATACCGCTTGGGTAGTCTGGCCTCCCGGACGTATGCGCATTTGGATCGTCAACCACTACGCCATCCCACCCTCCCAGTCGGGCGGAACGCGGCACTACAGCCTTGCCAAGCACCTGCAAGCGCGCGGACACAAGGTTCTCATCGTCGCTGCCTCGTTCGGCCTACAGAGCGCGACGGGAAGAACGATGAGTGGGGAAGCCGAGCACGCGAACCATGACGGTGTGCCGTTCCTCTACCTGAATGTGCCCCCCTACGCGGGCAACTCCATCGGACGCATTCGCAATATGCTATCCTTTGCGAGAGCCGTAGGGAAGTTGCCCCTCCATGCAGAAGGGAGGCCCGACGTGATCCTCGGCTCCTCGCCTCACTTGTTTGCGGCCGACGCGGCCATGAGGCTTGCGCGGCGCCTTGGCAGCCGCTTCGTCCTGGAGGTGCGGGACGTTTGGCCCCAGAGCCTCATCGACATCGCCGGAGTTTCTCCCGGACATCCATTCGTCCGCTGGCTGGCGGTGCTTGAGCGGAAGCTGTACCGCGGAGCCGACGCGATCGTCTCGCTCCTTCCCGGCGTCGGGAAGCACGTCGCCACGTTCGGAGTGCCAGAACACAGGGTGACCTGGGTGCCGAACGGATTTGAGCTCACGCTTCTGCCCGAGCCAACCGCCCCGCCCCTGGGTGAGAAGTTCACCATGGCCTACGCTGGCTCGATGGGAGTCGCCAACGCCATGGACTCGGTGATCGAGGCAGCCCGGATTATCGAGGAGCGGAGTCCCGGCAAGATCTCCTTCGAGTTGTATGGAGCAGGCACGGAGCGGGCAAGATTGGAGGCCATGGCCCCGCAGAACGTCCACTTCCGCGGAACGGTTCCCAAGGTCGCCATGCTCCAGGAACTGAGCCGAGCCAACGCCTTCATCGCGGTGGCCAGAAAGACGGAGCTGTACCGGTTTGGGCTCAGCTTCAACAAGCTGTTCGACTACATGGCGGCATGCCGGCCAACGCTGTTCAGCGTCGACCTTGAGGAAAACCCGATCCAAGAAGCCAACGCCGGCATCATCGTTCCCGCAGAAGACTCGCAAGCAATCGCGGACGCCGCGATTCGGCTCTCCTCCATGCCACGAGAGGACCTCGTGGCGATGGGGGAAAGGGGAAGAGCCCTGGTGGAGGAGAAGTACTCGATGGAAAGACTCGCCGCCATCCTAGAGCAAGTGCTCAAGGCGTAATGTTCATAATAAACATTATCAGACGGTAGATGAGACGCCGTGGCGCTGGAGTGTCTCTCGGGCCGCCTGGCTGCCTCTCAGGCTGGGCGGAAGCTCCGCCCCAGCTTCGATCAGGAGTTCTAGGCTTCTTCTGAAGTCCCCGTCCTTGCGCCATGAGTGCTCGGAGCCCCAGAGACACGCTTCCAGCGGCCGCCCGCCAAACTCGTTGCGGACCTCAAGCGACGGGCCAAACGGAAGGATTGCCTCGATCACGTCGTCAAAGCCATGGATTGCGGCGCGGTCCAGAGCGGTCGAGTTGTGAACTCCGGTGGAGTTGACGTCCAGTCCGATCTCCAGCATCAGTCGGACGGAGTCGGTCATCCTCTCCCACGCCGCTTGCGGCAGGATGCTCCGGTCAGTTGCATCCAGCGATCCGACCTCCCCGCTAAGTTTCACGGCCGTGGTGCGATCACCCCGCCACAAGGCAGACATCAAACGCACTTTTGGTGAAGCTTGTCGTTCCAGGGTTTCGAGAGCGCGCTTCTTTCCCCGCCCCCATGCGACCTGAAAGGGCCGCAATGCGCCGACGCTATACGCGCAGATGTGCGCTCCAGGGGCATGCGGAGTCATTGGGTTTCCGGGGTCTAGCGGATTCCGAGTTTGGCACCCCGGATCGTCTGCCAGGATTTCCTCGATCAACGCGACATCCTCCAGCATAACGGCGATGTAGATGTCTGGGGTCGCTCCTCTCTCCAATAGTCTTCTGCAGACCGATGCGTTCTCGATCTGGAACTGGGCGGCAGTTCCGCTATGGTCGAGGTCCCGGGCGTCTAGTTCTGCGCCAGCATCCACGAGCAGGTCAACGATCTCCGGCGTGGCGGCAAAGTGGAGCGGAAACTGGCCATCGCCACCCCGCTCTCGTACGGAATCGGGGTTTGATGCCAGGATGCCCTTTAGCTCGGTCACGAGTCCTAGGCGCGACGCGGCATGGGCGGTTAGGGTGGCCCCCTTCCCTATCAGGAGCCGGCTGGTGGGCTCGTCGGCGAAGTCGAGCGGGCGGAAGCCGCCTGCCCACCACGTGCTGCGCTGGTTAGGATCGGCTCCGTGCTCGATCAAAAGTTCGATCATCGGCGCATCGTTCCTTTCCGCGGCCAGGTTGAGGACCGGGGCATCAAAGGAGTCTGGGTCGGTCTCCCGGACCAGGCTTGGATCTTCCTTGAGCAATCGAGCGACGGCTCGCCGATTTCCAGCCCTGATGGCGTTGAAGAATGTGGCTTTACGGTCGCTCTCGAGGTGGCGCTTGAGCTTTGCCCAACTCGGGAAACCGTAGTCGCGGGCAAGGATGCGCTGCGCGTCGGCAAGCCGGGACGCGGAGTCGCCGGACTCGCGAAGTGAAACGAGAAGAGCTTTGGCCTGACCCTTGAGATGCTCAAGATCGGCGCGCTCGGGAAGAGTTTTTGACATTCGGACCTCCATGCGTGAGCCTGAGGTCCGCGATCAGGCCGCATAAAGGGCTGAATGACTCTATTTGCTTGTTTCGGTGGGTTGAACCCTCTCCGCGGACCCGGTGGCAACCGATCTTGCCGCCGAGATTATAGCAGTTGCTATGGGAAATGCAGGTTTTCCTAGCGTGCCTTGGATATCCCGCCCCTTTCTGATACAACAAAAAGTGTTCTTCCAAACGATAGGAAGACGGGTGGCACCGGGTGACGAACAAGCTCCATTCAATCAGCTCTGTCCTGATCGGCCTTGCGCTCGCCGGCGATGCCGCGGCCCAATGGTCGAAGTTCGTTCCGCCCGGCAAGGACCTCACGGCAAAGCGGCAGGACTTCGTGGTCTCTGGAGCAAGCACTCGCGTGGACTTCGGCCATCAGACCAATCCCTTTAACCTCGATGTGGCCGGAATCCCCGCCGGCTCCACCGTAACCGGGGCCTATCTGAACTGGAGCTACCTAACCAACGGGGAAAACAGCCTGAACGAGGAAGGCACGATCTTCTTTGGCGGCACTGCGGTGGTTGGCGACGAAGCCGGACGAAGGGACCCCGATCTAGGCTGGGGCCGCAACAGCGTCGTCTCCTACACCGCAGACGTGACGCCACTCGTGGGAGGCAACGGCACCTATTCGGTGGTCGATGCGGTCGATGAGGAGGCGAACGGGACTCTGAGCGCGTTAGGAGAGGGGATGTCGCTTGTCGTCATCTTCAGCAACCCCAACTCGACTCGCAAGCTGATCGACACCTACCACGGGCTCTGGAGTACCAACTTCGACGACTCTCCGATGTCCTTCGCCCTCCAGCCCCGGGCCAGCAACAACATCGACTTCTTCATCAATGCCCTGGATGGGCAGGATTTCTACACCGACGACTTCTTGATCAACGGAGAGAGTGCCGCTCAGATCGGGCCCGGCGAGTTTGGCGACGCATGGCAGGGCAAACTTGGCCCAGGTCCAAAGGGTGAGAATTACTACGACCACTTCCGGGCCGAGATCGGGGGATACGTGGCGCCGGAGGACACCAGCTTCACCGCGATGACCGAGGGCTTCGTTAACAACGACGGTACCTACACCGATGCCGTCGGCCATTCGTTCGCGGTCGTTGCCTATGAGCCGGTGCCCGAGCCAGCTTCTCTTCTTGCCCTCTTGCTCGGCGGGTCTTCCCTGCTACGCGCTCGGCGTCGAAGTGGACGGGAGAGTGCGCGATGAGAAAGCTGGCGATTGCCCTGACGGGGCTTGCTTCGATCGTTGCGGCTGCTCTCTACTTTGCGAGGCCAAGTCTCGCGGACGGAGCCAGCTTAACGGAGCTTCATTCAGCCGAGGGAATCGAGCGCCTTTGGCAGCCCAAGGGAGGCATCAAGAAGGCTCCCGCCTTCTTCGAGTCCTACCAGCACTTTCTGCGTCAGCGAACAAACCAGAAGGGCCTGGTCGACTACTCGGCCTATGATCGGGCGATCGCCGCGCGGGACGCGATGGTGATCTTCCAATCTCCGGAGGACTTGGGCAGGCTTGGTCCAGCGGCGGACTGGCAGTACGAGGGGCCAGAAAACCTCGACGTCCCCTACCGCCAATACTACGGCACCCAGCGAGCCACCTCTGGACGCGTGACCGCAATTGCCTACAGCCCGGCGGACACGAAGGTGATCTACGTGGGATCCGCCGGCGGCGGAGTCTTCAGAACTAGCGACGGCGGTGCAAGTTGGGCCGCCCTTAGCGACTCAGACTCCTGGCCAGGCTTGCAGGTCAGTTCGATCGCAGTGGACCCCATGACCGCGTCCACCGTTTACGCCGGTACCGGCGGCGCCCGCGGATTCTTCCGGCTCTACGGCCACGGGATCATGAAGAGCACCGATGCCGGGGCCACTTGGACCAACCTGAACTCTTTCAACGGCGGCCCGCTCACGGGCGCAGTTAGCGACCTCGCGGTGGATCCAGACAATCGGCAAATCCTCTACGCAACCGTAAGTGGGCGCAATGCCGACGGCAACCCTTTGCCAGGCGCCGTCTACCGATCTACCAACGGAGGCGCAACGTTCTCCAAGGCTGCCGGGCTTCCGGATGGGGTGTGGAACGACGTCTCGATTGGCATCAAGGGCCCCAACACAAAGACCTCGAGAGCTATCTACGTCTCGGGCTATGGGGCCCCCGGCAAGTGCCTCGTCTACCGAAGCCTGAACTCGGGCGTCGGCTGGACCAAGGTGACTCCACCCGCTTTCACCGACGTGACCACGGCGGGCGCTTCTCCCAACGCAACCTATGCCAACGTCCACGTTGAAGCCTCCAAGGTCAACTTTGGGATCGTCTATGCCCTAAGCGGCCACGATCGGCTGGTGTACCGCAGCACGAATCAAGGGGCGACCTGGACCAGCATCTCCGCCAACTTTATCAACGGGCCGCTCCCTCCACCGGCTGAGCCCCAGATTCCCTACAACTGGTCGCAGAGCTTCTACGATGTCCACTTAACGACGTCGTACGTGCCGGGTGGTGGCAAGGAGATTCTTTACGCCGGGCTGATCACGCTTCAGGCAAGCGACGACAACGGCCAGAACTGGTTCGATATCGGGCGCTCCTACCTAGACGAGCCGGTCGGCGGCCCATTGAACCGTTTACACAACGACCAACATGCGCTCGGGGTGAACCCCCGCAACCCGAACGAAGTCCTCGTCGGTTGCGATGGCGGGCTGTACAAGATCACGTATTCGCCGAAGGCCGTTGCGGGAGCGGCGCGATGGGGCAACGTGGCCTTCTCTGCCCAGGATGGGCTCAACATCGCCCAGTTCTACGACATCGCCCTCGTCCCAAACAATCCTAACATCATCTTGGGTGGGACCCAGGACAACGCATCGCCTAGGTCCTACGGCGCGGTGTCGCCGCACGATGGCTTGGCGGCATCCAAGGGAGTGCGCTGGAACAACTCCGGCGGTGGTGATGGCGGCACGAGTTCGATCGACCCGACCGACAAGAACATCATGTACGTGAGTTCGACCGGAACGACTTGGAGGTCTACCGATGGATGGGCGACCAGCCTGGTCAGTCCCAACGCCAACACCTATCCGCTTGCGATTCCCTTGAGGTCGGGGGCTCCAAACAATGAAAGCACCCTTTTCCTAGGCCCCAGTGACCTCGACTCGGGTGGCAGCCACCTGTTCCTGGCCACCAACGGCTGGCTCTACCGATACGCCAAGGGAACTGCGGCAGACAACTTGGGCTTCCGCCTAGACCGCAAGAGAATCGTGCCGGGAGCATTCCCGCCCGATCTCAGCGAGGTCAGCTATCGGCTTGGCCCGGCGGGAGGAACCCCGGAAGCAAGCGGCACCCTACTCTCGGGAATCCCCAACGTGGTGAGGGTCGCCCCGGGAGACGGGAACATCGTTTACGTGGGCACGTTGAGCGGGAAGCTCTACATGACCAAGAACGCAAAGGACCCCGACGTCACAAAGGTCGTGTTCACCGAGATTCAGGACGGGGCGATCGGCCTGCCCGCCAACCTACCGATCACGAGCCTCGAAGTCCACCCCTACGACCCGACCCAGGTGTACGTGGGTTTGGGCGGCACCGGGACCGGAGAGGCCCACCTGCTCTGGTGCGACAACGTCCTTGATCCCGACCGCGAGTGGCTGATGGTTGGCGACGCAGGTTTCCTGGCCATGGACATCCCAGTCAATTCAGTCGTCCTCGACCGGAATTCGCCAGACACTCGGGTCTATGTAGCCAACGACCTCGGCGTGTTTGGGTCGACCAATGGCGGCACAACTTTCGCGAAGATGAGTGCAAAAGGAAGCCTATGGAACGTACAGGTGAACTCGTTGAAGGTTGGATCGGGCTGGCTTAGCGCCGGCACCTTTGGGCGCGGAGTTCATCGCATTACGACCTCCGGGGCCTCCAGCATTTGGGCCCTGGGAGCATCGCCAAACACCACGACGCAAGGTCAGCCCGTGCAACTGAGAGTCGTCCTCTCCAGCCCCGCGCCCACGGGCGGAGCAAAGGTCACCTTGTCGATCGATGACGGGTCGCTGGCATCGCTCCCGGCCGACGTCACGATCCCAGAGGGCCAGATCGAGGCCCTGGTGGAATTCACGACGTTGACTTCTGCCGGAAGCGGAAGAATCACCGCCAGCTACGGGGGCTCCAGGTCTACTCCGCTTCGGGTCTCGCCCTAACTACGGACTCGGATCGGGGTCGTCAGCCGCTCTTCGAGCTCTGCGGCGGCCTTGCGGCACGCGTCCATGATCTGGTCGGTATGGAGGGTCGGTTCCTTGCGGCGGACGACTTTGGCGGCGGAAACCGCGCCAACCCCGACCCCGAGCAACGCCCAGAACCCCCATCGGTCCAACAATGCCTTCTTCAACGGTGAAACAAACATACAATTCTTTCGACGCTGGCATTCGTGCCAGGGTTTCTACCGAGTGTCCACTTCTTTTCCCCATGCCTGGATTCGAGCCCGAGAGGTACCTTAAGGCCTATGCTCGACAACCTTTCCCGGCGCCTGTCCGGCATTTTCGGTGCGCTGGGCCGGAAGGGAAAAATCACCGAAGCGGACCTGCAGGAGGTCCTTCGCGAGGTTCGAGTCGCTCTCCTCGAAGCCGACGTCAATTTCGCTGTAGCGAAGACTCTGATCGGATCCATCAAGGAGAAGGCGTCCGGCGAGCACGTTTTCGGAAGCCTGACCGCCGATCAGACGATCATCAAGATCGTTCGGGACGAGCTGACCGATCTGCTTGGCACGGAGAGCATCCGCTTCAACTACGGTCCCCAGCCGCCCACGGTGGTCCTTCTCTGCGGCCTCCAAGGCTCCGGTAAAACGACCACGGCAGCCAAGCTGGCGAAGTACCTGATCTCCCAGGGCAAGAAGCCCATGCTCGCCGCCTGCGATCTTCAACGGCCGGCGGCAATCACCCAGCTCGAGGTTCTTGGCGAGCAGATCGAAGTGCCTGTTTTCGCAAACTTGGAGCCCGGCGCTAAGGCCGAGAACGTCGCCAAAGCAGCCCTCGAGCGCGCCAAGTACCTGATGCGAGACGTCCTGATCGTGGACACCGCGGGCCGGCTGCAGATCGACGACGACCTGATGGGCGAGCTCAAACGAGTTCGCGACGCGGTCCAGCCCAACGAAACGTTCATCGTTCTTGACTCTACGACGGGCCAGGAAGCGGTGAACGTGGCGGAGCGGTTCAACAGCACCCTTCCCCTTTCTGGTGCAATCTTCACCAAGTTGGATGGCGATACTCGCGGCGGGGCCGTTCTGAGTGTTCGCGCCGCCACCCAGATCCCGGTGCGGTTTATCGGCGTTGGCGAGCAAGTCGACGCCCTCGACCAGTTCTATCCCGACCGCATGGCCCAGCGGATCATGGGCTTCGGCGACATTCTTGGCATCATCGAGAAGGCTGAGCAGGCCATCGACAAGAACCAGGCGCAATCCCTGGAGTCCAAGCTAAAGAGCGGAAGTTTCGACTTCAACGACATGCTCCAGCAATTCGGCACAATGCGCCGAATGGGCCCCCTGAAGAACGTGCTCAAAATGCTTCCCGGCGTTTCAAATATGATCCCCGAGGGTGAGATCGACAACATCGACGAGGGGCAAGTCAACCGGATCGAGGCAATCATCTTGTCCATGACACCCAAAGAGCGCTCGAATCCAGATATAATCAACGGTTCGCGGCGAAAACGGCTGGCTGCGGGCTCGGGGACTTCCGTGGAGGAAGTCAACAATTTGATCAAGCAGCTCTACGATATGCGCAGAGCCATGAAGCAGTTGACCCAAATGCAGCAACGCTTTGGGAAAATGGGCAAACGCCGCTGAAAGATAGGAAAACTCAACAGGAATGGTAAAGATTCGACTTCGAAGGATTGGCACGAAGGGCCGCCCGTTTTATCGGGTGGTCGTGGCGAAGAGCACGGCGGGCCGTGGGGGAGCTTTTGTAGAGACGATCGGCACGTACGATCCCGTTACCAAGCCCACCCTCATCAACATCAAGGAAGACCGAGCGCTCTACTGGCTCATGGAAGGCGCCCAGCCCACCGAGACCACCGCCTACCTTCTGAACAAGGTTGGAGTGCTTCCCCGCTTCTTCGCCGAGCGCCCTGCCGCTCAGAAGAAGTACAAGTTCCTCGACAAGACCACCGCCGCGATGACCACCGAGAGCGTCATCCCAACGCCGGAAGCCCCGGTTGCCGCGGCCGTCGCCGAGGCCCCGGCTGCCGAAGTCGTTGCCGAGCCCGTGGCAGCGGTTGAAGTCGTTGAGGAAGCCGCGCCCGTGGCGGAAGCGACCCCTGAGGCCTAAATGAGCTATCGCCCGTTTGTTGAGGAACTGATCAAGTCCGTGGTCGACGATCCGGATGCGATTCGAATCGAAGAGGAGACTGAGGACAACACGCGCACCTTCCATGTGCACGTGTCCCCAGAGGACGTTGGCAAGGTGATCGGCAAGAGTGGCCGCGTCGTCAGCGCCATTCGTTGCGTGGTGAGCGCCGTCGCGGCCAAGTCGCGCGAGAAGGCGTTCGTCAAGATCGTTACCGATTAAGGAGCAAGGCGTGAGCACCTCGCGCCCCGCCTTCCCTTCGGGCCCCCTCGTCCAAATCGGACAGATCGTGGGGACCCGGGGCCTCAAGGGCCAGCTCAAGGTCAATCCGCTCACCGACCTCGAAGCCCACTTTCAGCCTGGCGCAGCCGTCTATGTAGAGGGCGTTCTTTACGTCGTTCAGTCATGCGCTTGGTTCAAAGACCGTCCACTCCTCAACCTCGAGGGCGTCCGACGCGTCGAGGAAGCTGAGAAGTTCAAGTGGAAGTTCCTAGAAGCGGAGCCCTTCGAGGGTGAGGGAGAGGAAGACGAGTTCCGAGTCGACGACCTAATCGGTTGCGAGGTCGTGACGGAGCAGCGAGAAGTCCTCGGCAATCTAGACGAAGTGCTTCTGATGCCTGCACACGACGTCTACCGCGTCGGAGACATCATGATCCCCGCGGTGAGGGAATTCGTGAAGCGGGTCGACCTGGATCGCCGACGCATCACCGTTAAACTGATTCCGGGCATGCGCGGAGAAGAGACCTAAATGTTCCTAGATGAAGCCATCGTTGAATTCACGTCCGGACGGGGCGGCTCTGGGGCGGTAAGTTTCCACCGCGAGAAGCACGTTCCCCGGGGCGGACCCAACGGCGCCGACGGCGGTCGGGGTGGCGACATCGTAATCATCGCCGATCGCAGCCGGCGCACCCTCTACGATTTCAAGATCCACCCCAAGTACGAAGGCGGCAACGGCGAGCACGGCAAAGGCAACAAGCGTGGCCGAGACGGCAAGGGTATGGAGATTCGCGTGCCCGTTGGTACGGTCATCCACGATGACGAGCTAGACGCTCCGATCGTCGATCTTAGCTCCCACGGGATGAAATTCTTGCTCTGCAAGGGCGGGAAGGGCGGGTTCGGCAACGCGCACTACACCAGCTCCATCCGGCAGGCTCCCAACTTTGCGCAGAAGGGCGCGCCCGGTGAGCGGCTCCTGGCCCGGCTCGAGCTGAAGCTGTTGGCCGACGTTGGCCTGATCGGCCTCCCCAACGCAGGCAAGAGCACCCTGATCTCCCGGATCTCGGCCGCCAAGCCCAAGATCGCGGACTACCCCTTCACCACCATCGTGCCCAATCTGGGTGTAGTGGCATTCAGAGACACCTCGTTTGTCGTGGCCGATATGCCCGGCCTGATCGAGGGCGCCAGTCAAGGCGTCGGACTTGGCATCCAGTTCCTTCGCCACGTCGAGCGAACTCGGATGCTGGTTCACGTGGTTGACGTCTTCCCCGTCGACGAATCCGATCCGATCGCCAACTACGAACTCATCGAGAAAGAACTCGAGCTGTATTCGGCCGACATCTTTGCCCGCCCGCGCGTGATTGCCCTCAACAAGATCGACTTGATCTCGGCCGAGGAGCTTGAGGCGCTTTCGGAGCGATTCCGAGCCTATGGCCGCGAGGTCTTCCCGATCTCCGGCGTGACCGGCGAGGGCATCGATCGCCTCCTAGACTCGGTGGCATCGGTCCTTGAGTCAAGCCATCCCGAGGCCGAGGTCTTTGTGGCCGCGCCCGCCATTCCGCGGGACCAAGCCAAGTGGACGATCGAGCGAGACGAAGAGGGCTTCCGCATTCGGGGCTCGCGTATTGAGCGTTTGGTTGCGATGACCGACCTTGAGAACGACGAGGCTCTGCGCTACCTGCATCGCCGACTCACCCGACTCGGCATCATCGAGCAACTTCGAGAGCTCGGCGCCGAGGAGGGCGACATGGTCACCATCGGCGAACTCGAAATGGACTTCACGGACGAGCAATGAGAATCGGACTGTTTGGCGGCACCTTCGATCCTCCCCATCAGGGCCACTTGCGTCTCGCCCAAGCGGCCATCGAGGCGCTGAAGCTCGACGAGGTCGTCTTCCTGCCCGCAGCTCGGAATCCGCTCAAGACCCAGCGTCCCACCTCCAAGGGCCCGGACCGGCTGGCCATGGTTCAGCTCATGATCCAGGATCAGCCCAACATGAGCGTAAGCGACATCGAGATCACCCGCGGCGGCCGAAGTTACACGATCGACACGGTCGACGAGTTCGTCTTCGCCCAGCCCGGCGACTATTGGTTCCTGATGGGGGCCGACGCTCTCAGGAACATAACTGAATGGAAGTCGCCCGAGAGGCTGGTGAAACAGTGCCGCCTCGCTGTGGTCGTACGCCCACCCATGAACCGTTTCGATATCGAATCCCGGATTCCCGCCTTTGCCAAGACTCGCACCGATGTGATCGAGATGGCGCCCCAAGAGATTTCCTCCACCGATCTCCGCGACCGCATCCAGAAGGGCGGCCCCACGGCCCCGTGGCTGGATCCTAAGGTTCTGCGGTACATCAAAGAACACAAACTTTACGAGAACTGAATGAACTCCCAAGAAAAAGCCGCCCTCATCATAGAAGCTGCCGAAGAGCTGAAGGCCGAACAAGTCGAGACTCTCGACGTGCGGCAAAAGACCTCCATCGCCGACTTCTTCATCGTCTGCACCGGCAACTCGGATCGCCACGTCTCCTCCATCGCGGACAAGGTGGAAGAACTGCTTCGCCTCCAGTCTGAGCGCCCCTTGCGTAGCGAAGGCGACGGCACCGGTTGGGTGCTTCAGGACTACGGCGACGTGATCCTGCACGTTATGCGTGATGAGCAACGTCAGTTCTATGATCTGGAAACGCTCTGGAAATCCGCCCAAGCCGATCCTGACCTGATCTAGAGCGTCCACGATGTCGTCAAGCTTCGATCCCGCCGCCTACCAGTCGTTGCGCGCCAACCTGGCGCAACTGCGCGCCATGCGCGTGGAAGAGAGCGATCCCGCTCTGGCCGCAGCGCTGGATGCACGCATCGCGAAGCTCGACGCCGAGTTGGCCGAGGTCGTGGCTCGGAACCCGCTCGAGGTTGGCAACCTGAAGAAGAAGGCTCCGGGGGGCGCGGCCTCGCCCGAGCAAATCCTGCAGGAGGCCCTTGCCAACCTGCCCAAGAAGGATCAGCCGTCCGCCGTGCCCGAGCCTGCACCCGCGCCTCAAGCCGAGCCGGAACCGGAAGAGCCGGTGGAACCCCCAACTCCGGAACAGATGGTGGAGGCAGACCGCCTCATCCAGCTGGCGAGGGTTGAGAAGATGCGCGGCAACGCGGCTCGTTCCACGGAGATCCTGGAGCAGGCCTCCGCCGTCGCGCCCGGTGCGCCGAGCGTTCTTGAGATGTTGGGTGACGACCTCGCCGAGCGGAAGCGCTTCCGGGAAGCACGCGACGCCTACGGCACGGCGGTGAAGCTCGATCCCAAGAACGTTGGACTTGAGACGAAGTATGCCGAGATGGTCCTTCGGGGCGGCACCAACCGCACCGCAGACGAGATGCTAAGGATGGGCTACAGCGACTCCCCCTTCCTGACCCCCGACGACCACGTGGCGAACGCCAACGTAGCCACCATCTTGAACCTGTTTGTGCCCGGAATCGGGCAGATCGTGATGGGCCGAACGGTCTCCGGCATCGTGATCCTAGCGGTTTGGCTCGTCTGCGTTGGCTTCCTGGTCGCGTTCCGGCAGGACCTTGGGCAGCTCTTCAAATCGATGGCGGGCGGGTCTTCCCAGATTTCTGGGTCAGTGATCGCACCGTTGCTCCTTGGCGGAGCAGTACACCTTGGCGCGATCCTGAACGCGGCCTCGATCGCCAAAGCCGGCGGCGCTAGCCGGCAACGGGTGGAGAAGCCCACCCCGCCGGTCAACCTCCCCTTCGAATAAGGGCCCTATCCCCGCGGCCGTGTTTTGAGCGGGCCCCTGTTGCCGTCGGTCACCTTCTTCAGACCCGCGCGGGCCATGCCGTCTCGGGTGATCGGGCTTTGGGCGGTGAGCCTCCAAATCATTTGGGTTCGCCCGTTCTCGATGCCCAGGAGCATCATGCCAAGGTCGATGCCGAGCACATCCGGACCCTTCCAGTTCTGCTGAGGATTGATGCCGTTGCTGAAGCCGTATCGGCCCCAGGCGTAGCCATAGTTTGCGTGGAGACTCTCCGCCAGAGCCTGGCTCTCCGTCGGGGTGAACGGAAGGCTGGCGATGCCGCTGGTCGGGGTCACGGTGCCGTCGTCCGAGATCCAGCCCGGCGCACCGTTGGCGGTGTAGCCGTTGGGGATATCGCTGGCGCTAAGCCCCCAGAAGCCGGGGCCGTAGTTCTTCATTCCCTTTGGGTTCTGGATGCAGTAGGCGCGGTTGGCCAGGGTTGCGTTGCGGGTGGCGATCCAGTAGTTGATCCCCAGTCGATCCCGCATGCCGGAAAAGTTGAAGAAGGACTCGCTCATCTGGTGCAGGAACAGCGGCCCGCCCGTGATGAAGTCGATGCCCTGGAACTGCTGCACCTTCTTCGAGATCCGATCCCAGCCGGAGGTTGGCAAAGACCTGTCGGCCCCATAGGCGAGGACATAGAGCAGCTTCTCCTCGCTGTAGTCGTTGGTCCAGCGGCTGGTGAGGAATCCTCCTCCTTCCGGCCGGTAGCCCATGGTGATCAGGTTCTCGCGAGGCTTTGCCCCGCCGTCGGTCATCGCCCACTTGAAATCGACCCGCTTGAAGATTCGGTTGAACAGATCCGTGATCTCGGGGTCCTTCCAGTATCGCTCGGCAACCAGAAGACCGGAGAGGAGGATGGCGGTGTCGATTGTGGAGTACTCGCACTGCCACTCGCGAGCCCCGGTTTCCCAGTTGACGAAGTGGGCGAACCAACCCTTGGTGTGGGCGTGCTGGTCCAAAAGGGCTCTCATCGTCTTACGGGAGCGGCTTAGCGACTGCGCCCGGTTTAGCCAGCCTCGCTCCACGCCGATCGGATAGGACGCCATGGCGAAACCGGTGGAAGCGCAGCTTGCGATGTTGAAGGCGTCGGACTCGGCAAAGTTTGCCGCTCGGTCCTTGGTGAAGCCGGTCACCGGGTGAGACTCGTTCCAGAAGAACATCACGGCTCGCTTCTGGAGTTCGTCAAGGAGCGCCGGGCCGGTAAGTACCTGGGTAGCGGATAGGACTGCGAGCGTGAGGATCATAGGCGTGTCATGCGCAAGGCGATATAGAGAAACGGCCCGTCCACCAGCAAACTGGTAGACGGGCCGGACAGAGAGGAGAGCCTTAGCGGACTGCTGCGGGCATCTCGATGCAGAAGGTGTCGAGCCACTGAACGTCGCCCATGCTGCCCCAGTTGGACAGCTGGTCGCGCTGGTAGCCCCAAGCGTTGAGCTCGTTATCCTTGCCGCAGATTGCGGAGTTGGCCATTCGCTTGGCGTGACCGTCGTGGAACGTCAGGACCATGGCCTTGTCGCTCCACTTGCTACCGCCCCACGGGTACTTGAAGCCGCCCGTCGGGTCGCCGGGGTACTCAGAGTAGGGGGTCCAGTTGAGGTAGGGACCGGTGTCGACCCAAGCTCGCTTGTGCTCCGCGATCACCAAAGTGCCCGCAGGGTTCTCAATGCTGGTCTCGGTCTGCGGTCCAGGGCTCCAGGTTCGCTGAAGGATGAACGGAACGTCGGCGTAAGCGTAGCCTCGTCGGAAGTACGGCTTGGTCAACACTGCGCCGCTGGGGAGCAGGTTGAGGTCGGCGGTGTCATCCGGGAACTTGGCGGCCTCGTTGGTCGTGTCCGTGAAGAGCGCGTCGCTCTTGATGTACGGGAACGTCAAGTGCTTCCAGGAAACCTGGGAGACTTCGCTGGTCGGCAGAGTGTACTGATACTTCCGCTGAGGGTAAGCATCATCATAGTCAGCCAGGTACATCTTCATACCAAGGCCGATCTGCTTCATATTAGAAAGCGACTGGGTGGTCTTGGCCGCAGCCTTCGCCTGAGCGAAGACCGGGAAGAGAATGGCGGCGAGGATCGCGATGATCGCGATCACGACGAGAAGCTCAATCAGCGTAAATGCTGTATTTTTTCGGGTCATCATTGCACCTCGGGATGGATAGGAGTCCCTCACACTAACGTGAAGTACGGTCGGAAAATCGTTACTTGGGCGGGGCGGGGATGTTCTGGTTGGCGGTACCCGCCTTCATCTTGTCCCAGTAGGTCTTGGCGGCCTCTTCTTTGCCGGAGAAAGCTTTGATCAACTTGTCTCTTTCTTCGGCGGTGAGCTGGCTATAGTCACCCTTGGTTCGCTCGAACATCGCCTTGGTGTCAGCCATGGCAGTTGCCGTATTCGAGTCGTACTTGGAGTCGAGCGATGGCGATCCGCCTGCGTCGCACCCGGCCAGCAAGGCAACAGCCATGATCGCGGCTACCAGTGACAACATCGTCCTCATAGCGCTGATTATAACACGGAATCTTAATTTTGCTGAACCGAATCAGCAAGAAGTTTTGCCAGCTTTACCCCTTCACCCGTGCCGTACTGCACCGCACGTCGAGGGTTGGCGGATAGAGGACCTGGGTCCGGCCTGTGGCTTCGCCAGAAATAAGGCCTGCGAGGAGCTTTGTGGCCTCCATCGCCATGGGAACGATCTCCTGGCGGATGCTCGTGAGTGGGGGAACCGAGCGATTGCAGACGTCCAGCGAGTCAAAGCCGACCACGCTCACCTCTTGCGGAACCCTGAGGCCTAGATCTTGAACCAGGCGCATGCATTCCACAGCAACGTCGTCCGACCACACGAATAGCGCCGTGGGCCGGTCCGGCGCTTTCAGCAGCTCACGAAGCTGGGCGAAGTCTGAAACGGCGGAAGGAATGCTCACAACCCGCTCGGGTGCAACTCCAACTCCGGCATGTTCCAGGGCCTCCCGGTAACCGCCGAACCGATCGTTCGAACTGGTTGATCGCAAGGGACCCCGAACCATGACGATCTTTCGGTGACCCAGATCCAGCAGGTGGCGGGTGGCTATCCTCCCTCCTGCGTAGTTGTCGCAGTCCACGAATGGCAGGTTGTAGCCGTCGCTGCGCGAAAAGAACTGGACAAACGGAAGCCCACGATCGGCAAGGGCCTGAAGTGTTGGATCACCGTCGTCCCGCAGCAGGAGTGCCCCATCGACCCGACCGTCTGCCAGCACGTCCGCCTCGTGCCCCGCATCGACATCACGCGTATGAAGCATGAGGTCGAAGCCCAATTCGACCGCCGCCGTGCTCACCCCCCGCATGACTTCGCTTACAAACGGCGACCAGGTAGTGAAAAAATGGCCTCGTTGGAAAACGACCGCCAGGATTCCCGTGTGCCGGGTCGCAAGCATCCTGGCCAGAGCGTTCGGGCGATACCCCAACTCCCTTGCCGCCTCGAGCACGCGGGTCGCGGTAGGATCGCTGATCCGCTCTTCCTTACCCCGGCCGTTCAGCACGTAGCTGACGGTGACCTTGCTAACCTTGGCCTCCCGGGCTACGTCCAGAATCGTTACGCGCTCTTTTCTCATGTTGCTGAACTGTTCAGCAACTCTATCAGACTTTGCCCCTAGCGCGCTAGCCCCACCGCAGCGGACGTGGCGTACGCCTTGGCAGCCCGCACCATCCAAGCGGCCGACCCCGTGTACCAGGTCCAGCCTGCTCGCCCCGCGTAGGGAGAGTCGGGACCATCTACATTGCCGGGCATGACGTACGGCTCGGCGGCGTACAGGTCGGCATCCTCGGCTGATCGGACGGCTGGCAGCATGCCGCGCAGGATCCCAGCCGCGGTCTCGCGGTCCCCAATCTTCGAAAAGGCCAGAATCGCCCAGGTCGAGGCGTGGCTATAGACGCCTCCGTTCTCGCGCAAACCCGGCGCATAACGAGAGATGTAGCCGATGTAGTTGTCCACGTGGCTGTAGGCAGGCTGAAGCAACAGCGCGCCGAACGGCGTGACCAGGTTGCGGCGCACCGATTCCATGGCCACTGCCGTGCGCTCTGGCGAACCGATCCCGCTCAGCACCGCCCAGGTCTGCGGGTTCAAGAAGATCTTCCCTTCCTCGCTGGACTTGCTGCCGAACGGCTTGCCGTCGTCGCGCGTGCCAGCGGTATACCACTCGCCGTCCCAGCAGTGGGCCTCGACCGCCTCCTGGAGAGACTTGGCTTCGAGCGCGTAGCGCTCGGCGCGCTCGACTTCTCCGCGTCCGCGAAGGACCGGCACCATCCGGTTCAGGATGTCGTAGAGGAACATCGCCATCCAGGTGGATTCGCCCTTTCCCTCGATCCCGACGTGGCTGAGTCCATCGTTCCAATCGCCCGCTTGGATCAGCGGCAGGCCACGCGGCGAGCGCAAGCTCAGCGCCCGCTCGATGCCTCGGAAGCAGTGCTCCAGCAGGGTGCCCGTGGAAGGAGGGTTGCCCGACTTCGGAAGGAACTCGTATATCCCGTCCAGTGCCGCAGCATCGCCGGTCTTCTCAAGGTACGCCAACGTGCCAAACGAGAGCCAGAGGCACGTGTCGCTGTGATGGCTGGGTACGAAGATCTCGGTTCCTGGGTGCCACCAGTGGCGCACGCTACCATCGTCGTACATCGCCTCGGCGTGTCGGCCGAGTTGCAGGAGGGTGGTCTCGGGCTCGGAGTCCAGTAGCATCAAGCTATCCTGCAACTGGTCTCGGTAGCCGTACGCTCCTCCCTGCTGGTAGTAGGCGCAACGGGCGTACAAGCGGCCCGCGATCGCCTGGTACGGAAGCCAAGAGTTGCCCAGGAAATCGACTTCCGCGTCGCCGGTTCGAACGTCCATCTTGGCGCAGCGTTGGCTCCAATACTCCTCGGTGCTCGCAAGGCTTCGAGCCGCCCCTTCGGCATCGAATCGGTTTCCGATCTCGGCGGCCGCCTCGGGCGACGAAGCGGACCCGATCACAACCGTGAACGAACGCTCCTCGAATCCCGGAACCTCGAGGTCCCAAACCGCCGCTCCGATCGGGTCGTCCCAGCGCGGGGTCTTCCCTGCCGTTGCAGGCGCGGCCAGGTGCAGTCCCTTGGGGTTTTCGTTGCCTCCGCCTCGGCCGAAGAACTCCTGCTTGTCCGTAATCCAGCGCTCGACCTGGACGCCATTCACGTGCAGGAAGCCGTACTTCGGCGGCTCCAACGGATCGCGCTGGTTCTCCACGAGGCCCGGGTGCTTCCAAGCCACCATCGTCTGCCCGTGCCGAGCGTTCTCCATGAACAGCCGGTGGAACTCGCGGTGCCAGTCGCCAATGGAACCCAGGTGCCACTCCAAATACGGCGAGACACGGAACTTGCGGTCCTTGATCCCGTCGTTGCGAATCGTGATCGTCCAAACCTCGCAACAGGCATCCATCGGGACCCACACGGTGTGTTCCAGGTGAAGATCGGCGAAGCTCCGCTCGAAGCGGGAGAAGCCCAGGCCGTGCTGCGCCATTTCGCGGGAAGCCTTCTTTCGCGTCGGCTGATAGGTGGTTGAGATGACTTCTTTGGAATCCAGATCGAGCAAGTAAACGTACCGGCCGTACTCGTCTTTCACGAGGTCCTGCTCCCAGCGCGTCAGGCGAGAGGTTTGGCAGTTGCCTGCCCAGGAAAATCCGCTTCCGTACTGGCTGAGAACTAGACCGTAGTCGTCGTTGCTCATCACGTTCGTCCACGGACGGGGCGTGTGGATGTCCGTGATCGTGAAGGCGGACGAATCAGCCTCGAAATGGCCGTAAGGGTTCGCGAACCGCTGCGCTGCTGGCTCCATAACCTGGGCATTGTACACCCGTTTGCGGAACCGGTTCAGCTTTCCTTCGCCTACCGCAGATTCCGGCACAGGTTCGCCACAACCTGGACCAGGACGTCCAGCTCGTCCAGTCTCACGCACTCATCCAAGCCGTGCATCCCGATCGGCACAACGCCGAACTCCGCAACCGGAATCCCCGCCGCCGCAAACCAACGGGCATCGGACGTGCCTCCCAGTGTGGAGACCTTGGGAACTGCTCCGCAGACGTCCTGAATCGCCGACTCAATCGCGCTCCTGAGCGGGCCGGGCTCGGTCAGAAATGGCTCGGCTGACTCAATCCACTCGAGGTCTGCCCGCAGGCCGCGAGCCTGGATCGCGGTCGAGACCTTCGCCTGGATGGCCGTTAGCGGCGCGGCGGGCGAGTTGCGCCAGTTGAGCCACGCCTCGGCGGTTGCCGGCACCACGTTCTCCGCGATCCCCGCCTCCAGCTTCACCACGTGCATCTGGGTCGGAGGAAAGTCTTCTTGGATCTCACGGTCCCACACCGCATCGGCGAGGTCGCTTAACACGCCGGCAAGTGCGTGGGCCACGTTGGCGCTGCCGGGAAGGTACGCGACATGGCCTTGTTCGCCCTTCGCCTGAATCCGAAGAGTCACGGAGCCGCGCCGGCCCGGCTTGTAGGCATCGCCAACGTGGTTTTCACTCGTCGGCTCGGCTACGAAGCCGGCATGAATCTCCACGCCCCTTACAAGGAGTTCCGCGAGGGCGCGCTTGGTGCCATCGGCTCCTGATGTCTCCTCATCGCTGGTCAGAAGGAGGCCAAGTCCATCGGCCTCTCCCCTTGCCGCGAGTTGCTCGAGAGCCACTACCATCGCGGCTACGCCGCCCTTCATATCGCTGGCTCCACGACCATACAGGAACTCGTGGTCGAGCTCGCCAGAGAAGGGGTCCCGCTGCCAGTCGCCCGCATCGCCCGGAGGCACCACGTCCGTGTGACCGTTAAGCATCAGCCGGACCGGCCCTTCTCCCATCCTCGCCACTAGATTCGAAGTCGCCCCGAAATTGAGCCGCTCAACCCCGAACCCGGCCGCCTCCAGCCGATGTGCCACCAAGTCCTGGCAACCGGCATCGCTCGGGGAGACCGATGGTCGGCGGACAAGCGCCTGGGCTAACGCGACTACCTCAGTCATTTCGAAGAAGCTCGTTCAGCGAGGTCTTGGCACGAGTCTGCGCATCGACCCGCTTCACAATCACCGCGCACCCGAGGCTGTAGGAGCCATCCTTGCTGGGCAACGATCCCGGCACCACCACTGCGCCAGAGGGCACGCGCCCGTACGTCACTTGACCGGTCGCTCGGTCATAGATCTTCGTGCTCTGGCCGATGAACACTCCCATCGAGATAACGGCGTTTTCCTCGACGATCACTCCCTCCACGATCTCGCTGCGCGCGCCCACGAAGACGTTGTCCTCGATGATCGTCGGGTTGGCCTGCAGGGGTTCCAGTACTCCGCCAATCCCAGCCCCGCCGCTGAGGTGGACGTTCTTCCCGATCTGCGCGCAGGAGCCCACGGTCGCCCAGGTGTCCACCATCGTGCCTTCGTCAACGTAGGCGCCAAGGTTCACGTAGCTGGGCATCAGCACGACGTTTCGGGCGATAAAGGCGCCCCGCCTTACCACCGCATGGGGGACGGCGCGCAAGCCGCTCGACCGGAAGCGCTCTTCATCCCAGCCATCGAACTTGAGGGGAACTTTGTCGAAGAAGGTCAGTTCACCGCTACGGCTGACTCGATTGTCGTTCATGCGGAAGCTAAGAAGGACCGCTTTCTTCACCCACTGGTGTGTCACCCAATCACCGCTCTGCTTCTCCGAGACACGCAACGATCCTTCGTCGAGACAAGTCAGGACGCTTTCGACCGCTTCGCGGACGTCGTTCGGGGTGTTTGCGGGAGAGAACTCGGAGCGGCGCTCCCAGGCATCGTTAAGAAGTCTTTCCAGTGCGGACATGAAGCAAGGGTGTACCCCAGCCCGCCGCGCCATTTAGGACGCAGTTCGGCGGTACTCCTCCAGCTCAGCCTTCGCCTTCGATCCGATTGCCTTCAACGCTTGCGTCCACTCCGGCTTGAGCGGGCGCAACGCCTCGACCAGGATTTCCGAAACTGCCAAGTTTCGATACCACTTCTTGTCCGCCGGAACCACGAACCACGGGGCGTTCTTGGAACTGCACTTCCCGATGGCGTCAGCGTAGGCGTCTTGGTATTTTTCCCAGAATGCACGCTCCTTCCAGTCACCGGGCGAGAGCTTCCAACTCTTCTCCACTTCCTGCTCCCGGTCCAGCAATCGCTCCTCCTGCTCGGCCTTGGAGATGTGAAGCATGATCTTCACGATCTGGGTGCGGTTCTCTGCCACGAGGTCTTCAAACTCGTTGATCTGGTTGTAGCGGCGTTTCCAGACGTCCTCAGGTACGAGGTTGTGGACCCTCACGACCAGGACATCCTCGTAGTGGGACCGGTTGAACACCGAGATGTTGCCCTTGGCGGGTACGTGCGGATGTACACGCCAGAGAAAGTCGTGCGCCAGTTCATCGGGCGTAGGAACTTTGAACCCCTGCACATGGACTCCCTGGATGTTGAGCGCGCTCGCGAGGTGACGGATCGTGCCGTCCTTGCCTGAGGTGTCCATGCCTTGGAGAACAACGAGCAAGCTGTGCTTCCCTGCCCCGTACATGAGTTCCTGCAGTTCTCCCAGCTCCGCGCTGAGCTTGACGATCTGGGCCTCAGCCGCCTCCCGATCGATCTCGACCGGCGGTTTCGTGTCCAGCTCGCGAAGGTTGACAGACCGTTCTCCATCGAAGCGGTAGGAGTAGCGCATACGGTAACTATGCCACGCCCTGCGGCTACTCCGAAAGGGCCCTCCGCGAGTCCAGCGGGTACCTTGAAGGCATGATCGACCGCTATACGACCCCGGCGATGAGCGCGATTTGGTCGCGGCAGGCCAAGTATCAACGCTGGCTAGAAGTCGAGGTTGCGATCACCGAAGTCCACGCAGATCTGGGGCACATACCTGTCCAGGGAGCCGACGAGGTTCGCGAGAAGGCTGCGTTCACCCTCGAGCGCTGCGACGAGATCGAACAGGAAACCCGCCACGACCTGATGGCGTTTGTTCGCAACCTGAGCGAAAACATTGGGGAGAGCGGCCGGTACGTGCACATGGGCGTCACCAGCTACGACGTCATCGACACGGCCCTCGGGATGATGCTCCGGGACTCCTGCACCGTCCTCCTCGAAAGTGCTAACTCGCTTCGCGCGGAGATCGCCCGGCTGGCCCGCGAGCACGCAGACACGCCATGCATCGGCCGAACCCACGGCATCCACGCCGAGCCCATCACCTTTGGTTTTAAGTGCGCAAACTGGCTGGCCGAGCTTGATCGGAATATCGCGAGACTCAAGAACTGCCGAACCGACATCGCGGTAGGCAAAGTCAGCGGGGCGGTGGGAATCCACGCCATCGCGACGCCGGAAATGGAGAAGCTGGTCTGCCACAAGCTGGGCCTGCATCCCGATCCCGCGAGCACGCAGATCATCAACCGAGATCGTCATGCTGCCTTCCTGAACGGACTTGCCCTGCTAGGCGCCGGCCTAGAGCGAATCGCAACCGAGCTCAGAAACCTTCAGCGTACGGAGATTCTGGAGGTCCAGGAAGCTTTCGCCAAGGGGCAGACCGGCTCCAGCGCCATGCCCCACAAGCGCAACCCCTGGAATAGCGAGACGGTCTGCGGCCTTGCGCGCCTTCTGCGGGCCAACGCCCACGCGATGCTGGAGAGCGTGGCCACGTGGCACGAGCGCGACCTGACCAACTCCTCTCTGGAGCGCATCGTCTTCCCTGACTCCTGCTACCTCGCCGACTTCATGATCAACCGCCTGACCTCGATCCTGCGCGGGCTCGAAGTCTTCCCCGACCGGATGGCGAAGAACCTGAAACTGATGGGCGACCTCGTGTTCAGCGAGCACGTCATGATCGCGCTTATCGGTAAGGGCCTTTCGCGCGAAGACGCGTACAAGGTCGCCCAACGGAACGCGGCGAAGGCGTGGGACGGCGCAGACTTCCGCACCAGCGTGGCCACCGACCCAGATGTCGTCAGGCTCCTGACCCATGACGAGGTGCAAGAGCTCTTCAGCCTGGAGCATCACCTCCGAAACGTACGCCACACCCTACTCGCCACCGGTGCGCTCGAGGCGTAGCGCAGTCGACTTTGCGTCGTCAGTCCATCATCTTGGTCTGACTTCGGAACCTAAGGAAAGAACAGTATGCGAACCTACACCCTCTTGATTGGAATCCTGATTGCCCTTGGGCTTGCCGGATGCGGCGGCTCGGACGGTGGAAGCAGCTTCAGCCCAGTCGTCACGGTTGTGGTGACCGCGGGCACTTCCGGCGCCATCGCGGACGCGGACCTAGTCATCGTCCCGCGCCGAGGCGCAATTACTGCCAGCAATTCCTGCTCTCTCGTGGAGCCCAATTTCTGCGATGCCGTGCTTAAGAACACCGGCGAGCGTCGGATCGAGTTCGAATTCCGCGCAAGCAGCGCCTCTCAGACCGACCCGTACTACGCCTATATCGAGAACATGGGCGGAACCGACCGATCCTATCGCGTGATCATCTACATCGATGGAGCCAAGACATACGACGAGGTCGGCACCGTCAAGGCGCGGGACTGGCAACGAGTAGCCTGGATCTACCGAGACGACGCCCAACTGCCTGAGGTTGCCAAGGGCGAGAAGGCGTTCGCAAGCAAGGTCGTGGCAAAGTGATCAACCGACTGCTCCTCGCTTCGGTAGCCATCGCCGCTGCTGGATGCGGAGGCGCCGGGTCCGATATCCTGGGCCGCAACTCCGAGATCGTCGTCGGAATGGCCAGCCCGGCCGCCGCAATGGCGAATCTCGAGCTCCAGATTGTGCCAGCAGAGGGCGCTTTCGGAGCCGCAAACGGATGCCGGACCGACAACATGAGCTTCTGCTCCAAGGTCGAGCAGACCGCCACAAAGCTGGCCTTTTACTTTAAGACCAACTCGGCAGCCTCGGCCAGCCCTTACTTTGTTTGGGCAAGGAACAAGAGTACGGTTGCAGACTTGCCCTTCCGGATCGCCATCGCGGTCGACGGCAAGGTGAAGCTCGACAGCACAATCACCTTGGCCAAGGGATCCACGACCCGGCTAGCGCGGATCTACCGGAACAGCATCGGCACGGGACTCTAGCAGCAATATCTAGGATGCCGGCCCCATCCGGGGGCGGCTCCCCTAGATCTCGAAGCGCTCTTTGAAGTGCGGGATGGTTAGCTCCCAGCCAAGCTCCTCGCGGATTTTCTGCGCGAGCGCCTCTTGAGCCGGCGGCTCGCCATGCACGATGAACGTGCGTCGAGGAGGCTTTTTGAACTCCTTCAGCCAGGTGAGAATCTCACCCTGGTCGGCATGGGCCGAAAGCGAGTTGAGCTTTTCGACCCGGGCTCGAACATGGATTTCCTCGTGATGGATCCGAACCATTGGAGCTCCCTCCAGGAGCTGCCGCCCCAGCGTCCCGCTAGCCTGGTAGCCGGTGAACAACACGATCGTCCGGGAGTCGCCTAACCGCTGCTTCAGGTGGTGGACAATGCGTCCGCCGTTCGCCATTCCGCTTCCTGAGATGATGATCATCGGCCCCTTGCGGTCGTTGAGTTCCTTCGACTGGTTTGAATCCCGCACGTAGGTGACCCCGTGCGGCTCGATCGGGTTATAGCCTTCTCGGAAAGCGAGCTTGGTCTCCTCGTCGTGTTCGTCCTTTGCGGCCCGGTAGATGCCAGTCACGCTGGTCGCCATTGGGCTGTCGAGGAAGACCGGAATGCGCGGCATCCGACCCTCTTGCTGCAGCAGCGATAGGAAGTAGAAGAGTTCCTGCGTCCGCCCGATCGCGAAAGAGGGAATCAAAATGACGGAGCCCTCGCTCCAGGCAGTTTGTAGCAGCTCCTCGATCCGCGCCAGAGTGTCCTCCTGGGCGTGGAAGCGGTTGCCATAGGTGCTCTCGATCACCAGGTTCTCTGCGTACTCGACTGGTTCGGGGTCCTTGAGGATCGGGGTGTTGAACCGGCCCAAGTCGCCACCCATGAGCAGCTTCTCCCCGTTGTCGAAGTAGATCTCAGCGAAGGTCGAGCCGAGGATGTGCCCGGCCTGCAGGTACCGGAATGTCACCCCTCCCGGAAGGGGACTCATCGTGTGGTAGCCGACCGGCTCGAACTGCTTCAAGCATGCGTAGGCGTCGGCTTCCGTGTACAGAGGCAGCGCCGGCTTGTGCCGCGAACCGATCTTGTTGGCATGGCGCGCCTCCTCTTCCTGCAGTCGTCCACCGTCCGGCAAACTGATCCGGCAAAGGCCAATGGTGGTCCCGGTGGCATAGATCGGCCCCGAGTAGCCCTCCCGGACCAACTTTGGCAGCAAGCCAATATGGTCGGTGTGGGCATGGGTTACGACCACCGCGTCCAAATCGCGAGGGTCGGAGTCGAACGGAAGCCAGTTGAGGGCTTTGAGCTCGCGCGAACCCTGAAACAGCCCGCAGTCGATGAGGATCTTCTTGCCATTGGCTTCGATCAGGTGCTGAGACCCGGTAACCGTCTCCGCCGCGCCAAGAAACTGGATGGACTGTGCCATGCCCGGATTATAGGCACCCCGCCACCCAGGATGGGCGAAGGAACCACAATAGAACCGATGACCGACGAGACCTCGGACAATGCTAAGGAGCCGACCCCGGAGAACCGCATCGGCCAAGAGCTCGACGATCTCGATCGAGAGCTTGCGGGTTTCGACGAGCGAGTCCGGAAGATCCGGTCCAGCAACGTGTTCCCCGAACCTCCCGACTTGGCCCAGCGAGATCCAAAGACTCTCACCGAGAAGCAGCGCAAGATCGCTTCGGACCGCGAGGCAAGCCGCGGACTTGGCGTGGGCCTCTCGATCGCCTACACCATCATCGGCGTGCCGATCTTTGGGTACTTCGTGGGCTACCTCATCGACCGCCAAGTTGGGGGCAAGCTGTTCGCTCCACTCTTCACGACCGGCGGAGCCGTTCTTGGACTGACCTATGCGGTCTGGGTATTGCAGCGGAACACGAAGTGACCCAGCGCCCCCTCGCTCCCTGGGAGCGCTTCTTCCGCAGCCCGTGGGTGGGCCTGGTCTCGACCGTTCTGCTCGGGGCCGCGGTCTACTACGCAAAGGGGCGTTTGGGCCTTGCCGGGTATGCGATGGGCGTCCTCGGCGTCGGAGCGAACTCCTACTTCCTGTGGCTCGCGATCAATCTGCTCGCCCGCGTTGCCAACGACCAAGCCAAGGGTTCGGCGGGGTCAACCCTCACGGTCGCCGCCTTCCTTCTCAAGCTGCCTCTCGTCGTGGGCTTCATGCTGCAGACCCAAAGGCTCGGAAAAGACGCAATCGACGGCTTCCTTTGGGGCTTGGCGCTCGTCTATACCGCGCTCATCGGCTGGGCGCAAGCTTGTCGGCCCGACTGAGATTCGAGCCGTCCGAGACTGGAAGCGGCTCCGGAAGTTTTGGTATACTCGCCTGCGGTCGGGCAGGGCTTTAGTCCCGCTTAGGCGAGTGAATCGCAATCACGCTATGGAGATCATGCAAGGACTGAACCTACTGCCGCTGGCCGCCGCCGAGGCGGGTCACGAGAAGGCCCACCACGAAGGTCTCAGCTTCATCGGTCTCGCTTTTTACGTACTCCTCGTCGTGGGGATTTTGTTCTCGATTCTCTTCTTTGCGAAGAAAGGCCTGAACAAGCGTGTCTTCACGAACAAGCTAACCAGCGCTACCGAGCAGATGTACTTGTTCCTGGAGAACATGTGCGTTGGGATCATCGGGTCGCACGGCAAAAAGTACTTGCCGTTCATCGCCACCTTCTGGTTGGTGATCTTCGTGAGCAACGTCGTCTCCCTCTTCTTCCCCTCCGCCCCGACCGCCGACCTCGGGTTCAATCTCGGCCTCGCCTTGATCAGCGTCGGCTACGTTCAGTACGAGGGCATGAAGTCGAACGGAGTCCTCGGCCACTGGAAGCACTTCGCCGGTCCCAAGCTCCCAATCGTCCTCATTCCCATCACGCTGATGATCTTCATTATTGAGATCATCTCCGAGGTGATGAAGAACGTGAGCCTCTCCCTTCGTATTTTTGGAAACATCGAAGGCGGCCACCAGGCTGCGGAGGCTATGAACAAGCTGGGCCAGTCGGTCTACATCCCGTTTGGCGCGTTCTTGCTTCCCATCAAGCTGCTCACCTGCGTCGTCCAGGCAATGCTCTTCACCCTCCTCACCTGCGTCTATCTGTCCCTGGTCACCAGCCACGACCACGGTGACGAAGGCCATGGCGAAGATCACGGGGACCATGCGCACGGCGAGCCGGCGGCCGCCCACTAAACTCGATTTGCACCCTCAACCTAACTAAGCACCTAACAGGAGAACACAGAACAAAAATGGAAGGACTCGGAATCGGAATCGCAATTCTCGGCGTCGCGCTGGGACTCGGCATCATCGGCTTTGCCGCTATGAACGGCATGTCTCGCCAGCCGGAGGCCATCGGCAAGATGCAGACGGCCATGCTCATCGCGCTCGCATTCGTTGAGCTCGTATTCTTGCTCACCGCATTCGTCGTCGTGCCGGCCGTGACGGCCAACGCGAAGCCCGCGGTCGAAGCCAAGGCTGAGTAATTGAACTTGCTGGGGTGGCCACTTCGGCCACCCCAGCGCATGTCCCCTGGACCTAACAACCTCCTCAACATGAGTCAGCAAACAAAGACTTCATCAGGCCTGCCTTACCCGGTCATCCTCGTCGTAGGGTTGGCCGCCATGTTCGGCGGATTCTGGTTCTCGAAGAACGTCAAGGTCGAGCTCCTTGAAAAGCTCGCCGAGCAAGGCCTCCCCATCGACTTCGGCAAGACCATTGCCGTCGTGGGCGTCATGCTGATCATGTTCCCCGTGGTGAAGATGTTCTATCTTCAGCCGCTGGCGGACGCCATCGAGTCCCGCAACGCCGAGCTCGAAAAGACTTTTAGCGAAGCCGAAGACCTTCGCACCGAAATGACCCGCATGAAGGGCGATTACGAGCGCCGCTTGGCTTCCACCGAAGCCGCCGCTCGGGAGCAGATCCAGAAGGAGATCGCCGAAGCCCGCAAGTTTGCCGACGAGAAGGTTGCCGCCGTCAACGGTGCGATCGATGAGATGAAGGCTAAGGCCGTCGAAGACATCGAGCGCCAGAAGCAGGCCGCGCTCACCGAGCTGCGCGTGATGGTCACTAACCTCACCCTCACTGCAACCGAGCGAGTTCTCAAAGCTAACGTTGACACCGACAAGAACCGGAAGCTCATCGACGATTTCATCTCCGAAGTCGAGGTCCCGGCCTAAGTGATCGACGTTCGCGTTGCCAGACGTTATGCCCAGGCGCTGTTCAAGACCGCCTTGTCTCACAACGTCTTGGCTCCGGTAGAGGAGGACCTCAACGGAGTGTCTTCCCTTCTCCAGATCGACGGCGGCTTCAAGCGGTTCCTCCACGACCCAACCATCTCCAAAGTGGAGAAGCAGGGCGTGATCAACCGAACCTTTACGGGCAAGGCAAACCAAGTCACCCTCTCCCTCCTTAGCCTCCTTCTTGAGAAGGGGCGAGAGGACGAGATCGACGAGGTTCGCCTTCAGTACATCGAGCTACGCCGAGCCCACGAACAGGTTTCCCACGTCGTCGTCTCCTCCTCGGAGGAAATGGAAGAGGATCAGCGGCGGGCCTTGGTGGCCAAGCTGACCAAAACCCTGGGGCGGACCATTGAGGCCGATTTCAAGGTCGACCCTTCCCTTCTGGGTGGCGTCACCGTTGCCTTTGACAACCTCGTTTTAGACGGCTCCCTTTCGGGCGCCCTTTCCAAGATCAAAGAGAAGATCTTTCGAGACACTCTCAAGCAGTCCTGAACTCATCTGAACGCACATGGCCATTCGACCTGAAGAGATCACCGATATCCTCCGCCGCGAACTTGAGCAGTTCGAAAAGAAGGTGGAGACCGAGCACGTAGGCACCGTCCTCCAAGTTGGAGACGGCATCGCCCGCGTGTACGGACTGCCCGACTGCCAGATGGGAGAACTCCTCGAGTTCGACAACGGCGTCAAAGGTCTGGCCCTCAACCTTGAGGAGGACTCGATCGGCGCCGTTTTGATGGGCGACGACACCCTCGTCAAAGAAGGTAGCCACGTCCGCGAGACCGGAAGGATCATCGAGATCCCGGTCGGCAAGGCCCTCCTCGGCCGCGTCGTCAACGCACTTGGCGAGCCCCTCGACAACAAGGGACCTATCGCAGCCACCGACTTCCGCCGCATCGAGACCCTCGCGCCGGGCGTCGTCGACCGACAGCCGGTCACCGAGCCGCTCCAGACTGGTATCAAGGCCGTAGACGCCATGATCCCCATCGGACGCGGACAGCGAGAGCTCGTCATCGGAGACCGCCAGACCGGTAAGTCCACCGTCTGCGTGGACACCATTCTTAACCAGAAGTACACCCACCAGCCCGGCGAGAGCCCGGTCTACTGCATCTATGTCGCCATCGGCCTCAAGATGTCCAACGTAGCCCGCATTGTGCAGACGCTGGAGGACTTCGGCGCGATGGAGTACACGACGATCGTCGTGGCCTCCGCCTCCGAGTCCAACGCGCTTCAGTACCTGGCCCCGTTTGCCGGAGCCTCGATTGGCGAGTACTACCGAGACAACGGCATGCATGCCTTGGTGGTCTACGATGACCTCTCCAAGCACGCCCAGGCCTACCGCGCCCTCTCGCTCCTGCTTCGCCGCCCGCCCGGACGTGAAGCCTATCCGGGAGACGTTTTCTACCTCCACTCGCGCCTTCTGGAGCGAGCGGCCAAGATGTCCGACGAGAAGGGTGGCGGCTCTCTTACCGCGCTGCCGATCATCGAGACTCAGCAGGGAGACGTTTCGGCGTACATCCCCACGAACGTCATCTCGATTACGGACGGTCAGATCTACCTGGAGCCCGACCTGTTCTTCGCCGGTATCCGCCCCGCCATCAACGTGGGTATCTCGGTCAGCCGCGTTGGCGGTAACGCCCAGATCAAGGCGATGAAGAGCGTAGCCGGAAAGCTGAAGCTCGAAATGGCCCAGTACCGAGACGTGGCGGCCTTCAGCCAGTTTGCTTCGGACCTCGACAAGGCCACGCAGAACCAGCTGATCCGCGGCCAGCGGCTTACCGAGCTCCTCAAGCAGGATCTTGCCACCCCGTACGACGTTGTCGACCAGGTCATCGCGATCTTCGCGGGCTACAGCGGCAACCTGGACGACATCGGCAACTCGGACGTCAAGGCGTACGAAGCCGGTCTTCTCAAGTTCGTGCACGAAACCTATCCCGACATCGTCGAAAAGATGAAGTCCACCAAGGCCCTGGCGAAGGACCTAGAGGATCAGCTCACCAAGGCGATCGGCGAGTTCAACAAGGTGTTCAAGGCCTAAAGCCAAACCAGCATGGCAACCCTCAAGCAAATCCGTTCGCGCATTCGCACGGCGAAGAATATCCAGCAGATCACGCGGGCCATGAAGCTCGTGTCG
Organism: Fimbriimonadaceae bacterium; assembly: GCA_041742595.1. Lineage (GTDB taxonomy): Bacteria > Armatimonadota > Fimbriimonadia > Fimbriimonadales > Fimbriimonadaceae > JBGSIJ01. The sequence goes on along the minus strand of JBGSIJ010000050.1, from coordinate 92,727 downwards.
GCTGCCCGTCTTCGACGGGCGACCGAGCGGGTGCTTGAGGCTCGGCCCTATGCGGACAAGATGCGCGAGTTCATGGCTTCTCTGGCCTCCGCCGGAGAGCTTCCCTCGCATCCCCTGATGGAGGCGCGTGAAGTCAAGAAGGTGGGCCTTCTCGTCGTCAGCGCAGACCGCGGTCTCGCCGGCTCGTATAACACCAACATCATCCGGAAAGCCACCGACTTCATTGCCGCGTCGGATAAGCCCGTGCGCCTGATGACCGTCGGTCGCAAAGCAACGCAGTTCTTCGGCAAGCGCGATTACGACATCGCCCAGACCTTTTCCGTCCCCAGCGCGGGAGCCCGCCTGGAGGACGTTCAGGAAGTTAGCCGGTACGCGCGCGAGCTCTTTGAGAAGGGCGAGGTAGACGCAATCTACGTCTGCTACAGCAAGTTCTATTCGGCCATCCGCCAGACCCCCCAGGTGGTCCAGGTGCTGCCCATCTCGGCGCCCGTGGTGAGCGAGAAGGCGGCCGGCCCATCCCTCGACTTCCAGTTCGAGCCGGACGCCCGTAGCCTCCTGGATGCCCTGCTTCCCCGCTACTTCCTGACCCTGATCCAGCAGGCCATGTTTGAAGGCACCGCTTCGGAGTTCGGCGCGCGAATGACGGCCATGACGTCGGCCACCGACGCCGCCGGCAAGATGATCAACCAGCTGACCCTCAAGGCCAACCGAGAGCGCCAAGCCGCGATCACCACGGAGATCCTAGAAGTCGTCGGCGGCGCCGAAGCCCTCAAGGCATAGGATCGGCTGCGAGACAATCCGTTAGCGCGGGCATCCTGCCCGCAGCCCATTCCGCATACTACTGACTAGCGACAGAGAGTCGGCTCTCGGAGAGATACTTGCGGAACATCGGCTCGTACCGGTCCACCAAGTTCTTGTCCTTCCCAACCCCGATCAGCGAGACGATGACGGTGGTGTTGCCCCGGACCGCGAAGCCGCAGAGCATGGCCCGCTGAGGACCCTGACGAGACACGACTCGGAAGTCGAGGTCTCGGCCTTGGACCGTTCCGAGGTCCGAGGCTTGGAAGGTAGGCATGTTCTGGCGCGTGTTGCGCACGTAGCCCTTGGCCAGCGTATCGGCGCCGAGTTCCGGCGTGGGGTTGTAGTTGGCTTCGACCCGGTTCACCACTCCTTGTACCCGCAAGTTGCGCTCAGGGTGTCGATAGACGAACCGCATCACCGGCCCGTGCTTGGCGCTGCGCCAGTTGTGGAAGGGCCGAACCTCAAGGTCGAAGTTGGCAGTCGGAGAACTCGGCTCCGTCAGAGCTTGCCCAGCTGGGGCAACCAAGCATAGCGCCGCAAGGAGAATGTTCCATCGCCTAGGCCTAAAGACCCATCCCCCCGCCATGCGAATGATTCTAGCCCAGGTTTGGCGGATTCGATAGCCTGTTTTTCGGCTCCAGGTGTACTGCCTTTCCGGTGCTTGCTAAACCAGGAGGAGTTGCCTTTGGGACCTAGCCGAATTGCTGGGATTCTAAGTAGCACCGAAGGGCCAGGCCCGACTTGAGTTTGGCGCCAGGCGTCTTTGCGTTACCCGGGCTTGCCGTCCGACTTGGGGACAGGCGGGGCAACGGGCTTTGGAGGCAACGGCCCCTTCCCTACGGTCACTGTCCGCCGAAAGATGCGGCCCCGGGCATAGGCCGAGACCTCTGCAAGACCGTCCTTCAGCGGGCGCAAGAGCCCGCCCTGGTCGATCCAGGCCGCTCCCTGGCAGGACCACAGGACCTCAGCGTGCGGCACCGTTGTGCCGTCCGGGTTCTGGACCTGAAACTGCAGTTGGGAGTCGAGAGGCGCCTTTGCGGCCCCCACGAGTTTCAGTTCCGAAGTCGGGTTGATCGAGCCCGGAATCGTTGGGTCCGGCGCAAAGAACGTGATCCCATTGGCCACCGGACGCTGTACGCCCTCGCTCGGTCGGTTGAGGAGGATTCCACGCATGGCAAGAGCGCTACTCCCACCGCCATCAAGGTTGATCGCGTCGACACAGCCCAGCCGACGCATGATCACGGCCAGTTCCTCCAGGGTCGCGCCAACGCTCATCGTCTGCCGTCCGTCGACCACCACGAACAGGAGGTCTCCTTCCGCCGTTCGCCCGATTGCGGTGCGTGAGTGCCGCCGCTTGCTGAAGACCTCATCAAAGCGCTGCCCCTCGGCGTCCAGCACTTGCTTGCCGTCTTGGAGCAACACTGGACCGCCGCCCACGGCTTGGGTGTACTTGGTGGAATCAAATCCCTCGAGCTTCGAGCGAATAGTCACTTTCTGACCAACCTTGAGGTTCAAGAACGGCGCGGCCGACGTGCCATTCGCGCTCAGAACCAACGTGCCTGGTTCAACTGGGATGGATCCCAAGTCCGCCTGGATGGCGCTTACGGTTGCGGAGGTCTCCGCGTTCGGCGGATATTCGGTCGCCTCCGTGCGCAGCACGATATGCACGTTGGGCACCTTCGCAACAGCAAGCCCGGCCGCCGGGGTGTTGAGGGCCGCCCGGTTAAGGCCAGCCTCCTGGTTCCAGCCCGAGAAGGCAAGTTCCGGACCACCCTCGACAGCCAAAGTGCCGTCCCACTTCGCAAACCCAGAGATCGCGCCCCCCGGCCCCCAAGCAAAGAAGGAGCGCCCCGGATACGGCGAACTCAGCATCTCGCCGTTTCGAACCATGAAGCCCAGGGGATCCCCTGACTGCCCGAACAAGTCCCCGTTCAGCCCGCCCATTGCTCCCGCGTCAGCCACGATCTCGGTTACCGTGCGGCGCCCCTTGCTCAGGCCCTCGTCGTACACGGTCTTCCCCGCCAGTTCCGGAACCACCCGCAGCCCGGGAGCCGTGGGAACCATCCGGATCGAGTGGATGACCCGGGGCAACATCGGTTGGATCTCCATGCGGTAGGTCATTCCCGGCGAGAGGCTCTTTTCCCACACCTGGCCCGGCGCATAGGAAGCAAGCAGAATCGGGAGTAGGACTAGGGACTTCAAGCGCATAAGGACTCCAGGTAGGTAAGCGTACCGGCGTCGGCATCCAGGCGGGCACGAATACCAAGCGGAAGCGAAAGCATGTTCCGGTTGTGGCCAAACGGGTACTCGATCACCATCGGAATTCCAAGCGCAGCTAAGCGCTCTGCCACGATCTCCCTCCACGGCTTGCCTCCGATCCCAGGCTCGTTCCTCTCATCAGTCCGGGTCATCTCGCCCACCACGATCCCGGCGGCGCCCTCCAGCACCCGTGCGTTCAGCAAATGGGTGAGCATGGCGTCGATCCGGTGGGGGTTCTCATCCACATCCTCAAGCAGGACCAACTTGCCTTTGGCGTCCATTGCGTCGGGGGTTCCAATCGCATCGCAAATCAGGATCAAGCATCCTCCGGTGACCACCCCCTCGCCAACTCCCGGTACTAGGCACGTAGCCGGAGGCGCCTCCTCTACGATTGGATTGCTTCCTGCAAGGGCCGCCAGCAAAGAGTCATACACCCAGGGCTCTCGATCGACGCTGAGCGTCAGGGGCATCGGCGCGTGCAGGGTCGGCAGACCACGCGGATTGAGCGCCAGGTGAAGAGTGGTGATGTCGCTAAAGCCAAGGAAGAGTTTCGTCTGTACAGCCATCGCATCGAGGTCGAGGTGCGGCAACAGCCTTGCGCACCCGTAGCCTCCACGTGCACAGACAACCGCCGAAACCGTCGGATCAAGGAAGGCATCCATCAAGTCTCTGGCCCGGTCTGCATCGGTGCCGGCAAGATGCGTGTCCCGGTCCCATACGTGCTGGCCGAACTCGACGACGTACCCAGCCGACTCCAGAACCGAGACCCCTTTCTCAACCTGGTCGGCATTGAGCGGCGACGCTGGGCTCACGATACGGATCCGGTCGCCTGCCTTGAGCGCTCGAGGCTTCATCCTCTAAGTCTGGCACCTGCCCTAGCAACTTAGCCAAAGAAGTCGCGCACGATCTGGCCTTGAACAACGCCGTCCACCAGGAAGGCGTCGTGTCCGTAGGGTAAATCGATCACTTCTAACCGCGACCGGTTTCCGCCCGCAAGGGCATGGCGGTGGATCGCTTCGCTCTGGTGGACCGGGTAGATCCAATCGCTGGAGAATGCGGTGGTTAGGAACTCCGCATCGGCGTGGTTCAGCGTGGGACATTCAAAGTAGTCGATCGCACGGGTCAGGTAAAGCAGGCTGTTCGGATCAAATCGCTTCGTGAACTTGTCGGCCTGGTAGCTGAGATAGCTCTCGATCTGGAACTCGTGGTCAAAGTCGTACTGGAACTTCCCTCGGCGGAGTTCTCTTCCGAACTTTGCATCGAATGCAGACTCGGATAAGTACGACAGGTGGCCCACCATCCTGGCGACTGCGAGCCCCTGGATTGGCGGGTCGGCTGTATCGTAGTCTCCCCCCAACCACTTAGGATCCCTCATGATCGCTTGTCGAGCCGTCTCGTTAAAGGCGATCTGCATGGCTCCATGGGCAAGGCAACTGGCAGTAACCCAGACCTTTCGGCACTTCCCCATCGAAGCCAACTGCAGAGCCTGCATCCCTCCCATGCTGCCCCCCGCGACTCCGTACAGCCGATCGATGCCGAGCAATGTGACGAGTGCCGACTGCGCGCGGGCCATGTCGCCCACCGTAACCATAGGGAACCTAAGGTTATAGCGGTTCCCATCGGGAGCAATCGATGCAGGTCCTGTGCTTCCCTGGCACCCGCCAAGGCAATTGGTTCCGATGACAAAGAACCGGTCCGTGTCGATCGGTCTTCCTGGGCCAACAAGGCGGTCCCACCACCCGATGGCGTGGCTGTCCCCGCTTAGAGCGTGGCAGATAAGGATCGCGTTGTCCCGGGCTTGCGAAAGTTCGCCCCAGGTCTCATAGGCTAGGACAACCTCGGACAGTTGCGAGCCCAGTTCGCAGTCGAAAGGGCCAAGGCTGGCGTACCGGCGGGCGATGACTTCAGGGGCGGCACGCTCGTTCTCGAGGAACAGGGCCTCGTCCTGGCCAGACAACGGGGCTACTTGCCTCCGTTGAAGCGCTCTCGGAGAGCCTGCAAGCGTCCTGCGCCCGTAGCCGGGGCTGGCCCCGACGAGTTGGGATTTCCGTGCGTTTGCCCCGGCGCGGACGCGCCAGGAGCGGCATCGCCGAGCGCCACAAGCCGGTCGAACTCGAACGGATCCTTGGCTCGGCTGCGAGCATCGTCGTGCGTTACGAGGCCGCGCTCTACGAGGCGGGAGAGAGACTGGTCCAGGGTGTGCATCTTCGCGCGCCCGCCGGTCTGGATCAGCGATCCGATCTGGTAGGTCTTGTTCTCCCGGATCAGGTTTCGGACCGCGCTGTTGGCTACCAGGACCTCGAAAGCCGCGATTCGACCCCGGTTGTCCGCTCTCCGAACAAGGGTCTGGGAAACCACCCCCACCAGGTTAACCGACAGCTGCATCCGTACCTGTTGCTGCGTTGTCGTCGGGAACACGTCCACGATTCGGTCGACCGTTTGGACGGCGTCGACGGTGTGGAGGGTTCCAAAAACAAGGTGTCCCGTTTCTGCCGCGGTGATCGCCAAGTGGATGGTCTCGAGGTCCCGCATTTCGCCCACAAGGATTACGTCTGGGTCTTGCCGCAGCACATATTTCAGGGCGTTCGCAAAGCTATTGGTGTCTACCTCGAGTTCTCGCTGGTTGATGAGGGCAAGGTGATCGTCGTGGATGAACTCGACCGGATCCTCGACCGTCATGATGTGCACAGGCTGGGTTCGGTTAACCTTGTCCACCATTGCGGCCAGAGTTGTGGACTTGCCCGATCCCGCAGGGCCGGTCACCAAGACTAGGCCGCGAGGACGCGAGATAAAGTCGTAACACGCGCTCGGCAGCTGAAGGTCTTCCATCGACGAGATGTCGTAGGGAATGACGCGAAAGGCCGCCTGCATGTGGCCTCGCTGCTGGTACAGGTTGCCCCTAAACCGACTTAGGCCTTTGATCTCGGTGGCAAAATCTAGTTCAAGGTCGCGGTCGAATTTTTCCTGTTGCTCGGGCGAGAGAAGTTTCGCCATCTGAGCCCGAAACTCGCTGTCCGAAAACTCGGGAGACTCGATCTCCTGAAGATCGCCATGGATGCGTATGTAGGCCTTGCCGGTGTCGCTCTTGAAGTGGAGGTCGGAGCCGCCTCGCTCTACGACCTCGGTGAGGAACTGCTCAATTGGTCGCATGACTCACCTCCGCGAGGCCCAGATTCATCGCACGACGCGCGAAGTCCTGAGGGTTGCTGGTCTTCGCAAGCGCATGCTCGTAATCGATGACGCCATCCTTGAGGAGGCTGATGAGGCAGCCGTCTAGAGTCTGCATTCCTAGATCGGCGCCAGTCTGGATGTCGAGATATAGCTGGTGGGTCTTGCCGTCCCGCACGAGGGTACGAATCGAAGGCGTCGCGGCCATGACCTCAAAGGCGGCCACTCTTCCCTTCCCGTCCTTGGTTGGCAGGAGGGTCTGTGAGATGACGGCTTGGAGCGTCACGCTCAACTGGGTACGGATCTGGGCCTGCTGGTCCGGCGGGAAGACGTCCACGATACGGTCGATCGTCTGTGCCGCATCCACGGTATGCAGGGTTGAGAGCACGAGGTGCCCGGTTTCCGCGGCGGTGATCGCCAGCTGAATGGTCTCGAGGTCTCGCATCTCGCCAACCAGGATCACATCCGGATTCTGCCGCATCACGTGCTTCAATGCGTCCGCGAAGGTGTGGGTGTCGGTTCCCAATTCCCTTTGGTTGATGATCGACTTGTTGTCCATGTGGACGTATTCGATCGGATCCTCCACCGTCATGATGTGGGATCGGCGGGTCATGTTGATCTCATTGATCATGGCCGCAAGCGACGTGCTCTTGCCGGAGCCGGTTGGGCCGGTCACCAAGATCAAGCCTCGTGGCAAAACCGCTAACCGCTTGCACACGATCGGCATGCCAAGGTCCTCGATCGTGCGGATCTTGTAGGGGATCACGCGGAAGACCGCCCCAATCTTGCCGCGCTGCCAGAACATATTCACCCGGAAGCGAGCGAGGCCGGGCACGTTGTAGCTCAAGTCGACTTCCTTGAACTCGTGCAGCCGTTTCTTGCGATCGGGGGTGAGGATACTCATGAGCGTCTGCTCATGCTCCTCCGGGGTGAATCCCAGGCCTTCGGCGCGCATGATCTCGCCCCGAACCCTCATAACGGCGGGCTGACCCGACTTTAGGTGAAGGTCGCTCGCATCGCGAGCGACCAAGTCGTGCAGCAGAGCATCAATGGCGACGGTTGCGGAGGACATACGGCGTTTGTATGACTCTACCGTCGCAGCATCTGTTTCAGCTCAGACGAAACACCTGCGTATTGCATCGCAACCTGCTCGGTGATGTTTCCGGCCTTGACGTGCTTCAGCAGGCTCTGGTTCATGGTCTGCATGCCCCAGAACTCACCTTCATTCATGTGATGGTAAAGGTCGCTGAAGGCACCGTCTTCGATGCACTTTGTGACGGTAGGGGTACAGATGAGGATCTCGTTGGCAACCACGCGTCCAAGCCCGTCCGCCCGCGGAACCAGCTTCTGGGCGATGACGGCGCGCAAGGCGCCGGACATGCGCTGGCAAAGGTGGGGCTTCTCGTGCGGCGGGAACATGTTGATGACCCGGTCTAGGGTCTCATAGGCGCTGGACGTGTGAACCGTGGAGAAGACCAAGTGTCCAGTTTCACCGGCTTGAAGGGCGACGTTCATGGTTTCGGCGTCGCGCATCTCACCGATTAGAATCACGTCCGGAGCTTCTCGCACGACGGCGCGGAGCGCGCTCTGAAAGTTATTGGTGTCTAGGTGGACTTCGCGCTGGCTTACGTAGCTCTTTTTGTCGGGGTGCGTGAACTCGAGCGGGTCCTCGATGGTCACGATGTGGCACTCGCGAACCTGGTTGATGAGGTCCAGCATGGCTGCCAGGGTCGTGGTCTTGCCACAGCCCGTGGGCCCCGTGACCAAAATGAGGCCCACGTTGTGCTTGGTGAGCTCACCAAGGACAGGCGGCAGACCTAGCTCGTCCAGTTGCTTGATGTCCAGGGGAACGATTCGGCCGACAAAGGCATAGGAGCCTCGCTGCATGTAGATGTTGCAGCGAACGCGGCACATGCCTTCGATGCTCAAGCCGAGGTCCATCTCGAGCTGGTCCTCGAAGCGCTGCATCTGCTTATCGGACATCAGCGCGGTAATCAGGTCGCGGGCCTCGTTCGCCGTCAACGGATCGAAGTCGCCCGGGATCGGGACGACCTTTGAGAACCGCTTCATCTTGGGTACGGCGTTCCCCTTGAGCATGATGTCGGACGCCTTTTCGGCGAAGCCGATTTCGATTAGCTGGTGGATAGATTGGACCTTTGGCATGATTCGCTCGTGGTGTTCAGAAAGGACCGGCGCGCTGGGTGTGGCGGAGTGCGAAAAAGTATACCAACGCCCCTATCGAAGCGCCGATCAGGGCGAGAAGTGACCAGAATGCTACTCCGTCGACCGGGCTCCTCCCTCCGGACGCTGCTTTTTGCAGGGTCGGTTCGGGGCTTCCTGGCAGGACTAGGTCTTTCGCCTCATCGCTCGACAGCAGGACTCGGTACTCCAGCCCCGCCGGAAACGAGCTGTACCGCGCCTCGAAGGACCAAGCACTCGAGGCGAACTTGCGGGCCGTGGCCGGGCCTGGTCGGATATCGCTCAGGATAAGGGTCAAGCCGGACACCGCCGAGCTTGGACCAAACGCTTGGGCGATCGCCTCCAAAGCAACCTTGCCGTCGCTCACTCGGACTAAGCCGTCGACGGCAAAGGAAGCGCTCACAAAAACCATGCGGGGGTCATCCTTCTGGACCTCCTTTGCATAGATTCTGAGCCCGCGAGGAGGAGTGCCCAGAATCTCACCGAGTCGAGTGCACTGCGCCTTCAACTCGTCCGGCTTGTAGGCAGCGCTTGTTGCGGTTACCTCCACTAGGTCGGCGCCCATCGAGTGCTTTCGAACGAGTAACGTAAGGTCCGGGCGAACCGTATCAAAGAGACTCGGCTTTGGAGCTTCGTTCTGCGCCCGTGCGAACAGCGCGAAGAGAAGGGTCACCAGAGCCAGGGTCGCGCGATTGTTCACAGGCGTTGCGAGTGTACTTGTGCAAGAGTGCGAGGAATGTTTGCCGGAGCCGGGTAATTGACCGGGGATAGAAGTTATAATCGCGAGTCCGCTGACTGCGGACGAGATGCCTCCCATGAACGAAGTCGAACTAAATCAGGACAACCAGGGCTCCATCATGCTCACTCCCGAGGGATTCAAGGCCCTTCAGGAAGAGCTTGAACACCTGACGCAAGTCAAGCGGCCGGAAATCGCCGAGCGCATCCGAGAGAGCCAGGAGCACGGAGAGTTTAGCGAAGACAACAGCGAACTCGACGAGGTCAAGTTTGAGCAAGCGATCGTAGAGACGCGGATTGCCGAGCTCAAGGCGATCTTCGGGAATGCCCAAACTTTGACACCAGACCTCATCCCAACCGACCATGTCGGTATCGGTTCCTGGGTCACGGTCGAAGACCTCGGATTCCAAGATGAGTTCAAGGTTCGCGTCGTTTCGACGATCGAGGCCGATCCGACGAACGACTTCATCTCGAACGAGAGCCCGATGGGTGCCGCCCTGTACTTGAGGTCCAAGGGCGACAACGTAGTGTTCGACGCCCCGGACGGCAAGAAGCGGCTCAAGATCGTTGCGATCGCTCGCTAGACCTTCTGGGCCTTTGTTCGAGTAAGGAGATCCTTCAACCAATCCTGGCGGGCCTCTGCCAGATAGGTCACCTCACTAAAGACGAAGGCCTCCTCGGCGCCGTGGCTCACCGAGATCTTCTCGATCTGGCGGGCAAGCAACTCCATGTACGCCTTGTTCTCGTGCATCCACATCTTCACCACTCGAACCCGCTCGTTCGGGCTCAGCCGGGAAAGGAAGTACGCCCGCGTACGAATGGGGTCGATCAGGAAACCCAACTCGTCCCGGTCCGGCGGAAACGAGAGCCAGCTCTGAAGAACGCCTGCGCCGCGCTCGCTGATTTCGTACTCCGTGCGCTCGCGGTTGGGTACGCCAACCCTCCGCGCTTCGATAACCAAGCCATCCGCCTCCAGTCGGCGTAAAACGCGGTAGACGGAGCCGCTCTCCGCGCTCCACCTTCCACCACGGAATTCGGTCATCTGCTTCCGCATCGCGTAGCCGGAGCTTACGTTTGCTCCTACCATCGCAAGGATCAGGTACTCAAGTTCGCTGTAAGGATTGCCAGTAGCCATCGTTAATCACACCATCCACCCAACGGTGGAAACGTCGCAAGGATAACGCCTTACACCCGAACCGTAAAGGGAGTGGGCGATTCTTTCGCATGTTTCAACAGGAATCTCTACATTGGATCAATTGCCTGCTGTACTAGCCCAGGTTCGTCTGAGGCCAACGCCTCCGACTCCGCAAGCGCCCCAAGAAGCGATCTCAAGGTACTATCTTGGTTCCCCAGGTTTGACCGAGGGTTCCTTACATGGCGACAGAAAAGCAAAGCGCTTCGGCGGCTCCCCTTCCCCGATCGCGCCGCGGCATCAAAGGGTTTTTTAGCGAGGTCGGACGCGAACTCAAGCGTGTCAACTGGCCGACGCGAACCGAGACCAACCGCCTCACGGGCGTGGTCTTGGGCGTTTGCCTGTTTGCCGCCGTCATCATCTCCGGCCTCAGCTGGGTCTCGTCCATCGTGGTCAGCTTGCTCACCAAGGGCAAGGTGGGCTAACGTGCCCAAGGCCTGGTTTGCCGTGCATACGATTGCCGGCCACGAGAACAAGGTGAAGGACGTCCTCACCCGGCGAGCCCAGGTGGAGGGCGTTTGGGATCTCGACATGTTCGAGATCCTAATCCCCACTGAACGCGAGCTGCAGACCCGGAACGGAAAGCGCTACGAGCGGGACAAGAAAGTCTTTCCCGGCTACATCCTCATCCAGATGTCTCTAACGGAAGAGACCTTCAAGTTGGTGAAGTCCACCAGTGGCGTCACCGGATTCGTCCAGAGCGGCAACAAGCCCGTTCCCCTGGAGGAGTACGAGGTGCGGCGCATCATGACCAACCTCGAGACCAGCAAGGAGACCCCGAAAGTGTCTTGGGCGGTTGGCGAAGCCGTTCGCGTCGTCGAGGGCCCGTTCAGCGACTTCACCGGCAAGATCGAAGAGGTCAACGCCGATCGTGAGAAGCTGAAGGTACTTATCAACATCTTTGGTCGCGATACCCCCGTCGAACTCGACTTCTCCCAAGTCGAAAAGCTCTAGCCTCGGAATCGGAAGGACGGCGAGGCCCCATGCCTCGCCGTCTTTTTTGTGCTGAACATGCCTGAAGTACGCCCTACCCGTTGGACCGCCCCGCCCCGTAGCCCAAGCACGGAGGCGAAGCTCGTCTCTCAGTTCGGGGTCCATCCGATCATCGCCGCAATCCTCGTGGCGAGGGGGATCACGGAGCCAGGCGAAGTAGACCGCTACCTCTATCCAACCTACGAGCATCTCTCGGACGCCCACCTTCTGCCGGACTTCGACAAGGCAGTCGCGGAAATCTTGGCTGCCAAGGAATCTGGGGGCCTCGTCTACGTGCACGGCGACTACGACGTGGATGGCGTCACGAGCGCCGCCCTTCTGGACCGCTTCCTGCGGAAGATTGGGTGCAAGGTCTACACCCACGTTCCCCACCGTTTCAAGGAAGGTTACGGGATCCATGGCTCGGCGGTCGAGGCCGCGATCAAGATGGGCGCAACCCTGTTCATGACCTGCGACTGTGGGTCGAACGCTCTGAGCCAAATTGAAGCCGCCGCCGAGGCCGGCATGCGCGTCGTAGTGACCGACCATCACTTGATCGGCGGAGACTGGCCAAAGGCGCATGCCTTCGTCAACCCAAAGCGCCCGGACAGCCAGTACCCCTACGCCGACCTTAGCGGCGTTGGCGTCGTCTTTCGCCTCTGCGAGGGCGTTACTGAAGCTCTGGGCATGCCGGTCGAGAACTACCGCAAGCACCACGTAGAGTTTGCCGCCTTGGGCACAATCGCCGACGTGATGCCTCTGACCGGGGACAATCGGATCATCGCGCGCATGGGGCTACAAGCTTTGAACGCTTCGACCAAGAAGTGCATTCAGGCGCTCTTGAGGCATTCCCGCGAGGCCGGTCCGATTACTGCCAAAACGGTTGGGTTCGTCTTGGCCCCGAGGCTAAATGCAGCTGGCCGCATCGAGGACGCGGAGCTCTCTCTTCGGCTCTTGATGACCTCCGACGATGCCGTAGCAGACAAGCTTGCCGAGGAGATCGAAGTCATCAACCGCAACCGAAAGGCGGAGCAAGATCGGATCTTCGCCGAAGCCTTGGAGATGATCGAGACCCAGGGCCTCGGGGAGAAAGCGATCATCGTGGTCGCTAACGCCGGTTGGCACCTGGGTGTGGTTGGCGTGGTGGCCGGCAAGCTTCGAGAGCGGTACAACCGGCCCGCTTTCGTTCTGTCCTTCCACGAGGAGGATCAGGTCTGGAAGGGTTCGGGACGATCGATCGACGCCTTCCATCTCGCCGACGCGATTCAGGCTCACGGCGACCTGATGAGCGGAGGCGGCCACGCCAAAGCCGCCGGATGCCACTTCGACAAGGACAACCTTGAGGCTGTCCAGAAGGCCCTCGAGGCCTACGCGGGCAGCAAGCTGAGCGCCGAGGACCTCGAGCTAGTCTGCTCGGCAGACGTCGAGGTCGAAGCCGACGACCTAGACGGCGTCTTCTTTCAGGAACTGGCCCTCCTTGAGCCTTGCGGGATGGGCAACCCAAAACCACGGCTCGCGGCCCGTGGAACGATTGGAGACTTGAAGCCCACGAAGACCGACGAACACTGGCAACTCCGCGTCAAAACGGCGCGAGGGTCTTCGGGCTGGTTCACCGCGTTTGGGCTCCGCAAAACTCACGGCGACTTAGCCCCGGGCACCCCGGTCGAGGTGGTCTTCAAGCCAGAGGTCGAGGAGTACAAAGGCACCATCTACCACAAGTGGAAGCCAGAACTGGTCCTCGTGATGCCAGAACCCACCTAGCTTCCCACGATTAGGTCGATGATCCTCTGAACCGAACCTCGGCGGATCCGCAGGGTGAGTTTGTCGCCTACCTTCTGACCCATGGCCGTCCGCGAGAAGTCTATCTGGTTGCGGATCGTGGTTCCGCCCATGTCTAGAATGACGTCCCCCGGCAGGAGGCCCGCAGTGGCTGCCGCAGAGCCCGGAGTCACCGTGTCGACAAGCGCGCCTCCACCCACCACGTCCCGGCAGAACACGCCGATTGTAGGATGGGCAACCTTGCCACTCGGCGAGCGAAATCCTTCCACAACGCGTTCCAGCACGTTGGGAGCAACCGAGTAGGCGACGGTTAGTTCTGCGGGTCCGTACTTTGGCCTTGCCTGGATTCCGAGGGCGGAGGCATCGTAGAAGCCGTTCGCCTTCGGAACTGCCTTGGCCGTAACTGGCGCCGCCTGCCCCCGCAGGGTGGCGTCGATGACGCCGACCAGCTCACCGCCCGCGTTGAACACAAGGGCGCCTCCGATCGTCTGGGCGGGCGACTCCAAGCGAAGCTCGCTTAGGGGAAGCACCCGCTTGGAGGTGCTCTGACTCAGGAGCCCGACACGATCATCGTCGACCAACTCCACGCGGATCGGCCCCTGCGCATTGATGCCGATCAGGTTCGAGGTCGGTCCGGAGAAGCGCGCGATGGAAATGGCCTGAGCCCCGCTCTTCCAGGAATCGGCATTGAGGAGGGCAAGTTGCGTGGGATCGTCCACCGAGACCAGGCGGAGCGTAAAGTTCTGGCCTTGGCTATTGCGCCCCGTCACTCGGTTCCCCGAGAAGGCAGCCCGGCTGGCGAGAAAGAGGCCACGCCGATCGATTAGGGCGGCCACCCCGCTAGGGCGGTTCCCCTCGATCAGAATCAGCACCGATGGTTGGAGGTCTCGCCACAGCACCGTTCCAGCGCTAGGAGCACGGTCGGGAGCTTGGCCCGCCAAGCAGAGCAATCCAATCCTAGCCGCCAACAAGAACATTACTGTAACTGGCAACCTCCGTAGCCGTGTTCGTTCCGGTCTGCTCGTTCCGTTCGCCATCGATGACGACGAAGTCGGTTGTAGCCTCCTCCGCGGGAGAAGCCGCGATCGGGTCCACCGAGACGACTGCGGTGCGCAGGTCGTCCACGAGGTTCTCCGCCGCAAGGTAGGGCTGCCCTTCAGTAATCCTCATCGCAAGGACGCCTTCCGAATCGGGAGCGGGCTCCTTCTGCGCCAGCGCAGTTCGCTCACCGTGGCGGTTCCTGGACCCAGCCTTGGGCCTTGGGGCCGTCGGCGAAACCTCGGATGTGCCAACGTTCGCCGCGATGACCTTCTCCACCTTTGGCGAGACGGACGGGCTCAGCTTGACCTCCTCGGCGCCTCCGGCGGTTCTTTGGCTCAGCACCACTTTGGGGGCGTCCGCAAAGGTGCCTTGGTTCCGGAGAACGAGCAACCCGAAGGCAAAGCAGGCCGCTAGGCCCGGCATCCAGATCCAGGAGCTCAAGCCGTTGCTTCTCTTCTCGTGCGCTAGCCCCTTGGCCAAGATGGCGTGCCGTAGCCGCTCGGAGGATAGCTGGTCCTCCGGCACCTCGCGCAGGGTTCCGAGATCGTCTCGGAGTTGGCGGTAGCCCTCGGCAAGGGATCGAACTCGGGGGTCCGCCGCCACTCGTTTCTCGACTTCGGCGGCTCGAACTTCGTCCATCTCGCCGAACACGAGTTCGACGATCTCGTCGTCAGGTCTGCGGTTGAAGGGGCGAATCATAAGATGTTGTCCTCCTCTAGGAGGGGCTGGATTCGGTCTCGAAGGGCTCGCCGTGCGCGAAGTACCCGCAGCTTTGCGCCGCCAACGGTACAACCCAGGATCGCAGCGATGTCGGGATACTCCCTCTCCTCGAGATCGCGCAACACGATCACGCTTCGATGGTGGGCGGGTAGCGCGGCCAGAGCCTTGCGAAGGGCGACCTTACGCCGGTCCTCTTCGAGGTTACGAACGGGGTCCTCGAACGTACCGATGGTCATCCAGTCCAGCGCACCCACCGACTCCTGCTTCTCAAGGTGGGCTCTGCGATGGGTCATGCGAGCTTGGTCGGTGCAGAGGTTGGTGACGATCCTTAGGAGCCAGGTGGTGAACTTTGCCTCGTCTCGGTAACGGTCCAGATTCTGGTAGGCCCGCACAAAGGCCTCCTGCGCCATATCCTCGGCGTCGTCGCGGCGCCCCACCATCTGGTAGGCAAAGCGATAGACGAGCGCCCGATGGCGCTCAAAGAGCTTTTCAAAGGCCCCGTACTCGCCGGAACGCGCCCGCTGAACGAGGGCAAGGTCCGTTTCCAGGTCTAGCCTTGCCGCACTTGTACCGAGTTGAATCGTTCCCTCCAATACCACGTCTTTCACCAGGTTCTCTTGGTTATGGACGTCGGAGGAATCGGATCGTTTCGCTCCGAGCGGCATTAGGTCTCCAGGATAACCGTTACAGGACCGTCGTTGACCAAATGAACCTGCATGTCCGCCCCGTAGGTCCCCGTTTGGACCTCGGGTAGACGGGTCCTCGCTTCAACGACCACGAGATCGAAGAGCGCCTTCCCTACCTCGAACCCTGCCGACGCCATAAAGGATGGACGTCGGTTCTTGGCAGCGTCTCCATAGACGGTGAAGTTGGAGACCAAGAGGAGCCCAGCTGGCTCTCCGCGCTCGGCTAGGTCACTTAGGCTCCGGTTCATCTTGCCTTCAGAATCGGCAAAGATTCGAAGCCCCGCGAGCTTGTCCGCAAGCTTCTCGGCCTGGGCCTCGCCGTCCTCTCGATGGATGCCCACAAGGGCGAGAAGGCCGCCCCCAATCTGTCCCACCACTACCCCCTCGACCTCCACCCTAGCAGAGGAAACACGTTGGACGATCGCTCTCACTTCGCCATCGCTCGACCGAACAGGCGAAGAATCGAGATCACGTCGCCGAAATTCGAGATCCGGTTCATCACGTAAGCAAGCTGCTTCGTGTCTTCCACGTCGATCGTCACCTGGATCTCCGCAGTCTGATTCGGAAGGGTCTGGATCCTTGCCGCAGAGACGTTCGTCTTGGACTCGCCAAAGATCGTCGAGATGTCCATGAGGAGCCCCTGACGGTTAACCGACACGATCTTGAGGCTTACCGGGTAGACGTTGCCGTCCGATGGCCATTCATAGGCCAGCAGCCTCTCAGGCTCGGTAGCCATGTAGTTGAGCACGTTGGGGCAGACCTTGCGGTGGATCATGATGCCGCGCCCGCGCGTCACGTAGCCCATGACTTCGTCGCCGGGAATCGGATTGCAGCACTTCCCGCGGTTGACGAGGATTCCACCCCGGTCGTTGCCGATCGTGAGCTTCCCTTCCCGGCTCCGTGTAATCTGAATCTGGTCCTGGGCTTCCGGCTCCGGTATCTCTCCGCGTAGCTTTGCAATTACGTTTTGAACGCTGGTGGTCCCGCTACCGAGGCGGGCCAGCACATCGATGCTGGACTCGCAACCATCGTAGTTGGAGGCGATCTCCTTGAGCTTGTCCTCCCCGATGAACGACTTCGGATCTAGCCCCATGGCGCGAAGCTCGCGCTCCAACGCGTCCCGACCCCGCTGGGCGTCTACCTCCTTGCTCTGCTTCCGGAAGTAGCCCCGCAGCTTGGTCTTGGTGTGCGCGGACTTCACGAACTCCAGCCAGTCCAAGCTAGGCTGCGCATTGCTGCGGGTGATCAACTCGACAACGTCGCCGTTGCTCAGTCGCGTGCTCAGCGGGGACATGATCCCGTTCACCTTCGCGCCGATCAGAGTGAGTCCAAGTTGGCTATGCACGCGGAAGGCGAAGTCCACCGGGGTGGACTCGGTGGGCAGGTCGATCACGTCGCCCTTCGGCGTGAAGACAAACACCTGTTCTTGGAACAGGTCGGTCGAGACGTTTCTCAGGAAGTCGCTGCTCAGCCGGGCATCGGTGGACCAGTCGAACAGCTGCTCGCGCAAGCGGGTCATCTTGCCGGTTTCGTCGTGGCTTCCCTTCGCGCCCTCTTTGTAGGTCCAGTGCGCCGCCACGCCGAACTCAGCGATTTCATGCATCTTGCGGGTGCGGATCTGGACTTCGAGCGGGGTTCCACTTGGCCCAACGACCTTGGTGTGAAGGGACTGGTACCCGTTCGATTTGGGCCGAGCGATGTAGTCGTAGAACAGGCCTGGAATCGGATGCCAGAGATCGTGCACGATGCCCAAAACCTGGTAGCAGTCCTGAAGGTCTGGCACGATCACGCGCAAGGCTAGGAGGTCGTAAATCTCTTCAAACGGCACGCCCTGCTTAACCATCTTGTTAAAGATCGAATACAGGTGCTTAGGCCTTCCGTTGACCTCCACGTCGTTCAGTCCGCGCATGGCCATGCGCTCCTTGATCGCAACGATCGCGTCCCTTATCGTCGTTTCCCTTTCCTTGCGGGAGGAGGAAACGCGCTCGCTGACCTCCTGAAACTCCTTGGGATGAAGGTGCTTGAACGCTAGGTCTTCAAGTTGCCATTTGACCTGCCAGATACCCAGACGAGCGGCCAGCGGCGCGTAGATGTCCAGCGTTTCGTTCGCAATCCGCGTCCGCTTCTCCGGCTTGAGCGCGTCCAAGGTCTGCATGTTGTGGAGCCGGTCCGCCAGCTTGATGACCATGACGCGGAAGTCCTTGGCCATCGCGAGGAGCATCTTGCGGAGGGTCTCGGCCGTACGCGTGGTCTCTGCGACTTTCCTCTGGCTGGCCGTCAGTTCGCCCTGAGGCTTGAGGTCTAGCTTTGTGACCCCTTCCACCAGGCTGAGGACCTCCGCGCCGAACTGCTCGGACATGCGTCCCGCGTCTGCGTTCGGGCAGTCTTCGAGAACATCATGCAGGAGGGCCGCGCAGATCGTGTCGTCGTCCATGTGGAGATCGACGAGGATGCGCGCTACCGCAAGAGGATGATGGATGTAGGGCTCGCCGGACGAGCGAATCTGCCCCGCGTGTGCCTGCTCCGCCACGAAGTACGCGAAGCGGATCTTGCGCACGTCGGCGTCGTCCCGCTGGTCCCGCACGGCTTCAAGAAGCTCGTGGAGGCCATCGGGATCTTCCCAATCGTGGCTGATCTCATACGCTACGGCGGCCATAGACCTCGAGCCGCTCCGGGTCCAGAGGGGCACCCCTAGTATAACGTCTGGTTAACGAGCAACCGCCGGACAATCTCCGCCTGCTCCGGCGTGTCGACGCCCATCGAAGAGGCCGCAGCTTGCGCAACCCGAATCCGCACGCCGTTCTCCATGAACCTCAACTGCTCCAGCCCTTCCGCAATCTCCAACGGCGAGGGCGCCCACTCGCGAAACTGCAGCACCAGCTCACGGCGGTAGGCGTACATCCCTACGTGGCGCTTGAGGGGCCCCCGCTCGCCCCGCGGAAACGGAATCGCCCACCGGCTGAAGTACAGGGCGTTGCCCTGCAGATCAGAAACAAGCTTGACCACCGCTGGGTTGTCCTCGTCCTCCGCGGGGCAGACCTCGTACAAGGTCGCCATTTCGACCGACTGGTCCGCAACCAGCGGCTCGGCGCACAGACGGATGCTTGAAGGCGGAACCAGGGGCTCGTCGCCTTGCACGTTCACCAGGATGTCTGCATCCAGGCTATCCGCGACCTCCGCGATTCGGTCGGTTCCGCTCACGTGGTCGTTCCGGGTCATGCACACCGAGGCCCCAAACGCCTCGCAAGCCTCGCGAATCTCATTGTCTGGAGTGGCTACGATCAACTGGTCGGTGAGCCCAGACGCCACCGCCGCCTCCACCACCCACCGGATCATCGGCTTCCCCGCGAGATCGACCAGGGGCTTCCCTGGGAACCTAGTCGAGGCCATTCGGGCAGGAATCACGATCGCGATGCTCATCGGAAACGATGGTAGCACGGGGCCAATCCCGCCCGTTCAAAAGAAAAAGGCCCCTCGGCGAAATCGCCGAGGGGCCCTAACTACGGATCTGCCTCACTTCTCGCGAAGCGGGAGGCCCATTTCCTTGAGGAACACGCGGGCTTCCTCGTCGGTCTTGGCCGTGGTGCAGATGATGATGTCCATGCCACGGATTCGGTCGAAGCTGTCGTACGGGATCTCGGGGAAGACCAACTGCTCCTTCAGGCCAAGGGCGTAGTTGCCGCGGCCGTCGAAGCTCTTGGGCGAGAGACCTTGGAAGTCTCGGATACGGGGCAGAACGACGGAAACCAGCTTATCGAAGAAGTGGTACATCCGGTCGCCGCGCAGCGTGACCTTGCAGCCAACCTTCATGCCCGCGCGGAGCTTAAAGTTGGAGATGGCTTTCTTCGCCACCGTCGCCACCGGCTTCTGGCCGGCGATGAGCGTAAGGTCGCGGATCGAGTTCTCGTGGTGCTTGGGGTCCTTGTCGCCGGTGCCGGTGCCCATATTGATGACGATCTTGTCCAGCTTGGGAAGCTGCATCGAAGACTTGTAGCTGAACGTCTCCTGGAGCTTCGGGCACACCGTCTCCTTGTACTTCGCGCGGAAGCGCGAGGTGGGAAGGCTGGTGATCTCGACGACCGACTCGTTCCTGAATTCCTTTCTTGCCATGGTTTGTTTCCTTTGCCTGATTGCCGACCAGGCCCTATCGTGAGGAGGAAGGCTAGCTAGTAGCCTTGCTCTCCATCACCGGAGCGTCGCTGATGACTTCTCCAGACTTCTTGCTGTAGCGAACGACCTTGCCGTCGTCGCCCTTTCGGCGACCCACGCGGGTAGGGTTGTCCTGGTCGTCGATCACCAGCACGTTGCTGGCGTCGAGGGGCACCGGGATCTGGATGCGGGCGCTGCGCTGACCCTGCGACTTAGCCTTGAAGTGCTTGATCGCAACGTTGAGCGGCAACGGCTGCTCCGGGTTCTCCGGATTGTCCTTCAGCACGATGACCTTGTTCTCCTTGGGGGACACGGCCGCGATGAATCCTTTCTCGCCCTTGTCCTTGCCGGAGATGATCACCACGCGGTCGCCCTTTCGGACTTTCATCTTGATCGGCTTGCCGATCCGTTTCAATTCTGCTTTGGTAGGCATGTCTTAGAGCACCTCGGGAGCGAGCGACACGATCTTCATGAAGTTCTTGTCGCGCAGTTCGCGGGCCACCGGTCCAAAGATGCGGGTTCCGCGGGGTTCTAGGTTGGCGGGATTGATGACCACGCAGGCGTTCTCATCGAAGCGCAGCGTAGATCCGTCGGCACGTCGAACGAAGCGCTTGGTGCGCACGATGACCGCCTTGATGACGTCTCCCTTCTTGATCGGCATGTTGGGAGTGGCGGACTTGACGGAGCCCACGATCAGGTCGCCGATGCGGCCGTATCGCGGCTGCGAACCCTTGAGTACGCGGATGCACATGACTTCGCGCGCGCCGGAGTTGTCTGCCACCTTGAGTCTGGTGAACTGCTGAATCATTTCGTTTCTTCCTTGTTTCCAGAGGCCCGCCTACCGCGCTAGCAGTAGGAGGGCTTGGCTTGGCCGCCTCGCGGCCGGTCAGAGGACGGAGCCTCGGCTTACTTAACCTTCTCGACGATCCGAGTCACGCGCCATCGCTTATCCTTGCTGATGGGCCGCGTTTCCATGATCTCGACGGTGTCTCCCTCATCGCATCCGATGAGGTCGTGCGCCTTGAACTTCTCCGATCGGATCACGATCTTGCCGTACAGCGGGTGCTGGGTGCGGCGCTGGATCTCGACGACGACCGTCTTCTCCATCTTGGTGGAGACGACCAGGCCCTGTCGGACCTTGCGTCGTCCGCGCGCTTCGGTATTGGTTTGCTGATCCATCGGTTACTCGCTTCCTCGCTTCTTCTCGCTGATGACCGTCTCGATGCGGGCGATGTTGTGTCGCCGCACCTTCAGGCTCGCGGTGTCGGTGATGCGGCGGAACACGAGGTCCCTCCGCGCCCGGTAGAGCGCAGCTCGCTCTTCGGTAGCCAGCGCTTCTAGCTCAGGCACGCTCTTCGCGCGCAGATCCGCAGGCTTGACTGCTTTCATTACTGGGTTGCCTCCTCGGCCTCGGGGGTCGCTTCCACTTCCACCACTTCCGCGGCGGGCTTCTTGGCGCCCTTGCGGTTGGTGTAGTCGAAGTCCGCTTTGGTGACGAACTTGCAACGGATGGGCAGCTTGAACGAGGCAAGGCGCATGGCCTCTCGCGCCACGTCTTCCGCCGGGCCCTCCATCTCAAACATCACGCGATCCGGCTTGATGACGGCCACCCAGCCTTCGATCGGAGCCTTACCCTTACCCATACGAGTTTCGAGCGGCTTCTTGGTGTAGGACTTGTCCGGGAAGATCCGGATCCAAACCTTACCACCGCGCTTGATGTGGCGGGTCATGGCGATACGGGCGGCCTCGATCTGTCGCGAGGTGATCCATCCGCACTCCATGGCCATCAGACCGTAGGTGCCGAAATCGACGCGGTTGCCCTGCGTCGCGCGGCCCTTCATGCGGCCACGATGCATCTTGCGGTTGTCATTCTTAACGCGCTTAGGCATTAACATTTTCAGGCACCTCCTCGTCTCGTCGTCGTCGGGGCTCCGGCGCGGGCTCCGGCTGGAGTCGCTTCTCAGGGAGAACCTCGCCCTTGTAGATCCAGACCTTGCATCCGACCGATCCGTACACCGTGTGAGCGTACGAGAAGCCGTAGTCGATGTCTGCGCGGAGGGTGTGAAGCGGGATCTTGCCCACCTTGTCGCCCTCACGTCGCGCGATTTCCGAACCGTTCAATCGGCCAGAAACCTGGACCTTCATGCCTCGGCCGTTCATTCGCATGGCGCGGGTCATCGCCTGGCGCATGGCGCGGCGATGGCTGATGCGCTTCTCAAGCTGCATGCAGATGTTCTCGGCGACCAGCTGAGCGTCGAGCTCCGGCTGGCGAACTTCCGTCACGTTGACCTGGACGACGGCGTTCTCTTCCTCACGGCGAACCATGCGGTTCAGCGTGTCGGTGAGTTCGTCGATGCCCTTGCCGCCGCGACCGATGATCGCGCCGGGTCGTGCCGTGAAGATCGTGACCTTAATGCGGTTTGCCGCACGCTCGATCTCGACTCGCGAGACGTTGCCCAGACCGGAACGGTTCTTGATGTACCGTCGAATCCGGTGGTCGAGCAGGAGCGCGTGAGCGTAACCCTTCTTCTTGTAGAACCAGTGGCTGTCGAAGCCCCGAATGACTCCGACGCGCAGGCCTACCGGATGAATCTTCTGACCCATGTTTAGTTGCCTTCCTTATCGTCTGAGGACGGAGCCTCGGTCACGGCCTCGGCAGGAGCCTCGGCGACAGCGGTTTCCACGACGGCTTCTTCAGCTGCCGGCTCGGCCACAACCTCTTCCACCACTTGCTCTGCGGGAGCGGCGGCGACGGCGGAGGCGGGAGCAGCCTTGCCCTTCTTCTTAGGAGCGGCGAAGGTCGGTCGCGGCTTGGCCTTGGTGCCGTGCGGCTTCACGATCGCTTCCGGATCCACGTCCTCGAGAACGACCGTGATGTGGCTGGTCTTCTTAAGAATGCGGTTGCCCCGGCCCATGGCGCGAGCTTGCATGCGCTTCAGGCTGGGTCCTTCGTTGATCGTGATTCCCGAGATCTTCAGGGAATCCGGGTTCAAACCGTTGTTGTTCGCCGCGTTGGCCACCGCGCTCATCAGCACCTTGTGCAGGAGCTTGGCGCTCTTGCTGGGGTGGAATCGCAGCAGGCTGGCCGCCCGGGCGGCGGAGATTCCGCGGACCTCGTCCGCAATGATGCGAACCTTGCGAGGCTGGACGCGGATGTATTTTGCAGTTGCGCTAACTTCCATGATCTTTGCTTAGTCGGAACGTCGTTGGGCTTGCGCCCTTCGGCATTACCGGACTCGCGACCCCCTATCCGCTAGTTGGCCGCCGTGACCTCGGTAGGTCCGGGTCGGCGCGAACTCTCCCAGCTTGTGGCCGATCATGTTCTCGGTCACGAAGACCGGAACGTGCTTGCGGCCGTCATGCACGGCGAAGGTGTGCCCGACGAAGTCGGGGATGATCGTGGATCGGCGCGACCACGTCTTGATGAGTTTCTTTTCGTCGGTTGCGTTGAGGGCATTCACCTTCTTCTGAAGGTGGTCGTCCACAAAGAACCCCTTTTTGATGCTTCTTGCCATGTTTCTCCTGTGTTAACCTTCCCCAGCCAAAAGCTGGAGGGCAGTGCACTCGCAGAGACCGATCGAAGCGTCTGCCAGCTAGGCCAGCAGACGCCCCGGTTCAGCCTACTTCGAACCCCTCCGACGGACGATGTACTTGTCCGTTCGTTTGTTGTGACGGGTCTTCTGTCCTTGAGCCTTGTTGCCCCAGCGGTCCACGGGGCCCTTCTTACGGCCGACCGGGGACTTCGCTTCACCACCACCGTGGGGGTGGTCGCGAGGGGATTTGACGACGCCGCGAACGTGAGGCTTGCGTCCCAGGTTGCGGTTCTTACCCGCCTTACCGATGGACTCGTTCTCATGCTCGGCGTTTCCGACCTCGCCCACGGTGGCGCGGCAGGTGTTGTGCACCATGCGCATCTCACCGCTCGGGAGGCGGAGCGTAACGTAGTTGCCTTCCTTTGCCATCACCTGAGCGCTGGCGCCGGCCGAACGGACCATCTGTCCGCCCTTGCCAGGCTGCAGCTCGATGTTGTGCACGAGGGTACCAAGCGGGATGTTCTTCAGCGGGAGCGCGTTGCCGGGCAGAATGTCCGCCCCTTCCCCGCTCTCGATCCGGGTTCCTACCGCCAAGC
The DNA here is from genome assembly GCA_041742595.1 of Fimbriimonadaceae bacterium. Taxonomy (GTDB): domain Bacteria; phylum Armatimonadota; class Fimbriimonadia; order Fimbriimonadales; family Fimbriimonadaceae; genus JBGSIJ01. The sequence continues at coordinate 68,897 of JBGSIJ010000050.1, read as the reverse complement.
CCTTAGGGGCCAGGATGTAAGCCTTCTCGCCGTCCATGTAGTGCAGCAAAGCGATGCGGCAGGTGCGGTTCGGATCGTATTCGATCGCCGCGACCTTGGCCGGATACCCGTCCTTGGATCGCTTGAAATCGACGATGCGATAGCGCTGCTTCTTGCCGCCGCCTACGTTGAACGAAGTGACGCGGCCCTTGTTGTTGCGCCCGCCGGATCCCGGCTTGGCGGTAACCAGAGTGCGTTCCGGCTTGCCTTTGGTGACCTCCGAGTAGGTCGACGCAATCATAAAGCGTCGGCCCGGAGACGTCGGTTTCATTCTTTTTGTAGGCATCTTAGACTCCGTAATCCTCCAGCAACTGGCCGGCGGCGAGGGTCACGATGGCTTTCTTGCGATCCGGCTCGTAACCAGCTTTCTGGCCACGGCGGCGCTTCTTGCCAAGCACCTTGATGGTGCGGACCGAGGTGACGGTGATCGTCTCCTTGTCCTTCTTGCCCTCGTTGTAGATGGCCTCGACGGCGGCTTTGATCTCGATCTTGTTCGCGCTCTTGGCAACCACGAAGGTGTACTTCCGAACGAGATCCTCCTCGCTGACCTTTAGCACGCCCGGCTTCTGGCCAGACTTGCGAGCCTCGTTGCGAAGCCGCTGCAACGCAGACTGATCGTCTCCGTAGCTAAGCTTCACCGTTCGCTCGGTGATGTGAGGCTGAACGACGATATCGTGTGGGTTCTTCATTTGGCCCAGACCTCCTCCATGCGGGCAAGCGCGTCCTTCGCAACCAGCACTGCGGTTGCGTTGAGCACGTCGCGGGCACTGAAGGATGCGGTCTTGACCGCGTCCGTTCCGCCTGCCGTGCTGGCCGGAGCCGTGCGCACCGCCACGTTGGGCAGGTTGCGGAAGCACTTGTAAGTAGTCTCGTCGTACTGAGCGAGGATGACCAGGACGCGCCGGGCGCCGCTCAACCCGAGCACGCTCAGGAGGTCGGTCGCATTCTTCGTCTTCGGCTCCGCAAACACGAGCGAGTCGATCACCGTGATCGCTTCCTTCTCGATCTTGTCCGCGAAAGCGGTCAGAATCGCGGCTCGCCGCTCTTTCCGGTTGACCTTCTTTTCGTAGTCGCGAGGCTTGACCGCGAACGCGACGCCACCATGGGTGTAGTGCGGGGCGCTGACCGTACCCTGTCGGGCGTTACCGGTCTTCTTCTGCTTGTACGGCTTGCGGCCACCGCCTCGGACTTCCGCCCGGGTCTTGGCTTCCTGGGTGCCCTGGCGCTTGTTGGCCTCTTCCGCCACCACGGTTCGGTGAACCGTCATGACCGAGGTCTTCGCGCCGACCAAAGCTTCGCTCAGCTTGTGGGTCCCGGCCTTCTTGCCGTCCTTGCCCTTGATCTCGATGTTCGTCGCCATTATTTAGCCACCTTGTTGATGGTTACGAGCGCACCGTTAGGACCGGGGACGCTGCCGTCCACCATGATGAGCCCGCGCTCAACGTCCACCTTGGCGACCTTGAGGCCCTTCTGGGTGACGGTGTCGGTGCCCATGCGGCCCGGCTTGCGGACGCCCTTGAAGACGCGCTGCGGACCCGTCGCACCGCTCGAAAGCGGACGTCGGTGGGTCATGTAGCCGTGCGTCATGTGCTGGCCCTTGAAGTGGTACCGCTTGACGCCGCCCTGGAAGCCCTTGCCCTTGCTGATGCCGGTGACCGTGATCACATCGCCATCGGCGAAGATATCGGCCGAGATCTCTTGGCCCAGGCTAAGCCCGTCCAGGTTCTCGACGCGGAACTCGCGGAGCGTCTTGAGGTTCTTGAGCAGACCGGCCTTCTTGAGGTGGCCGAACTTGGGGAAGGTGAGTTTCTTCTCCTTCGCCTCACCGTAGCCAACCTGAACGGCCTTGTAGCCGTCCGTCTCGTCGGTCTTGATCTGCGTTACGTAGACCGGGCCCGCCTGAATGACGGTCACCGGAACCATTTTGCCTTCCTCTGTGAAGAGGTGCGTCATGCCAATCTTAGTCCCTAGAATTCCTGGGAGCATTCTTCCTCCTTATCCTTTCAGCTTCGTTTCTGCCTTACAGACCGTCTTGGTAGAGAAGCGTTGCCCCGTTCCGTGAGGAGGAGGGGTCGCCCGGTCCTGGCTGGGAAGCCGATGCACGTTCCGGGCAATCCCGGACGCGCGACCTGGAGTTATACCCGGCATTCACCCCAACGGTCAAGGCCGGTAGCTTAGGGCTGTGGTACGACCTACTTCGACGAAGTGATCGCCCGGGCAAACCCGATGCACTGGGCGATGTCCGGTAGCGAGTTGTCCCAGTTGTATTCGTATTCCACGGATGCGTGGCCCTTGAAGCCCATCTTCTTGTAGGCGGCCAGAATCCCTGGAATATCCGATACTCCCTGACCCCAAGGCACGTCGTGCCCGCCGCGCGAGAACTCGTGGAGGTCCTTCAGATGGCTGGAAACGACTCGCCCCTTCAAGGTCTTCAGCGCATCCAGCGGCTTGATGCCGGACCGCACCCAGTGGCCGGTGTCGGCACAGGAGCCGATGCGGACGTCTCGGTCCTTGACGAGGGAGTAGATGTACGCAGGGTCCCAAACCTTGTAGTTGGTATTGTTGGGCTGCTTGGGATGGTTGTGGAAGCCCACGCTGATGTCGAACTCCTTGACCATCTTCTCGATCGTGTCGATCGCGTCGGCGCTTTCGGTGTTAAGGATCTCAATGCCCATTCGCTTGGCCCAGGTGAAGAGCTTGCGGGCATCCTCTTCTTTGCCGCTGATGCCGGTAACGCCGAAGGCCCTTACGTCCACACCGTACTTCTCAAGTTGGGTTTTGAGCGCAGCCTCCGCATCGGCCCCCATGTCTGGCCCAACGCCCACGGGCATTTCTGGGCTTAGCTTCTGGCCCGGATACAACTCGATGGTGGTGGCGCCGGCTTGCGCGGTTTTCTCGATGGCTTGGAAGCTGGTGAACCGGTTGAAGCTGTAGGCCTGGACGCCGACGGTGAAGGTTGCGGGCTTCTGCGTGGTGGCGAGGGCAACCATTAGGGTGAGCGCAAGTGCGGGCATGCCCTCATCCTATCCCGTCCGCCTCGGTCCTGTCACGCACAGGAGTGACTATCTAGAGACCGGACAATGGGAGACCCTTGTTGATGGGCGATTGCGCCCAGCTTGGAGACTATTTTGAAGCTCATTGCATTGTCAGTTCTTGTCGGAGTCGGCGCCTTCTCGTCGGCCAGCCTAATCAACGGAGGATTCGAAGATCCCGGCGTCGGAATCGGAAGCTACGCCACCTACGGGAACGGCGACACCTCCATCACGGGTTGGACCGTGGTCGGAGCCCAGGTCCTCGTGGTCGACAGCGCGTACGGCGAACCTGGAAACGGCATCGTTCAGTTCCAGGCGAACTCCGGTCGCCAGTACCTCGACCTGACCGGCGCCGGCAACAACGGCACCACTTCGGGCGTAACCCAGTCGATCTCGACGGTGGCCAATCAGCAGTACACCGTCAGCTGGTGGCAGGCAAACAGCCTTTCCAACAACGGCGCTCCCTACTACCAAGCCTCGAGCGTGGTCGACCTGAGCATCGACGGCGGAAGCCGCGTCTCCTACACGTCCCTCGGCAGCTTCACCGGAAGCAACGATTGGTCGTTGCAGAGCGCCTCCTTCGTGGCATCCGGCGCCTCGACCAGCATCACCTTCTACAACGGGTACGGCGGCGGAGACAACAACAACATCGGTATCGACGACGTCAGTGTGGAAGCGGTGCCCGAGCCCGCAACCCTGGCGATCCTGGGCCTGGGCCTGGCTGCGATCAAGCGACGACGAGCCTAACCACCCCACGAATATAAAAGAGGGCTTGAGCCATTCCGGCTCAAGCCCTCTTTTATTCTGACTAGCCAAGATCAGGCCCGTCGGCGGCGACCCAGGGCGAGTGCCCCAAGCGTCAGGGCTGCGAGGCTTGCGGGCTCGGGGACGGGCGTGACATCCACGCTCACGTGCAGCCCGGCGATCCAAGGCACTTCGTTGTCCGGCGAGACGGTGCTCGGCAACATGCGGAGTTCAACAAGATCGCCCGCCGCGACCGCAAAGTCCAGCGCACCGGCGCCGCCCGTTCCGGATGCAAAGGACATCGGAGCCGCCGAGGTGTACGCATCCGAGTGAGACACGATCCCTTCGGTCTGAAGGGCACCGTTCTTCAGAATCTGCCAGTTCATTCCCCGAGGAAGCGTCTTAGCCGCCATCCAGACATCGCCCGCTACCGACGCCAGACCGGTCGTCGGACTGGTGAAAACGGCTGCCGTGTAGGTGCTGCCGGTCCGGAGGGGGTCGTTGCCGTGCATCAAGATGCTGTCGGCTGGCGAGTCGCCCAGCAAGTTCGCGTGGGCGTCGTCTATCTTCGCCCAGAACGGTACGTGCAGTTGAGCGGGAAAGGGGTCGTCCGCCCAAGCGTGGAGCCCCGAGCCGTCGGCCAGCCAATCTGCCTGGTTCACCGTGAATGGGGTGTTGGGCAACTTCAAGAGCGACCACTGCCCCATGGGGTTGTTCACGTCGCTCCAGTCGTCGACGAGGTCGTAAACGGTGGCCGAAGCATTCGACCAACCAATCAGGGCAAAACCGCCTATGGCGACGATTCTGCCCGGGATCCGAAGAGTACTCATGTGAGGAACCTCCATCCAGTCGGCGGCCCTTGAACCTCGCCGCAACCTTGTTCCCCCGAGGCGGCCAGTCGCGAGGCCACTCACCTGATCCTATCACGCAAGGCTAGAGCACGTCTACGGTCGCTCCTGCCCTGGAGCAAGCAGCACGTCACCCTTTTCCGAGAAGGGGCTCCACCCCAGAACCGGCCTGTCTGATGGGGCCAGACAACAAAATGCCGAGCCTTCTGCAAGGAATGCTCGGCATTGGCGACGGGCCGGAGCCTATCGCTCTAGGCGCTCTTGATTTCGATGTCGACGCCGCTGGGAAGGTCGAGCCGCATCAGGGCGTCGATCGTCTTGTTGCTCGGCTCGAGGATGTCGATGAGCCGGTTGTGCGTGCGAAGCTCGAAGTGCTCCATCGACTCCTTGTCGATGTGCGGACCACGGATGACGCAGAAGCGTCGGATGTTGGTCGGGAGCGGGGTGGGACCGGAGACGCGGGCGCCCGTGCGCTTTGCGGTCTCGACGATCTTTTCGGCGGACTGATCGATCATGCGATGATCGTACGCGCGAAGACGAATTCGGACTTTGATACCGTTTGCCATTGTTGTTTCCTGATGTACTCGCCGCGAATTCCCGGTTCCCTGGCAAGGAAACCGCCACCTCTCGGCGCGAACCAACAAGATACCCCAGGAGCGGCAGGTATGTGACCCGATCCGGCTACACTGCGACCGCAGGCGCCGGGAGGAACGTCGCGTCTCAGAACCTGGCCACCAACCCGGTGGCCCGGGAGGGTGGCCAGTTGAGCCCTAGTTCTTGCGGCGGCGGGCGACCATCGCGCCGAGACCGAGGACGAGAAGGCTCGCGGGCTCAGGCACAGGATTGGCCTGAAGGTCGTCCATCACAGGAGCGACCGCGGCTCCGGTGAAGCGGATCGACTTGATGCCGCTCGCGTCCGACCAACCGTGCCACGTCATCAAATTCGTTGACGTCGAAATGGCCGAAGTGCCAAGTAGCGCATTCGAGGCATCGTAGAAGTCAACAATCGTGGTCAGACCGTCGTCCGTGGCGAAGTAGCCGCCAAAAGCGGTCACCGAGCTGGTGAACGTCAACGTGACGTCGACAGGCAGGCTGCCGTTAAACAGCCCAAGGCCCTGCGCGCCGCTCGTTGCTAGGGCGGGGCCGCTGGTGCCCAGGGACCAGGTGGCCGAGCCAACATTATAGACCCAGGACTGGGCGTAGGAGCCCGAGTTGCCGAACGACGCGCCGCCCGCCATCACAGCAAGGGGGTTCGATCCGGAGTATCCCAGATCGTTGTAGTCGGCCAGGCTATCGAAGTCCTCCGACAGAGAGCCAGCAAACGCTCCGATTCCCGAAAGGGCATGGGCGGCCGGCGAGACGACGAGGCAAGCACCGAGAATCAAGAGATGTTTCATTACCCGGAGTCTCGCCCACGCCCGGACCTAGCGAGAGTCACACGTATACGTCACCTCTGAGCCGCACCCCACACCCGTGAAGCTCCACAATCACGACCTCACGAAGAAGGCCCGTTCACCCAATCAGCTTCCCGACATCGCCCAGGAAGTAGAAGCTCCCCGACACCAGCACCGTCTGCTCACCCGCCGCCCGCTCCGCGGCGGCGATGGCCTCGGGAAGGGTCGCATAGCTGGTCGCCGGGATCCCCGCCGCGCGAGCCGCCTCCGCGACCCGCTCCGCGGGTTGCGCCCGGTGGAAGTCGATCGGGCCGACGTGGGCCTCCCGAACCATCGGGGCCAGCGCACGGTAGAACCCTTCTGACTCGTGGCCGTTGACCATGCTGGTCAGCAACACCAGGCTCTTGTCGGCAAAGCCCTCTCCCCGCAGGATCTTCACCAGCACTCTGGCCGCCTGAGGGTTGTGCGCCCCATCCAGAACAAACCGTCCTCTCTGCTCGAAACGGCCCGGGCAGAAGGCCCGGCTGGCGCCGAGTGGAAGCATCGAAGCATCCCGAATCGCGCCGGCCGCTTCCAGTGCTCCGATCGCCAAGGCCAGGTTGTGGTGCTGGATGCGCCCCTTCAGTCCAGGTCTCAGGCCAGAATAGCTACCGACCGGGGTAGTCACCTTCAGCCCATCAGGAAGTTCCTCCACCCGAATCTCGGTCCCGAATCGCCACACCTCGCTTCCCTGCTCGCGGGCGATCCTTTCGATCACTGCGCGCGGTCCGGGCTCCATTTGGCCCACCACCAGGGGCATGCCCGGCTTCACGATGCCTGCCTTCTCTGCCGCGATCAACTCCAAGGTGTCGCCCAAGATCGACGTATGGTCAAGCCCAATGCTCACGATTACTCCGGCCGCCGGCGTCACGATGCTGGTGGCGTCTAGCCGCCCGCCAAGCCCAACCTCCAGGGACACCCATTGGCAATCCCGACGACGCCAGTACTCCACACCCACCGCCGTCTTGAACTCAAACTCGGTCGGCCCTTGGAACTCGGAGTCCTCCATGCCTTCGGCGATCGGCATCAAGGCCTGGACCACGCTCGCAAAATCGGTTTCGGAGATGAGCTCGCGCCCAAACTGAACCCGTTCACGCGGGTCGTACACGTACGGACTGAAGAACGCGCCGGCTCGATACCCCTGCTCGATCAGGAGAGACTGCACAAACGCGGTCACGCTTCCCTTCCCGTTCGTCCCGGCGATCTGGATGTACCGGGGCCCGCCTTGGTCTAGGCCGGCCCTTCGCGCAAACTCCTGCATCCGGTCCAGCCCCAACCGCCAACCCCGGGGGGCAAGCGAGGATACGTAGGCCAAGGCCTCGGAGTACGTCATGTTCACGGTCCCTGATTATGGGGAACCCGAGACGCAATTTGGGCCCCGCTCCCCGTGCGAAGCGAGGCCCAACCCCGACTTACTTGGAGCGACGTCGGCGAGAGACCGCCGCCAGACCAAGGCCCAAAGCCGCCATCGTCGCGGGCTCCGGCACCGGCTCGCCGGCAAGCGAGTTGACCGCCAGCCGCTGGTAGTCGCCACCGATGTTGCCCCAAGCCTCGTTCGGGAACATGTTGAGTCCCACCACGTTGCCCTTCGTCGCCAGGATGCTCCGGCCATCCGTGTAGGTGCCGTGCGACACCGCTCCAGACGTCAAAGCTACATCATCATGGAAGTAGACGTTGAGGTTGTTCACGCCGTCGAACCAAACGCTTCCGTCGTTGGACGCCATGGTCTCACTGGTGTAGAGCGAGTTGCCTGCCACCGCGTACGGGGACAGTTCATCCGAGACGATCCGGCCTCCTAGCGTGTTTCCGCCCTGGTTGGCCCAGGAGAACGTGGCAAGAACCAATCGCTTACCCGTATCCACAAAGTCGGCCAGAACGTCGCCGACCGACGTTGCGTCAACGCCGCTGCTGCTGTTGCTGTAGTAGAGCACTTTGTCGTAGCTGTTCAGGGTGGAAAAGCTGAGCGTGCTGTTGCTTAGAACCGTCGTCACGGAGTCGAATGCTCCCGACGAATCGAGGTAGGAAGTACCCAGCGGGAAGGATTCGCCCGTCGCCCAAACCAGGACGTTGCCACCGCTGGCAAAGGACGAGGAGAGCGAAGCTCCCAAAACGAAGGCTACACCGACAAACTTCAAGGTCATGTTCAACACCGGGCCCGTTTGGGCCCAGGTGAGAATAGAGTCGAGGACTACTTTCCGTACAGTCGCGCCAAAGCGCGACTCACTCGAGTTCGATCGTCGCCGGAGGTTTGCTGGTCAGGTCGTAGAACACGCGGTTCACTCCCTTGACCTCGTTAACGATCCGGTTTGAGATGTGTTCGAGAACCTCAAACGGGATGTTCACCGCGCGGGCCGTCATTGCGTCCTCGCTTTCCACCGCGCGAAGCACGATCGGACTCTGGTACGTCCGCTCATCGCCCATTACGCCAACGCTCTTGGAATCCAGGAGCGCGGCGTAAGACTGCCAGATCCCCTTGTTGAGGCCCCGCGACTTGAGCTCGGACCGGAAGATCCAGTCCGCTTCCTGGACCATGTGCGCTTTTTCGGGTGTGACCTCGCCCAAGATTCGGACCGACAGGCCCGGACCGGGGAACGGCTCTCGATCCACCATCTCGTCGGGCAACCCAAGCTTGCGACCCACCTCACGAACCTCGTCCTTGAAGAGCCAACGAAGCGGCTCGATTAACTCCATCTTCATCCACGCCGGTAGGCCGCCCACGTTATGGTGGGTCTTGATCTTGGCCGCCGTCGGGCTTCCGCTCTCAATGACGTCTGGATAGAGCGTTCCTTGGGCAAGGAATGTACAGTCCTCCAAATCGCCAGCATGCTCTTCGAATACCCGCACGAAGTTCTCACCGACCGCCTTACGCTTCGCCTCAGGATCGGTGAGCCCACGCAGGGCTCCAAAGAATCTGTCCTGCTCTTCAAACACTTTGAGGTTGGCGTGGAAATGGTCGAGGAATGTTTCGCGGACCTGCTCGCCCTCGCCCTTTCGAAGGAGACCGTGGTCCACAAAGACGCACACCGCGCGGTCGCCGATGGCCTTCACCAACAGCGCCGCCATGACGCTGGAGTCCACGCCTCCGCTCACCGCACACAGGACCTTGCCGGTCTCGCCGACCTTGGCGCGAATGGCCTCGACTTGGTCGTCGATGAAGCTCTCGCTGGTCCAGTCGCCCTTCAGTCCAGCCGCCTCAAAGAGGAATCGCCGGAGCACTTCCTTCCCGCTGGGCGTGTGGCTGACCTCCGGGTGGAACTGGACGCCGTACTGGCGCGCGCTGGGGTTCTCGAACCCAGCTACTGGGCAGCTATCGGTGCTCGCGGTCACCACAAACCCGGGGGGAGCCTCCAGCACCTGGTCGCCGTGACTCATCCAAACTTGGTTGTGCTCTAGGTCGTGAAGGAGCGCGGCCACCGGCCCGGACGCTTCGACCTTCATTCCGGCCAAGGATGCATCCAGGCTCTCGCCTGGAGAAACGGATAGATGGTCGGACCTGAGAGAAGCTTCCTGCAACTCGCGGCCACCAAGCCCGGACCTCGCATGGACCTGCAACGTGCGCAGGCCGTACTCCCGATGGAGTGCACCCTCTACCTTGCCACCAAGCCGCTTCGCCATCAGCTGCTGGCCGTAGCAGATGCCCAGGACGGGAAGACCAGTCAGAACACCGAAGTCTAGGTCCGGCGCGCCCGGCTCAAGGACGCTCCGGGGTCCTCCACTGAGGATGACGGCGTCTGGCTTCTCGAGCTTGATGCGTTCTGCGGCGGTCTGCCAGGGCACCATCTCACTGTAAATCCCGAACTCGCGAACTCGCCGGACAATGAGCTGGGTGTACTGGCCGCCAAAGTCGACGACGAGCACGCGTTGGTGCTGGTTCATATCTTGTTGTACCCGTGCGGCACGACTCACCTCGGGCGACATCGGTCAGCCCGCCCGTCTCCGCCGTGGCCCGCGCCAGCCTAACGGGCCTCGGCCCGAACGGGGACACCCAAACCGCCCTTGGCGGTACAACCTACGTATGCCCGACCGCTACGAGCCCTCCCAATTCGAGTCCAAATGGCAGGAACGCTGGAAGCAGGCGGACCTCTTTGCGACCCGCGAAGAGCCCGGCCGGCCCAAGTTCTACGGCATGGACTTCTTCCCGTATCCCAGCGGCGCGGGGCTTAGCGTGGGGCACTGCCGGAACTACGTGCCGACCGACGTCCTGTGCCGCATGAAATTCATGCAGGGCTACAACGTGTTGCATCCCATGGGTTTCGACAGCTTCGGCCTCCCCGCCGAGAACGAGGCGATCAAGAACAAGACCCATCCCGCGCCCATGATCGAGCGGTATGCCGCCAACTACCGGCGCCAGATGGAGCTCGTGGGCATCAGCTACGACTGGTCGCGCTCGTTCTCCAGCGCCGATCCCGACTACTACAAGTGGACGCAGTGGATTTTCGAGGTCTTGCACGAGCGTGGCCTGGCGTATCGCAAGCAGGCGGCGGTCAACTGGGACCCGGTGGACAAGACGGTTCTGGCTGATGAAGAGATCATCGGCGGACGCGCCGAGCGGTCCGGTGCCCTGGTCGAGAAGAAGTGGATTCCCCAGTGGTACTTCAAGATCACCGAGTACGCCCAGCAACTGATCGACGACCTCGACACGCTGGACTGGCCCGAAGGCATCAAAGCCCAGCAGCGCAACTGGATCGGCAAGAGCGAAGGCGTTCAGTTCCGCTTGGACGTTGCCGGTACCGGAGACAGCGACGGCAAGTTCGACCTCGACAACCACAACACCCCCGCTAAGAAACTCTCCTTCGAGGTCTTCACCACCCGCATCGACACCCTCTTCGGCGTCGCGTTCTGCGTCCTCGCCCCCGAGCATGCCTTGGTGGAAGATCTGATAAAGATCGTCCCGGCCGAGAACCAGGCCGACGTCCGCGAGTACCAAGAAGCCGCCAAGCGACTCAGCGACACCGACCGCACCGCCACCAACCGGGAGAAGACCGGCGTCTTCACCGGCGCCTACGCCATCAACCCCGGCAACGGCCAGAAGGTCCCGATCTGGCTTGCCGACTACGTGCTGGCCACCTACGGCACCGGCGCGATCATGGCCGTCCCCGCCCACGACGAGCGCGACTACGAGTTCGCCCTGAAGTTCGGCATCCCGGTGATCCCCGTCATCGCCCCCGCGGAAGGCAAAATCCCCGAAGGCTGCTACGCCGCCAAGGACGGCGTCATGGTCAACTCCGGCGAGTACACCGGGCTGTCCGTCGCCGAGGGCCAGTTTGCCCTCGCCCGCTGGATGGAGGGCCTGGGCATCGGCAAGGCCATCACGCAGTACAAACTGCGCGACTGGCTGACCTCTCGACAGCGCTACTGGGGCTGCCCGATTCCGGTCATCCACAGCGCCGACGGCGACGAGCAACTCGTCCCCGTGCAGGATCTTCCGGTCCTGCTTCCGGACGTTGACAGCTATGAACCCAGCGGGGACGGCTCTTCCCCGCTCGCGCACATCCCGGAGTTCGTTAACGTAACGGATCGGGACGGCAAGCTCGGACGCCGGGAAACCGACACGATGAGCGGGTTCGCCTGCTCCTCTTGGTACTTCCTGCGCTTCTGCGATCCGCACAATCCCAAGGAAGCCTGGAACCTCGACCGGGCCAACTACTGGATGCCGGTGGACTGCTACGTGGGTGGCGCCGAGCATGCGGTCATGCACCTGCTCTACGCCCGCTTCTGGACCAAGGTCCTGAACGATGCCGGCCTCATCCAGGTTCGCGAGCCGTTTGCGCGGCTTCAGAACCAGGGACAGGTCCTTGCCTACACCCCCTATCGGCAGCCTCGCGATGGCGAGACTCTTGGGGTTGGCGAGGACGGCATCCTGGTCTCCTTTGCGGAAGCCGACGCCATGAAGGCAAGGGGCGAGGGCAACCAACTGTTCTACAAGTGGGTCCGCATGTCCAAGTCGAAGGGCAACGTGGTCACGCCAGACGAAGCCAAAGCCACCTTCGGCGCGGACGCCCTGCGCATGTACCTCCTGTTCGTGGCGCCCTTCAGCGCGGACGTGCAGTGGTCCAACGAGGGGATGATGGGGATGACCCGCTTCCTCAGCAAGGTCTTCAAGCTGGCAACGGACCTCAAGCCGTTCTGGGCAGCCGACTGGCGCGAGCACATCCCGTTCGAAGCCATGGACCCGCTCGGCAAGGAAGCTCGGCGGTTAACCCATTTCACGATCAAGACGTCGACGGCGGACATCGACTCCTTTGGGTTCAACACCTACGTGTCTGGCCTGATGAAGTACGTGAACGGCATCTCGGACGTGTTGGCGAAGGCCGACCCCAGCAACCGAGCCCATGCCCTTGCCCTGAGCGAGGCGTTGGAGACCTTGCCGCTCCTGCTCTCTCCGGGAGCCCCGCACTCGGCGGACGAGATCTGGGAAGGCATCCTGCAGAAGCCGGGCTTCGTGTTCCGGCAGGACTGGCCCACCCACGAGGAGGCCCTTGCGGCCGCCGACGTCGTTACCGTGGCGGTTCAGGTCAACGGCAAACTTCGCGACACCCTCGAGTTCCCTGCTGGAACCTCCAACGAGGAACTGGAAGCAGGGGCTCTTGCCTCCGCCAAAGTCCAGACCCACCTTGAAGGCAAGAGCATCCGCAAGGTGATTGTCATCCCCAACAAACTGGTGAACCTCGTTGCGTCCTAGTCTGCTCCTCCTTCTGATCGTCGGTGCCCTGGCCGGTTGCGGTGGCGGCTCCGGCGTGCCGGTCATCCGCAACGCCACCGAATACAGCGCGGTGTCCAAGCAAGCATTCGAGCTGACGCGGGGCCCCTTCATCAAGCTTGACAACGGTGAGGAGATGACGGAAGTGGATAAGCGCGACCTCCGCCAAGCAGCAAAACTCTTGGATGGAATGAAGGCTTTCTCTCCGGACAACTTCTCCCTGAACATGCAGGCGGGGACGATCCACCTTGCCCTCGACGAGAACGAGGACGCGGTCAAGGAGTTTCTGGTCTTCGAGACGGTGATCCCGAAGACCTTAACTTCGGAGCTGAAGCCGCTCGTTACGCTCGGCTTCTTCCAGTTCTCCGTCGCTCTCTTCCGAACTCAGCAGTACGCAGACGCCGAAAAGGCGGTCAATCGCGCGCTCAAGGATGACCCCAACAGCGCCAAGATGCTCACCCATCGAGCCTCCATTCGGGTGCAGAATGGCAACACCAAAGGGGCCAAAGAAGATGCGATGAAGGCCCTGAAACTAGACCCGAATCAGTCCCGTGCGGCGGGCATTCTTCGTCTCCTCGACGAAGTCTAATCGCGTTTACGTGTGACATCTACCAACCCTGGTTTGGACCAAAAACCCCGTAGACTATCGGGGGATGATTTCTGTTCGAATGCTCTGCGTTGCCACCGGCTTGCTCGTGCTAGGCGCTCTCGCGCCCGCCCAAACTGGGATCTCTAGGCCACAACGACTTCTCGCGGAACTCGAAGCGATCCCGGACATGCCGAGCCGCCAGAAGAAGGCTGCCGTCCTTCTTAAGTCTGTGAATGCAGCGCGCATCGTGCCAGCCGAGGGCTTGGAGTGGGCCAAGGTCTACCGCTCTGCAAACCTCTTCAAGCGGCAGCGCATTGCTACCACCCGGTTCCTGCGGACGGCCCCTAAAGGCCAGGCCGCCTTCGACGCCCAGGTCATGCTGCTCGACGCGGCAGTGGGCGATCGAGACCCAGAAACCGCCATCCTCGCGCTCAAGGCTGCCAAGCCGGTTGACAACGCGAACGCCTACAAGCTTGCCCTCACCACCGCCGAGTACTACGCCTACGGGATTGCCCTGAAGGACCGCGAAGCCGGCCTCGAAGCTCTGCAACTCGCATCCTCCAAGGTGGACGAATCCGCGCTCACCGGAGACGAGCGGGAGAAGCTCGGCTACGCTCGCGCCGTTCAGGCGGCCCAGATCCAGGCCGACGCTGGCCGGGTTGCCCTGGCAACCCAAACTCTTGACCGCGCCATGGCGAGCTATCCCGCCGACTCGGAAACTCGCCGCCGCTTGCGGGTCATGAAGAACCAGTTCACGATCAAGGGCAAGCCGGCCCCCGCGTTCATTGCCGAGGCAGGAATGACGGTTCCGGACCTAGGATCGATGAAGGGCAAAGTCGTCGTCCTCTCCTTCTTCGCGCATTGGTCGGCCCCGACCCTGGCGCAGTTCCCGGACCTGAAGAAGCTCTCTACCGACCTGAAGGATAGAGGTGTCGAGGTCGTCGGCCTGTCGCGGTTCTACGGCTATTTTGGAGACGAGAAGGACGTTACCAAGGAAGTCGAGGCAACCAAGGTCGCGGGGTTCGTTCGGGACCAACAGCTTCCCTGGACGTCCTCGATGGTCGCCAAAGCCACGTTCGACACGTACGGAGCAACGTCGGTTCCCTACCTGGTGGTCATCGACAAGACCGGCATTGTACGGGCAGCCCATGCCGGGTACTCGCCGGAGTCGTTCCGCGCGATTCGAGCCCTGATTGAGAAGCTACTCGCGGAGTAGCTCAGGGGCGAAGGGCCTTGGCAACCGAGGACAGGATGCGAGCGCATTCGACCTCGGGCTTGACCGCAATCCTCACGTACCGGTGGCCAAGCCTGGGACTGATCGAGGCGCAGTCTCTCAGGAAGACTCGTTCCTCCGCGCACCGTGCAACCAAGGGCCCAGACTCATTGCCGGCGGGCATCCGGCATAGCAGGTAGTTGGTCCGAGACGGAACAACCTGGAATCCGAGCGAACCCAGACCGGAGGCAAGGGCCTTCCTTAGAGAGTCGGTCTCGTAGGCCCGTTGGCGGTAATAGTCCTCTTCCTGCAGAGCGTGGATTCCAGCGTACTGCGCCATCATGCCCACGCCCCAGGGAGGACTCACCTGATCAAGTGGCGCCACGAAGGACGGATCCGCCGTCAGGTAACCCAGCCTCAGCCCGCTGAGGGCGTAGAACTTAGACATGGACTTGCTGACCACGAGCTGAGGGTGCTTGGCCACTAGGCTTTCTGCCGAACCAAGGTCGGGAGCGAAGTCGATGTACGTTTCGTCGATCCAGACTTTGGTACGCGGCCCCAATTCGCCGAGCAGCCAGTCGATCTCCGTCACGGAAGTGCCCTGGCCAGTCGGGCTGTTGGGGTTGACCAGAACTAGGAGGTCGGCTCCCATTGCGGTGGCGGCCACATCGCGAACGTCTAGAGCGAAGTCGCTCTCCTTGACTAAGGGATGCAGGTCGACTTGGCAAGGGATCACCTGCTCGAAGAGGTGCCGGTACTCCCCATACATCGGGTCTAGGAGAACCACCTTGGACCCTGGCGCCACCATCTTAGGGAAGGCGAGGAACATCAGGCTGGAGCTTCCGGCTCCGAGCAAAATCGAGTCAGGCTCGATTCCCCGGGCTTGCGCGATGGCAGCTCGCAGCCCTTCGGCGTGGGTCGGCGGGCTTGTGCGAACGAACCACTCTAGATGAGTACGCAACCCTTCAAGGATGCTAGGCGCCGGCGGATACCAGGCGTCTAGAACATCTGCGCTAACGACCTCTTCCAAGCGGTCCAGGTGGGAAAAGTCCTCACCTAGAGCCTTGAAGAAGTCTCCGCCATGCGGGGCTTTTGACATAACGACTATCCCCGAGTCGCCGCTTTGAGGCTCTGGACGAACTCGGCCACCTCGGAGGCGCCGGCGCCACCGTTCCAGCGGTGATGCAGGAGCTCGACTAGCGCGCTTCCGACAACGGCTCCGTCTGCCACCTGGCAGATCATCCGCACATGCTCGGGCCTTGAGACTCCGAAGCCGACGCAAACCGGCGTCTGGGTTCGCGACTTGATCTTTTGGACCAGTCCGGCCACCTCGGGTGGCACCTCCTGCCCTGCCCCCGTAACTCCGGTACGCGAGACCGCATATACGAATCCGGTGCTCTTGGCGGCGACCTCGTCCAGGCGTTGCTCGGTGCTCGTGGGGGCGCTCAAGAAGATGGTGTCCAGTCCGTGGCCCTTACTTGCCTCGCACCAAGCATCGGCCTCGTCCGGCACGAGGTCGCTGATGATGGTTCCTGAGCAGCCGGCCGCATGGGAGCGGGCGGCATAGGCATCCAAACCCATGCGAAGCACCGTGTTGTAGTAGCCCATGGTGACGTGGGGCACACGTTTCTCTAACCGCGCGAGCTGATCGAGGATGGCGCTTGGAGTCGTACCGCGATCAAGGGCACGCTGGCTGCTTCCCTGGATCGTTGGGCCTTCGCCGAACGGGTCGCTGAATGGAATGCCAACTTCGATGAGGTCGGCTCCGGCGTCCTGAAGGCATGCCAGGATGGCTGGAAGCTGGTCCAGCGGCTGGTCACCAGCCGTTACGAAGAGAACGAGCGCCTTCTCGCCTCGGCTCCTAAGGTCGGCAAACGTCGAGGCGATCCGGCTCATAGGCTAATTCTTTCATACCGGGGCCTTGGCGCGCCTAGGCCTTGGACCAATCGAACGTCTTGCCTTGCAAGACTTTGTACGCGTTCTTCTGAGACTCGGTCATAACCGCGAGCATCTTGTCCCGGGTCCCGTTCTGGATTCGAACGACCGTAGGCTGGATCGAACGGCGCTCGGACTCGATTTTCTGTCCGGCTTCCTTCTGGAGCTTGTTTGCCTCGGTCTGGTCCTTCGGCTTCTTGTCTTTGTACTGAACCAGGATCTTGTTCAGGGCCTTCTGTTCGATCTCCGCGACCTGCTTGGCGCCCGCCACGTACGCAGACCGCATCTTCTCCAGTTGCGAGTTGGAGACACCGACCTTCGCGGCCACCTTCTGGTCGAGGATTCCGACCAGACCGGATCGCTGAAGCGTGAGTTCTCGGAGGCGCTTTGTTTGCGCCGGCTTCAGCTCCTTGATGATCGCGCTTCGCAGGGTCGAGAAGTAGCCCATGAGGACCTTCTGGTCCAGTTGAATCTGCTTCTTCGAGCGCTGCATCTCGGCCTTGAGCTTTGTCTCGTAGGCCACGAGCTTGGATTTGTGGGCGCCAGCGTGCACATTCAGGCGTGCACGTTGAGCATCGGAAATCCCGACCTCCTTCTGGACGGCCTTGACCTGCAGCAGGGCCACATCCGAGACATGGTTGTCGAATTCGTCAGCTCGGACCGAAGAAGTCAGGATCGGCAGGGAGATGACTAGGAGCCAGGGGAGTTTCATGCTTGCCATTAGTTGAACCGTGTAGGGTCGGCGAGGGTTCCTTGGGAGGGTCGGACACCTGGATGCTCGCGCCAGGGAGCGCTTTGGCAACCGCGCGGGTGAAGGCCTCACCCGGTTGGATACACCGCATCGGATAGATCGGCGGCAGTTCGTCGATCGGCTCGATCTCGATCATGACCTCGTGACCTCCCGGGAACCGAGCCAGCAGCTCGTTGAGCTCGTTCACTTGGGCACGGGTGGCCCGTTTCAGGCGGATGGAAACGAGGCCGTCCGATGACGAGCGCCGCGGCACGTCTAGATCGAGTCTCGGGGCCAGGGGCGAGATGTCGTCCAGTCGTATCTCGACGCTTCGCTCGCCGCCCGAGCCGAGCCGCTCACGGAAAGTGACGAACCCGGTGAGCGAGACCACCTCGTCCTTTTCCAGCTTGCTGCCCAGCTTGGTATAGGTTGCGGGGAAACAGGTCACCGTCACCTGTCCGCTGAAATCCTCAAGGACAAAGGTGGCCATCTTCTCACCCTTCTTCGTCGTGATGGTGCGAAGGGAGGCAATCACGCCCGCCAACTTGACCGGCGCACGCTCGTCCAACTCCTCTACGCTTGCGCACGAATGCGTGCTGTTGCTTTTGATCGATCGCTCGTGGCCCCGTAGGGGATGGTCGGACACATAAATGCCCATCACTTCCTTCTCCCAGGCCAAGATCTCCGCGCGCCCGGGTCGATCGGCATCCGGTAGCACCGGGTAGGAGGGCTTTTCGCCGCCGGCGGCCTCGCCGAAGAGCGACACCTGCCCAGCCAGCCGATCTCGGTTGGCGGTGTCCGCGAACTGCAGGGCGCCCTCCACCCGATCGAGGAGCTTTCGGCGGTTGGGCTCAATCGCGTGAAAGGCTCCGGCCTTTGCGAGGGCCTCGACGACCGTCTTGTTCAGGCCGAAGGGCTTCATCCGCTCGCAAAACTCGTACAGGTGGGTGAACGATCCTTCCTTCTGGCGTTCCTCAATTACCGCCTGCACGATCCCCTCGCCCACGCCTTTGATCGCGGCGAGGCCGAAGCGGATGGAGTCCCCCTCGATGCTGAAGTCGACCATGGAGGAGTTCACGTCCGGCTGCAGCACGGCGATCTTCTTTCGGCGGCACTCCTCGATGAAGCTCGTAACGCGGTCTTCCTTCGTGCGGTAGACCGCCAGAAGCGCGGCCATGTACTCGATCGGATAGTTGGCCTTTAGGTAGGCGGTCTGGTAGGCCAGGATCGAGTAGCAGACGGCGTGGGCTTTGTTGAACGCGTAGCCCGCGAACGGTTCCAGCAGCCGCCAGATTTCCTCGGCGTCCTTCTCGCTGATTCCCCTCTCGGACGTACCGGCGAGGAACTCGACCTTCTTGTCCGCCATGCCCTTGACGTCCTTCTTGCCCATGGCACGGCGCAGGTTGTCCGCGTTGCCGAGGGTGAATCCGGCGATCGCTTGGACCAGCTTCAAAACTTGGTCCTGGTAGACGATGACGCCGTAGGTCTCTTCGAGGATCGGCCGCATCCGCTCGTCCAGGTAGGTCGCTTCCTGGCGGCCAAACTTGGTGTCGATGAAGCGGGGGATGTGCTCCATCGGGCCGGGTCGATAAAGCGCGATCATGGCGGCCAGTTCGCCGATCGAATTGGGCTTGAGCTGCATCACCCAACGGGTCATCCCGCCGCCTTCCAGCTGGAACACGCCTGCGGTTTCGCCCTTGGCGAGCATCTCGAAGGTAGCCGCATCCCCTTCCGGCAGCTTCTGAACGTCAAGTTCGATACCCCGGGTCTTCCGTATGTGCTCGACGGTCTTGGCCAGGACGGTTAGGTTCGAGAGACCGAGAAAGTCCATCTTGAGGAGGCCGATCTTTTCGAGCATCCCCATTTCGTAGGCGGTTACGGCTTGGCCGTCGTTGCCCCGGTAGAGCGGGACGTAATCCACGAGCGGCTCGCGTGAGATGACGATCCCGGCGGCATGGACACCCGCGTGGCGCGCGATGCCTTCCACCGACTTGGCGGTCTGGAACAACGACTTGTTGCGGTCGCTGGAGTCCACGATCTCTTTGAACTCTTTGACCTCCTTGTAGGCGCGGTCGAGGCTCCATCCAGGCAAGGTGGGGATGGCTTTACAGAGCTTGTCCGTCTCCTGAGGCGAATAGCCTTGAACTCGGCCAGAGTCCTTGATGGCCGCCTTGGCACCCAGGGTCCCAAACGTGATGATCTGAGCCACGTGATCTCGCCCGAACCGCTCGGTCACGTAGTCGATGATTTCGTCCCGCCGGGCGTCCTCGAAGTCCATGTCGATATCGGGCATGGACACGCGCTCCGGGTTGAGGAACCGCTCGAAGGTCAGATCATAGTCGACCGGGTCGACGTCCGTGATTCCCAAGGCGAAGGACACCAACGACCCCGCTGCCGAACCGCGAACTCCGAAGAAGATGCCACGGTCCCTCGTGGCTTGGGCGAACTCCTTGACGAGAAGGAAGTAGTCCGAGAAATCGGTCTGGCGGATGACGCCCAGCTCGAACTCCAGCCGCTCCAGCTTACGCTCGGGTTCGGTGGCGCGCTCCAACAAGCCCTTCTTCGCGATCTCGGTCAGGTAGTCGAAGCTGTCGATGCCCTCCGGGATGTCCGGCTGAGGCATCGGGGCCTGCTCTTTGGCAAGCTCCAGATTGCACATCTCCGCGATCCGCGCGGTGTTCTCAAGAGCTTCCTGATGCTCCGGAAAAAGCGCCGCCATCTCTTCCTGGCTCTTAAGATAGAACTCGTTGTTCGAAAACTTGAAGCGGCCCTCATCTGTTCGTAGGGACCCGGTCTGGATGCAGAGCAGAACGTCGTGCGGGTCTGAGTCCTTGCGGCACAGGTAGTGGGCATCGTTGGTAGCAACCAGCGGGAGGTCCACTTCGCGGGCAATCTGCAAGAGCTGGTCGCGGATCTGGCGCTGCTCCGGAAGGCCGTGGTCCTGGAGTTCGATGAAGAAGTTTCCGTCTCCGAAGATCTCCTTGTACATTCCCGCCAGGTACTGCGCCTGGTCGTACTTGCCTCTCAAGAGCTCGTGGCAGATCTCCGAGCCTAAGCACGCCGAAGTACCGATCAGACCCTTGCTGTGGGCACGGAGCAGCTCGTGGTCGATCCGTGGTCGATAGTAGTAGCCCTCAAGTGCCGCGATGCTCGACAGCTTGCAGAGGTTGCGATAGCCCTCCAGGTCCTTCGCCAACAGGAGCAAGTGGGCCGAATCCTTCTCTTCCCCGCGAGACTTCACGAGATGACCCTGGCGAGCAACGTACGCCTCGACACCGATGATCGGCTTGATCCCCTTCTTCTGGCACTCCAAGAAGAATTCCATGGCCCCGAACATCACGCCGTGGTCGCTGATCGCCAGAGCCGGCATCTCCAGCTCCTTCGCGCGCGCCACCATTTGGGGGATCCGATTGGCCCCGTCGAGCAGGGAATACTCGGTGTGGTTATGGATGTGGCAGAAAGATTTACACAACGCGGTCCACCCCAAAATTCGTCCGGTGGGGCTCGCCATCCATAGGGATGAGTATGGAGCAAACCGACCCGTTCCGAGGAACGTCGAGGCCACTTGGGAGACGTCCGGCCGGTGGGATCTACGGCACTTGGTTGAGACGGATTTGCGGGCTTCTTAGATTCCCGCGAAGTGACTGTTAACGATTGCGTATACTCTGCGCGTCCAAATCGAACTGGTTCGACGAGGCGAGGTGGAACGCAGATGAAACAGATTGAACGAAATCTTTGGACAGCCGCACTAGCGGCCGTCGCACTTGGCATGATTGGCTGCGGCGGCGGCGACACCGCCACCAAGGCACCGGAAGGCACGGGTACCGAGACCCCCGCAGCGGCCGCTGGAGCGCGCCCGACCCCGACCGCAGAAGGAAACAAGGTCGCCGGCGACACGATCAAGATCGGCATCATCGGAAGCCTTTCCGGCGATCAGAAACCCTGGGGCGAGGACAGCGTAGACGGCGCCAAGATCGCCGTTGAAGAGTTCAACGCCGCGGGCGGAGTGGACGGTAAGAAGGTCGAGCTCCTGGTTGGCGACAGCGCCTCCAAGGCCGAGCAGGCCAAGACGGCCGCCGAGAAGCTCATGTCGGACGGCGTTATTGGTATCGTCGGCGAGGTCGCCAGCGGCCACACCATCCAGATCGCCAAGGCGGCCTTCGCCAAGGGCGTTCCCGTTGTGGCGGTAGGCGCGACCCGAACCGACCTCACCAGCGAAGGCACCCATGTCTTCCGCGTCTGCTACACCGACGCGTTCCAGGGGCCGGTCATGGCGAAGTTCGCCTACGAGGAACTTGGGCTCCGCAACGTTGCCTTGATGACGGACAACAAGCAGCCTTACTCCCAAGGCCTTAGCAAGAGCTTCAACGACTACTTCACGAAGCTTGGCGGCAAGATCGTCGGCGAGGCGTTCTACGAGAGCGGCCAGACCCAGTTCTCCGGCCAGCTCACGGAGCTGAAGGCCAAGAACCCGGACGGCCTCTTCCTTAGCGGCTACTTCACAGAAGTCGGCCCGATCGCCCAGCAGGCAAAGGCGGCCGGACTCAACGTCAAGTACCTTGGCGGAGACGGATGGGACAGCCCGCAGCTTCTGGTCAGCGGCGGCGAGGCCATCCTCGGCAGCTACTTCTGCAACCACTTCAACAACAAGGAGAGCCGACCCGAGGTCGCCGCGTTCCTTTCGAAGTGGAAGGCAGCGAAGAACGGCAAGGAGCCAGGCACCACCATGGGCGCCCTCGGCTACGACGCGACCAAGATGCTTCTCGAAGCCTTGAAGACATCCAAGGCAATGGACTCGAAGGCACTCACGGCCGCGATCGAGAGCGTCGAGAACTTCAATGGCGTCTCCGGCAGCATCACCCTGAAGGGTCAAGGCGGCAATCCTCCCAAGGATGCCTTGGTTGTCGAGGTTCGTCCGGAGAGTGAGGGCTTCCAAGTCTTCAAGAAGCGATACGCGTTCTTCAAAGAGTAGTTGATGACCTTACCGCTGCATCTGGTGGCAGGGCTGGAAATGGCCACCCTGCCCCAGCAGGTCGCTAACGGCATCCTGCTTGGCTCGATCTATGCCTTGATCGCCCTTGGGTACACGATGGTGTACGGGGTGCTCAAGCTGATCAACTTCGCCCACGGCGAAGTCTTCATGCTGGGTGCCTACTCGGCCCTGTTTGCCTCATGGTGGCTGGGCTACACGCCCAACAACGCCCTTTCCGGCAGCAGCCCGCTGAACCTCTTCTTGATGTTGGGCTTCTCGATGTTCGCCTGCAGCGTGGTTGGCGTGGTGATCGAGCGCTTTGCGTATCGGCCCATGCGAAGCCAGCCTCGAATTGCGTCCCTGATCACCGCCATCGGGCTCTCTTTGCTGCTCCAGTACGGCGGCCAGCTCTTCCTCCCAAGCGCGCCGGCCCCGAACATCGATTCCAAGGTGAATCCGTACCAGGGCAACGTAGAGATTCCGCTCAAGCCCAAGGACGGAGCGTTCGTAGCCAAAGCGGAGGAATCTGCCAAGCTCGCAACCGTTTCCAAGGAAGCGTTCGACACCTACATCAAGACGTCTGGTCGCGATCCGTTCAACCTGGACAACGAGGGGCTCGCCCTTCGAAATGCCAGCCAGGAGAAGGAACGAGAAGCCAAAGCCCTGCTAGACAAGGCCAGCGACAGTGGACTATCCATCTCGCTGCCAAAGGGCCAGCTGATCATGTTCTTCACGACCCTCGTTCTCATGGCGATCTTGCGCTACATCGTGCTATACACGAGACGTGGCCGAGCCATGCGTGCGGTTTCCCACGACTTCGATTCGGCGGCGTTGATGGGGATCAACGTCAACAGCATTGTCACCTTCACCTTCATCCTGGGCTCGGCCCTGGCCGGTGCGGGCGCGATGATGAACGCTACGTTCCTGAGCGGCACGAAGATCGACACGTTCTTCGGAATGCTTCCTGGCGTCAAGGCCTTCGTCGCAGCCGTCCTCGGCGGAATCGGCAACATTCCTGGCGCCGTTCTGGGTGGACTCCTGATGGGCGTTGCAGAGACACTGGTGGTCTGGGCAGGCTACGACGCCTACCGTGACGCGGTCGCGTTCGTGATCCTGATCGTCGTCCTTCTATTCAGACCCGGCGGCCTCCTGGGCTCCGCTAAGGTGGAGAAGGTTTGATGGCAGGCGGTCCCGCGAAGTTCTGGCTCGTCCGGATCGGCTCAATCGCTTTGGCGGTTGCGGCCTGCCTCCTTCTCGAGTCTTTTGCCAAGGGCCAGAGCAGCTTTGTTCAGCGCTTGATGCTGCTCGCCGGGCTCTACGTGACCCTGGCGGTTAGCCTTAACCTGATCAACGGGATCACCGGCCAGTTCTCCATTGGCCACGCCGCCTTCTACCAAGTTGGGGCGTACACGAGCGGATTTCTGGCGGCACAGATGTATGCCAAGTCGGGTCTAGTAGGCGCGCCTTGGCTCGTTGTGGTGATGCTGGCGGGCGCACTGGCGGCATGTCTGGCCGGTCTTCTGGTCGGCCTCCCATCTCTGCGTCTTCGCGGAGACTACTTGGCCATCGTCACTTTAGGTTTTGGCGAGATCATCCGCATCGTGGTCCAGAACCAGCAACAGTTGGGCGGGGCCTACGGCATGAACGTTCGACCCTTGATCCAGAACGTGGCGGTCGTGTGGCTGCTCGCCATCCTCTGCATCGCGGTCTGCCGCAACCTCCTCAAGACTGCCCAGGGCCTTCGGTTCCTCGCCGTGCGGGAAGACGAGATCGCAAGTTCTGCGATGGGGGTGAACGTAACTCGGATCAAGGTAACCGCATTCGTGATCGGTTCGGCGTTCGCCGGTGCGGCGGGCGCGCTCTTGGCCCACTTCGAGGGATTTGTCAGCCCAGCAATGTTTACGATGGACCTTAGCTTCATCATCCTCACGATGGTGGTGCTGGGCGGCACCGGGAGCATCACCGGATCGGCGCTGGCCGCCGTTGTCCTCTTCTACTTGCCGGAGAAGATGCGAGACCTTCCGAACATCCCGATGGCAAATGTGATTGCGGGCCTCATCTCGACCGTTGTCGCGGTGGCCATCGTGAAGCGCGCGGTGGACACCGTCCACGACCGGAAGGCCAGGATCCCGCGGTATGCCCTCGCAGCGGGGGCTTCCCTGCTCACGTTCTTCGCCCTTGGACTCATCCTCTCCAAAGCGCCTGGAGTTAGCGTTGCGCCAAGCATCGAGGGCGCCAAGCTGCGCTTGGTCGTTTTTGCGATCACTCTGGTTGTCCTTATGCTTCTCAGGCCGCAGGGCGTTTTTGCCCACCATGAGTTCAGCTGGAGCTGGGTCAACAAGATGCTCGGAAAGAAGGATGTTCCCCAGACGGAGGTTGCGGCTTGAGCGCGCTCCTCCAACTGAAGGATGCCACGATCCGTTTTGGCGGACTCGTGGCCGTGAACGCGGTGAACTTCGAGGTCGAGAAGGGTGATCTCTTCGGCCTCATCGGGCCGAACGGCGCCGGCAAGACCACTTGTTTCAATCTCATCACGGGAGTCTACAAACCCACCAGCGGCGACATCCTGTTCAAGGGGAGCCCAATCACCGGCACCCCGAGCAACAAGATCTGCGACCTAGGGATCGCCCGCACCTTCCAGAACATCCGCCTCTTCAACGCCCTCTCCGTCCTTGAGAACGTGGTCGTGGGGGGATGCCTTAGGGGAAGGGCAAGCCTCCTGTCCTCCCTCGCTTACCTGCCAAACGCCATCAAGGACACGGAGGATCTCAAGCAGAAGGCCCTTGAGATCCTTCGGATCATGGACTTGGAGCATGTCGCCAACGTTCGAAGCGCCGACCTCGCTTACGGAATGCAGCGCCGTCTGGAGATCGCCCGGGCAATGGCGACAGAGCCTGACCTGCTTCTGCTCGACGAGCCAGCCGCCGGCATGAACCCTCAGGAGTCGGAGGACCTCATGCGAACCGTTCGGCGCGTTCGAGACGAGTACGGCAAGACCGTCCTCCTGATCGAGCACGACATGAGGTTCGTGATGAACCTCTGCGAGAAGATCTTCGTGCTAGACCATGGCGAGCAGATCGCGTACGGCCCTCCGAGCGTAATCCGCAACGATCCGCAGGTCATCAAGGCCTATCTCGGCGAAGCAGTCTGACCTAGAACGTCCTTCCGGGGTAAACCCGAAGCATGCGTAGAAAGCTGGTTGCCGGCAACTGGAAGATGAACTTGACGACCCGGGAGGCGGCGTCGACGGTCGAGGCCTTCCTGAAGGATGTCGAAATGCGAGGCGACGTGGATGTCGCCATCTGCCCCTCGTATCTTTGCCTGCCCATGTTGAAGGAGAAGCTCCGGGGGACGCATGTTTCTTTGGGCGCGCAGAACGTCTTCTGGAAGGACTCGGGCGCGTTCACCGGCTTTGTCAGCGCTCCGATGCTGGTAGACCTCGGCGTGGCTTACTGCATTGTCGGCCATTCGGAGACTCGAGGGCGGTTTGGCAAGCTTGAGACGCCGGAAACAACGCTCGGCTACTTCGCGGAGACCGACGAGACGGTCAACCTCAAGATCAGGGCACTGCTCTATCATGCGATCGCTCCAATCCTGTGCGTAGGCGAGACCCTTGCCGAACGGGAGGACAACAATACCGACGGCGTCATCCGCAGTCAGATCTCTGGCGCGCTCGAAGGGCTGGACACGTCCGAACTGGGTTCGCTAGTTGTCGCCTACGAGCCGGTGTGGGCGATCGGCACGGGCAAGACTTGCGATACTCACGAAGCCGAGCGGGTGTGCGGGATGATCCGCGCCGAGCTTGCGGCGGCTCACGGCGCCGAGTTGGCACAATCAATCCGAGTGCTGTACGGAGGTAGCGTCAAATCAACGAGCGCGAAAGAGCTGTTTTCCCAGCCGAACATCGACGGCGGCCTCGTTGGAGGCGCAAGCCTCGTTCCGGAAGAGTTCCGCGAGATCGTCCACGCGGCCTAGTTTCCACCTTATCAAGCAGAATGAAACCAACATGCGCGTGATCATGCTTTCCTGGGAATACCCGCCCCGAATCGTTGGCGGAATCAGTCCTCACGTATACGACCTATCCCAGGAGTTGCAGAAGAAGGGGATCGAAGTTCACGTGGTGACGAAGACCACCCCCCAGGCTCCGGATGAGGAGACTGAACCGAGCGGAGTGCAGGTCCACCGCGTTCACCTCGACGGCGAGCCGAACGACTTTATCCACGAGATCCAGCTTCTTAATGCTGCCACCGAGGTGCGGGTACGCGAGCTCCTTGAAGATTGGCGGGTTACCGGCGAACCGACGATCTTCCACGCCCACGATTGGCTCTCCCTCGACTCGGCGCGCTCGCTGAAGTACGAGTACAAGCTCCCGATGGTCGCGACCGTCCACGCGACCGAGTGGGGACGGCATGGCGGCATCAACAACGACGTCTCCAAGTACATCCATGAGCAGGAGTATTGGCTGACCTACGAGGCTTGGCGCGTCATCGTGTGCTCGGAGTTCATGCGGGAGCAGGTGGCCCAGCAATTCGACGTCCCCACGGACAAAGTCGATGTCATTTACAACGGGATCAACCCCGAGAAGTTCGAGTTCGAGTGGACCGAGGAAGAACGAGACGCTTGGCGCTCCAAGCTGGCAACTCCGGACGAGAAGATCGTCATGTTCGTCGGGCGGTTCGTGCGCGAGAAAGGCATTCAGGTTCTGCTCAACGCGGCGAATGTGGTGCTTGCGGAAGAGCCCAACACGAAGTTCCTGATCGTGGGAGGCGGCAACCGCGAACAGCTTGAGAAGTTCGTCCACTGGGCGGGACTGGAGAGCAAGGTTCTGTTCACCGGCTTCATGGCAAACCGGTCCTTGCACCAGCTGTACCGTTGCGCCGACGTCGCCGTCTTCCCTTCTTTGTACGAGCCGTTTGGAATCGTCGCGCTCGAGGGTATGGCGGCGGGCGCCGCGGTGGTGTCTTCGGACGCCGGCGGCCTCACCGAAGTGGTACTCCACGACAAGACCGGCACCACAACCTACGCCGGGGATCCCGCCAGCTTGGCCTGGGGCATCCTTAAGGTCCTCCAAGATCCAAAGCGCGCCGCAGGCCTCAAGACGGAGGCACGAAAGCGCCTGCGCGTGGACTTCACTTGGCCGCGCCTCGCGGACCAGACGATGGCGGTCTACGACCAGGTGTGGGCCGAGTTCCTCGAAAGCTACTGGGCAGATGCCACCCTCTGGGCGGTGAATCCAGGCGCCGAGGAGAGAGCCAAGGACGCCGAGCTTCGATCACGGTCCAAGGCCCACGCCACGATCGAAAGGCCCCGTCCATCATCGCCGGCCAAGGTGGTTCCCGAAGAGTTCGCGCTGGAAGAGGAAGAGTCCGAAACCAGCCTTAGCTGAAGCGCACTCCGATCTGGTGGATGAGGACGGCGGCTACGTACGCCAGAGTCGTCATGTAGGTGAACATGAACGCCGGCCACTTCCAGGTGTTAGTCTCGCGCTTCACCACGGCTAGGGTGGCCATACATTGGCAGCACAGCGCGAAGAACACCATCAGGCCGATCGCGGTCCACAGGGTGAACAAAGGCCGCCCGTCTGGCCACGTGGCCGATTCCAGGGTCTTTCGCAAGTCGGGAGACTTCTCGTCAACCTCGCCGCCCAAGTTGAAGATGATGCCAAGAGCGGGAACAACCACTTCGCGGGCCGGGAAAGCGCTGAGGATGGCGGTGGTGATGCGCCAATCGAACCCAGCCGGAACGAAGGCGGGCTCGATCGCCTTACCGAATCGCCCCAGATAGGAGGCCGCAAGTCTCTCTTGGTCCACGTGAAGTTCCGCCCGATGGTCGAGTTCCTCTTGATCGAGCCCGGCGGGCGCGGTCTGGAGGTACTCGGCGCGATAGCTCGCATCGGCTTCCGCCGATCTCGGGAAGTAAGAAAGACCCCAAATCAGAAGCGACATCACGACGATGATCGTTCCGGCGGTCTTCAGGAAGACCATTCCCCGGTAGAACATTGCCAGCCAGACGTCCTTCCAGCGAGGCCATTGGTAGGGCGGAAGCTCCAGCACGAAAGGCAAACGTGAGCCTTTCAAGAGGGAGCGATTGAGAACCCAGACAATAGGGATCGCCACCATGAGCCCTAGCAGGTGCATCGCGAAAAGGGCAAAGCCCGCCCAAAACGCGCCGTACTTAGGCTGAACAAAAGCCCCGATAAGCACCAAGTACACCGGCAAGCGAGCGCTGCAGCTCATGAGCGGAGCGACCAGGATCGTCGCCAGCCGGGACTTGGCATCCGGCATCACCCGGGCCGCCATCACGCCTGGAATGGCGCAGGCAAAGCTGCTCAGGAGCGGAATGAATGCGCGGCCGTTGAGGCCACACCATCCCAGCAGACGGTCCATGAGAAACGCCGCACGCGCCAAGTAGCCGGTTCCCTCGAGGAGCGCGATGAAGAAGAACAGAATGAGGATCTGCGGGAGGAATACAACGGCTCCACCGACTCCCGCGATCAGCCCATCCACCACCGCCGAGCGCAGAACCTCGTTGCCCAACAGGAGGCCACCCACCTTGTCTCCAAAGGCGGCGAAGGCTCCCTCGATCAGGGTCATCAGGGGGGCTGAGAAGGTGTAGATTCCTTGGAAGACCAGATACATCATCCCCACGAAGATCAGCAGGCCAAACAGCCGGTGGGTAAGGACCCGATCTAGGCGGTCGGTGAGAGATTTCCTCTGCTGTCCCTCGGACTCGATGATTGCTGCCCGGCGTACCATGCCCGACCAGCGGTATCGGGCCGCGTTGTCCATCGGGGCGGAGGCCTCCACGAGGGCATCCTGCGCGACCACGAAAGCGGCATGGACCTCCGGGAACTCCTCCGCTAACTGGTGGATCGGGTGCTCTGGATCTTCCAGCGCCTCTCGAACCTCAGCCTGGCGGAAGTCGCTTCCCGCCCGTCCGAGCCGCTCCCGAAGCTCCGCGATCGCGTTCTCGCTGGGATCGGGGAGCCGCACGGCGGGAGCGGGGCGCGGGTTCTCTAGCGATCGATCGATTGCGTTGCGGAGCTCGGAAATGCCCCGCTCGCGGTGGGCGACCAGGGGCACGACCTCGACCCCAAGCAGGTTCGCAAGCCGAGCGAAGTCGACGGAGCCACCCTTGGATTCCACGCGGTCGACCATGGTGAGCGCGACCAAGGTAGGTATTCCGAGTTCGGCCACCTGGCTGAACAGAAAGAGGTTTCGCTCAAGATTGTCCGCGTCTAGAACGTAGACGATCAGGTCCGGCCGCTCAACGGTCATGGCCTCAACCGCTACGCGCTCATCTTCACTGGTAGGCGCCACGCTGTAGAGGCCTGGGATGTCTAGAATCTCGACCTCTCTCTCGCCAATCCGGATGCGTCCCGATGCGCGCTCGACCGTAACACCGGGGTAGTTGCCCACCTTCTGCCTCAAGCCGGTGAGGCCATTGAAGACGGTGGTCTTGCCGGCGTTGGGGTTGCCCACAACCGCCACAACAGGCACCTGAGTAAGGACTGCCACGTTACGGAATGTGCTCGACAGAGACGCCGACCGCATCTTTGCGCCGCAGACAGAGGTGATAGCCTCGTAGATCGATTTCTAGGGGGTCTCCAAAGGGGGCTACTTTGACCACGCGGAACTCGGTACCTTCGGTAAGTCCAAGTTCCTCAAACCGCTTCAGGCAAGGGTTTTCGCCGTCGATCGAGACGACTCGGTAGCGCTCTCCTTGTCGAAGAGATCCGAAGGATTGAAGCGGTGATGCCATAGCGGGCATGGGTTTAATCTACCCAAAAAAGGAATGTTTGACGAACCGAAACCTGAGATTAGGCAACCTATCATGGCAGAGACGCTCTTCACTCCCCTTTCGCTTCCCAGTGGGGGAATAACCCTCAGAAACCGTCTCGTGCTGGCGCCGATGACTACGTGGTCAAGCCTTCCAAGCGGCGAGATCGCGCCCGACGAGTTGGAGTATCTCCGAGCCCGCTCGCGCGGGTACGGCTTGGTCACCACGGCGGCATGCTATGTCCATCCTCGGGGCAAGGCGTTCGACGGCCAATGGGCTTGCTCGTCCGATGGGTTCCTTCCATCCTTGGCTTCCGCCGCTGAAGGAATCCACTCCGAAGGTGCCGCTGCCTTCCTCCAAATCCATCACGGTGGGCGGGCCTGCCCCTCTCGCCTGTGCGGAGGTCCGCCTTTGAGCGCATCGGCGGTACCCGCGGAGCGCCCTGACGCCGAAGTCCCCTCCGCAATGACCTTGGCGGAGATCGAAGACACGATCGGGGCCTTCGGCGAGGCCGCTCTTCGCGCCAAGAAAGCCGGCTACGACGGAGTGGAGATCCATGGCGCGAACACCTACCTTCTCCAGCAGTTCGTCAGTCCCCACAGTAACCGGCGAGAAGACGATTACGGCCTAGATCCGCTCCTGTTCCCTTCCCAGGTAGTCGATTCCGTGATGGCGGCCGTTGGCCCCAACTTTCCGATTGGTTACCGATTCTCGCCGGAAGAGACGGAGACGCCGGGCATTCGCCTTCCGCTTACCCTCGAGCTCATCGAGCGCTTGATCACCCGTCCGCTCGCCTACCTCCACATCTCGCTGAGGGACTTCCGAGCCGGCAGCATGGCAGGCGATTTTGAGGACTCGGTTCTCACTCGCGTCGCCACAGCGGTGGCCGGTCGAGTGCCGTTCATCGGGGTTGGCTCGGTCAAAACCGCAGCCGACGCCGAGGAGGTTCTCTCGATGGGGGCCGATCTGGTGGCGGTTGGACGGTCAGCAATCGCCGATCCGGACTGGGCGCTCAAGGTTCTTTCTGGAGAGGCACCAGACCTCACGGTGCCCAGAACGGGGACTGCCGAGAAACTGAACCTACCGAAGCCGCTCGCCGAGCGGGTTGTGAGCGTGCCCGGATGGTTCAACGTGGTTGACTAGTTCAGCCTAAGGCAGGTCTGGCCCGCTCGAATTCGGCCGCTTGTAGATAAGGGCAATCTCTCCGGTCTTCTGATTGCCCTTGCTGAACACGCGGAAGCCACCCGGTAGCGCCTGGAACTGGAGGTCTCCTCCGGTGAGGGGATCGTGCAATTCGTCCGGAGGCACCGCATCGGCCAAACGATCCGGCAGGCGCTCGTTGCGCCAGCGGTAGGCCACTACCCTCGTCGAGGCCCTGGCAACCCTTAGCTGCGTGCGCATCCTCGCTTCGACCTCCAGGGCGCCCCCAAAAACCGGTGCAAGCGACTCTGAAATCCAGTCCACAAGCCCGTCTCCGGAGCGAACCTCCGGCCCACCTTCGAACCATTCGGCTTCTGGCCGCAGCATCAAGGCTTGAAGCTCTCGGATTCGGGTGCGACTTGCCTCCAAAACCCGAACCATCAACTGGCGCCTCTGCGCTGGACCCATCGTCTCCAGCTGGCGGGCTTTGTCCTTCCAGTCCTTGCCACCCTCATCCTCCTCATCGGAGCCAAGGATGCCCGCAAGGTTCGGCTCAGCCTCTAGTTGCTTGGCCACCAGCTCGACATAGCGATGCTCCGATGCCACCGCGGTGGATAGCTGTGGAGTTGCCGGAAGGCACTCGCCAAGGGCCACAGCAAGCTCCTTCGCCCCTGCCTCGGACACGTACCCAAGGCTCCGGTCTAGCTCCGCGTTGAGAATCGCCATGATCGCGATCCCGACCAGGCGTGAGATGA
Organism: Fimbriimonadaceae bacterium; assembly: GCA_041742595.1. Taxonomy (GTDB): domain Bacteria; phylum Armatimonadota; class Fimbriimonadia; order Fimbriimonadales; family Fimbriimonadaceae; genus JBGSIJ01. Next base: position 36,988 of record JBGSIJ010000050.1, on the reverse strand, counting down.
TCGTGGAGTTCGAGATACGGGAGCCGAACCGGAGCCCCTCCGCCAAAGTTCGGGCTCCCTGGGTGCTCTGGCCGTCGGCAAACTGGACATAGGACCGGGCCACCGCGAGCCGCGACAACCCCTTGAAAGAGGCAAGCTCTGGATACAGGGTGTCCAGCTTTAGTTCGGTACGAGGCTCGAAGACCGGCTTGCGATTCCCCGCCTCTACGAACAGCCACGCCTTGGCGCCCTGCTCCGCCGCCACACGTCGGACTCCCAGCAAGTCCAGCTGGTCTAGCCGCTCGTGGAGCTGGATCGTCCTCTCAGGGATCTCCTCGACTTCGCCTTCGTCGATGGCCTTCTGCCGGGCTTCTGGCTTCATCGCGGCCAATCGCTTCTTCTCTTCGCGTAGCCTAGCCCCATCCCCCGGTCGATGCGAGAGGATCAGGCTCAGGTCGCCCCGGCCGAGCTGCGCCGCCTTCAGGTACTCCTCGTACCCGTTCTGGCCGGTGGGCCGGGGCACGATGCTCCGGAGGAGGTCTTGGCCCCCGAATTGCATGGACAGGGCGAGCGCTAGAACAACCATCTTCTTGCAGGGCCTAGGCTTGAGGACTCAGGTTTGCCCGAAGAAAGTTCAGCGTCCTTTGCCAAGCGTCGGAGGCGGCCTCCAGGTTGTAGACCGCGGGGCGCGAATCGTTGAAGAAGGCGTGGCCTACACCGGGGTACCGGACGAATTCATAGGGCTTGCCAGCCTCAATCAGCTGAGCTTCGAGGGCGTCTACCGCCGCAGGCGGCGTTACGTGGTCACCCTCCGCAAAGATGCCCAGGACAGGCGCCCGCAGGTTGCCGAATTCCGGACGGACGTTTGGATGCACGCCATAGAAGTCCACGCAAGCTCCAATGGATGGATTTAATGTCGCGGCATAGAGGCTAAGTTGGCCACCCATGCAGAAACCGATCACGCCAGCCTTGGGGCCAGAGCATTCCGGCAGCCCGAGCAGCGTCTCGATCGCGCCTGCCAGGAGAGCTTCGGTCCTCGCAATCCCAAGGGCCATCATGAGCGAACCTGCCTCGTCCGGTTCGACCGTGCTCTCGCCGTCGTACAGGTCCGGCGCCAACGCGACAAAGCCCGCTTCGGCGAACCGGTCGCAAACGCTCTCGATGTGCGGGACGAGGCCCCACCATTCCTGCAGAACGATCACGCCGGGGCCAGAACCAGTAGTGGGGAGGGCAAGGTAACCCCTGCCCTCCCGATCAGGAACGCCGATCGAAACGAGTTGTCCCATTCCTGCCATTCTAGCTTCCCAGAGGGGGCTTAAGGCAGGACGAAGACCACGACGCGCTCGGTTTCGTTGGGATTCGGGATCCGCAAGATCAGCTTGGCCGGAGCGCGCTCCGGGGGAAGGCTAAAGACAGCCGCGAAGCGGGCCTTGCCTTGTGCCTCAAGCTCGACGTTCGGCAATCCCTCTCCTGAGAACACGGACTGCTGGCCAAGCATCCACTTGCCTGGATCGGGAATTGCTCTGCCCGCCAACGGGAAGTCCATGACCACGGACTCCACCACCACTCCATCCTTGTCCGCCAGATGGGCTGACACGGCGGGAATGCGGAGCCGCTCGTAACCTTCGCGCACGTTCGAGACCTCGACCGTCACCACGGGCAGCACCTCGCCGCGCAAGGCAGGAATGTAGGGCCGGTGACGCAGGTCGTACTTCGTCACGTACCGAGGGAAGCGCTCGGTCTTCACAACTTGGTATCGCAGTCCGTCGACGGTGACACCGTCGGGTCCGGCCTGAATAGTCGACGACGAGGCAGCGTTCGCTAGCAGAACGCCGTACAGCAACAACCCAGAAGCAATCATCACCAATACTATAACGTACTTTTACGTATTGTTACTAGTCTTTTCCGACTTTTGCGAGTCTCTCAGCATCTTGGAACACCGCCATAAAGTCCGACGGCGGAGCTGCGAAAAGCTCTAGCTGCTCCTCGGTGATCGGGTGCTTGAAGGCTAGCATTGCGGCATGAAGTTGCAGAGGGGACGGCTCCTGCCCCTTGGGGCCGTACAGACGGTCGCCAACCACCGGGTGGGCAATCGCCTGAAGATGAACCCGAATCTGGTGGGTTCGCCCGGTTTCGAGCTTGCACCCAACCAAGGTCCCTGCATCCACACGAGCCAGTTTCTCCACATGCGTGATCGCGGGCTTGCCTCCCGAAACCACCGCCATGCGCTGCCGGTTGCGAGGGTCTCGCCCGATCGGGGCCTCCACTCGCGTTCGGTCTCGCTCGATCTCCCCCATTGCGATCGCCAGATAGCGTCTCTCCGCCCATCGCGAGGCCATCTGCGCTGATAGAAGCCCGTGAGCTCGATCCGACTTGGCGACCAGCATGAGCCCGGTCGTGTCCTTGTCCAAACGGTGCACAATGCCTGGTCGCCATGGCTCGCTTCCTTGACTCAAGGCTTGGCCCCGTCCCAGCAGGGCGTTTACCAGCGAAGGCTCTTTTAGGGAAGGCGCAGGATGGGTGGCCAAGCCTCGGGGCTTATTGACTACCAACAGCCATTCGTCCTCGAAGACGACTTCGAGTTCAATATCGGCCGGAGTCAGATCGTGCGCCGCCGTCTCCGTGATCTCCGGCAACTCGACGACCTGGCCGACTTCGACCTTGAGCGACGACCGAGCAACCACCCCGTCCACGGTCACACTGTCTGAAGCGATCAGCTTGGCCAATCGGCTTCGGCTATGCTCGGGTAGTCGACGCGCGAGCAACTTGTCCAGCCTTTCCGGTTGGTCTCCTAGAATGCGTATCATGCCTCCATGATGACGCCATTGGGGAACTAGACCCTAATCGGCAGAGTATTCGTCTGAAATCAGAGGTCGCAACTTTTCATGATTGCTTCGATTCTTCTTAGCCTTGCCATCGCTTCCCTGCCCCAGTCCGCCACCAAGGTGACCTTCGCCGGCCCTCCGGGGATTGCGAAGGAGGTCCTGGAGAAGCTCTCCATTGCGGCGGGCGTGTCGCTTGAGACCACGATGGCGACCTCGTCCGACGTCATCATGGTCAAGGTTAAGGACTGCCCCTTGCCCGATCTCCTCGCCCGGATTGCGTCTGCGACCGGCAACGCTTGGAAGAAGGAGCCAAATGGCTACCGGCTTGTTCGCGATGACGCCTTCGACAAGGCCGAAGCGGCAAAGGAACGGAAGGCACTTGCCGAGCGAATCGAGATCGCCCTCGCCAAGGATCCCAATGCGGGCAAACAGGCCGCCGAAGTCCGGGGGCCGGATGGCGTGGCCGGTTTCATAAGCTTGGACCGTGGACCTGCCGAGCATGCCATCGTCTCGATGCTGCAGAGCGTTGGAAGCTCCAACCTTGCATCTCTTGGGGTAGGACGCCGACAAGTTTTTGCCACCCCGGCGAATCGCATGCAAGCCGCCCTATCGCCGAAGGCGATCGAGGTCGCGCGGAAGCTGATTGGAGAGATCAAGCAGGAGTTTGAGAAGCGACAAGCGGGAGGGCAGCGGATTCGGCCCTTCACGCCGAATGACGACCAAGGCATGATCACCGGTGATCCCTCGCTGGGCCTCGGCAAGCTCTTGCTGGCGGTCCAACGAATTTCGGCCGACCTATTCGACGCGCAGCTGATCGTCACCGATCCGCAGGGCCGCAACCTCGCCCTTGGAAACTACGGAATCGTGGTACCCCCCGCCACTGCGGGGTCAGGGCTAACGTCTTCCCCGAAGTTCGAGCCCAGCGCGGAGACCAAGTCGCTTGCCGCTCTCCTCAACCCGAACGCGGGAGGAGCTGGTGGGGACTCGGTTGCGATGGTCGCAATTTCGGTTGCCGGGAGCGATCTTGGTGGGGGACCTGTTGTCTTCAGCAGCGGAAACGACTCGACCGCACCGGTCCCGGCCGACCTCCGCAAGAAGCTAACCGAACTCAACGACAACGATCCGGCGACCTTTGGGCTCCAGGAAGCCATGAATGGCCTGGCGGCCGACAGCGACTTGGTGGCCTGTCTGCCCGATCAGGCGATTGTTCCGCTCCTCCGGTCGATCGCGCGGAAGGCAGCGCCGGCTCTGGTTTGGACCGAGCTGGGCCAACACATCACCGCCGAGAACAAAGGCGAAGGATGGCTCGTGCGTCCCCGCTCCATGATTCACACCCGCGCAAGGCGGGCCAACCGGCTCTCGCTGTCCAAGCTCTTGAAGGCGGCTTCCGAGGACGGACTGGTGAGACTGGACGATGTAGCCACCTTCGCGGCCGCCCAAGTTAAGCCTCCCACCCAGTCCGACATCGACGGCGCCCTCATGAAACTCTTTGCCCCGGGCACGATCGCCGAGACAGCCTCATCTGGCTTCGGCGGAACCTGGCCCGTCTTGCGCCTCTTCGCCCAGCTTTCGCCCGCCGCCAGGCAGACCTTGGCAAACGGGGGCACGATCCCGGTTTCCAACCTCGGCCCGGCCGCCCAGACCGCGTTGCTCGAGGACGTCTTCCACTCCCAGGATGGGCCGATGCTGACCGCCGCTCAACCCCAGGGGCCAAACGCTCGTCGCATCACCGCCCGCTCCAACGGGCAAGACATGATGATCGCCGGTTGGTCTGGTGGCCTCTCCAGCGAGCGAACCGAGTTTCTTCCCGGCGGAATCGACCCCCGCGCCACGCTCGAGGTTGCGTCTCGGCTGGAGCAAGCGGTTGTCGCCAGCGACAGCAAGACGGGACGCCGACGCCTCCTGTCCACCACCGCCCTTGCCCTCTCCCAGAGCGGGGCGCTGGCCGGCGGCTCCAAGCCGGAAGCCTACGATCTGTACCGGCTGGCAACCCAGGGGAACTACGTGTTCCGCTTCCGACTATCCCCGACCGCTACCCTCTCCCGAACCCTTAGCGATGCGTGGACGGACCGCAATGTGAAGCCGGTTTCCTACGACCTTCTTCCCGAGAACTTCCGACAACGGGTGGACACCCTGAAGTCCCAGTTCGGCAACGCCAAGATCAACTTCTCCTCCAGTACCTCGACCCGAGGCAACCCGCCTCCTTAGCCCGAAAGCCCAGGCGGTACCCTAGGGGTATGGATTTCAGCCTCACCGCCGAGCACGAGATGATCCGAATGATGGCCTACAAGTTCGGCCAAGCCGAAGTGTTGCCGGGCTTGCGCGAACGCGATCGGGCGGGCGAAAGCGACCGAAGCATGCTGGAGAAGATGGCCGCCGCGGGCCTTCTCGGCGTCAGCATTCCGGAAGCCTACGGGGGTAGCGGCACCGACTACATCAGCCTTGGCCTCGTCAGCGAGGAACTCGAGCGGGCGGATTCCACCGCACGCGTCGTCATGAGCGTCCACAGCGGCCTGCACTCGCTTACCCTCCTCCAGTGGGGCACCGAAGAGCAGAAGCAGCGTTGGCTGCCTAGCCTAGCTTCCGGCGACAAGGTAGGTGCGTTCGGCCTTACCGAGCCTAACGCGGGTTCCGATGCCAGCAATCTCAAGACGACCGCTCGCCGCGACGGTGAAAGTTACATCTTGAACGGCGAGAAGACCTGGATCTCGCTGGCCGACTATGCCGACCAGTTCCTGGTGATCGCCCGCCTCGCGGGCGACAAGCCGTCCTTTGCGGCGTTCATCGTCCCCCGAGATTTACCCGGCTTCCACAGCCGGAAGCTGGAAGGCAAGCTCGGAGTGCGCGCGGGCAATACCGGCCAGATCTTCTTTGAGGACCTGCGGATCCCCACGGATTATCGGCTCGGCGACGAGGGCGACGGGTTCAAGGTGGCGATGTCGGCGCTGGACCATGGTCGTTACACCGTAGCCGCCGGGGCCGTCGGCCTGATCCAGGCATGCCTCGACGCCTGCGTGAAGTACGCCCACGAGCGTACGGCGGGCGGCGAGCCGATCGCCAACAAGCAGTTGGTTCAGCAGATGATCGCCAGCATGGCCCAGGGCCGAGACATCGGCCGCCTTCTCTACTATCAAGTCGGCTGGATGAAGAACGTTGGACTCAGGCATACGCGAGAGGTGTCGCTGGCGAAGTGGACCAACTGCGCCGCAGCGTTCGACGCGGCCAACAAGGCGGTCGAGATCCATGGCGCGTACGGCTACTCGGACGAATTCCCGGTAGAGCGCTACTTCCGCAACGCGCGCGGCGCGGTGATCTACGAAGGCACCCACGAGATCCACACGCTGATGCAGGCCGAGTACGAACTGGGTCTCCGCACGGACAAGCCGCTGAAGCGGACGCTGCCGCCATTCTCCGCTGAGGGGTAGTGGAAACCCCTCCGCCGACTCCGGTTGGAGGAGGGGTCGGTGAGCGCAGCGAACCGGGGGTGGAGGTCCGGAAGCCCTAGGGGCCACACGGCCGAGATCGAAGGGCAAGTTGCCGGTCCAGTTCCCACAGGAACTCGTCGAGAGTTGTGCCGTCCTCGGCAAACAAATCGAGGGACCGAATCCTCAGCGTGAGGACTCCAAGGGACGCCAGGTACTCATCGCGGCGGCGATCAAGGTCTTGCCTTTGTTCATGCTGTTCGCCATCAACCTCGACGCAGAGCAGAGCGTCCGAACAGTAGAAGTCCATCACGTAAGGGCCAACCGGATGCTGGCGTCGGAAGCGGAACCCTCGCTGGTCCTTGCGGAGGAACTCCCAGAGCTTGCGTTTCGAGACGCCCATGCCGCTCCTCAAGGAGCGAACCCGATTTCGCGTCTGCTCGCCGTGTGGCTTTGTGTTGTTCGGAAGCTTGATCGGACCTCCCTCCCCTGCCCCTCCCTCCAACCGGAGTTGGAGGGAGGGGTTCCAGCACTTTACATGTGGGCGATCAGGTTGTCGCCGAACTCCGAGCACTTGATCTCGGTGGCGCCGTCCATGAGGCGCGCGAAGTCGTACGTGACCTTCTTGCTTGCGATGGCTCCATCCATGGCCTTGAGCAGCATGTCGGCTACCTCGGTCCAGCCGAGGTAGCGGAACATCATCTCGCCGCTCAGGATTACCGACGAGGGGTTCACCTTGTCCAGGTCCGCGTACTTGGGCGCGGTGCCGTGGGTGGCCTCGAAGATGGCGTGGCCGGTCACGTAGTTGATGTTCGCGCCGGGAGCGATGCCGATTCCGCCGACCTGGGCCGCAAGGGCGTCGCTCAGGTAGTCGCCGTTCAGGTTCAGGGTCGCAATAACGCTGAAGTCCTCCGGGCGGGTGAGGACCTGCTGGAGGGTGATGTCCGCGATGGCGTCCTTGATGACCAGACCGGCGCCGGGCTTGCCCTCGGGGATCACGTGCCAGGGGCCGCCATCGAGAGGGACCGCACCGAAGAAGTCGGCCGCGACCTTGTAGCCCCAGTCACGGAAGCTGCCTTCCGTGTACTTCATGATGTTGCCCTTGTGGACCAGCGTTACCGACTTGCGTCCGCTCTCGATGGCGAACGAGATCGCGCTGTGGACGATCCGCTCAGTGCCCAGGTAGCTGACGGCCTTGATGCCGATGCCGACCTCGACCGGGAGGGATCGCGCGGGAGCGCCGATGCTCTCAAGCTGCTTGTTCCACTCGTCGCCCTTGGCCACGGTTCCGAATCGGACCTTGGCGAACTCCTTGGGGAAGTTCTGCTCTAGGAAGTCGAGGATCTTCTGCGCGTCCTCGGTGCCTCCGGCGTACTCGATGCCGGCGTAGATGTCCTCGGTGTTCTCGCGGAAGATGACCATGTCCACCTTCTCGGGGTGCTTGACCGGGCTGGGAACGCCGTCGAACCAGCGCACCGGGCGCAGGCAGACGTAGAGGTCGAGGATCTGCCTCAGGGCAACGTTCAGCGAGCGGATGCCGCCGCCGACCGGCGTGGTGAGGGGGCCTTTGATGCCAACCAGGTAGGTGCGGAAATCGTCGAGCGTGGCATCGGGGAGCCAGCTACCAGTCTGGTTGAACGCCTTCTCGCCGGCCAGGGTCTCCTGCCAAGCCACCTTGCGAGTTCCCCCGTAAGCCTTCTCCACCGCCGCGTCGAAAACGCGGACGCTGGCGCGCCAAATGTCCGGCCCGGTGCCGTCGCCCTCGATGAAGGGAATGATGGGGTCGTTGGGCACATTGAGCTTGCCCGAGGTCATGGTGATTGGGGTTGCCATCGTGCTCAGAGGATACCGCCGCGGCTAGACGGGCAGAACGTGGAACCCGTACGGCTCCAGCGCCGAGTCAGCGGACAGAAGCCTCAGATTCTCCACCTCGGCCTGTGCGACCAGCATTCGATCGAACGGGTCTCGATGGTGGTTGGCGAGGGTGGTCAGGTGCTCGCAATGCGTGGCGCTGATCCCCAGGAGCTTCCAGCCCGACTGCTCCGCCCGCAGCCGGAAGATGCTCGGCGACACCGGCAACTTTCCCAGGCCATGCTTGATGGACACCTCCCAGACGCTGGCAATGCTAAACACAAGGTCATCGGCGAGGCCGATCTCTCTCTTCGTGGCGATACTCAGCCTCCCTCCGTTAAAGAGAGACCAGATGGCGATCTGGGTGTCCAGAAGCAGCACCACTAGACGCTGAGGTCTCCCTTCTCGAACTCCTCGGTAAGCCAGTTCGGAGTTTCAAGGGCCTCCGCCGGCACGCTGAACTCCCCGTCTGCGATCCCAATCACAAACGGCTTTGCGCCGGCGATCTGCGCCTTCCAGGCCTCGTATCCAAGATCCTCGTTCATTTGTGTTTCTTGTCCAACTTGCGCACCGTAAGGCACGCTCCGAAACTCGCGGACCACAAGGGGCAACTTGGCGATAGGCCCAAGCTGGGCCACCGGCCGCCCCGCCCGGGCGATCACGATCGTCTCGCCCTCTTCCACACGCTGAAGGAGCTTGGAGAGCTGTGTCTTCGCTTCGTGGACATTGACGGTCACGGACTAACCTTAGTCCATATTAGCTAAGCAATACAACCCCCCGCCCGTGGCGCGATCTTCCATCATAGAGGGGTGAGCTATCCGAGCGAAAACCACCGAGCCTGGCTCACCGGACGCGGACGCCCGCCAGCCCTGATCGAGTCTCTCGGCATCGCCCTCGGTTGTTTCTTGATGGCCCTCGGCTTCCACCTGTTCTTCAACGCCAACGGCCTCGTTGGCGGCGGGGTGGTCGGCCTCTCCACCATCGCCCAACGGCAGTTCGGATGGGAGCCGGGGCTCTTCCAGTGGGCGGTCAATCTCCCCCTTCTCGCCCTCGCCTTTACGTTCTTAGGCAAGCTTGAGGGCCTGCAGAACCTCCTCGGTACCCTGCTCCTTCCCTTCCTCATCATCTCCCTCCGAGGGCTCAACCTCGTAACCCACGAGCCAATCTTGGCCGCTGCCTTTGGCGGAGTTTTGTACGGCGCGGGCTTGGGCCTAGTCCTACGAAACCGAGGCTCGGTGGGCGGCTATTCCCTGCTTGCCAGGCTTGCCGTGAAGAAGGGCGTGCCCGTAACGGTCCCCGGCTTTATCCTCACTCTCGATGCGCTGACGATCCTTGGCAGCGCAGGCGTTTTCGGCACCGATCGGGCACTCTTCGGGCTGGTGGGCGCCTTCGTCCTTCGAAAGGTCGTCGACTCCGTAATCCTCGGCTTCAACCCAGCTTTAGTCGCGATGATCGTCTCGCAGAAGCCAGAGGCCGTACGGAAGTGCGTGATCGAAGACATGGACCGCGGGCTCACCCTATTGCCGGGCGAGGGCGGGTTCTCCGGGGAACCGCGCCCAGTCCTGATGACCGTCGTCAGCCGGCTAGAAGTCCCCACCCTGCGAGCTCTCGTGCAGCGAACGGACCCGGACGCGTTCATGTTCCTCTCGCCCGCGAACGAAGTGCTAGGACGTGGTTTTGTCCGACACTAGGCCCCTCCTGATCGTCGATGGAGACAACCTCGCCCACCGGGCGTTCCATTCCACACCAAAGACCGTGCGAGCACCCGACGGCTCCCCGCTCAACGCGATCGTCGGCTTCTTCTCGATGCTTCACCGCATCTGCCAGGAAGAAGATCCTCGCGGCGTCTTCGTTGCATGGGACACCCTCGGCGTGGACACCTATCGCAACCGGCTTTGGCCTAACTACCAAACGGGCAGGGACTTTGATCCCGAGATTGTTGCCCAGCTCAACGTGCTGCCGAGCATCTGTGCGGGCTCGGGCCTCGGCATTGGAAAGGCCGCGGGCCACGAGGCAGACGACCTGATGGGCTCGGCGGCAAAAGTCGAATCGAGATCCGGAGGGAACTCTCTTCTCCTCACAACGGACCGCGATTCTTACCAGTTGGTCGACGACCGAGTCACCGTATTGTCTCCCAAGCGCGGCACCCGGACCCTTGAACGTGTAGGACCAGCCCAGGTTGTTGCGTACTTTGGCGTTTTGCCGGAACAGGTTCCGGACTTCAAAGCACTAAGCGGGGATGGTTCTGACCGGATCCCCGGCATAGCAGGCATTGGGCCGAAGACCGCCGCCGGCCTTCTCCTGCGCCACGGGACCCTGGACGCGGTGGTGGAGGGGTGGCAGCCCGACCAAGCCAACCTTGCCCGGATGTTTCGGGAGGTCGCCACCATCCAAACGGAGTTGGAAGTCGAACTTCCTTCCGGACCACCAAACTGGGCAGCCGCAGCCTCCATTCTTCGAGACCTGGGAGCCACCGCCCTGGCCGATCGACTCGCAGGATAGACTCCATACATGGCCAACCCATGGCCCGAAGACGAGTCCCAGGCCTGGCGAGAGATTCAGAACGCGTGGCGAACCCACGACCATGGTCTCATCCTGCCCGTGGTGAGCGTAATCGTCGCGATCCTCATGCTTCCGGTCACCCTGCTGGTGGGCGGCCGACACAAGACGGGCACGGCGGAGGAGGTTTTGGCCTTCCATCGGCACCGTGCGATCAAGATGGATCTGGTGAACCTTGGGTTCCTAGCTGCGGCCATCGTGGGATGGAGGCTGGACCTCGCGGCCAGCCAGCCTGCTCTCCTCTGGCTGGGTGGTTACCGCGTCCTGAACATTCTTGCGAGTTCGCTGTACTACACCGTTCTTGAGCTGGGCCACGGCGTCTCCGGCAACCTGGTGCTCAGCCATGCTCGAAGCATTCTTCTGGGATTCCTGAACTACCTAGAGTTGGTCTTCTGGTTCGCGATGGCCTACCTCACCTCGGGCACGATCGTCGACGACGGCAAGACGGTGACCACACCCGAGCTGGGATTCCACTTTTCTGCGATCACTCAACTCACTATTGGGTACGGGACGATTTCTCCGGTCGGCGCCGGCATCTACATCTCTGCAGTCCAGGCGATGACCGGAGTTACCGTCATCACCTTGCTCATCGGACGCCTGCTCGGCTCCATGAAGCCGGTCGACCAGCTGACCTAGAGCATTCTCGAGCAAGGCTCGTGGCGAAAGCAGTCGATGGTGTGGTCGTTGACCATTCCGATGGCCTGCATCATGGCGTAGAGGATCGTACTGCCCACGAACTTAAAGCCCCGCTTGAGCATGTCTTTGCTGAGGCGATCGCTAAGCTCGGTACGGGCCACGAAGTCGCCGTCGGTTCGGTTCAGGTTCTGGATCGGCTTGCCATCCACCCAGCCCCAAAGGTAGGCATCGAACGTCCCGAACTCTTCCTGCACGCGCAAGAAGGCTTGCGCGTTGGTGATCGAGCTCTGGATCTTGAGGCGGTTGCGGATGATTCCGGCGTCGGCCATCAGCCGATCGAAATCGGCCTGGGTGTATTGGGCAACCACGGCCGGCTCGAAGTTGTCGAACGCGCCGCGATAGGCCTCGCGTTTCTTGAGGATTGTGAGCCAGCTGAGACCGGCCTGCGCCCCGTCCAGGATCAGGTCCTCGAAAAGGCGTCGGTCGTCGTGCTTGGGCACGCCCCACTCCTCGTCGTGATAGGCGATTTCGAGCGGATGCTTGGCCCAGCTGCACCTCTTTGCTTCCATTCGCTTAGCGTAGCAAATGGCAGGCGAGCCGGGCCACGGGAGCTAGGGGTGCCTGGCGAAGAAGCCCTCGGCTCCCACGTTAACCAGGACTTGGTCTGCCCCGCCGGTTGCCGGGGCGTTACCTTCCATGGTCACGGTCCAGGCTCTCGGAAGTTTCACTCCGGCTGACTCCGTCCAGTCGGTGTACAGCCGGGTCTGGAGCTTCTTGGCCCCAAGCCCGCGTCCGAAGTGCTGGATTCCTCTCAGCTCATGGGTGCTCGGGTCTGAGAGCAGAATCGTGTTCGCACCTAGGTAGGAGACCTGGGTCGCATCGCACTTGCCCGCTCCCGGGACGTCCACGGATGGCAGAACGGATGCGGCAAGCTTTGGGCTGTGGCGGTTTCGGAGGAGCCAGATCGGGTGCCTGACCGACCTTCGGATCAGGAATCCTCGCTCCTGCTCATCGATACGTCCGACCTGATCGAGACGTCCTATGAAACCGCCCTTGGGGAGAGCCACGGATACGTGCACCTGGTCGTCCCAGGTCTGACGGTCCGCGTACCGTCCAGCCATATCTAGGGCGAAAGCTGTGACGTAAGGCTTCTTGACCCCTTTCGAGTCGAAGGGCTGATTCCGGTGCCACACCAGTGTCCGCATCTTGTCGAGGCTGGCCCCGCCGTGGGCAGCCGCAAGCTTGTCCAGCCTTTCCCTCCCCGCAGCGGTGCCTTTGACCGGCTGCTCGGCCCGGTCTATGTAGTCGTCCGGGGCGGCCAAGAACCGGTTGCGGCACGTCTCCGACGCAAACAGATACGTACGGCCCTTGTAGGTGTGGAACAGATCAGGTGAACCTCGCCCGCTCAGAGGCCCCATGTTCATGCAGGCACCACCGAACTGGACTTTGTATCGCTCAGGATCGTGGCGGAAGGCCGCGAGGTTCTTGGAACTGGCGAACCGATACTCCCAACCCTCGAGCGAAAACCTCAATGCCGGGTCTCCCTTGGTCAAGTCGCCTTCCCCTAGCGAAACTGGGTCCAATCCACCCAAGACCGGCACCGAAGCTGGCTTGGCGGGACGCCGCAATGCGTACCGCGCCACCTCCTTGTTGCCGGCGAGGACCCGACCCGTAGCGAGGTCGCGACTCAAAAAGGTCAATTCGTCTCGAACTCCGCTCTCGTACTCCGTGACGAGTTTGCCACCCTCGGCGCGGGCTGAGGCCGGTTTCGAGCCAGGTCCGTGGTGGATCTCAGTCACCACGACCTTGCCGTTCTGCACCACGAATGTCGTGTGCACCGTGATCGCTGCTTTTCCAAGCGGATAGGCGAAGCCCCGACTCTCCACCGAGCCATTTCGGAGGCTCCGGTACGTGAGAAGAACCGGCTCGGTCTGATCTGGCAACTCGATCGCCAGGACCCATCGGCCTTCGAGTCTACGGACGAGCGACATGGTGTCGGCCGCCTGGCCACCCAACCCTAGAGCCAGCAAACTAAGCATTAGGCTCATATCTTTTTCCCTCCTCGCAATACTGCTTCAACGCTCGCTCCAGCATGGACGCGGCACCCTCGCGGAACATGCGTTCCGTCTCCTCGGGGACGATGCCCCAGAACCGGAGCGACTTGCGCATTCGGGTTCCTTCGCCCTCGGCCTCGACCGACTCTTCGTTTGAGATGGTGCAGGCTCCTCCCATGAAACCATGGGCCACAGAGGCGTGGCGTTTGCCCTCCTCGTAGACAGTGATCGTGCCATAGAGGGCGCCGCCCGTGGGCCACACTTCCTGAATCAGACCGCCTACGCGGCGGTCGTGGCGGACCTCGGCTTGCGGATGCATGCGATGGGGTCACCAGGCGTTGAGCTCGGCGGTTAGGGCGCGAAACACCCGTTCAGGTGGCGCAGCGACGAAGGATTCCAGCTCGATCTTGACGACGCGGAATCCGGGATCTTGGTCTGACATTGGGTTCTCCTTCTCGGTGGATTCTGCGTACCGCTTCAAGTGTTGGAGCGTTCTGGCCGCCGTCGATGCATGGCCGGACACCCAGCGATCGTACACCTCTTGCAGGGGGGTCGGGTTCACATAGTTGAACCGGTTCCTTCCCTCGCGGCGCACGAGAACCAGGTTCGATTCGGCGAGCACATCTAGGTGCTGCATCACCGCGAACCGGCTCAGGCCGGGCATCTGCTTTGCGATCGCCCCCGTCGATAATGGCCCCTCCCGCAGGAGGTCCAATATTCGCCGACGGTGCGCGCTCATCAACGCTCGCCAAACGGATTCCTTCTCCACTTCCACAATACGTGATAAGGATATCACGTATCCACCAAGCGGTCAAGCGTGGTGCTACGATATCGCCATGTACGACCTTTCGACGCCGAAGTCGCCCAACATCCAACTCTCGCCCGAGCAGATCTCCTTCTACAACCGAAACGGCTACCTGAAGATCGAGCAGATCTCCTGTCCTGAGGAACTTGAAGCCCTCAAGGCAATCTATGACCGCCTCTTTGCCGACCAAACCGGGCGCGAGACCGGCAACCAGTTCGACCTAGGTGGCGACGATGAGGAGGGCAAAGTCGCGAAGCTCCCTCAGATCCTTGGGCCCAGCAACTATGCCCCGGAGATGCGGAACACCCAGATCTGGGCCAACGCCCTCTACATCACCCGCGTTCTTGTGGACTATGCCGAAGCTGGCATCGGCGACCACGCCATCCTCAAACCTGCCCAGTACGGCGCCCCCACTCCTTGGCACCAGGACGAGGCCTATTGGGACCCTGGCTTCCTCCATAACGCCCTAAGCATCTGGGTCCCGCTCCAAAACGCCGACGAAAGAAGCGGATGTCTGTCTTTCGTTCCCTCGTCCCACCTCGGAGATGTAGTTCCCCACCGCCAAATCGGCGGCGACAAGAGGGTCCATGGCCTCGAGATCGATCCTAACGCCGGTGTCGATTTCTCAAGCGCTGTCTCGGTCCCCCTCCAGGCGGGCGGATGCACGATCCACCACAACCGAACCATGCACTATGCTCCCGCCAACACGACCGACGAACCACGCCGGGCATGGATCCTCGGCGGTGGCGCGCCCGGCATCGCCCTCGAGCGGCCGAACGACTACTACTGGCAGAAGGAATGGCAGACCGCTCGCCAGGAACGCGCGGCCGCCAAGAGCTAGTTAGGCCGCACAACAAAACAGGTCCCAGGCACCAGACCTCGGGACCCGTTTTGGAGCAGACTGCCTCTTAGTTGTTGGTCGTCTTGAAGGTCCACGGCTCGTCCGTGAACAGCTCCTGCGAGGATTTGAATTTCCAGGCACCGTCCCGGCGAACAAGGCTCTCCGCCCATCGGGTCGTGGATCTACCGGTCTGGTTTGCACCGTTAACCTTCTGGACCCAAGACATCTCCTGCTGCATCCACACCACGACTTCCGTGTCCATCAACTGAACGTTGTAAACCCGGGTTTTGCTCTTGACGCTCACCGTGGATTTGAGCATCCCTTCGATGTTGGCGCGGAACTCGGCGTGGGTCATGTTCTTGCCGTTCTTGTCCACCATGTAGTAGCCAGGAACAAACATCCCGAAGAAGGTCTTCATGTCTTGCTTGGCGATGGCGGAATCCATCTTAGCGAAGACTGCCTCCATCTCAGACCGAACGTTCGAACGCTCCGGTTGGGCAGACGCCACGGAAGCGAGGGCGGCGAAAGCTACGAAACAAGCGAGGTTCCTCATATCTATACGGTATCACACCTGCCCCACTAGGAATTCCCTTGCGGTGATATCCGGTAAAAGGCTAGGCATGCCCCACGACCCGGTCAGCCCAGATCCAACGCCGGAAGCCCGAGCGCTCCTTGCCGCCCTTTGCGCGCTCCAAGGCAAAGGCATCCTCTCGGGGCAGCACAACCAGATGCCCCGAATGTCCGTCGTTTCGGAGCGAGTGCGAGAGATCACAGGCAAGTACCCTGCCCTTTGGGGCGGCGAATGGGGCTTCTCCGACGAGCGTCACGACACGGACAACATCGGCTACCGCCCCCGGCTCATGCAGCAGATCCGCGAGCAGCACACGGCGGGTCGGGTGATTGTGGTTTCGTATCATCAGGCGAGCCCCGCCGTAGGCGAGCCGTGTGAATTCGAGGGCGGCGTTCTCTGCCAGATGACGGACGCCGAATGGGCCGAATTGTTGTCCCCGGGTTCCGCCATCCGAATCAGCTGGGAAGCGCACGTGGACCGGCTCGCCGAAGCCTTCCTTGAACTACAAGCAGATGGCATCCCGATCATCTTCCGCCCTTACCATGAGATGAGCGGAGGCTGGTTCTGGTGGGGCGGAAACCCAGAGAGGTTCCTCGCCGTCTGGCGCATGATCTTCGATCGGTTCACCAAGCAGCATGGACTACGAAACCTACTGTGGGCGTGGAACAGCGCTCGTCCAGAGCCTGGTTTCGAGGCGTTCTATCCGGGCCATGAAATGGTCGATTTGCTGGGCACAGACATCTACCCATCGCCCAACGATCCGATCCCATACCACCAGGTCGACTTTGATCGACTCGCCGCCCTGGCCGAGGGCCGACCGATCGCTTTGGCGGAGAACTCTCTCTTGCCCCCGCTCGAAATCCTGGCCGACCAGCCATACGTCTACTTCATGGGCTGGGACGGCTTGACCTTCAAGGCCAACACGGACGAGGACCTTCAAGAGTTCTACCGCTCGCCCTTTGTCGTCTCGGACTCATTCGAGATTGCCTGACTAGGGCCGCCAAGCTCAGGACTTGGCGGCAACCGTAGAACACGAAACTTTAGGGAACTCGGCCGCTTGGTATCCCGAAAGATTGTCTGGGAAGCGCTGACCATCTTGGTTGCGTCCGCGATCGGCTCGCCGGTCCCCAGGTTTCTTGCGAACATCGGGAACTGGTCGCTCGTGACCAACAACACGAGCCGGTGTCCCTTGGCAAACTCGTGGGCGGAATCCCAGATACGTAGCGTTGCCCGGTAGGTTCGCCCCGGCGTGACCGGCTTACCCCCGCCGTTGACAAATGAAGCTCTGATCTTCCCAACCTGCGCCACGATTCGCAGGGTCCCGTCCGGCGCCTCGTCGCCCAGTGTGGCGAAGAGGTCGGCATCTTTCGCGGTGGTCGCGTAGTAGAGGTTCGCGTCGATCGGCCCCAAGATCGACTGCGCTTCCGCCATGGGCTCTCCGCGGTAGACAAGCACGCCAGGCTCGTTCTTCAGCGATATCTTCGTAGTCGCCTTCGCTGGGTCTGGGTCTTTGAGTTCGTCTGGAATGGCCACCGCCGCCGGGTTGTATGTGTATCGGTCTGGTGCCATGTCTAGCGGCTTGTCGACCAACGTTCCCATGGACGTTGCTCCGTTCGAGGGTCCATCCCCGCTCAAGTAGAGGGTCCGTGTTGCGCTGGCCGTAGGGGGCCAGTCATCCAAGTCCAACCATCGGTTTGAGCCCTTTAGGAACGCTCGAACCCTGGGCAGCTTTTCCAGTCCGACGTCCTTGCCTTTGAGCCAAGTGTCGAACCAACGAAGGTACAGCGAGTCCAATTCGAGGATCGCGCCGGCGCCGTAGTCCTCGTCGCCCAGTTTTGAAGTCGTGTTGAACGAGTGGGTCCAGGGTCCGTAGATGAGCCATTGATCATCCACCCCATTGGCCCGCGTTGCGGCCCAGTTCAGACGCGTCCCAATTCCGTCTCCGTCCCACCATCCGCTGATGTGGAGCGCGGGAACCTTCACACCCTTCAGCTTGCCGTCGAAGTTCCAGTCGCCAAAGTCTGACGGCTTGGTGCGTTTAAGCCACCGATCAAAGAAGGGTACGTTGGCCCCGAGGACCTGATCGTCCACCTTCGTCAGCGGGAGCGTGAGGAACTTCTCGGGGCCGCTCACGTATCCCATCGGCCCGGAAAGATTCGTCTTCTTATCACGCACAACCTTGCTCCACCAGGTCGTGCCGTAAAGCATCATCGTTCCGTACTCGTAGGGCAGGTTGAAGTACGGACCGGGAGGCGAAACCTGGGGAACGATGCACTTCAGCGCGGCTGGCTTCTCGACCGCGGCCATCCACTGGACCGCCCCGCTATAGGACCCTCCGATCATTCCAACTTTGCCGTCCGACCATGGCTGCTTGGCAATCCACTCGATCGTGTCGTAGCCGTCCTTGCCCTCCCTAAAGAAAGGGTCCCAGTCACCCTCGCTATCCTCCCGACCCCGGCAGTCCTGCGCAATGAAGACGTATCCCCGCTTCGCGTAGAACGCTCCCTTGATCATCTCGTTTCCACGACCGTAGGGAGTCCGCACCAAGATCGTGGGGAACTTCCCCGCCCCGGAAGGAGCAGCCCTGGAGTGGACGAGCCTGACCCCGTCTCGCAGAGCCATCTCCTCCCGATCGACGGAAACCACGGACTGCGAAGGCTGACTGAGTTCCGGGTACTGAGCTAACGGATCGACGAAGAGCTTGTCCCAACCGGCCGCCACGAAACGAATGGTCTGAGTCGGCACATCCTCAGCTACGACCTCACCCTTCTCGTCGACAAAGACGTCGAGGTCGACGTTTGGGAACGAGAACTTGAACTGGTTGGCCACCCGTGCTACGCCGTTCACCGCCACCGGACGGACCCCGATGCGCTTCACCGTGAGCTCGGGAGCGCCAAGGCCGTCTGCGATGAACACCCTGAACTTGGCATCCGCGCGAGACCCTAGGGCATCAATCGGAAAGCGGTTCAGGCCCGGATGGAGATTGCCAAACAGGGGATCCTTTATCTCGAGAGGAGTGTCGACCTTGGTGCCTGCAACGTCTCCGACCAGCTTGCCGCCCGCCAGTTTCGCCGTGATCTTCCGTCCTCCGATGTCTTGATCCAAGGTCAGCTCTGAGACCTTGCCGGCCGCACGACGGACCGTAACCGAACTCTTGCCCTTGAGTGGACCGGAGGTCCCGACCAACTCCGACTTCAGCTGCCCGTCGGAAGCCACGGCATGCGAGTACTCGCCGACCTGGGAGCCCATGAGATACAAAGCGAACTTTCGCGGGGCTTCCTGCGCGGGCGGGGCCATGGCGGTGGCGAGAATGAACAGAAGCGCAGCACTCACACCAGCAAACTACCACGCGCCCGCCGGCCAGGTTGCGAACCGATTCCGCCCGTGCAGCGTCTTAATAAGTAGATAGAGTGCTTGCGCGTTGGCGCAAGGTTTTTTCACTGTAGTCCGGTCCGCTTCCCCTTCCAAACCCGCGGAACGCCTACGAAGGACAGCAATCATGAAGGCATTGAAGATTCTCTCGTTTGGCGCAGCGCTTTCGCTGGCCGTTGTGTCATTGGCTCAGACCCGGGCCGACTATGCGGAGAGCCAGCTCGTCGTCAAAGTCCGGGCGGAATACGCCAGCCGGGCTCAGCAGATTCTGCAGTCGCAGGGAGGACAGGTCCTCCGAACCATAACCGGGACGAATACCTACGTCGTTCGGCTTCCGGTGCAACAGAGCGTATCCGACGCGGCCACGCGATACGGCGGCCTCGCTGCCGTCGAGTTCGCGGAGCCGAACTACCTGGTTCACGCAACCCGAATCCCCAACGACACCGAGTACAGCAAGCAGTACGGCCCCAAGCTCATCGGCATGGAGAAGGCGTGGGACCTGACCATCGGCAAGCCCAATGCGGTTGTCGCGATCTGCGACACGGGGGTCGACCTCCAGCATCCGGAGTTCCAGGGCAAGTTGCTGGCAGGCTACGACTTCGCATACAACGACAACGATCCAGACGACGTCCACGGCCACGGAACCCATTGCGCGGGGATTGCCGCCGCTACCGGGAACAACGGACTCGGAGTCGCCGGGATGTCCTGGGGCTCCCGCATCCTCCCCGTGAAGGTTCTCGGAGACACCGGTGGCGGTAGCAGCGATGCCGTCGCCTCCGGGATCCGCTTCGCGGCAGACCGAGGCGCGAAGGTGATCTCGCTCTCTCTTGGAGGATACGGTGATGCCACCATCATGAAGGAGGCGGTTGCCTACGCCTTCGCCAAGGGAGCAGTGATCGTCGGCGGGGCCGGCAACGACAACACCAGCAACCCGTTCTATCCGGGCGCCTACCCGGAGGTCATCAACGTCGGTGCAACCACCGAGGCCGACGTCAAGGCTGGCTTCAGCAACTTCGGCGATACGGTCGACGTCGCCGCTCCCGGCGATCTGATCTACAGCACCTTCCCCGGTACCTACGGATTCGCGAGCGGAACCTCGATGGCCTGCCCAATGGTCTCTGGCCTGGTTGCTCTGGTCTACAGCTACGGAAAGTCGAACTTGACGAACGTCGAAGTTCGTAAGGCGATCGAGTCCACCTGCAAACCGATGCCGGCCGGGTTCGTTCAGAAGGGCCGGATCCAGCCATATGAGGCGCTGAAGAAGACTCCCCGAACGGTGGCGGAAATCGTCCTGCTCAGCGCGGTGAGCAAGCACCAAGGCGGAGCCGCCTTTGGCGGCTTGGCGAGCGCCCAGCACAACGATGGCGCAACGTACTCCATCTCCAGCGCGCAGATCGCCCAGACGGGTGCGGTAGCAGGGGCCTTCTTGACCTTCAAGCTGAACGCAAGCGCCAGCAGCTTGGATAGCGTCGCTCTAACCTTGCGACAGACTGGAGCGTTGAAGGTTACCAACACGATCTTCGTGTACAACCCGACGACCAAGCTCTACGAAGTCCTAAAGTCGGCGCCCATGTCTGGGTCCGAGCAGGCGGTAACAATCTCCGTTTCGAATCCGGGAATGTATCTTTCCGCGGCCAAGGAGATTAAGTTCTTGACTCGTGGCCTTCTTCCGAGGCGGCTGCAGACTCCTTCGGCTTCCAGCTTCACCCTCGCGATCGACGAGGCAAGCCTGGGGCTGACCCTCCTACGGTAAGCCCCCGCATACCGCCAGTGCCCCTTCCCCTCCTGGGAAGGGGCACTTTTTGTTTGGAGTACCCTTCTGGCATGCATGCCCTGAGGGTGCTCGAGTATGAGTCTGTGGTCGCAATGCTGGTTCGGCGTTGCGAAACCGCCCTCGGCGTTGCCGGGGCTTCGGAAATCAGACCATCCTTCGATGAGGCAGAAGTCTGGGAAGCGCTCGCCGGGACCGGCGAAGCCTACGACCTTCTGGGTCAAGGGCATCCGCCCGCATTGGGTGCGGTGCGCGACGTCGTAACTGCAGTGGTTCGAGCCCAGAAGGGCGGCGTTCTTGGCGGTAGCGAACTCTTCCAGATTGCGGACGCCATGGGCGCCATGCGTGCGCTTAAAGCCTTCCTGAAGGGTGGAGAGGCCAAGTACCCGCGCCTCTGTGCGCTCGCTCTTTCCATCCCAGAACATCCTCGCCTCGATACCTCGATCCTGGACGCCCTCCTCCCGGATGGCGACTGCAAAGACACGGCCAGCCCCAAGCTGCAAACCCTCCGAAGCCGCAAACGCAGTACCGCCGCGAAGATCACGGAGCGGATTCACTCCTACACGACCGGCAAGACTCGCGAGTGGCTGAGCGATCCGATCTACACCGTGCGCGACGGACGCTACGTGGTGCCTCTCAAGGCCGAGCATCGCGGGAAGATTCGCGGAATCGTCCACGACACGAGCGGTAGTGGTCAGACCATCTACGTTGAGCCAGAGGACGTCCTCCAACTGGGCAACGCCCTGCGTGAGATCGATTCCCACGAACGCGAGGAGATCGTTGCGATCCTTCGCTCGTTCTCGGAACGGGTCGGTGTGGTTGCGGATGAAATCGTAGGAGGACTGGAGGCCACCGGTCAATTGGATATCCTGCTCGCAAAAGCGAAGCTGGGAGCAGACCTGCGTGGAGCCATGCCCGAGCGGGCAGCCACGCTCGGCACCCTGGAAGTCCAGCTTGCCCGTCATCCTCTCTTGGACCAGCAGATCGTGGTTCCCTTGGACTTTGCCGTTGGCGGGCCCCATGGCAGTGTGCTGATTACTGGCCCCAACACCGGAGGCAAGACCGTCGCCATGAAGTGCGTCGGCCTGTGCGTGCTCATGGCGCAGAGCGGCATGATGCCCCCGTGCGCACACGCCAGGCTGGGTCCGTTCTCTCAGGTGTGGGCGGACATCGGCGACGAGCAATCGTTGCAGCAGTCGCTGTCCACGTTCAGCGGCCACATCCGAAACATCTCCAACGCTCTTAAGGGGTTGCGGCCGTTCGGACTTGTTCTGATGGACGAGATCGGGGCTGGAACCGATCCTGCCGAGGGAGCCGCCCTTGCGAAGGCGATTCTCCTCGATATGCAGTCCGCCGGAGCGACCATCGTCGCGAGCACCCACTACGGCGAGCTTAAGAATTTTGCGTACAACACCGACGGGTTCACGAACGCCGCGATGGAGTTCGACTCCAAGACTCTCAAGCCCACCTACCGGCTTCTCCTGGGCGCACCCGGCGCGAGCCACGCGCTCAAGATCGCGGAACGCTACGGCATCCCGACGGCGGTGATCGAGCACGCTAAGGGAGCCCTTGGCGATCAGGCTCAAGACATGGCCCAGATGTTGGAGCGACTTGAGGAATCCCAACGGCTCGCCCGCCGCGCCCAAAGCGAAGCCGACCGCCGAGCTTCGGAGGCAAAGCGCCTCGAGACCGAGGCGAATGCGAAGTTGCTGGAGGCTGACGAGATTCGGCGCAACGCGCGTGATAAGGCCAGCAAAATGCTGGACGACGTCCTCCGTCAGATCCGCTTGGAGGCCGACGAGATCTTTGAGCAGTTGCGCAAGGGCGGTGGCACCCTAGATACTCGCGACACGGCCCGCAAGTCCCTTCGCAGCCTGCAGGAGATTGGGTCCGCGTTCGCCGACGAAGTCCGAGACCGGCCCAGGGATCGCCCCGAGACCGAGGTGCTAAAGCCGGGAGATCGTGTAAAAGCCGAAGGATTCACTCAGGTCGGAATTGTTCTCCAGCCGGCCGGAGCCGGCCAGTTCATCGTTCAGATGGGCGCCCTTAAGATGACGATCAAAGCGCGGGACCTTCGCAAAGTGGCCGAGGTCGTGGAGCGCAAGGCCAAGGTCAACCTCGGATTGGCGAAGGCGCAGACCGCCCACACCGAAATCCAACTGATCGCCATGCGAGCGGAAGATGCTTCTCGCCAGTTGGAGCGGTTCTTGGACGACGCGGTCCTGGGCGGCGTGCCGAGCGTCCGCATTGTCCATGGCAAGGGCGAAGGCATCTTGCGAAAGATCACCCAAGAGATCTTGAAGAAGAACCGCAGCATTTCCACCTTCCGGGACGGAGAGCCTTCGGAGGGCGGCGCTGGCGTCACCATCGCGGAGTTCCGATGACCGAAATCGAAAGCCTTGTCGAAGTTGCCCAGGAGGTGCGTGAGCGCGCCTACGCCCCATACAGCCGGTACCACGTAGGAGCCGCCGTCCTGGACCGCGAGGGCCGGATTTTTGCCGGCGTCAACGTTGAGAATCTCAGCTACGGCCTCACCGTCTGCGCCGAACGCTCCGCGATCGCCGGGATGGCGACAGCAGGCGGCCGCGTGATCCGTGCGGTTGCAGTCGCAACCCGAGACGGCGGAACCCCCTGCGGCGCATGCCTGCAGACCCTATTGGAGTTCAGCCCGACTCCCGCCGAAGTGCTGGTGATCTGCGTAGCAGACGACGGAACCCAACGCAACTACCGCCTGAACGAGTTGATCCCGCACGGCTTCGCCAGTGCCCTGTAGAGGTTTACCGACTGGACTGCACGCGGCTCTCGTAGGCTTCCATCTCCGCGATCCAGGTCCGCCCTACCGGAACCTCCGCCCGGTGGCATAGCTCGTCCCAGACCGCTCCAAACGGGAAGGTTTTGAGCTCCTCCAGCAGGCCAAGCTTTTGCGCAAGACGCCCCTCCCGCTCCAACTGCTGGAGTTCCGAAACCGGCTCGAGGAGTGCGCTCAGGATGGCTTTTCGAGTAGCCCTGATCCCGATCACGTAGGCGCCGACACGGTTGATGCTGGCGTCAAAGAAGTCGAGGGCCACGATCATTCGATTGAGGGCGTTGCCACGAACAAGCTCTGCAAAAACCGCTCGAAGCTCGTCACTGAAGAGCACCACGTGATCGCTGTCCCATCGAACCCCTCGGCTCGTGTGGATCAGTAGCCGATCGTGGAACTGCATCAGCGACGAAAGCTTGTCCGCGACGTTCTCTGTGGGATGGAAATGCCCCATGTCCAGACAGAACACGACGCCCTTCTGCAATGCGTACTGGCTATAGAACTCGAAAGAGCCAACCACGTAGTCTTCCGAACCCAGCCCGAATAATTTGCTCTCGACCGCATCCAAGCAGCCCGCCATCGGTTCGGCCAAGACTTCGTCGTAGCTTTGCCGGAGGCGTGCCCGTGGGCTCCACCGATCTACCGGCGAGTCCTTGGCCCCGTCCGGCACCCAATGGTTGTTGACCGCTTCGGTCCCCAAGGCCGAGGCGATCTCCGATGCCACACGACGGGAGGCGATGCCGTGACGGATCCAGAAGGCCCGGATACCCGGGTCGGCATGGGAGAGCGTGAACCCGTCTTTCGCCAATGGATGTCCAAAGTATGTGGGGTTGAAGTCGAGGCCAACCCCGTTCGACTGCGCCCATTCGATCCAGTTCGAGAAGTGGCCAACCTCGATCTCGTCCCGGTCCACCCGCTGACCGGAAGTCTCTGCGTAGGAGGCATGCAGGTTCACCCGGTGCGCTCCCGGCACCAGTTTCAGCACCTCTCCAAGGTCGTCCCGCACCTCATACGCGTCGCGTGCGCGGCCAGGGTAGTTGCCGGTGGCCATGATGCCGCCAGAGTCCTTTTGCTCGTGGACCTCGAATCCGGCGACGTCGTCCGCTTGCCAGCAGTGGATTGAAATTGGCACCTGAAGGGCGACCCTAATCGCCGATTCGACGTCGACCCCGAGTTCCGCGTACTGGTCTTTGGCGAGAC
The DNA here is from genome assembly GCA_041742595.1 of Fimbriimonadaceae bacterium. GTDB lineage: Bacteria > Armatimonadota > Fimbriimonadia > Fimbriimonadales > Fimbriimonadaceae > JBGSIJ01. The sequence goes on along the minus strand of JBGSIJ010000050.1, from coordinate 12,299 downwards.
TGAAGGCTTGCTGCTGGGCGATCATGGCAACCCAGGGTTTACCCGTTAACCGAAATCGCCGCCAGCCAGCCACGGAGGTTGTAGTAGCTTGTCACACGTACGATACGCTCGTCCCGCACCGTGAAAAACGCGGCAGCCTTGATGGAGTAGCGCTGCCCCGTGGCCTCTGGCAGAGGACCGTCTGCGTGTAGGTACTCCCCGGAGCAAGTGAACTCGGCGGCTCCGATCTCGCCATTCGTCATGACCACGAGGTCTGAGATCTGCTCCCGGTAACAGCGGGCCATGTGCGATCTGAACGCTCGAAAGGCGCCGATACCGGTCTCCGAGGCGCCCTCGTTGATGTCATGGATCACTTCGGCGTCAAGGGTGGCCAAAAGGGATTCGTCGTCTTGGCGGTTGAAGGCATCGAAGTACTGCCGGATCAAGCGCTCGGTTTCGTTCACGGGCTAAGTTTGACAGCGAGGCGGAATACATTCGGTCCATGGACCGTCTACTAGAGAATGCCGCTGCTCGCTTCATGCCTCCTCCTCGCTCTCGGCCAGGCCCCTGCGAAGCCGGTTGAGCTCCTTCGCAAGTTCACAAAAGGAGAAAGCGCCTCCTACAACGTGGTTTCGGATCTCACCGTGGAAAGCCGAGCCGGCAGCCTCAATACGTTCATCCCAGAGGACATCGGCATCCGGTACTCCTTTACGACCGAGGTCCTTAGCCTGGGAACCGACGGCATCGCCAAGATTCGTTACAAGCGTCCGACCCTCACCGAAATCCAAGGCGAGACCTTTGATGCCCCGCCAAAGCCCAAGATTGAGAAGCTGAACCAGGACTACCTGATCACTCTTTCCCCGATCAACGAAGTTATCGACCACAAGGACATGGCGCCTCCGAAGAAGGCGATGGCCCGCTGGGCCGGAGCCTTCCAGGGTGGTAGTCCGATCGGTCAGTTCGTTGGCGAGGTGTATCGCCTAGCCCTGTTCATCGGCCCCGTTGAATCCTCGCTGGATTTCTCTCCCAAACTGCCGCTCGACGAGGTCTCCGTTGGCGATACCTGGAAGAAGACCGTGGGATACCAGCCGCAGAGCCTGAAGGGAACCAGCAAGAAGGCCGTCCAGCGCCTCGACTACGTCTACACCTATCAAGGAGTGAAGTCGGTCAATGGCAAACCGGTGATCCGCATTGATGGGGCCCTGGACTTGGACACGGACCTTGGCGCGTTCGTTAACCAACTTCTCGGCGTCGAAGCGGAGAAGAGCGGACTCAAGTCCATTCCTTTGACCCTGAAAGGACGGATCGCGTTCGACCTCGATCCCAAATCCCTCCGTACCATTCGCGCCGTCGGCACCACCGAGGGCCAATTCAAGGTCTTTCTTGCGGCCCAACCCGACGAACCCATCGCCGAAGAGCGTCTGAAGGGAACCTCGACCATGAAGCTGGTCTCTTCCGGCCAGACCCAGAAATCTGGGTAAGCGGCATGAGATACGATACGAGCGATGTCTGAGACCGAAGCCCAAGCCTCTCCGCAAGCAGAAGCCAAGCTCCCCCGAACGGCCTGGGTGGCCGCGGCGGTCTTCGCGCTGTCCTTCCTGCTCCGACTGGCCGGCATCGGGTGGGGCTTGCCAAACGACCTCCACTGGCAAAGCTATCATCCCGATGAGCCCGTAAACCTACTCTACGCCCAGCAGATCGACCTGGCCAAAGGCGACTTAGATCCGGGCTTCTACAACTATCCAACCCTCTACCTCACGGTGCTGAGGGTTGCCAGCGACATGACTGCCGCCTACACGGGCGCGGCAGATCCCAAGTCTGAGGAAAGCCAGTGGCGTTTCCTTGGCCGGGCCACGATGGCTGGTCGATTCCTAACCGCGGCCGCCGGGGCCGGGACCGCAGCTGTTGTGTTCTGCCTCCTGGCTACCGCGTTCCGGCAGCGGTACGGCGAGCTGGACGGCCCTGCTCTCTTCGGCGCGATCGCTGCCGGAGCGGCAACCGGGATTGCCCCGGCTTTCCTTGTCCACTCGCGGTTCGCCACCGTCGACGTGCCTTCGACCTTCTTCTTTGCCCTCAGCCTCCTCTGGGCGCTAAGGATCGCGACCTCCGATGAGGGACCGCTTTGGAAGACCGCCCTCGTGGGCGCCCTTTGGTGTGGCCTGGCCGCCGGAACCAAGTACAACGCGGGCATCGCCATCCTGCCCCTTCTCGCCTCGCCTTGGCTGGCCAAGCGTAAGGAGGCTCCTGCCCTGAACGGACTGATGATCGGGGTAGCCGCCCTAACGTTCTTGGCCACTACGCCCGGCATCGTAACCAACTCCGCTAAATTCATGGCGGACTTCCAGTACGAGCTTGGCCACACTGCCAGCGGCCACGGGCTTGCCTTTGTGGGCACATCCAGCGGCTTTCTCTACCACGTACAGAATCTGATGGGCGGTTACGGCGCCCTCCTTCTTCTCGTGTCCCTTGCCGGGCTGGTTTGGATGGTGCGGGCTAAGAGTCCGCTTGCTTGGATCGTTCTGCTCGCAATCGTGCCCTACTACTTGCTTATCGGCCGGGCCGAAGTCAAGTTCATGCGCTACACCTTCCCGCTGGTGGTTGGGCTTTCGGCCGGCTTCGGCTACCTCATGGGTGAGGCCAGACGCGCGGGCGGGCGCTCGCATGCCTGGGTCGCTGCTGGCATCCTCGGCTTGGGAGGCCTCGACCCCGGCGGCCTTCGTGGGGCCGCAAGCTACACCGTTTGGATGGGCACTCAGGACCCTCGCGACGCCGCCGCGCGGTACCTGAAAGCCCAGAACGCCCAGAGCGTAGGGCTTGCCACCGACCCGTGGTTCTACACTCCTGCCCTCTATCCCAATACCGCTCTGCCAAGGATGGCGGGGCCGGAGAAGATCTTCGGCTCGATGGCGGCCAGCGAGGCTCCACGGGTTGAACGTTATCTGCCGGAAGATCCCAGTCTTAGGGGCAACTGGGACCTGCGCCTCCTTACCGAGACCAAGCCTCAGTACGTCGTCTACAGCAGCTTCGAGGAAAGAGACCTCGCCCGCATGGCCAAGATGGCCCGAGTCCCCGAGCCTTACCAAGGCGAAGTGGACAACGCTCAGAGGTTCTTGGGCCAGCTGGAGAAGGACTACACGCTAGACCGGCAGTTTGGTGTAGGTACGGGCCTGGTCGAGGACATGGAATACGTGCAGCCGGTGATCTGGGTATGGAAACGCAAGACCGATTCCTAGAGGAGATCGCTTGGTTCCTGGATCACCTCTCGGTGGAGCGGGGCGCGAGCCCTCACACCCTGACCGCCTACGAGAAGGACTTGGCCCAGGCTCGGGCGTTCTTTTCTGCAACCGGCATAGGGGCCGCCTCCGAGTTGCATACCGCCGACCTCTTTCGGTACGAGGCATCCCTTGCCACGGGGCTTGCCCGTAGCACCGCCCAGCGGAAGATGAGCTCTCTGAGATCGTTCCTAAAGTTCTTGAAGCGGCGAGGAGCCGGCCCGAACGTCGAGCTTCCTTCCAGCTCAGGCATCAAGAAGCCGAAGGTCCTACCCAAGGCGCTTCCCCTGGAAACGCTCCAGTCCGTGCTAGAGGTTGCCGACCCGACTAGGCCCGACGGCCTTCGAGACCGTACGATCCTTGAGCTCATTTATGGGGCCGGGCTACGGGTGAGCGAGGCGGTCAGCCTCACCCTCGCTGAGCTCGATCTTGAGTCTGGAGCGGTTAGGATCACCGGCAAACGAGGCAAGACGCGGTGGGTTCCCCTTCCCGAAGGCACCCTGCAGTGGCTGAAGCGATACCTCGCACAGGCTCGCCCCCAACTGGCGAAACGCCCAAGCTCGCTCGTGATCCTGAGCGATCGAGGAAAGCCCCTTCTGCGGCAGACCGTCTACGCCAAGCTCGCCGCCGCCGCCCGACGGGCCGGTTTGCCGGAAGGCATTGGACCTCACGTGCTCCGGCATACCTATGCCGTTCACCTACTGAAGGGCGGGGCGGATCTTCGCGCCGTTCAGGAACTCTTGGGCCACGAGAGCATCGCTACCACTCAAATCTACACCCAGCTTGATCTTGAAGAAGTCCGCCGCCGATACGAGTCCGCCCATCCACGCGCCTAGCTGGCCTAGCGGGCGATGACGGAATAGGTCTGGAATGAGGACGTCATCGGTGGCTCTTCCCCGCGTTCACGAGCGGCGCGGATGTCCTCGAAGCCACGGCGGTGCCCCTCGATGAACTCCGGCGACTCGGTCCAGCCCTTGAACGCATCCTCATTCGACCAGTGACTCACGATCAGGTAAGGCTCCTCCGGCTTGGCGGGCCGAAGAACTTTCATCTCAACAAAGCCTTCTTGCCGGTCGATAGCGTGGGCCCGCGTCTGGAACAGTTCCTCAAAGCGGGGCGCATAGTCTGGCTTGCAGGTGATGTAGTTGATGGCGACGAAGCCCACATTGGCGGGATTCAGGGAGGTTTCAGAGTCGGATGTGGCTGGAAACATGGTCATACCGAACGAAAAGTTTTGATGCGTCCAAATTATGTTCTTACTTGACAAGAATGTCAAGTATTCGCCCCGAATCGGTGTGGTCGCCAGCAATACATACAGTATTGCCATAGTACCGTATCTTTACCTATATGCCCCTAGGCGGATGCCAATGATCCTAAGGTCTATGGTTTGCCAACGCTGGCTCTGGTCACTACTTTCATTGTTGCTCATGCTCTCTCTTCCCCAACTCGGGTCTGCCCAAGGCTCCGGATCGGTAAGTGGGAAGTTCTACCAAGACATCAATGGTAACGGACGCGTCGACCCCGAAGACGGTCCTCTCTCCGGAGCCAGCGTCATTGCCGCGCCCAAGGACGAGAACGTCTCGCCGTACTCGGGCTACACAAACTCCAAGGGCGAGTACAAGATAGCGGGACTCCCCAACGGCCGGTACTACGTTGGGGCCTCGGCCCAGCCCACGCAGAGAGTCACCCTTCCCGAAAGCGGGGGTCGTGAGGTCAACGTCCGTGGGGCGGAAGTCAAAAACCTAGACTTCGCGGCCCAGGAGGGATGCGCGGACATCGTGGTCAAAAAGGTGCTTTGCGACACCAAGACGCCTGGATGCTACTGGCTCAGCGTTGAGATCACGAACCAGTCGTCGTTCCCGATGCAGAACCTGTACTTCCTAGACAGCAGCTGGATCTATTCGGACCCGGGCGGAACCACGTCGGATAACCACGTACTCCTGCCCACTGCCCTGCCTCCAGGCGCAACGACGACCATCGATCTGAAGGTCTGCTTTACCGGACAAGGGACCGGAGAGGATTTTGACGTTGAGAGCGACATGACGGTGCACGACCCCAACATGGATCGCTGCTGCGCCGCTGTGATTCGGTTCTTTACCCCAAAGTGCGACTGCTTCCAGATTCTGGAACAGACGGCAACCTGCCTGGTTCCGACCGAGTGGACGATCAACCTGACGCTGCAGAGCCTTTGGTCGTCATCGATGATCAGGACCCTTCTGATCGGAGAGCCGATGGTCGGTAACACGGACGTCGGAAGCATCAGCCCGACCAGCTTCCACAACGTGAATCTCAACTTCGGACAGACCGCCTTCCTGCCCCTCACCATCAAGTCGAACGTAGGTTCGCTTGAGGGTAAGCAGGTTTGCGTAAAAATCACGATGCTCGACGTGTACGGTCGAAACTGCTGCTCGATGGTGGTCTGCATCGATCTCCCGATGTGCGGTTGTGAGCAGGTGCCTGGCAAATGCCTTTCGGTAACCCCTCCTATCGTGTACCAACCACAGAAGAATGTCTTCGGCGGGGGTGGCTTCAATGCCGGTTCGACTGCAGCATTCGTGACATGCGCAAGCAACCTCAATGATGGCGCTCCAATGGAGTATGTCGTGGCCGCCTATCCATTGGGGAGTTACCAGACCCAGGCAGGGACTGCCAACTATCCGATCAACGGAGATCGGATCACTACGACGATGATGAGCAACGCCAGCGGTGCCCCCCCCTACCACGGCCCAGGCCTCCCGGCAACCCATTCTTTGCGTGGCGTAGGTGATAAACACCCAGAAGCATGGACTCAACGAATCCTCGGGACGGTCTTTGGCTTGACGCACGATAAGCGTGGGAACACTTACGTCACCCATTTCGGACTCTATCCGGTTAGGAACATGATTGGCCGGGTTGTCGAGCAAGTGCCTGGCATGCCCGTCAATACAGGATTTGGGTGCGTGATTCGCTTACGCGGCGTCGATGGAATGCCCGAAGTCATCGCATATCTCCCCAATCGTCAAGGCACCGCAAATGGCGCTCAGCCCGGCCTCGGCAACATTACCTACGATTACGACCACGACCTCCTCTGGGTGACCAACTTCGAGGATGGGCGCATCTATCGAATCCCTGCAACGGCGCCGGCACTGCCGAACGCCACGACGACGGCTTGGTCCGGTGCCTTCCCTGCCACCGTGCCACATGGTGAGCCAATCTGGGGTCCGGGAGAGGGCAACGGGATGGCCCCGCTTGGCAGTCGAAAGTGGGGCATCCAGTACCACGAAGGCCGCATCTACTACTGCGCTTGGAACGAGAATGGCGGCAGAGCAAGCACTACGACAGATCCAAACTCACCGAGTGGCCTCGTCGACAATGAGATTCGGAGTGTTGCTGTATCCCCCACCTTCCCGCACGATTTGCTCTTTCCTTCCACCGATCAAGTGGAGTACTACTTGCCACAGCGGACAACGAAGAGCGGGTCGATCGTGACCTTCGCGGGGACTAGCACTCCGATCCCGGCCTGGACGAATCCGGTCAGTGACATCTCCGTAGCCGGAACATGTCCGCCCGGAGCTCGCCCTGGCCTAGACGGGAGGATTTCGCTTTCCGAACTTAGTGTCGCCGACTACCCGTTTGGTCCGATCACAAGTCCGAACTTTCAAACCAACGCATACAATCCAGCTGTGCCGAACACGAATCCGGCTGGAATGCGCATTACCCCCCATGCTTCCTTTGCTCTGGAACTGTTCTGCGACAAGGATGGAAGCTGGGCGGCCAATCCTGGCTACTCGTTAGGGCAGGGAGGTCGGGAGTCGGCTGGCGGAACTGACTATGACTACAACACTCGCTCGGTGCCTTGGACACCGAATTCAAGCCTTGGTGCACGTCTGTTTTATACGGGCTACTACCTCAACGCGGACTGGAGTTCACCCTCCACGGCGTGGCAGAATTCCGTCTATGGCTTCGCAGGATTTGCCCCGTATGCTGGCAACACCTGGATGACTAGTAGCACTGGGGGTATTGGCCAAGCTGCCGACACTTTGCTCGTGGACTTAGACGACGCTCCGCACACGGGGAATCTTTGGTGGACAGCGAAGTCGATGTACGGCGACATCGAGATTCCCTGTCCGCCAAATGCCGGGAAGAAGGCTGGCTAGGCACCACCAAATGGGGCGAAGACTATCTTCGCCCCCAGATCTGCTTGATCCAAAGAGGATTCCAATGAAGAGATATCTGTCGCTCGTTGCGCTTGCATTTGCCACCTGTGCCCATTCCGACGAAGTCAAGGTCTGGAACTCGGTGACCCTCGACCTGATTCGATCGCAAGGCGTGCCTCCGCCGAAGGCATCACGATTGCTGGCCATGGTCTCCGTAGCGTCTGCCGACGCGGTCAACGCAACCCATCGGCTGTGCGTAGGCAAGTACTACAATGCTGTTTCTGGACCCGGTGCCTCGGCTGACGTCGCCGCCGCCAAGGCCGCGCACGATGTGCTCCTTTCCGTATTCCCGGGCCAGAGCGCTTCCCTAGCCGCCAAGCTTGCGGCAAGCACCGCGTCCTACGGCGGAAACGCGCTGAACAATGGCCTCCAAGCCGGCCAGGCTGCCGCCAGCGCCTGCCTTGCCGGCCGGGCTGCCGACCAGTCGGGCCTCGCGTCGCCACCCTACACTGGAAGCAACGCCATTGGCCGGTGGAGGCCCACGCCGAACGGATTCGCCAATGGTCTCCTACCGGAATGGGGCAAGGTGACCCCCTTCTCAATCGCAAGCGGAGACCAGTTTCGCCCTCCTGCCCCGCCTAGCCCAGGCAGCCCCGACTACGTTGCCGACTTCGACGAGGTGAAGGCGCTAGGTTCGGCTACTAGTTCGACACGCACGCAAGACCAAACCGACATCGCCAGGTTTTGGGCAGACGGCGGAGGCACGTTCACCCCTCCAGGCCACTGGAACGAGATCGCCAATCGGGTCGCCGACCAACTCTCGTACAGCATCGACGAGCGCTCTCGCATGCTCGGCATGCTCAATATGGGCTTGGCGGATGCGGGAATCGCTGCGTGGGAGGCGAAGTATTTTTACGAGTACTGGCGGCCAATCACTGCGATTCGCGAGGGCGACGCCGACGGCAATGCGGCGACGGCTGGCGACGCTGGTTGGTCTCCTCTGATTGCGACTCCCCCCTTCCCGAGCTACGTAAGCGGCCACAGCACCTTCAGCGCCGCAGCTGCCAGGATTCTTGCCGGCGTCGTGGGCACCGATGCCGTCAACTTCTCTACAACGAACGACTCCGGCGACACCCGGTCCTACTCGAGCTTCCTGGAGGCCGCCGAGGAAGCGGGCCAGAGTCGAATCTACGGAGGAATCCACTTCCAGTTCGATAACACCGCTGGCCTTGCGATGGGGGCGGGAATTGGCGACGTGGTACTTGCCAACGAATATGCGCCGGTTCCAGAGCCCGCCTCTTCCATGGTCCTTGCGGGCGCGTTGATGGCCCTTGGGCATCGGCGGCGGAAGGGCACGGACTAGGGCTTGTGTACCGGCGGCGGGAAGGATTGTTAAGGCGAAGTCACTGTTCTTCGGACCCCGATTGCCGCCAGCAGAAGCCATGACAGCCGGGAATCGAGTGCAGGTGTATAATCGGTTCCGGTTCACCCAAAGGAGGGGCTTGTTGGCAGGAGTCGCATTTCGGAACATCTCCAAAGTTTTCGGTAAAGACGTCAAGGCAGTTGATTCTCTTAACCTGGAAATCAAGGACAAGGAATTCATGGTCCTCGTCGGTCCGTCTGGTTGCGGAAAGACGACTGCCCTTCGCATGATCGCCGGCCTCGAAGAGGCGACCGACGGCGACATCATGATCGGCGACGTCCGCGTCAACGACGTTCCCCCCAAGGATCGGGACATCGCGATGGTTTTCCAAAACTACGCGCTGTATCCGCACATGAACGTCTACGACAACATCGCGTTTGGCCTGCGGCTGAGGGAGCTCAAGGGATTCTTCTGGCAGATCAGCCACATGGCGGACGCCAAGAAGATCAAGGAAGACATCGATCAGCGCGTGCACGAGGTTGCGCGAATGCTGGACATCGACAAGTACCTTCACCGCCGTCCGAAGGAGCTCTCCGGAGGCCAACGCCAGCGCGTAGCCCTCGCACGCGCCATCGTTCGGAAGCCCAAGGTCTTCTTGATGGACGAGCCGCTTTCCAACCTGGACGCCAAGCTCCGCGTTCAAACGCGAGCCGAGCTGATCCAGCTTCACCGGCGCCTCGGGATCACCACGATCTACGTCACCCACGACCAGGTGGAAGCCATGACCATGGGCCAGCGGATCGCGATCATGAAGGACGGAATCCTTCAGCAGTGCGATACGCCGAAGCAGGTTTACGACCACCCCGTCAACAAGTTCGTTGCCGGCTTCATCGGCAGCCCTCCCATGAACTTCGTGCCGGCCAAGATCACCAATGTTGGCGGCTCGTTCTTTGTGGACGCGGACGATTGGAAGCTACCCCTGCCCGCCGGCCACAAGGCCGAGGGTTACGTGGGCAAGGATGTCACCCTGGGAATCCGCCCGGAGGAGATCTTCGACGCCCGGCTGGACGGCCACGTTAAGCCGACCGAGGCCAACACGTTCAAGGCACGGGTGGACGTTCTCGAGCCGCTGGGCCACGAGTACGTCGTGTACCTTGGCATCGGCAAGCACCGGGTCATCGCCAGCATCGACAAGGAAACGAAGATCAAGGAAGCGGAGGAAGCCCAATTCGTCATCAACCTGGACTCGCTTCACATCTTCGACAACGAAACCGAACAAGCGGTCCGCTAGGGTGATCGCCGGTCTCGACGGCAGCGCCCAGCGATGGGTTTGCTTAGCCGAAGAAGGCGGCGAGATCCAAGCTCATCTTCTGCCCCTCGATCTTCGAGGGGCAGATTTGCTTTTGGGATGCCAGGTTATCGCGATCGACTGCCCGATCGGGCTTATGGACTCGGGCTTTCGGGAAGCCGACCAGTTGGCGCGGTATCGGCTTGGAGCCCGTCGCTCCTCGGTGTTCCCTGCCCCGCTTCGGCCGATGCTGGATTCGGTGGACTATGCGGAAGCTTCTCGCCATGCCCTGCGGCTAACCGGCAAGGGCATCAGCCAGCAGGCGTTCAACATCTTCAAGACGGTGTCCGCGGTCGACCTCTGGCGGAGGAGCGACCGTTCCGTGGCGGGGCGGGCCTTTGAGGTCCACCCCGAGGTTTCGTTCCTGGAGATCTGCAGATACGGACTGGAGAGCAAGCACACTGCCTCTGGACTGGTCCAGCGGATGCTCCTGGTTGAGCGGCACTTCCCTGGCCAACTGGAGCGTGCGGCGGACCAACTGAGGGGCCAGCCGGTGAAGGCGGACGACCTGTTGGACGCGTTCGCGGCCCTGTGGACCGCACGGCGCATCTTGGCGGGCGAGGCCGTTTCCCTGCCGTCGGCTCCGCCGGTAGATGCATTCGGCATTCCGATGGCGATCTGGTTCTAGAGACGCGCGAACAATTCATCATCACGACCTCCGTGCAAGGTTTTCGTCGTGATGTGAAGTTAGGTTCGGGTTGTTCGGGGTGGTTCGGGTTGTTCGGGAGTGGGAGGGGGCGTTGTCAACCGAACCGGCCCACCGACGCTTTGCCAACCCAACCCCGTGCGTCGGTGGGCCCACCGATCCCCGGGTCCGCGACCCGCGCGGGGGCTCATCTGCTCGAACGTTCCGGGTCGGGCCGTTCGGCTCCCGGCTGCCCTCACTCTCGGGGCCATCCGTATCCCCAATTGACGAGGGTAGAGTTATTGGATAATGCCATTTATTGTCCTGCTGGCCTCTACTCTGGTCTTGGGCCAATCTCCCGCGTTGAGGAAGGTTTCCTTTGCCGACGCAATGAGTTCTCAGTGCTTTGCGCGGGCAGATGTGCCTAGTGCACTCGCTCCCAAGTACGACGACATTGTTCGAAGAATCTACTTGGAGGTCTGGCGACCTGAGAATAATTTTCGGGCCGGTGACACCGTTGCATCGGTGGGTCGGCGCCTGAGATCGGTTGCCGACAAGGCAGTAACATTTTCCGGAGTCAGCGACAGCGTATCCGACTCACTGCTTCGTGCTGAAACGGTCGTTGCCTGGATTCGCTCGAACATGGAGTACTGGACAGAGCTAAACCAAAGGCCAGGCAAGGAACGAGTTGAGTGGAACAAGGCCGAGAACGTGATGAGCCACTCCCCCCGGCCCAAGGGGAATTGCGACGGGTACTCAAAGCTTGCTGTCGCGCTCTCCTCGGCCGTAGGGGTGGAATGCGTTGGGATCGGTGGATGCCTACGTAGCGACGACGGTTCTCTTGGGTTTGGAGGAGACACCAAGTTCCTTCAGGGCGTGCCCTGGAACCATGGCTGGAACGCCTTTCTTGTCGGGAACAAGCTACTCCCTGCAGACATAACCGGCGCCTACAACTATCGTGAAACGAAGTTCCGGACCGGGTACCTCGGAAAGACTGACGGTTGCCTCGCCCTCCCAATGGACCGCGAAGAGTGGGAGATATTCCTAGGTAGGCACCGGATGCTTCATTGGAACTCGAACCCGGTCGACACCGATCCCTTCACATCTTTGGATCTGGCTTCGTGGAAGGCGATGCCAGTAAACCACGTCGCTGCCTTGAGACAGAAGTTGCGGGATCGGGACATTGCCAGAAACCGAAGCCTTTCGCGATAGCCAGGACTATCTGCCGAGTCACGATGCCTCAAGGGGGCTTGTAGATTTGCCGAGTCCCAACCCGGCGGGGTGATTTCGAAAGAGCCCTGGGGCAAGATCCGAGCTTCCAAGCACCCCCGCGTTCTACGCCCTGGAGGGGTGCCACAATCTCCGCGCGGTTGTCCAACACGGTTCCCCGCGCCAAAGAGGCAGGCCCCAAGATCGAACCGAAAAAGCGAAGGGACTGACCTGCCCCCAAGTTGAGGAACGTTCTTAAGAGTAGAGTTCCTCCTTGGTTTTACTCTCTTGAGCGATGCTCCGGTAGGTTGCGGGGGTGAGGTACCCGAGTGACGAGTGGGGACGCTCCTCGTTGTAGAAGCGTTGG
>JBGSIJ010000049.1:0-3671 GCA_041742595.1 Fimbriimonadaceae bacterium | reverse complement strand
GTACCGCTACGCGGGCGGCATGAACAACGCCTACGCCGACGGCCACGGCAAGTTCACCAAGAAGAGCGCGCTCAACTGGTGCAAGTACGTCTACGTCAAGGGTTACACCACCGACAAGGGCGAGAACTGGGACTGGATGTTCGATCCAGGCCAGCCCTGCGCAGCGTTCGCACGCTAAGGCATATCGTCCTTGATGAAGCCCGGGAACCAGCTGGTTCCCGGGCTTCCTGCTGAGGGCCACGTCGCAACGAAGGGGTACACCGCATCCATGCGCCTTCGAATGTGGACCTACGACCTCGCCCGGGAGCAACATGCGGACGAGGCCACCCTACGCGAGTTGTTCCGTCTCAGCGTCGATTCCGGCTACAACGCCCTCGGGCTCTACCTGGAGCACCGGTTCGCCTACCCCTCTACGCCCTGGGCGCACGGCGTCGGATGCCTTCAACCTGAGACGGTAGTCCGGCTTCAGAACGAGTTCCGCGAGCGGCTCCAGATCGTTCCGTTCGTCAACCTCCTCGGCCACTTCGAGGGCTTCCTCTACGCCGAGCGCGGCAAGCCCTACGCGGCCGAGCGATTCCGGGGGCTCCAAGCTGACGCCGCCAATCCGGAGTTTGCCGCCCTTGCGCGCCGAATGCTGGACGACGTTCTCGAGATCTTCACCTCAGACATCGTCCACCTAGGAGGCGACGAGACTGCCCAACTCGGGCTCGGTCCTTACTCTGCCGAGTTCGTTGCCCAGCAGCCAGAGGGTTTGGACGCCAAGGCAGAGCTCTACGGTCGTCACTTCGGCCCCCTCGCCCAGCGCGTACTCGATGCAGGCCGGACGCCCGCCGTGTGGGCGGACATGTTTGCCGAGCATCCTGCCGCCTTGGAGCACCTCCCGAAGGACACCCTGCTATTTGATTGGAGGTACTTCGGGTCCCCCGAGGAGTCAGCCCGGGGCTTCCAGGCTAGGGGGCACCGGGTGGTTCTCTGCCCCGCCCTCCACACCTATAACGCGGCTTGGCTTCACCTCCCCCAGAGCGAGCGGAACGTGCGCGATCACGTCGCCACCTGCCATGAGATCGGCGCGGAGGGCGTGTGCGTCACCACCTGGGAAGCTGGGCTGTTCGGGAGTTACGAGACCATGCTTCCCGCAATTCGCGGTGCGGGCCAGGTACTCAACGAGACCCCAAGCCAATCGGAACTACCGTACGAGGCCGAAACGGAGGCACCCGTCCTCCAAGCCGCCTACCTGAGGGAGAGCGAGCGTCACGAGGAGTGGGCGCGCCTGATGGGAAGAGAGTTGAATTCGGTTGGCGGCAGCTTTGCCTTTGGGGGCATCCGCTCCTCGCTCAAGTGCCGCTTCCTCCTCTATTCGAACCCCTTCCTGCTCTGGCTCCACCACGAAGACGAGTTCCTCGGCCCGATCGGGGACCGGGCCATCTCCCTCGCCGACCGCGCCCTGCCCATGGCTCCGGATGCCGGTTACCGGGCGCCCGCCCAACTCGTGAAGTCGGCGGTCGAGTTTGTTCGTTTCTCCAGCGCCGCCCGCTTGGCTTACGCCACTGGCCATCCAGGGCAGGCAGCCGGCGCTCTTGCGCCATGCCGCCAAATCTTCACCGACCTAGAGGTCTTTGCGCACGCCAACCATCTTAGATTTGGCGGCTCGCTCGCCGACGTCCATCGGTGTCGCGCGGCGCGATCCCACGTGGAGACCGTCCTCCGGCGGGTGAAGGACTACGGCGACGGCAGCCTGGGCTACCTTCCCGCATGGGAAGTCCTCACCCATCCCAAGTTCATTCCCCATGATCAGGCAAGCTGGTGGCTGATCAACCGCTGGGCCAACGAATAGCGCTTACTTCGGGTTCACCACCAACACGGTGGACCCGGTCTTCATCGACTGGGATTCAACCTCCACGACGACCGGCTGCGGGAACGCCTGGCCCTTGAGGTCGAGCGAAAACGTTGCGGAGTTCTGTCCTTTCGGAACCACTACCTGGAACGTCGTCGGCCCCGCATAGGCCGCACCGGCCGTTCGAACCGTGACCTTCACCTGCTCGTTCGCCGCTGCCAAGGCGCTCTGCTGGACCGTGAAGAGGACTCGCTGGGTTCCCTTCACGGAGCTTGCGGCCGTTCGCACCTGGAGATCGTGCCGGAAGGCCACCACCGTCGCAACCTGCTTGCCAGCGACGTCGGATCGCCCGACGGCAACGTGGCTTACCGGCGGAGTTTGTCCGGCTGCGTTCTGGGCGAAGCCATAGAAGTGGTAGTAGAAGAAAGAGTAGAAGCTCTCGGAGTAGCCGTATCCCACCCAATCGGCATAGAAACTGGCGGCCGTGTAGTAGGCGGCCAAAGCGTAGGCTGCGCTGAAGTAGGCCTCCAACATCCGATACTGCCCGTTGACATAGGTGCGCGTTTCATAGTGCGCGCCTGTAGGCGTCGCGGCCGCCCCTGCCGGGTCGAGGTAGTTCGTGCTCTCCAGCATCGCCTTGTCCGTCTGGACTACGCCAGAAGAGTTGTGGGACCAGTGGCGAATCGCCCTTTTCACCGCGTCGTAGCGGTTGACCACGAGGACGGAAGCGAGCGAGCCATTCCCCAGCAGCATCGAAGCGAGCACATAGGGATAGACCTGGTTGCTAATCCCACCCCAAAGCCTAAGGCGAATCAGAACGCCGAGGTTTGTATAGAGGGCGACGAACGCCCGGTCGTAGGAATCGGCCTCAAGGCGGGTGCCGCGCAGACTGCCGAAGGCCACGACACGGTCTCCGACCACATCGATCCCCCTGATTGTCGAGTAGGGCGACTCGTTCCCAACCACTCTCAGGGCTTTGACGATCGCCCCCTGGGGAGTCACAATCCAGAGCATGGCGGTTCCGCCAGAATCGCCGTGGATGTAGTGGTAGCCGTTGGGCGCGGTCCGCATGCCGTACGCGATGTCGAAGGATGTCCCGGGGCCCGACCACTCGCGGCTCCAAACCAGCGAACCGGTATTCGAGTACTTCCGGATGACCATGTTTGACTTAGCCGCAGGGCTCGAGTCGATCGCCCCGGTCACGTAGACGAAGCCGAGGTAGTCCACGGACATTCCTCGGAGGTCGTCCCACCCGTCCGGAGTCCTCCAGGGCCCGTCCATCACCCGGGTGAATTTCAGGTTGCCGTTCGTGTCGTACTTGAGCAGCACGCCGATCGGGCCTTGGACCGCGCTTCCCGATGCATAGCCGCACACGAATGCGTTTCCGAGCCCGTCGACGGCGACGGCGCTAGGCTGGTCGAAGCCGTTGCCGGGCCCGTTGTACTTCTTGGTCCAGAGCAATTTGCCAACCTTGTTGAGCTTGGCGATGAACCAGTCCTGGCCAGTGAAACTGCCCTTCGGCCCCGTGGTGCCGATCACGAATACGTTTCCATAGCGATCCAGCGCCGCCCTCATGGCTTGGGTGGACTCGCCAACCGAGAACTGCGCCCGAAAAGCTATGGTGGGAGCGGAGCGTGCTGGCGACAACACGCCCAGAAGGGCGCCAAGCACTACGATGAATCTGGCGATTGAAAGCAACATGTGAGCACCATCGTCCGACTGCCCGGAGATGCATCACTGTACGACAGATTCCTGCAAACTGCAAACTATCCCGCAAGGCGGGCGCGGAGGGCCCCCGCGATCGCAACCGCCAGCGCGTCGGCCACGTCGTCGGGCC
>JBGSIJ010000048.1:0-2481 GCA_041742595.1 Fimbriimonadaceae bacterium | reverse complement strand
AGGCTATCGGTCCCCTCGGCGCGTGGCCCGCGGTCGCGGCCTCCTTCGGCCTGAACCGGAACCACAACCAAGCCGAGTTCGAGACCGACCTCACCGAGATGCTCTTCGGCGGTTGGCGGGGCACCTTCCCGGACTTCAACTCGCCCTTCGACCACCTCCGAGGCATGGTCGACCTGCTCCGCTCGGACCGAGACTGGCGCCGCCAAGTCCAGTTCAGCCTCGACGCCAACATCGCGTGAGTCTTGGGGGCCCGGTCCCAATACTGGTCAGTTAGGGGGCCTCGGTAGCCCCGAGGGCTTGTTTTTGTACTTCTTGGGCTGGCGTTTCACCTGCCGCTCGTTGATCCGGCCAGGTCGACGAGGGGGCAGGACCAGAAGGCCGATCATCTCCTCTAGGTCGCCCAGTCGGCCAGGGATCTTGCCGGATGCGGTGGTTCGGGATTCGACCAAGCAGAAGATCCGGACGAGCTGCAGTGTGTGGCGGAAGCTGATTCGGGTTGGGACCACGCCAAGATCCAAGGCCACCTCGAGCATCCTTTTTCGCACGAGGTTGTAGGCGGTGAGGATGCCCCACAGCTCTTGTTGTAGCCCGTTGACGGTCCGACTGCGCAGCGCCTCTTGGCGTTCAAGCATGTGGGTCTTGATCTCGTCGTAGCCGAGCTCGAGTTCCCAACGCTCGTGGTACAGCGCGATAACCTCCTTCGCCGGATACGCCTTTGCGTCCATGAGTGAGGTGAGCAGGGTCTGCCGTTCGGCGTTGGGCCGTTCGTAGACAATGGCCCGAGCCCGCATGGTCTCGGGCAGTAAGGGGTCCGCCGCCCGGGCCTCTTTGGATAGCGCGATCTCCACGAGGGTGTCGCCGTCTCCGAGAGCTGCGATCGTTTTGCATAGCAGGTTGCTCTTGGCTCGGACCAGCCAGTGGCGGTCCTTGAGGTGCTCACTGAACTGATACCGGTAGAAGGCTCCGAAGTTGATGAATCCTCGGTCGACGATGATCAGCGAACGTTCAGGCACCCGTTCCCACAGGCCATCCATGAGCGACTGCTCGCCCGTGCCCTTGCCGATGCATGCGCCGAACGAGGCCCCCGCTACGAGGTGAGAGCGAAGCGCCATCAGCATCACGAGTCGAACCTGAGGGTAGGCGGCGGTTCCATTCTTGCCTGCGTGCAGGCCGAACTCGTTCCGATTTTCGTCGCTGTCCGGGACATGCAGCGTTGTCCCATCGGCGCCGAAGATTCCTAGGCCGCGCCAACGATCTCCATCTGCAGCTGCGAGAGCCCAGTGGGTTGCGGTCTTGTTGAAGATCGCCTCGACCGAACGGACACCGAGCCGCCTCCGGCTCTGAGGAACGGCGCTGGGGGCGACGCTGCGACGCGCACCGCCGGGACCTGGCAGGACCAGTCCCAGGTGCTCCACCACCTCTACGATGGAACGATCGCGAAACAGCCCCATCCCGACTACCAGCCAAAGCGCTTGTTCCACTGGGAGCTTGCGTCGACGAATCGCGGCGTCGCCCTCGGACCGCAGACACTCCTCGAGCCACTCCCGGTCGAGTGCAGATGCGAATTCCTCGAATTTCTCCGGGCATTCACAGTCTACGAGGTCCCGGACGATGGCCCCAAAATCCGCGGCTCGCCCACTCACGGACGACCGATCCACCTCAAGCTGACCCACCGCTTTGGAACCACCCATCGCCGACGCGTAGCGCGACGCCATCGCCCTGCCCATCGATCACCCACCCGATCCACAAGTTCTCGAAGACCTGCGATCTCCTTGCTCACATGGCCATTCGCCGAGCCGCCTTCACCTCAATGAGCCTGGCCTCCGCCACCTACTGGACGAATCGAAACGTCCTGGAGATCGAGTTCCGGGACCGGGCCATCTACCGGTACTTCAACGTCCCCGTTGCGCTCTACGAGTCCTTGCGGGCAGCCCAATCGGCGGGGACCTACTTCAACGCACACCTGCGCGGGCGCTTTCCCCACCGGCGCCGCATCCGGCCGCCCGATCAGAAAGGGCCTGACCACACCTCCAAACCGGCTAACTGATCGGTATTGGGTCCCGGACCCCGAGATCCGCCACCCTTCCTTGAGCTCCTTGCGCATCGCGATGGCGTCGGCGTGCACCGGCTTGCCCGTCGCCTTGCGCTTCTCCAGCGCCTCGGTCTTGACGGTGATCTCTTCGATGGTTTGCTTGAAGGCCTTCATTCGCCCAGCCCTTTACCACGCTTCCAAGCCCAAGCCAGCGAGGGATCTACCTCGGAGGGCTCGGCGCCGCCGCCGGAAGGTTGTACTCGAGGGAGCGAAGCTCAAAATGGGCATAGGGCACGAGCCCTTCGGGTTCGCTCCAGACCGCGTCCCCTTTGCTGGGTACCGTGGCCACGCCGAAGTCGCGCGGCGCCGCCATGGGCGTGGACCAGCTGAGGTTTCGATAGGTCTTTCCGTCGGACGACTGGAAGCGGTCTTCGGAGACGAAGTTCAGG
>JBGSIJ010000047.1:0-90797 GCA_041742595.1 Fimbriimonadaceae bacterium | reverse complement strand
GTACCGCTACGCGGGCGGCATGAACAACGCCTACGCCGACGGCCACGGCAAGTTCACCAAGAAGAGCGCGCTCAACTGGTGCAAGTACGTCTACGTCAAGGGTTACACCACCGACAAGGGCGAGAACTGGGACTGGATGTTTGATCCGGGCCAGCCCTGCGCAGCGTTCGCACGATGAGAACCCTCCTCGTAGCGATCGTTGGGTTTGCCCTCGTGGGTTGCTCGGGTTCGGATAGTGGAGACGTCAAGGCGGCCGAAGAGGCCGCCAAGAAGATGCCCAAGTCCGTCTCTGAACTCCCGCAGGACATTCCGCCCCAGGCCGCTCAGCAGGCTGCGGGCGCCATGGCGCAACGCCAGGCCATGGAGCAGCAAATGATCAAAGACAACGACGCCCGCATGCGGGCGTCCAAGATGACTACCAAGTAGTCGCGAACCTGAGGGCGGTTCCCCGAAACGGGAACCGCCCTCAATCTTTCAAACTAAACGCCATGCGAGCTTCGAACCTCTTCCCCGCCCTTGCCTTGTTCACCGTTGCCGGACTGCTGGCTGGTTGCCAGGGGTCGGAGGATGAAGGCGGCGTGCCCGAGAAGCCCCCGGTGGCGTTCGAAGGCAAGACTGATCCCCGCTTCGAGGGCAAGTGGAAGACTGCCGACGGTAAGTCCACCTACGACATCCGCCGCGACGGTACCTACAGTTTCAACGGAAAGGTCAGCACCCAGGGCGGAACCTTCGACAACAAGTTCGAGGGCGCTTGGCTCATCAAAGAAGAGCTCATGCTCTTCAAGGATGGCCAGGGCAACGTGGTGCCCTACAAGTTCACCTTGGACGGGAACAAGCTGACGCTGGCCTTGACCGGCTCCCTCAAGCGAGAGTCCGTCCTCACCCGGTCCTAGCGAAGCTCTCGGATTCGAAGGTTTCGCCAGGAGACCTGGTAGTCCTCTCCGCGGGCAACGCCGTGGACTTGGAGCCCGAGGTAACCGCGAGAGTGCGTCTTGAAGATGCCCTCGTGAGCAACGTCCGCGACCGGAACCCCGTTTAGCCAAGTTCGGATTCGCGGTCCCTGCGCGACCACTTTGTAGCTGTTCCATTCCCCGTTGCGGAACACAAAGTGCTGGTTCAGTACGCCGCTGCCGAGTTCCGGCTCTGGAGACAGCCAGCCGAACTCCGTGCCCTCGCCGTAGACGTACCCGGCCTGCCCGGGCGAGGCCTCGACCTCGATCTGGGGACCGCTGACCTGCCCCCGGCCTTCTCCCGTGGCCACGCTGCGAATCTGCACGCCGCTGTTGAGGCGATCGTCGTCTTTGGTCTCGAACTCTAGTTCGAAGTCGCCGTAGGTTTTGGGCGAGAACAGAAAGGTGTTCGGGCTGCCGTCGGCGGTGCGGCCAACGATCGCGCCGTCCTCGATCCGGTAGGTGGCGGTCCCACCGCGGACCGTCCACCCATCCAGCGACTTGCCATCGAAAAGGGTCTGCCACTTGCCGGCCTTCAGCCTCTCTCCCCTGACTCCGAGGAGGTCGTTGAGGGGCTCGCGCAGGGCCCTCGCCCAAAGGTCGTAGCCCATGGGATTCAGGTGGAGGGCGTCTGGCATGATCTCCATGCGGAGCGCACCGTCCGGCTTGACGAAGTGGGAACCGAGGTCCAGAAACCTGACCTGGCGTCCGTTGGCGATTCCTTTGAACCCGGCGGTGGCTTCGGCGACGGCGACGCGCATGGGGTCGTTAGCGGTTGCCCCACGCGGAAAGATCCCGAGGAGCAGGATTTTGGACTTGGGAAGCGCATCGCGGAGCGTCTGCACGACCTTGCGCACGCCTTCGGCGGTTTGGGTCGCGTTTGCCGTGCCGTGCCCAACGTTGTTGGTGCCGATCATCAGTACGACAACCTTGGGGTTGGTCGCCACCAGCTCGCCGTTGGCGAGGCGCCAAAGCACGTGCTCGGTTCGATCGCCGCTGAATCCGAAGTTGCCGACCTTGAGGCCGGACCACTCTCGCTGCCAGACCTCGCGTCCCCCGTCGCGCCAGCCCTGGGTGATCGAGTCTCCGAGGAAGGCGACGTCGAGGGGGCCCTGGGCCGTCAGCTGAACCGCAGCCTCGTGTTGGGCCTTCCACCAGCCCTCGGCAATGCGATGGGCGGGAACCAAACTTGGGTTCGGTGTCTGGAGGGCGATGGCGAAGAGCGCAGCGCTGAGCATTCCGTCAGTTTAGTCGGTCCGGAAAGGAGGCGCGGGTTGCTGAGTTTGTCAGCAGAACGTACACCTTTCGGACGATCCAACCCAAGACCGTGTGTAGAACCCATGCCGATGAATCGCCCCCTCCCCAACGAACTTCCCACCAATCCGGGTTTCTTTGCTACAGTGTCTGCATGCGGGTTCCCCTCGTTCTAGCTTCTTGCCTGGCGCTCTTTGGAATGGGGGATGCGCCATCTTTCGCCAAGGGGCGCGGCGGGTTCACCATTCGGGCCAACCACAGCGGCGGGGAAGATGTGGTTGCGGCCATCAACTTCGATGTCCAGACCGCCGGATCGAGGAGGAGCGGCTATGGGTTCCTGAACTACTCCGCCGAGGACCACGAGCATGCTCGCTACCCGCACGTGGTCCTGCGGATGCAGCGGTTCACCGAAGTGGTCTTTGGAAAGACGATGGTCACGGTTCGGGGCATCGGCGAGTTCCACGACGAGCCCGCCCAGATCGAATTCCGTGCGGAGGACCGATCCCCCGCCCCTGACTTCTTCCACATCGAGGTCAAGCAGAACGGAGAAGTGAAGTATCACCGGCACAGCGAACTGAACGTGGGCGGGATCGAGGTGAAGCCTTGAAGTACCTGGTCGCGGCGCTCCTTTGTCTCTCGGCGGCGATCGCTCCTGCCCAGTTCGCCAAGAACCGCGTCCGGTTGCTGAAGCACCTGGACCTGACCGCTTTCCAGGGCTCGCCCACCGGTGGCTCCGGCTGCGCCGGCTACGTCTCTCCCTCCGGCCGGGAGTACGCGATCATCGGCCTCCGCAACGGAAACGCGGTGGTGGAGATCACCAAACCCCTCACGCCGACCATCGTGGCGCATATCTCCGGCCCCTCCTCGATTTGGCACGAGGTTGCGGTGATGGGGCACTACGCTTACGCAGTTACCGAGGCCGGCGGCGGCGTGCAGATCATCGATCTCACACAGGTGGATAGTGGCATAGCCACGCTGGCCGGCACGTTCCCGTTCTCCGGTACCGGACGTTCTCACACCGTCCAAGGGCATAGTCCGAGTAAGACCGTTTACCTGAACGGAACCGCTGGCTATGCTAACGGCGGCATCGTCGCCTTGGATTGCACCAACCCAACCTCGCCGGTCATTCTGGGAACTTGGGAAGGCACTTACGTGCACGACTGCACGATCTTCGTTCCCACGTCTGGTCCCTATGCCGGCAAGGAGATGATCTTCGCCTGCGTTGGGGCTAAGGGAATCCGCATCCTCGACGCTAGCGATAAGGCGAACATCACGCAGATCGCGGCCAAGAGCTACCTGGACACCGGAACCTACTGCCACAGCGGATCGGTGAGCCCGGACGGCAAGTACTTCTTCGCCAACGACGAGTTCGATGAGAACACCGGCGTCTTCAACAGCGCCACCACCCACGTCTTCGACATCCAAGACCTGATGAATCCCATCTACTTGGGGACCTACCAGAGTGGCACGGCGGTCATCGACCACAACTCGATGGTGCAGAACGGCCATCTGATGCTCGCGGCCTACAAAGGCGGGCTCCGCGTATACGACGCCTCCAGCCCCGTCCTGAAGGAAACCGGCTTCCTCGACACCTATCCCGAGGGAGAGGGCTTCGATTACGAAGGCGCCTGGGGCGTCTTCGCCGGATTCCCTAGCGGCAATGTGATCGTTTCCGACATCAATCGAGGGCTGTTCGTTCTCGACCCTTCGGAGGCGCAAGGATTTGGGGCGCCGATCGTTAGTGTGAGCGGAGACGACGGCAACTCCACCCGGGCCAAAGCGCTGCGAAAGCCGGATGGACACTTCCAGGCCTACCAGCCGTCGAGGAGCGGATCGGTCTACGTCCGGTTTGAGACGGGCACCCCCTCCCCGACCAACTTGAGTCTGAAAATCAAGGGCAAGTCCTCCGCGAGGAAGGGTCATCTCCTCACGGCTTGGTTCAACAGGTCCGGACGGTGGGTTCAGGGGGCAACTTGGAACCTTGGATCGAAGAACGAAGCCGTAGCGATCAAAGGAACTTCAGCAAACGGGATCGTAGACGGCGCAGGCGCGATGGAGATTCGGCTCGATATCCGCCCGCTCAGCCCGGGGCGGCTAGACCTCGACTCGGTGCAGATTTATGCCAACGGGTCCTGATGCCCGACCACTCCCGTTGCCAGACCTCGACGCCTAGGTCTCGCTGGGCTTGGTTGATGGAGTCTCCGAGGTCGATTCCCGCCGCAGGTTTTGCCCGATCCCTCGCTCGGGATCGAGCGAGGGACGGAATCACGGTCGATCAGCGCGTGCGACGCCGAATGGCCAGGAGGCCGATCGCCAGTACGGCCATCGTTGCAGGCTCGGGCACCGGGGCTACGTCAAGGCTGGGCCCGTCGGCACCCTCATCCGAGACGAAGCGATGCACGATCGTGTTTCCGGTCGACTCGACCGTTTGACGGGCGATTCCGAGAGTGATCGAACCGCCAAGGTTGGAGTTCACCAAGGTCTGCAGTTGGGAACTGGAGAAGCTGATCGCACTGCTGGCGACTTGGGCGCTGGAGATGGTGAACGTGCCGAGGAGAGACATTGGCGCCGAGAGGGTCGCGAAGGTCGAACCGGCATTGCCCGGCGCATTGTTGAAGGTGGTGCCACTCTCCGACCACGAGGACCCAGCGCTCCCGTAAACGTTGAAGGTGTGGAGGCCCCCGGAGTACGTGCCCAGATATCCGGCCGTTCGAAGGTTGAGGGCGGAGGAGGTATCCGACGAGTTGATCGTGGAGAGGTCGAAGGCGATGTACGTCTTTCGGGTCCAGTCGCCGTTCGTTCCGTAGTTCTTGACCAGGAGGTTCGCGTCGGAGCCGAAGTTCTGAGCGGCAAAGGATCCGCTCTGGACATAGGTGGCCTGACTTGAAACTAGGGTGACGGCCTGGGCGGTCACCGAGGCCGCAAGGGCAAGGGCAATCGTAGCAACTTTTTGAGTATTCATAACAACAACCAACAGTAGATTCGGCTGCAATCCTTAGCGGAGGCAACTCGAGGAAAGCTACCCGCCAGTAGTGGACTTGATACGATTAGCTAGCAAAATTGCTAGCATAGGCGCACATTTGGAGCCTGGCAAGTCCCGAAGGACTTCGTGCGAGGACTTGGCCCTCAACGCCGCTTCCACTGGACGAGGGGGTGGAGCATCCGCCAGATGCAGAAGGATTGCGCGCATAAATACCGGAATTTCTGGTCTGGTTTGGATTTGGCGTGAGCGGTGGCTAGGATGGTTCTGTTACCTATTTTCCCTTGGAGGAGTTTCCATGAATATGCTTCGTACGCTGGCGCTTGGCGTCGTGCTGTCCTTGTTGCCCGTTGCGCAAGCCGAGACCATCTTCGGCATGACGACAACGAGCCTCTTCACCTTCGATAGTGCTACGCCGGGTACGCGAACTACCATTGGCACCTTTGCCGGCGGCGTCGTTGGACATACGATGCGCGGCATCGACTTCCGTCCTAGTACCGGCGAACTCTACGCGGTGAGCTCATCGAGCTCGACCGGACAGGTCTACAAAGTGGACACCACTACGGCGGCGCTGACCGCGGTTGGCGGCACGTTCGCTTTGGGAAGCACCAGCACCCGGATCTCGCTCGACTTCAATCCGGTCGTGGACCGGCTGAGGCTGGTCAACGGTACCGGCACCAATCTTCGGGTCAATCCGGACACCGGCGCCATCACCAACGACACTGCGTTGGCGTATGCCTCCGGCGACACTAACTTCGGCACCACGCCCTTGACCTCGGGGGTTGCCTACAGCCGCAACTACGCAGGCGCGCCGACGACCACCCTCTACGGCTACGATTACCAGACGGACTCGCTGGTGACGGTCGGCACGCTGAACGGGATTGAGAGCCCCAACTCCGGCCAGCTGCACACCGTGGGCCAGACCTTCCCGCTCATTACGTCTGCCGCCTCCCAGGGCTTCGACATCAGCGGACTTACTGGGACCGCATACCTGCAGACCGACATCGGGAACTCGGCGGAGGACTTCCTCTACACCTTGAACCTTGCCACTGGCGCAGGAACCCAGGTAGGCAGCTTCGGCATCGACGTGATCGACATCAGCGCGGCTCCGGTCCCAGAACCTGCCTCGATGGTCGTACTAGGGCTTGGGGCACTGGCCGCAGCCCGTCGACGACGCAATCGTTAGCTCTTCGCGTCTCGTTCCCCGAATCCGCCGGTGCGGGTTCGGGGCTTTTTGCCTTGGGACCCTCCGGTACACTGCTCCCTTAGAATGAAGGTCCTCGTGATCGGCTCCGGCCCCATCGTCATCGGCCAAGCCGCAGAGTTCGATTACGCGGGAACCCAGGCGTGCAAGAGCCTGAAGGAGGAGGGCCACGAAGTCGTCCTCATCAACTCCAACCCGGCCACGATCATGACCGATCCCGGGGTGAGCGACGCCCTCTACATCGAGCCGCTCAACGTGGACTTCTGCGAACGGGTGATCGCGCGAGAAAGGCCCGACGCCCTGCTCCCCACCCTTGGCGGCCAGACGGGCCTAAATCTGGCAACCCAGCTGGAGGACGCCGGGATACTGGAGAAGTACAACCTCAAGGTCCTGGGAACCCCGCTGAGCGCAATCAAGAAGGCGGAGGATCGGGAAAGTTTCCGCAACCTGATGCGCGAAATCCAAGAGCCGGTTCCCGAGAGCTGGATCATCGAAAGCGAGGAGCAGTTGGAAGCCGTGTTGGACGTGGTTCCCTACCCCTGCATCATCCGCCCCGCCTACACCCTGGGCGGCACCGGCGGCGGCATCGCCAACACTCGCGAAGAGCTGTGGGAGACGGGGCGAAAGGGCCTGAAGCTCTCGCTGCGGAGCCAGATCATGGTGGAGCGCTCTCTACTCGGCTGGAAAGAGATCGAGTACGAGGTGATGCGAGACAAGAACGGCAACTGCATCACGGTCTGCAACATGGAGAACCTGGACCCGATGGGCGTCCATACCGGAGACTCCATCGTGGTTGCGCCGAGCCAGACGCTCAGCGACCTCGAGTACCACATGATGCGGACGGCGTCGCTGAAGATCATCAACGCCCTGGGCATCGAGGGCGGCTGCAACGTGCAGATGGCGCTCAACCCGGAAAGCTTCGACTACTACATCATCGAGGTCAATCCGCGGGTGTCCCGTTCCTCGGCCCTTGCTTCCAAGGCCACCGGCTACCCGATCGCGCGCGTCGCGGCCAAGATCGCCGTGGGGCTCACCTTGGACGAGATCGAGAACCAGGTCACAGGCACCACGAAGGCCTGCTTTGAGCCCGCGCTGGACTACTGCGTGGTGAAGATTCCGCGCTGGCCCTTCGACAAGTTCGCGACCGGCGACCGGTCGCTCTTCACCCAGATGAAGGCAACGGGCGAGGTCATGGCGATCGATAGGTCGTTTGAGGCGGCGCTGATGAAGGCCATTCGGGGCTTGGAGATCAAGCAGAAGGACCTTCGTCACGACAAGTTCTCCAGTGGCACGGGCGGCTCGCCCGTGGGTATCGCGCCCGGCTCGGGCGCGTCCGGAGAAGGTGGCCTCCGCATCCGCCAAGGAGCCAACCTCCCCCATTGGAGCCAGGACGGAGCCATCTACTTCGTCACCTACCGGCTCGGAGACGCCGTTCCGAAAGCTGCAAGAGAGGAATGGGAGCAGGACCGGACACTCCTTGAAACCGCCGACACCCACCTCCGCGAGGATGAACGCAGACTACGAGCCGCCGCGCTGACCGAGAAGATCAACAAGTACCTGGATGCCGGGCATGGATCCTGCGTACTCGGTCGGCCGGAGGTCGCCAGCGTAGTTCGAGAGAACTTGACCCACTTTGACGGAGACCGGTACACCCTCCACGCCTGGTGCGTGATGCCAAACCACGTCCACGTCCTTGTCCAACCGATGCCTGGCCATGAGTTGTCAGACATCCTTCATAGCTGGAAATCGTTCACGGCTAAACAGATCAACTCGATCCTGGGCGCAGAGGGACAGGTCTGGCAGGCAGAGTACTACGACAGGATTGTGAGGGATGAGAAGGAGTACGCGGCGTTCACGACCTACATCCAGGATAATCCTTCCGCCGCGGGACTCAAGGATTGGGGCTTCGTGTCGACCGGACTCGGGCGGGCCGCCCGAGATACGCATGGGCTGGCAGCCCATGCCACGGAAGGAGCCCAAGCCTCGGATGCGGCCTTGCGCGAAGCCATCAGCAAACCAACCGACGAGCGCCTGTGGGCGCTTGCCGAGGGCCTTCGGCGCGGCTGGAGCATCCAGGAAGTCAACCGCCTCAGCCGCGTGGATCCCTGGTTCCTGCGCAAGATTCAGAACTTGCTGAAGGTGGAGACCAAGCTGGTAGAGGCGGGCGCCCAGCGGAAAGGCACGGGAAGGGATGGCCTGGACCTCTCCAACCTAATCTCCGAAGCTTTCCTGATTGGGTTCCCTTCGCCAACCATCCTTGACCTACTGGGAGCCCAGGAGGGAGACGAGTTTGCCGGGTTCGTAAAGTCCGAGGTGGACCGCCTCAAGGTGCTTCCCGTCTTCAAGATGGTGGATACCTGCGCCGGCGAGTTCGAGTCGCGGACGCCCTACTACTACGGCACCTTCGACCAGGAAGACGACGCCCTGCCCGCCGGAGCGTAGCCGTGAGGCCGGCACGTTACTCCCCGTGGATGAAGGGCGTCTACGACGTCAGTCCCGGGCTTCGACCGTTCGGCACCGACTTCGGGAACGGGCAGCAAGACCAGGAGCACTTCCCTCGCGACGAGGACTTCCCGCGCTTCCTCGCCAACAAGCAGCGTTGCCTCGCCGAGCATCCGGCCCGTCACCTGCTGGAGCATGAGCTCTCTCCGGAGGCCCGGCTTGCCGCAGCCACCGTCATCTCGGAGCACACGGGGGTTCCGTCGCGGGCGCTGATCGTGTTGGGCATGCAGGTTCAGGAGGATCTCGCCATCGTCCAAACCGACGGCGAACGGGACTGGCTGGCCTGGATGTTTGTCTGCAGCCCAAGCCATTGGCGACCAGAGGCAAAGATTGGCAAGTCGTTCTTCGCGGTCCACGAGCCAATCCCTGGATTCGAGAAGGTCAACGCAGCGGCGGCCGGGATGGTGAAGGCCATGGTGGAGAAGGGCCCTTGGGTGCGATTCGTGTGGGGCATCGAAACCTGCGACGACCTCAACCTCCACCCCGACCACGCCGAGCCACGCGACTTCTCCAAGCCCGTTTATGTTCGCACGGAGAGGCAGATTACATGGCCCCTTCCCGAGGCCAAGGCGGCCCTCTTCAGCATCCGGGTTGGAGTGCGTCCGGCCGCGGATTTGTCAAGGGAAGAGCGGCTTGCCCTGACGCAATCGATCGAGTCGATGGACGAAGCGGCTCTGGCTTACAAAGGAATGGCCGGGAACCGCGAAGCGGTTCTCCGGCACATTCTGGAATCCTAGAAGCCTTACTTGGTGAGCTTCGCGATTACGTTGTTCATGTCGGCTTCGAGGCCTTCGAAGTAGCCCTCGTAAACCTTCGCGACCTTGCCGTCCTTGCCAACGATCATGATCAGGGGGATGCCCTGGATCTTCCAGGCGGTGGCAAGCTTGTCGTTGCCCAGGGTGATCGTGTACCCGTAGCCGTGCTCTTTGGCGTAGTTCTTGGCCGCGTTCTGGTCCTGCTCGAAGACGTTCGCGCCGATCACGCGGGTCTTGGCCCCGTACTTCTTGCTGATCCGGTCCATGACGGGCGAGGCCATCTTGCACGGGCCGCACCAGGTTGCCCAGAAGTCCAGCACCACGACCTTGCCGCGGAGCGACTTGTCGCTAAGCTTCTCGCCCTTGAGGGTGGTCATGGAAAAGGACGGGACGGGCTTGCCGACCATAGCGCTGGGGCCCTTGGCAAAGCTGATGGCCGCGAGGGCGGCGATGCCGAGGGTCAAAATCGTGTGCGTGCTTTTCATTCGTTTTCCTTGGGGTCCTCTATAGGGAACGTCCGAACGTACCTGCTTGTTTCGTCGCGATGCACCCTTCAGCGTCCATAATCCCTTCGTGAAGCGATGGGGCATCGGGTTTTTGGCCGTCTTGCTGGCGTGCCTACCCCTGTTCCTGAGTCGGGCCAGCGACTCCAGCCTCCTTCGGGACTCGGATACCGCCTACCTCCTGCAGACCATTCGGGAACGGCAAGACCCCCTAGCCTGGTTCAGCGGCGACTGGCCTCTCAAGAACCACTTCTACCGACCCATCTCCACCCTGTTCTTCGAGATGGACAATGTCCTCTACGGGGACCAAGCCTGGGGATACGGCCTCACCAACGTTCTGCTGTGCGTCGCCTGCGTTCTGCTGCTCTTCTGGTTCCTGCGCGAGGCGACGGATTCGCCGATCTATGCCACCGCCGGGAGCCTGCTCTTCGCGTCTTGGCACGGGTGGCAGCCCCGCTGGGATCTGGTTTGTCTGGGGCTGAGCGGGGTCGCTCTGGCGGCGGGGATTCGTCGGCACGGAACCGCCATCCGAGGATATGTCCCTGCCCTGCTGGTCCTTGCCTACCTGCCCGTAGAGCTGTTCGGAAGAACTGGCCTTCACTACCGGATGGTGGGTTGGATACCGGGGAGGACCGCCAGCGTGATGACGGTCTTCGCGCTGATCGCGATGGCGGCTTACGCGCGTTACGAGCGAACCTCGGCGAGCCGCCTCGCACCGGCGGCCCCTGGGCCGCTCGACCCTCCCGCAACCCGCAGTTTCACCGTCGCCACCGGCCCGGCGCGGGGCGCCTCGCTTTGGTTAGGGCTCGCGGTACTTGCGAGCGCCCTGGCGATGGGCGCGTACGAGCAAGCCGTGATGCTGCCGGCCGCCCTGCTGGGCGTTGCCGTGCTCTTCAGCTGGCAACGTTACCAAGTCCGCTGGGGCGCCCAGATTCTGTTCTGGGGCGTGTTACTGGGCTATCTGTTCCTGCGCTGGAAGCTCCTGCCGGCGGACACCTCTGGATACCAGAAGCAGCAGTTGCGGGACGGACCAGGAGTATGGATCTCGGTGCTGGACTACGTGATGCCCAACCTGAGCTCTCTCATCGCCCTGGACGGCATGGTGAGCGCAGGCCCGCTGATCTTGATGACAAGCGGGCCGTACCAAATGCTTCTGGGATTGGCCTCGAACGCCTGGGCGTTCTTCGAGGCGCGCCGTGCTTGGCGGTTTGCGGTAGCCGGGTGGGGCCTCTCGATCCTCGCGTTCCTGCCGATGGCCTGGGTGAAGCACTTCGACCATTACGAGTATTGGCCGATGGCGCTTCGGGCCATGGCGGTGGTTGCCCTCGCCAAGGTTGCCCTGGACCTCTTCCTTAGCGCGTGCTCGCCCCCAACGGTGCAAGCGCCGCCACGATCGTCTCCCGCACCTGGTTCGCTTCCTCGTCCGTGAAGTTGCCGCCCATCTTCCTCAGCTGAAGCGCAATGGCGAGGGAATGCTTGCCATCCGGAATCCCCTGCCCTTCGTAGACGTCGAACAGCCACTGCTTCTCAAGGAGGTCTCCACCTGCAGCCACGATCGTAGATTCCAAGCGGGCGTAGGGCACGGACTTGTCGATGAGGATCGCGATGTCTCGCCGAACCGCCGGGTTGCGGGAGATCGGCTTGAGGCGCATCCCCTCGGCCCTCGCCGAGTAAGCCAGTTCAAGATCGACCTCGGCCAGGACGGTGTCCGCCGGGAGGCTAGCCGTCTCGGCGACGTCGGGGTGGATCGTGCCGAGGACGCCCAGTGCCTGCCCTGCTGCCAGCACTTGGGCTTGCTGGGTTGGATGGAGGCGAGGATCCAGACTTGTCGGGATCGAGAAATCCAACGGGACGCTGCCGAGCGACTCCTCAAGCGCCGACTTCATCGAGTAGAAGGAGGCGGACTCCTCTTTGCTGCCAAGGTAAGGCTCCCGCAGGGCGCCTTGGGCCAGAAGGGCCAAGTGGCGAACCTCCCGGTACTGCCCCGGGGCGGACTCGCTGAACACTCGGCCGACCTCGAAGAGGCACAGATCGCGGCCCCCGTTGCGCCGAGCATTGTCGCCCAGGCTTGCCATGAGGGCGTTGCGCAGGTAGGCCATTTCAGGTGACCCAGGGTTACGGGGTCCCACCCGTGGGCTCGCCGCGTCGAGAGCATGGAGGTCCCGCAGACTGTGGCTGATGGTCTGGCTGAACCCAGCGCGAAGCGCTCGGGCCCGTACTCCGTCGATCCACGCCTCGATACCGCTTGGTCCGCCCAAGAGGGTCGTGCCAGAGGGCAACCGCTCGGGGATGCGCTCGAATCCGTAGACGCGTCCGATCTCCTCCGCGACGTCCTCGTCGCGGACAACGTCCGGACGCCACGTGGGGACGGTCAGGTGAAGCTGGTTTCCGCGCGCCTCAACCCCGAAGCCGAGTCCGGTAAGGATGCGGGCCGACTCTTCCACGCCGATCGCCATCGCGAGAAGCGCCTCGCAGCGGGGTACCGAAACCTCGAGCGTTCGGGCCGCCGGCGGACGCGGGTACAGGTCGGTCAGTCCTCCCACCGGCTTGGCGGCGCCTAGTTCTAAGGCAAGCTGGGCGAACCGCCGGGCCGCGCCCGCCACGCCCTCTGGGTCCACGTAGCGCTCGAATCGGTAAGAGGCCTCCGTGCTCAGGCCCATCTGCTTGCGGGTCTTGCGCACCGAGGTGTTGAGGAACTGGGCGCTCTCCAACAGGACCCGCTTGGTCTGCGTTGAAACCTCGGTCTCCGCGCCGCCCATGATGCCGGCGGCGGCCACCGGCCGCTCCGCGTCGCAGATCATCATCTGGTTAGGCTGGAGCTGATGCTCCTGTCCGTTGAGGGTGGTGAGGGTCTCGCCCGGGGCGGCCTTCCGCACGACGATTTCCTCGCCCGCGAGGGTGTCCAGGTCGAATACGTGGAGCGGTTGGCCCAGTTCCAGGAGAACGTAGTTCGTTAGGTCCACCAAAGTCGAGATCGGGCGCCAGCCGGCTTGCCGGATTCGACGCTGGAGCCATTCCGGCGAGGTCCCGTTCTGAATATCGCCGAACTCGAGGGCAACGTAGCGCGCACAGTCCTCGGTCTCGATCCGAACCGGGAAGTTGCCACCGTCCGGTGCAGGACCCGCTGGGAAGTGGGCTACTGCCGCTTCGTAGAGCGGGGTGGCGCGGCTCTGAGAGTCCTTGGCAAGCAGCTCACGGGACAAGCCGAGGATGCTCAGGCCGTCGCCGCGATTGCTCACGACCTTGATGTCCAGAACTTGGTCGCCCTCGACTTCCTCGATGCCCTCCAGTTCAAAGCCTGCCATGGTCAGCAGGTCTCCCAGGGCCTCGGCGTCGAGAGTCGTCTCAACGTAGTCGCGGAGCATTAGGTACGGGAACTTCATAGTGGAACCAGCTCAGAAGTGTATCCGAGCAGGCCCAAACTACTTGACCAGCTTGATCTCGAGGCCAGAACCCAGCTCTCGCTTGGAGAGCGCGCCAGTCTTCAGGTCGGTCACCGTGCTCACCGCTTTGCCGTTGAGCGACAGCTTAACCAGAAGGCCACGACCTGGGTCGAGGGTCGCGTTGCCGGCCGCTTCCAGTACGGTCTTCACCTTGGCCACGGCCGTAGCCTCGTCGGTAACCACTTGCTTGCCGTCGTCCTCAAGGACCTCGTAGGTCTGGCTGGCTTTCAGACCCACCGTAATCTCGGTGGCGGAAACGGCGGTTGGGGTGACGGTGTATTCGACGTCGCTCCCGCCAAAAGCCTTCTTGAAGACCCAGGACTTTCCGACCTCGAGCGCACCCTCGGGAAACTCGATCGGCATGTAGGAGATGTCCGGGAACCGCTTCACGTCCAGTCCGGGCAGTTTCACCGGGATGCTGACGTCGGGGGCGTCCGTCTTCAGGATCTTGCCCAAAGCCGTGTGCGTGATGGTTGTGCGGGGGAAGTAGGTCTTGATGGAATCCACCGTGAACGGCAACTCCGCGCCGTTGAAGACCACCTTGAGGCTCTTGACCTCGCTGACCGACCGAGGCACGCCCTCGCCGTCGGCGGCCGCGCCTTCGACATCGACTTCCATCGAAGCCTGGAACTTGCCTTCCTGTCCCCCGAAGACCGGGAGGAATCCGTCGTAGGCAATGCCTACCTCGTAGCGAACCGCCTTCGCGGGGGGCGAGTAGGCGAACCCAAGGACAAGAGCACAGAGCGGGGCAAGGATCATGATCGTTCCTACGTCGAACCGCGGTGGCGCAGCGGGAGCGGCGGCAAATGAATGGAATCTGCGGGCGCCGAGGCCACTTTGAGAAGGCGATCGAGGACCACCTTGACCATGCCCGCGACGGGAAAGGCCATCAGGAGGCCGGGAAGCCCGAAGAGAGCGCCCCCGCAACAACTCACGAAGATGCTGGCGACCGGGGTGAGCCCCACCGCTCCGCCGATTAGGCGCGGGACGATCAGGTTGTCGAACACAAGCCCGAGCACGACGAGGCAGATCGCTCCGAGGGCGGCGAAGGCCCAGGGGCTGCCGAGTTGGAGCATCCAGTTTCCGCTGACCCCGCTGAAGCCGGTGACCAGCAGAAGCAGAATGGCGGTAATCCAGTTCCCGATGAACGGGATCAAGTACATGCAGCCCGCCAGGATGCCGAATAGCACGGGATAGGGCATCTGGATCACCGTGAACAAGACCATCGAAGCCAGCATGTAGAAGACGATGAGCTTAGACATGCCCCGCAAGTACCGGGAGAACACCTCGCTGACATCGCCCAAGACCGGCGTGACCTGGGGGCGGATGGCGGGGGGAATCCACTTGAGCGAGCGCTTCCCCATCCCTTCCATATCCATCAGGATGAAGAAGACCAGCAGGGGGACGATGGCGATCACGACGACTTGGGACCCAAGGGTGCTCAGGAATCCCAGGAAAGAGCCGAAAGCCGCCCGGATCGAGGAGGCGATCTGGCCGCGCTGAGGCTCAACGTACTTGGCCATGATCTCGCGCTGCGAGCTTGGGAGGCCTAAGCGGTCCAGGGTGGGCTTGAAGCCGGTAAGGAAGCGGTCTAGCTTCCCACTGCCGGTGGCTGCCTCGGCTTGAACGACCGGGTTCCAGCGGAGGAAGTAGTTGTTGGTCTGGCTAACCTGCAGAATTTCCTGGGTCACCAAGTCCACGCGGCGGCTGAGGTTCGTGACCTGGCTCCCCACCTGCGGGGTGATCCAGATGGCAAACAACGTGATGGCTAAGGCAAAGGCCCCGAATACGAGCCCGATCGAGAGCCCTCGTCCGAGGCCGCGGCCCCGGAGCTGCTTGACTCCTGGCTCGAGCAGGATGGCTATGATCGCCGCCAAGACGAAAGGCAGGAGAATCCCCCTCACGAGATAAAGGAAACCGACCGCCACCAAGACGATCAGCACCCAGAGGGCGATTCTCCAGCCGGTCATGCGATGGATTTAGGCGCCGAGCTCTTCGACGGAACCGGGGTTGGCAACCCGCTTGGCCTTCTGCTCCGCCATCCACTCTTCGGTCTTGGTCTTGAGCTCCTTCATCTTCTCGGCAAGCTCCTCACGGGTCTCTTCGCCCGCCTTGGGGGCAAGCAGAAGCCCAGCCGCCGCACCGATGATGGCGCCAAGGCCGACTCCGGCCAACAGATACAGGAAAGCGTTTGTGTCGTCGTTCTTGGTCATGATCAAATACTCCTAAGCTTCATTATGCTCACACGTGCGAGAGCAGGGCTAGGTTCCGGGCATTTCGGCTCATTGCCCCAACTGATGAGGGTGTTGTCATCCCGACGAAGGAGGGCTCCACCCCCAAGAACCGAGAGTTCGGTCTGCCGGGCAGATCCCTCGGCTTCGCTCGGGATGACCGGGCTCGACCTTCAGGTTTTGGGACCGCTCGTTCCTGGGGTCCTGTAGCGGGTAGCCCGTTTGGGAACCTACCGGCAAACAACCCTTGCACCCCGAAGACTCTCCTTACATGATCAGGACAGAGCCAGTACAACTACTGTTTTATGGCGATAAATGCGGCAGTGTCCACATTAGAAACCTTACAATTCCGACATGAGACCATTAGCCCTATTGTCTGGGGTCGTTCTTTCAGCAATGAGCTGTCATGCACAGCGCCCAAATCTCATTGCGAATGGTGGCTTTGAACTCTCCCAGATAGGCCTAGCCCTAACGTCTACACATAGCTGGAACGTTGCGTGGGGGAACATTGATATCGTACCCAGTACATTTGCGAATGTATTGGGTTTCGTACCGGAAGGCAATTTGGCATGCGAGCTGGCCGGAACACCCGGCTATGCAGCTATACACCAGTCGATCTCAGTTCAGGAGGGCCGACAGTACCTCCTATCGGGTTTTGTGGGCGTGCATGTTGGCACACCCTTCGCCTCCGCACACCTCTACCTCGACGGACTCTACATCAACACCTACGGCGTCACCCTCCAAAATGCCAATACCGGCACATGGTCACCGTTCCAATACCGTTACGAGGCCAAAAGTGATGCGATGGACGTGATGTTCTCGGACTCTGAGGTTAGTGGCGACCCATGGCGAGGCTCTGGCTTGGACGACCTAAAGCTGGAGCCAAGCACCTATGCAGTGATCTCAGCACCCACCGTTTCCGGCAAGAGGTATGGGGAGGAGATTGCGGTTGTCCAGGGGAACGTAGTGGCCTTAGACGGAAGCAAGTCGGTGGACGGGGATGAGAATCCAATTCCTAGCGGGGGATACTTCTGGGAAGTCGTCGCTCCAAATGGCTCACTCACGACCTCATTCGATAGTTCTATTGCGATTCAAGCGTCAAAGGTTGGACAGTACTATGTTCACCTAAGAGTTACCGATGTTAATGGAGACATAGATGAGGAGCAAGCCACATTCGAAGTCGTGCCAGCAGTTCAAGTTGTAGCTAAGAGAGTACTTCGACCGAAGCGCACCGGCAACCTGTACTCGTGCGAGATCCTCAGCGAGGCGAAGCCTGTCTTCGGCGAAGGAGATGTGTTCGACAAGATCGTGGTGGAGGTGGACGGTGCCGAGAACTCGCGCAGGGATGGTACTTTTCCGACAGGCTCTGAGCAGAGTTTGATGATTGATACCGAGGAGTTCCTTTCCCAAGTTGCGGGAAGCAGAATATTCCGGGTGTCACTCGTCTACCTCAAGCGAGACGCAGCATACAACGTGATTCGTCGAGTTCGAAAGGACATCCGGCTGAACCTAAAGGCACACTCGAAGACTGAGGTTCTGGATTCCGGATTTATTGCGGCTTCAAAGGCACTCAGCCTTCCGTGGGTCCACATTGGGGATGGAACTAACGAAGCTACAGTAAAACTGGAGTACCAGAGAGTGTTTTGGTCAGGACTAGCGTCTCGTGACCAGGGCTTCGCCCGAGTCAATTCAACTTCGCTGGAATCGGTATCCTTACTCCCAACAGTGATCGGGGCATTTGAGTGCAATACTTATGCCAGATATTACGAAGGATCAATCCTTACTGTGATGCCACTAACAAAGCGGGAGGCGAATTTTGCCCTGCTTAAGACACAACACGAAAAGACGTTCACTCGGCCGTTGGTAGTCCGTTCTGGCACGTTCGCGATAAGCCTCAACGGGGATACCAGCTTCGGGAGCTGGCGCAAGAAGCTTGGCACTGGATTAGACGATATTCCTAACATCAATCAGATTCTCTCCAAATATGCCTCACAGGGACTCCTGACGATTTACACCACATTCCTTCAGCTTCTTGTTCTGCTTGAAGGCTATGTGAGTGGAGGATGGGAAGCGAAGCACACGTTTGTGCTCAACGACAACTAGCCAGGTATCCCTGGTTCGTCGGGAGGCTCACCGCCCCTACTCTCCTCGTCTTCGTTCGGGATAACCGGGCTAGGCCTTCACGTTGTGGGAGCGCTCGTTCTTGGGGTCCAGCAGCGGGTTGCCGGTGTAGGAACCCACCAGTCCGGTGCGAACGTGCGAGATCGCCCGGCGTAGCAACCCGATCTGGGCCTCCACCTCGGCCAACTCGTTCTTGCCGGAGTGGTGCTCGATGCCCAGCGCGCCCTTGTAGCCGGTCTCCAGCAAGATGCCTAGGGCCGACGAAACGCGTTCGTAGCAGGTGCGCTGGTCGATGTGGGTGTGGACGGCGATGGGAGCCAAGGCACGATCGTAGTCGTCCGGGCTGGTCCAGGTGTCTTTGCCCATGTGGAGCAGGATTCCGTAGGCGGGCGAATTCACCGCGGCATGCAGCTTGAGCATGTTGTCCGGGTAGTTGGTCGCGCCCCAGTGGGTTTCCGGTCCCACGAAGAAGCCCGAATCGGTGGCCCGCTTGGCGAAGCCGCGGAAGGCCTCGGCGATGAAGTCGAACTGCTCGTTCGTCCACTCCCGGTCTCGGCCGCCCGTATCGATCCGCACCGTCTGGGCGCCAAGGATCTCCGCGGCGTGCAGGTGCCGCTGGGCGAGGGCAGCGTGCCGCTCCCGAACCTCCGGCTCGTCTTCCCAGGGGTGGCAGCCGTCGGCGTGGTAGTTCACGCAGACGAGGTCTCGCTCGTCCATCGCCTTTCGAACCTTCTTCAGGCGATCCTCGTTTAGCTGCACCTCGACATCTGAGCCCAGGAGGCCGTTCCAGATGTCCGCGGTGCTCAGCTGGTAGCGGTACCGGCACGCCTCAAGGTAGGCGAAGATGTCCATGGTGCCCTCGCCGAGCGCGCCGTGGAACGAGAAAGAGGCGATGCTGATATCCATGGCCCCATCATTCCTGAAACTGCCGTGGAATGCGCCACCCCCGCGTCCTGGTTTCTGAGGACGCCGGGCTAATCCTTCTTGACTAACTTCTCGCTGATAAACACGCCCAGCTTGATCGCGGTGGTGAGCTCCAGCGAGTTCGCCTCCACGCACTTGAGCCGCGCAACCGCGTCCTCAAGCGGAACGGTAACGATGCTCTGGTTGGTGAGGCTGACCATCTTGCCGTACTCGCCTTTGTGGAAAGCGTCGACCGCCGCAACGCCATAGCTCTGGGCGAGGTTCCGGTCGCGAGCGTTCGGGGTACCGCCGCGCTGGATGTGGCCCACGATGTTGACCCGCATCTCGAACTCGCCAGGAGCGGCGCGATCCACCGCCACCATGATCTCGTGGGCGATGCCGCCGTAGTGAACCTCTTCTCCGGCCTTGACGCCGTCGGTCCCGTGCTTGCCGCCGAGCTTCGCGCCCTCCGCGACAACTACGACTGCGCTCATGCCCTGGCGAGACTTGCGCTCGCGGAGGAAATCGATGAGGCCCCGCAGGGTGAACTCGTACTCGGGGAGCAGGATGGCGTCGGCTCCGCCGGCGAGTCCAGCCTTAAGCGCAATCCAGCCCGCGTTGCGGCCCATGACTTCCACGAAGATGACCCGGTCGTGGCTGGTGGCGGTGGTGTGGACCCTGTCCAGCGCCTCCACGGCCACGTTGACCGCGGTGCTGAACCCGAAGGTCTGCTCCGTCGCGGCGAGGTCGTTGTCGATGGTCTTGGGAACGCCGACAACTTTCACGCCGGTCTGGGACAGCTGGTAGGCGCCGCTCAGGCTGCCGTCTCCGCCGATGACGATCAGGCCATCCACGCCGATCGAGGCCAGGTTGCGGCGGGCTTCCTCTAGGATCTCCGCCGGGATCGAGCGGGAGTCTCCCGCGCCCTTCTTCGCGCCAAAGCGGCCCCGGTTGGTCGTGTGAAGTATCGTTCCGCCGGTGTGGCTGATTCCGCGTACGGCGGCAGCGTCCAGGGTCACGTAGTGCATCGGTGAGAGCACGCCCTCCCAACCTCGGTTGAACCCGACGAACTCGTAGCCAAGGCGAATTCCGCACTTGACCGCCGAAGCGATCACCGCATTGAGTCCGGAGCAATCGCCCCCTGCCGTCAAGATTCCCAAACGTCCTAGCGATGCCATCGTGCCCTTCAGTATGCCGATCCCGGGCGGGCGGAGAGTGTCCTTCGTTCCTTGGACGAACCTTGCCTCCTTCGGGGGTTCGCGTCGCAACCCTTGATCCGGGCCGGAGGATCAGGTATGATTCGAAATCGCGACTCGCAAGGGTCGAGGTGTAGTTATGGCGAACATTTGTCAGGTCAGCGGGAAGAAAGCAAACAACGCGAAGCACATTCGCAACCAGCACTCACAGGGCTGGAAGTACAAGGCCCCCAAGAAGAACCGGGTGCAGCTCCCCAACCTCCAAACCGTACACGTCAAGACGATCCACGGCACGGTTAAGCTCCAGGTTGCCACCTCGGTCATCAAGAGCCCCCTGTTCTCCGCCGTCGCCTGCGGTCTCAAGCCGGTCCCCAAGGCCTGGTTGAAGAAAGCCGACTACAACCTGTAAGCGTTCTACACCAGCTTTTTTGAAGGCCGATCCCGTTTGGGATCGGCCTTCTTTCTTTGTGCACGGTGCCCTGGCAAGCGGGGGTCAGGGGGTGATCGATAGTTGCGAGATGTCATCCCGAGGCACGAGGGATCTGCCCCCAAGCAAGGAGCGCTCTGCGTGCGAAATCAGATCCCTCCGCTTCGCTCGGGATGGCGCGACGGGCTGAAGGCTCAACGACCCTTCTCCATGAAATGGAGAAGGGTTGCGTCCCTGTCACAATGAACCCATATGAACCGGGCCGCGCTCTCCCTTGTCTTTGGACTCGCCGCTAGCTTCGTCGTCGCCCAAAAGCCGATCACGATCACCTTTCTGCACAACAACGATCTGCACGCGCACATCGAGCCGACCAACATCGCCCGCAAGCCTTACGGGGGCTACGCCCGGATCGCCACGCTGCTTCAGCGATTCCGCGCGCAGGACAAGAACGTCGTCTTCCTCAACGCGGGAGACGTGTTCCAGGGGACGCTCTACTTCAACGTCTACGAAGGTCTCGCCGACCTTTCCCTGATGAACCTCTTTGCGCCCACCGCGATGACGGTGGGCAACCACGAGTTCGACCGCGGGCCCGCCCCCCTTGGCAAGTTCGCCAAGGGAAGCTCCTTCGGCCCGCTCCTCGCGGCCAACCTGGACGTCTCCGGCGAGCCCGCGCTGAAGGGCATGATCGAGCCCAGCAAGGTGGTCGAGATCGACGGCGAAAAGCTGGGCATCGTTGGCGCGATCACCGACGACCTCCTCTCCATCAGTTCGCCCGGCCCCACCGTGAAGGTGCTTCCGCTGGAGGCCAGCGTACAGAAGGCAGTCGACGCCCTGACCGCCCAGGGAATCACCAAGATCGTCCTCCTCAGCCACTGCGGTTTCGGTGAGGACCTCCAGCTTGCCAAGAAGCTCAAGGGCGTCGATCTCATCATCGGCGGCCACAGCCACACCCCGCTCGGAATTCCTGCGCTCCCGGGCTGGCCCAAGGCCGCCGGCGCCTACCCGACCTACGCAAAGGGAGCCGACGGCGCCAACATCCCCGTCTTCCAGGCCTGGGAATGGGGCAAGGTTCTGGGCCGCTTCAAGGCGGACTTCGACGCGAAGGGCAACCTCGTCAAGGTAACGGACAACGCGCCCATCGTGGTGGACGAGAGCATCCCCGAGGACCCCACCGCCGCCGCTATCATCGAGGCCCTCAAGAAGCCGATCGCGAGCTTGCAGAACCAGCCGATCGGCGACACCAAGGTGGAGATCCCTCGTGATCGCCTCCCCGGCGGAGACCGGCTCATGGGCAACCTGATCGCCGACGCGATGCTCGCGGCGACCGCCAAGCAGGGCGCGGTGGCCGCGTTCACCAACACCGGCGGCGTACGATCCAGCATCGACGCCGGCCCCATCACGTACGGCGAGGCGATCTCGGTGGTGCCGTTCAACAACACCCTGGTGCTGCTGGACCTCACCGGCGACGAGTTGTTCCGGGCCATCGAATTCGGGGTTGAGAAGGGCGGCCAGCTCATCCCCTCGCGGGGAACTAGCTACACCGTGAAGGGTGGTCAACTGGTCGAGGTCAAGATCGGTGGCCAGGTCATCGACAAGGCCAAGACCTACCGGGTCTGCCTCAATAGCTTCACCGCATCGGGTGGCGATGGGCACGAGATCTTGAAGGCGGCGGCCGGCAAGCGAACGGACACCGGCATGGTCGACATCGACGCGTTCGTAGACTTCATCAAGGCCAACTCCCCGCTGGACCCCAAGTCGGAAGGGCGCATCGTCTCCGGCAACTAGGTTGACCGTTGAGTCGCGCACCGGCGAAAGCCTGTGCGCGACTTTCTCCAGCAGATCCAGGGCGCGTGGACGCCCCATCCGGGACAGCGCGAGTTCCTTCTCTCCGAAGCTTCGACCAAGGTCCTCGCCTGCGGGCGGCGGTGGGGCAAGACCGACGCCTGCGCGATCCTGCTCCTGCACGGCCTCGACCAGCCGGGCCGCTCTCGGCGGCTGATCTTGGCTCCAACCATCGGGCAAGCTAAGCTCCTGTTCTTCCGGGTGGTGGAGCTCTACGAGGCGATTGGCGGCAGCCCGGTATCTCCAAGCTCCTTGCGGCTGGGCGCCTATCCCAGGCTGCGGATGAACGGGCATGAGCTCATCGCCCGGTCCGGCCACCAACCGATCAGCCTCCGCGGGCTAGAGGCCACCCACATCGTGGTTGACGAGGCGGCATTCGTCCGCGACGGTCTCGTAACCGACATCGCCGCCCCCATGCTGGCTACGACAGAGGGGACCCTCGTCCTCATCAGCACGCCCAACGGACGCAACGCCTTCTGGCGGTACTTCCAGTTTGGGCAGGACGGCGCGCACGGCATCTGGAGTCGGTCTGGCCCCTCGGTCGAGAACCCGAGAGTTTCCGCAAGCTATTTGGAGAGCCAGCGGGCGCTGATCTCCGAGCGGGCCTTCCGCGTGGAGTACGAAGCCCAGTTCCTGGAGATCGCGGGCGCGGTCTTCCGAGCAGATGCGCTGGAACAATGCTTGTCCGCATCCATCCAGGCCAAGCCAGGCGCACGCACCCAGATTGGAGTGGACTGGGGGCGCACTCGGGACTACAGCGCGTACGCGGTGGCCCAGGTGCAGGATGGCCTGGTCGTCCTCGTTGAGGCGGACCGGCTGGACCACGCTGGTTGGGAGGTTCAGACCCGCCAAGTTGCCCGGGTAGCGGATCGTTACCCCAAAGCCCCGCTGGTCTGCGATGGAACGGCCGGCCAAACCGGAATCAATTCGCTCCTCCGGGAGAGGGTTCCTGGGAGGGCGGTAGTCGACTTTGCTTTCACGGCCCAGAGCAAAGAAGCCTTGGTAGACCGGCTGGTTTGGCTTGTGGAGCAGGCAAGGTTGCGCATCCCACCGAATCCGGCCCTGAAAGACGAGTTCCTGGCCTACCAGTACCGGGAGACCGCCTCGGGGAATGTGCGAACCGAAGCGGCGACGGGTCACGACGACCTCGTGATGGCGGTCGGCCTAGCGTGCCGAGGGCTGGGCTCGGGGGGATCCGGAATCATCGTCGGGTCCCCACGCTAGCGCAACGTACAATGGTCCCCATGGGTCCGCTCCTTCTGCTTCCCCTTGCCCTCGCGCTAGCAGCGCAGACCGGATCCCAAACCGCCGGGCAGCCGGGAGGCCTGAGCACCGCCGAGCGCAAAGGCATCGCGGACGCCCTCTTCGTGGGCAACCTGACCCTGGCCGACCTGGAGTTCGAGCGAAAGCCCTTCCGCGACCCGTACCGGATTCCGCTGGTCGATGAGTCGCTCGACCGGCCCCTGGACGCGGCGGATTCCCTTCTCCGGCTTCATCGTCAGGGCCTGGCTTCCGGTTCCGCCGCCCTTCGCGCGGCCAACGTGGTTCTTGCGGGAGGCCCGGTTCGGACAACGTCCGCGACCGCCACTCCCCCTCCCCCCGCGGCAGAAGCGGCGAAAGTGAAACCGATGCCGGGCATTCCGACGCCGGTTTTGCAGGTGGCGACGGAGCTCGCCGGCTCGGTGGCGGAGGCCAGCAAGGAGGTCCGCGAGGCCACCAAGGCCCTGGACGCCAAGTCCTTCCGGCAGCTCATGGAGAGCCTTCCGCAATGGGCGGTCGAAGAGCCCTCGATCAAGTTCGATTTCGTCCAGCAGCCTGCCCTTCCCCAGGCGGAGATCCTGGCGAGGCTGGCCAAGGTGGACCTCGTGCGGATCCGCAAGGCCTCGATCCGGCTCTATGATGCGGTCTCGGCGGCAAAGCCCCGTCTCGCAAAGCTTCGCTCCGAGGCGCCGTTCGCCGGCATGTGGCGCGGCAGGCTGGCGGGTATCCAGGTCGAGATCGGGGGAACGGGCCGTGACGTCCACAACTCGCGCGACGCCGCCCTGTGCCTAGACCTCGGAGGAGACGACACCTACCGAGGTCGCTACGGCGCGGGAGCCGGGTACGCCGCCGTTCTGGTGGACGTGACCGGCGACGACGAGTACCTGCTTACCGACCTAGCCCTCGGCGCGGGGCTCCTGGGCGTCGGCATCGCGGTGGAAATGGACGGCAACGACGTGGTGCGGAGCCGCTCGTTAAGCCTAGGCGCGGGCCTCGCCGGGGTCGGGATCTACGAGGACGACAACGGGTTCGACATGGTGCGCGGCGTGGCCCTGACCCAGGGCTTCGGCCAGTTCGGAATCGGGCTCCTGTTCGATCGCAAGGGCAAGGACATTTACACTTCCGGCCTCTTGGCCCAGGGAGCGGGCAAGACGCAGGGCATCGGATGGCTCGCCGACCCCGAGGGCGACGACACGTACCGCTGCGGAGGCGTGGTGCTCAACTCCCCGCTCTTCCCGGACGTTCACTACTCGAACGGCCAGGGCTACGGCAGCGGGTACCGGGAGGACACCGGAGGCATCAGCGGAGGCATCGGCCTGATTTCGGACGGTTCCGGCGACGACGCCTACGTCGGCGAGACCTATTGCCAGGCCGCCAGCTACTGGTTTGCCCTTGGCTCGCTGTTCGACCAGGCCGGGCACGACACGTACAGCGCCTATCACTACGCCCAGGCCAGCGCTATGCACTGCACCGGCGCCTACCTGTTCGACCTCGCGGGCGAAGACGGCTACCTGGTGAAGATGGGCGCCTCCCACGCGATTGGGCACGACTACGGCGTAGCGTTCCTCCTGGACCGAAGCGGGAACGACGTCTACGCGGCAAGGGACAGTCGACCGGGCATCGGCAACGCCAACGGCCTCGGCATCTTGGTGGACGCCGAAGGCCAGGATCGATACTTCGGGCCTCCGGGAGCCGGCAACCCGGGCCGGGGAAGCGGATCGCTCGGCGTGTTCGCCGACCTCGGGGGCGACGACGTGTACGCGGCGGGCCTTGCCGACCGCCAGGCCACCGCTAAGGAGATGTGGTCGGTTTCCTTGGACGCAGACTCCGGCAAGACGATCCCGCTGGAGGAAGCGGGCGCGGCGGTCCCTCGCCCGGGCGCGCAGGCCTTCCCAGGGGACGCCGAGATGGAGCGCTTGTACCGCCTCGCCACCCAGTGGGGCGTGGGTACGGCGCAGGCCGACGTGCAGAAGTCTCTGCTGAAGCTGCAGGAGATCGGAGTCCCCGCCCTGAAGTGGATGGTGGACCGCAAACTCAAAGACAGCGACCGACTCAAGAACCGCGCCTTCGCCTCGGTGATCCAGTTGCT
Organism: Fimbriimonadaceae bacterium; assembly: GCA_041742595.1. Classification (GTDB taxonomy): domain Bacteria; phylum Armatimonadota; class Fimbriimonadia; order Fimbriimonadales; family Fimbriimonadaceae; genus JBGSIJ01. Next base: position 65,137 of record JBGSIJ010000047.1, on the reverse strand, counting down.
GGGCCTGGAAGGACGCCTCCTGATTGCGCCCAAGTGCGCTTCCTCCAACGTCGACGAGGCGCGGAACGCACTGAGGATCACCATCGATCTGCGGATGCAGGAGTCGGCCCCCCACATTCCGGCGGCCCTTCGTAACCCCAAGCTGGAACGGCTGGCCGCCCAGGCCGCCGGGCCTTCCCTGGCCCGTGAAGCAGTACCCGAGTTGCTGGCGCTATGCGCCAGTCAAGATCGGCTGACCGCCCTCTTTGCCCTCACCTCGCTAGCCGACATCGCGGACGACCAAGCCGTGCCCACCGGACAGGCGATGCTCTCGTCCCCCGACCTCACCCTTCGCAAGGGCGCGCTGAGTTTGCTGGCGAAGTTCCCCGAGAAGGCCAGGGCCATCGGGCGGGCCCTCATGGACACCGGCGACGAGCGCTCCATGCGGATCGGAATCGAACTGCTCGCCAAGGTCGCCACCGAGGACGAGCTGAAACGCATCGCCATGAGGTTGCGAGACCCGCGGCCCGGCGTTAAAATGAGCGCCATGACTGCCCTCAACGGACGAGTGCCGCTCGAAAGTCGTCCCGACCTCGCGGTGCTAATGACCGACCCGAACCCCCTAGTGCGCGCGGTGGCCGCACGGATCGATCCGGGCCGATGACGGCCGCGCTCGTCCTGGCGCTCTCGCTGGCCGCCCCGCAGAACGTGGCGGTGGTCCGCCGACGGGCAGACAGCCTGCTGGAGCAGGGACGGTACTCGGAGGCCAGCGCTGCTTTCGACCAGGCTAGCGCGCTCTACCAGAAGCTTGGCGACCCCAATGCCGCGAAGGTCCTCAGCGACCAGGCGAGGCGCTACGAGACCGTCATCAAGCTCTATCGCGAAGTGCCCGCCGCCAAGCCTAGTTACTTCCTGGCCAAACACGAGCCGGCGACCGGCTGCTATTTGGGCGCATGCATCGACCGCGAGGACGCCATCGAGACCTGGTTCCGGGGCGACGACGGCCGGCCCCACAAAGACCCGCAGTACTTCAACGTGATCTTCGCCAAGAAGCACGCCAGCTTCTTCACCTACGTGAGCTACGGCAAGCCCTTCCCCGCCAAGTGGGTGGAGATGCTGCGCAAACGCGGCGCAGCCGCCCACATCAGCTTGGAGCCCAGGGACCTCTACCAGGTCGAGAACGATGCCTACCTGAAGACGTTCGCCCAAGCCGCCGGAGCCAGCGGAGCCCGAATCTTCCTCCGCTACGCCTGCGAGATGAACGGAAGCTGGGTGCGCTACGGCGGCAACCCGGAGATGTACAAGCAAAAGTGGCGCTTGGTGCACGGAGTGATGCAGCAGTACGCGCCCAACGTGGCCATGGTCTGGTGCCCCAACGAGATCCCGGAGTACCAGATCGAGAAGTACTATCCCGGACGCGAGTTTGTGGACTGGGTGGGCCTCAACTTCTACATGGTCACGTACGCCGATGCCGACCGGGCGCGTGCCGAGCGTTGGCGAAACCCTGCCGACAAGCTCCGCTGGATCTACGCCAAGTACAGCGCGAGCCATCCGATCATGATCGGCGAGTGGGCGGCCACCGTTCGCTCGAAGTTCGACTCCGAGGACCAGCCGGACTTCGCGATCGAGAAGATCGGGCAGCTCTACGCGGCCCTTCCCCGCCTCTATCCCCGCATCAAAGCTGTCCACTGGCTTTCCATGAATGCCCTCCGCTACGCAAGCGGGCCGCGGCAGCTCAACAACTATTCGCTCCTGACGAACCGACAGGTCGAAGCCAAGTATCGGGCAATGATCGAGTCGCCCTACTACCTCGACAACGCGAAGTCCGGCGAGGATGTGTCCAGCCCAATCAAGTTTGCGCCTCTGGCCAGCGGCAAGTCGAGACCGATCCGCGCCTCCGCGTGGGTGAAGACCCACGTAGCCCGGCCGGTGGTGAGTTGGACTGTGAACGGCAAGACGATTTCGACCCTCCGCGAGCCCGGCGATTACGCGGTGGAACTTGATCCGCCGCCAGGAAAGGCGGTGGTCGAGCTCACGGTGCGCGACTCGGCGGGTGCGCTCCTTGGCAAAGGCTCCGCGACCTTGCCGCCATAGGCGTGGGACGATTTCCCTAGCGATCACCCAACCTTCTTCCATGTGTGCTCCCAGAGCACACCCTCGTCGCGTGCCCAATCCTAGACTCCATGCGAGACCGACCAGAGGCGAGCGCAGATCGCCGGCAGGATCGGAGGAGGACTCGATGAACACATTGAAGAAGTTACAGTTTGCCGTGACGGCAATGGCGGCGGCGTGCGGCGCTTGGGCAGACCTGCCGACGCGGATCTGGACGAACGGCGCCCATGTTGGCGGGACGACCTGGGTCGCCCGGAATCCGGATGCCACCTTGGTTGCCAGCATCGGCGGCTCGGATCGACGCCTGATTGTCAGCCGCGTCTCCGACCGCAAGATGCTCGTTCGCATGCCGTTCCTGGCCACGGAAGCCGTATTCCCGGCCGCCTTTCGGTCGGACGGGAACGCCCTCTTCGTGGGCGTGTTCCGCGATGGCACGCTCTTCATGCGCGAGATCAACCCTCTCACCGGAGCCAAGCTTGCGGAGCTTCCGGTCGCGGGCGAGACATCGTCCTACGGCTATCGCCGACTGGCCGTCCACTACAAAGCGGGGGTAGCAACGCTGTACCTGTCCAGCTCCAACCGGGTGCGCCAGTTCCTGAAGCAGGGCTCTGAATGGGCGCTGCAATGGGAGTGGGCGGGCAGCACAAACTGGGACGATGGCGGATTCTCGCTGTCGCCCGACGGCACTCGGTTCGCCGTCGCCCGCCAGCAGCTGACCTTCTTCGACACCCAGACCCACGCCCAAATCGCGGCGATCAGCCTTCGGAAGCCCAACGGCAACTACATCTATGCCCGCCAGATCGAGTACTCGTCCGACGGCAAGAGATTGGCCGTAGCTACGAACTACGGCGCGGGGACGGTGGACGACGCCAACCACGTCTACACCGCGATCGGGACCTCTGGATTCTTCACCGCGGTGTCCTGGGTTCCGGGGCAGAATGCGATCAACCTCGTGCAGGACAGGCACGTGGTCGGGCGGGTCAACGTGGCCAACGGAACCGTCCCGTGGTACTTCAACGATCCGTACTACTATGTCAACGATGTGCGCGGATTGCCAAACGGCGGCGCGGTCACCTCTGGCCCCGGCGCCCTGCGCTTTTTCGGGGCCGACGGCAAAGAGCAGCCCGGAATTGGCGGCCACGTAGGACCGGTCGCCTCGGTGGCCTTTGCCGGCGCGAACTCGGTTCTGACCGCTTCCGAAGACGGCGATGCCCGCATCTTCGCCCGTACCGACGGGACCGCGGGCAAGAAGTTCCAAGGCTACCGAGGGCTTAGCCTGCTGGGCTCGGTGGCGACCCCGGATGGCAAGAAGGTGATTGTGGCCGATCCCTGGGGGAACACCTCCGCTGGCAACGTCCGCGTCTTTGACGCGGGCACGGGGGCGCAGCTGAATTCCGCGCCCATCTACTTGCTGAATCGACCCGAGCGAATGACGGTCAGCCCGAAGGCGATCGGAAGCAAGGGCTACGTACTGGCCTTGAAGGACGGGAACCAAGTCAAGCTTTGGAGCCTCAACAACTATGCCGGGATCGCGCCGATTCTCCCGGCGGAGAGCGGTTCGATCGAGGACGTCGCCTTTTCGGTAGACGGGGAGCGCTTTGGCTTCATCACCTCCACGGGAGCCGTGAACCTCTACAACACCACCGGATGGGCCAAGGTCGCTACGATCAAGACCGGGCTATATGGCGGGTCGCTCGCCATATCCCCGAAGGCGGATCGGATCGCGATCTTCGACGGGCGCCGGTTGCTCACCTACGTGAAATCGGGTTCTGCGTATGTCGCCGAGGTCGCCCGGGATCGCCAGACCACGGGGTCCACGGATCGCGTGAGGTTCAGCAACGACGGCCGGCACCTGGTGATTCGGGAAGCTCGTGCCCTCACGTTCTATTCGGTTCCCTCGATCCAGATCAACAAGGTGATCGACCTGATCGCGACCGGCAGGAACGAAGACGTGAGCGACTTCGATTTGTCCAGCGATTCGACCACCGCCGTCTACGCGACTTCGCTTGGCGAGGTCGGGACGTTCAAGATCCCGGAAGCGCGTAACGCAGTGGTCAGTCTGACCGCCAACCCCGTCACGATCAAGTCCAAAAAGACCAGCACGTTAACCGTCACCCTGGCGTTCGCAGCGCCAGCGGGCGGGGTAGTTGTTACGCTGGCGGACAACAGCGCCAAACTGACGACTCCGGCCAATGTCAAGGTCGGGCAAGGCAAGTTGGCCGCCTCGTTCGTGGTCACCGCCGGAACGGTGGCGGCGAATACCAAGGTCAGCGTGACCGCTACGGTGGCCGGAACCTCCAAGAAGGTCGACCTCACCATCACCAAGTAGCCGTGGCTCGTTGGATCGGGCGGTTCCTCGCTCGATCCAACGAGGAACCGTCCGATCCTTCGATGAACTCCGCCATCCCGTGCTACGCCGACCTTCCGGGACAATTCGTGCGGCAACGTTACAACCGCAAGGCGTCCAAGGTCGTATCCTATGCGGAGAACCCATGAACACGAAATCCTCAAAGATCGTTTTCCTACTCGCCATAAGCGCGGTGGCCCTCGCCGCCCAGGACGGCGTCATGCTGAAGCTCAACTTGAAGCCCGGCAAGGACTCCTACAAGATCGAGACCAACGTCAAGCAGGTCATCCAACTTCCCAACGGTATGGGCGAGCAGGAGATCAAGATCGACACGTCTAGCGACTTGGACGTGGTCATCAAGTCCGTCGGCGCGGACGGCTACGCCGACGTAGAGGCCCTCACCTCCAACGTGGACATCAAGTCCGAAGGCCAGATGGCGGGCATGCTGGGTAACACCCCGAAGTCCTACAAGTCCACCTACAAGATGGACGCTTTCGGCCGCACGAAGGACATGAAGACCGAAGGCTTCACGGAGCAGCAGCAGATGATGATGTCCTCCTTCGCCGGGGCAAGCAGCCAGTCCATCATCTTCCCGGACAAGCCTGTCAAGCCGGGAGACGAATGGGACGTGCCGGTTCCCAAGAACCCCGCGATGGCCAAGGACCAGGTTCTCAAGGCCAAGCTGATCGGTGAGAAGGAGATCGAGGGCATCAAGGTGTGGGTCATCGCCACCAGCGGCCCGCTCACGATGGCGATGGATCTTTCCAAAATGATGGAGGCCGACCCCAACAACCCCGCCGCCGGCATGAAGATGACCATGGGCGGCGTGATGGAGGTCTCCGGCGAGACGTACCTCGAGCAAGGCACGTTCCGTGTGATCACGTCTATCCAGAAGGCGGTTTCCAAGATGAAGATGGAGATGCCTGACATGGGCATGACCATGGACATCGGCGGCACCACCACGACCAAGATGACGCTCAAGCAGTAAGGATCCGCAAACAGGAAAGGGGCCGCGCTCAACATCGAGCGCGGCCCCTTCTTCTCTGTCCTTGGATGTCAGTAGTGAAGGTGTGCCAGGTCCACCTTGCCGCGGAAAACGCGGTAGATGGCGATCGTGTACATCAGGACGAAGGGCAGTCCGATGAGGAGGATCGACGTCATGATCGTGAGCGTGGCCTCTGAAGCGGCCGCGTTGCGGATGGTGAGGCTGAACTCCGGGGCCGGATTACTCGGCACCAGGTTGGGATAGAGTCCCAGTCCGAACAGCGTCATGAGAAGCACCACGCTGATCGAGCTGAAGATAAAGGCCATGCCTTCCCTCCCCCGGCTCATTTCGCGCGGTACGTTGGCGATCGCCAGGATGGCCAGCAAAGGCACAACGAACAGGAACGGCTGCTCCCGCATCTTGTCCGCCATCTGCGGCGCAAAGATCAACGTCGCAATCGTGAGGAGGCCGTAGAGGACTCCGAACGCGATCATCCCGCTTCGGGCCCAGCCCTTTGCCATCTTCTGCAACTCGCCTTCGGTCTTCAGCACCATGTAGATCGCGCCGTGCATGGAGAACAGCGCCAGGGTGGTCAGACCACAAATCAGGGCGTGCGGATTCAGCAGGTTGAAGAACCCGCCCTGGTACTCCTTGTCCGCTCCCAGCGGGATCCCGGTGACCATGTTGCCAAGCGCCACTCCCACCAGGATCGAGATCAAGATGCTCGCTACGCTGAAGCTGACGTCCCAGAACTGGCGCCACTTGAGCGAGGACTCTTTGCTCCGAAACTCGATCGCGACCGCCCGGAAGATCAGGCCCACCAGCAACAGCATGAAGGGTAGGTAGAACCCGCTGAACACCGTGGCGTAAACGTCTGGGAAGGCCGCGAAGAGCGCTCCGCCGCCAACCACGAGCCAGACCTCGTTTCCGTCCCAGACCGGGCCGATCGAGTTGAGCATGATTCGGCGATCAAGATCGGTCTTGCCCTTGAGGAGCCAGATACCGACGCCAAGGTCGAAGCCGTCGAGGATCGCGTAGCCGGTGAGCAGCACGCCCACCACCAGGAACCACATCGTCTGCAGGTCGAACGGGTAGTCGATCTTCATGCGTACACCTCCACTTTCTGTCCCTCTTGGAACATCGGCTCGTCAGGGTCAGGGGCGTCCAAGTCGTCGGGTCCCGCCTTGATCCGGCGATCCAGGAGATACAGGAAGAGGAAGAACAGGAGCGCGTAGACCACGAAGAAGAGGATCAGACTCGTGATGATCTGGCCATCCTTCACGGCCTTCGAGAGGCCGTCGGAGGTCCTCATCATCCCGAAAACGATCCACGGCTGGCGGCCAACCTCCGCGGCGAACCAGCCCGCCTGGTTGGCGATCTGCGGGAGCACGACCGCCGCCACCAGGGCAGTGAGGGTGGGCTTGCAGTCCCAAAGGGTCCCGCGCCAAGCCTTGAAACTGGCGAAGAGAGCGAGGGCCAGGAGAGCGAACCCGATGGCGACCATGAGATGGAACGACTGGAAGGTCGGCTGGACCGGAGGTCGGAGGTCGAGGGGAATGTCGTTGAGGCCGATCACTGGTTCGTCGGGCTTGAGCCCCATCAGAGTGTTGCCCATGCCGGGAACGGTGAGGCCGACGACCTCGCCTGCGGATTCGTTCACGTAGCCAAACAAGGTGATGCCGGCGGGGCCGGTCTTATAGTGGCCCTCCAAGGCCGCGAACTTGGACGGCTGGTTCTTGGCCACGCCGATCGCGCTCATGTGCCCAACCACCGGCTGAAGAACGCTGGCGAACAAGGCAAGCGCCAAGCCCAGCTTCATCGACTTCTTGGCAAAGTCCACGTGGATTCCCTTCAGCAGGTAGTAAGCCGCGACGCTGGTGACGAAGAACGCCCCGGTTGCCCATGCGGCGACCACAGAGTGGCTCAGGCGGTCCATGGAGGAAGGGTTGAAGACCATGGCCCAGAAATCGGTGATCTCGGCCCGCTGACGCGACCCGTCGTTAACGATCTGGTAGCCGGCGGGCGTCTGCATCCAGCTGTTGGCCACGATGATCCAGACCGCGCTGAACATGGAGCCGAGCGACACCATACAGGTCGAAAAGAAGTGCCAGCCCTTGCTGACCTTGTGCCAGCCGAAGACAAGGATCGCCAGGAAGCCGGACTCGAGGAAGAAGGCGAACACGCCTTCCGCGGCGAGCGCGGATCCAAAAATGTCTCCGACGTAGCGGGAATAGCTGGCCCAGTTCGTCCCGAACTCGAACTCCATCACGATTCCGCTCGCGACTCCCACGCCGAAGATCAAGGCGAAGACCTTGATCCAGAAGTGGGCCATGCGCTTGTAGACCTCGTTGTTCGTCTTGAGCCAAGCGCCTTCCATCAGAACCAGCATCAACCCGAGCCCAATGCTGAGCGGAGGAAAGATGTAGTGGAACATGATCGTGAAGGCAAATTGGATACGTGCCAATATCTCCGTGTTCATAGTCACCCGCTCAAAAGCCTAGTTCGCAGGAACCTGGGTCGCAAGTCAGAGGTGAACTGTCAGTGCATCTTTGTCCAGAGATCTTTGTCATTGCTTGTTCGTCCGAAGACCTCAGGACAGACAGGCATCAAAATGGCGTAACCTATGGGCCGATGCAGGGCAAGGAATTCGATCGACGCACCACCCATCTGTCCGAGCGAGAGCAGCAGATCTTGGATATGGCCGCCCAGGGCCTGACCGATCAGGCAATCGCGAACAAGCTGGGGATCAGCCTGGCCACGGTGGGAACCTACTGGGGGCGCGTACGCATCAAACTCGGCCCCTATAACCGCACCGAGCTGGTGGCCAACTACTTGCGTTCGCAGGCCGCCGAAGCGCTGGGCCACCTGCGCAAAGAAAACGAGCAGTTGGTGATCGAGCTGAACCAGCACGCCAAAGCCGAGCGCGAACTCCACAGCACCCTGAACCTGATCCAAACGATCATCGATACCGCGCCGGACGCAATCCTCGTGGTTGACGAGACCGGCACGATCAAGATCTGCAACCAGGAAGCCGAACACACTTTCGGCTACTTGCGCGCGGAACTGGCCGGGCTCAAGGTTTCCGCGCTTGTGCCCCCAGCTTTCCGAGCGGGTCACGACGTGCATCGAACGGAGTACCTGAACGCCCCGGAGAATCGACGCATGGGCGAGCACCTGCACACCCTCGCCGTCCGCAAAGACGGCACCGAGTTTCCGATCGCGGCCACCCTGAACGCCGCCACGACGCCGGTTGGAACCCTGGTTACCTGCATCGTCCGAGACCTGTCTCGCAAGGGGTGGGCCTTCCGCCCGGAATCCGGCACCGATCAACCGGCATAATCGGGCATGGCATCTCCAGAACTGCGCCGCCTGCACGCCCTGCACGAAGTGGACCTTGCGATTCTGGAGATTCGCAAGCGCGCCGCTGTACTGGATGTCGGGGCGGAACTGCAAACGAAGCTCAAGGCGCTCGAACAGAACCTCGTTTCGGGCGAGGGCGCAGAAGCCAAGAAGCTGATCGTCGAATCCAAAGACCTGGAACTCGCCAACGCCACCCTGGCGGACAAGGCCAAACGGCTTGAAAGCGAGCTCTACTCCGGCAAGTTTTCCAACCCGCGCGAGATCGAGGCCTACCGCCACGAAATCGAGAACCTCAAGAAGCACATCTCGGACAACGAAGACAAGCTGATCGGCCTGATGGACCAAACCGGCCCGGCCCAGAAAGTGGTCGAGCGCATCGAGAAGAAGATCGCCGAGCTGAAATGCCAGATCGCGGAGCGCCGCAAGAGCGCCCTTGTGGAAAAGGCACGCCTGGAAGCCGAGTACCAACATCGTCAAGCGCAGCGCCCTGCCCTCGTCAAGGAAGTCCCGCCCGCCCTGCTCGCCAAGTACGAGCAACTTCGCAAGAGTTATGAGACCGGGATGGCCGAGGTGGTCAAGTACTCCTCCTGCGGGGGCTGCGGCATGCTCCTGGCGGAGCGCGTTCTGGCCAACCTGAAGGACGACCGCGTGGTGGCGTGCGAAGAGTGCCACCGAATCCTGTACTACACGGAAGGCCTGATTTGAGGCCGATCCACCTGGCTCCGCTGGGCTTGGCGCTTGCCCTCTGCGGTTGCGCAAAGTCGCCTGCCACGGACGCCGCCGGGCTCGGCACCCGCATCACGTTCAGCTTCCGCATGGCCTCCTCGCCGAACCGCAACCTGGTCTATCTGGTGGCCCTCAACCCCTCCACCGTGGCTAGCCCCACCACCACCGGCCCGGTTCCGATCATCGCCCCGCCCTGGGGCAACGGGTTCGTGGCGGGCAACGCCAAGTACTTTGTAAGATGGGATCCTGACCAGCGGCGCTCGTACGTTCTGTATCGGTTTATTGACGCAAGCCTGAACGGATTCGTGGATTCCGGCATCCCGATCAGCATGACCGAGCTCCCTTCCGGAGGCAAGGCGCTGACCTTAACCCTCGACATCGGGCAACTTGCCGATAGCGAAGACGAGGCCAAACTCCTCCGCTCGTTACAGGTCAACTTCCTCACGATGGACCGCACCCCCTCCGGCTCCGATACCCGGGCCAAGGTGTGGGACGCCCTCGGAGACAGCCGCACCCCTTCGTCGGTGAACAACTATGTCAACGTGCCCTTGGACGTGAGCCGCGTCTACGACAATCGGTACTTCGGCGCCGTGGAGCTCACCGGCGACGTAAGCTCGCCCGAATTAGACGTGGTCGACTTCTCGGTCGAGGTTCGGCTTCCCTAAGGCCATGCCCCGCGTCACCGTCCTGGTCACCTGCTACAACCACCTTCGGTTCTTGCCCGAAGCGCTCGGCTCGGTGTTCGCCCAGACGTACTCGGACTACGAACTGCTCGCCGTAGACGACGGCTCCACGGACGGCACGCGCGAGTACTTGGAGCGCCAAGGCGAGACGCTTCGGACCATGTTCAACCCCACCAACTTGGGGACCTACGGCTCCCTCAACGCTGGGATCGCGGCCGCCAAGGGCGATTGGATCGCCATCCTCAACGACGACGACGTCTGGGCTCCGACCAAGCTTGAGCGACAGATCGCCCTCGCCGATTCCCACCCCGAGTACGCCCTGATCCACACCAGCGGGCACTTCATCGACGATGAGGGTGAACGGCTTGAAGGCGCCCCGCTGGGCTTCCCGTTCCCCAACCTCCCCTCTGGTCCCCACCTGGAGCCGCTGGTGCAGCGCAACCAGGTGATCGTAAGCTCGGTGCTGGTCCGCAAGTCGGCTATCCTCGAAGCGGGCGGCTTCGATCCCAGCTTCTTCGGCTACGGGGACTGGCACCTCTGGCTCCGCTTGGCTCGCCAGCACCCCTTTGGGTTTGTGAACGAGTCCCTAACCCTGTACCGAGTCCACGACGGCCAGGCAAGCCGGGACAACCGCAAGATGGAAGAGGAGTCCCTGAAGATCCGGGACTGGATCACCGGCTGGGAGACCGAGGAGATCGACCGGGATTCCTACGCCGCGTTTGCCTGGAACTGGCGATGCATCGGCGCCTCGCGTGAGATGTTTGGAGACATGGCGGGCGCGCGGGCCGCGTATGCCCGCTCCTTCCGCACGAACCCTACGCCCCAAGCCATCGCCCGGTGGGCCGGGACGTTCTTTGCCCGCCCCCGATACGGGAGGACGAGTTGAAGCGCATCTACCTAGACCACGCCGCGACGTCGCCGATGCGGCCGGAGGTCGCCGCCGAAATGCTGCCCTGGCTTACGAAAGGCTACGGCAACCCGAGCAGCCTGCACGAGGAAGGCCGCAAGGCGAAAGATGCAATCGATGAGGCCCGCGAAGCCCTCAGCGAAACCCTCGGTTGCTTGTTCGCCGAGGTGGTCTTCACCGGGAGCGGGACCGAGGCCGCCAACCTCGCCATCCTCGGCACCGCCCTGCAGGCGCTTGCGGACGGCAACCCGCGGAACCGCATCCTGCTCGGCGCGGCAGAGCACCATTGCGTGCTGCACACCGCGCCAATGCTTCAGAAGCTTGGATTCCAGGTTGAGTTCCTTGGCGTAGACCGAGGGGCCCGAATTCCGGAGGAAATCCTGCCCCTCGCGCTTGGCGACGACGTCCTCCTGGTGAGCGTCATGCACGCCAACAACGAAACCGGCACCCTTCAGCCCGTGTCCGAAGTCGCGGCGGCTGCCCATCGCGTGGGCGCGATCTTTCATTGCGACGCCGTCCAGACCTTCCTCAACCTCCCCGGCTGGAGCGTGGACGATCTGGACGCCGATCTCCTCACCGTGTCCGCGCACAAGGTGAACGGACCGAAGGGAGTGGGCGCCGTCTACATGCGGGCGGGAGTGGAGATCGAGCCCATCCTCTTCGGCGGAAGCCAAGAGCGGGAGCTTCGTCCGGGAACGGAGAACGTGGCGGGAATTACGGGCTTTGGGGCCGCGATCCGGCATCACGAATCGGAGGATCGGTCCGAAATGCGGAATGCCTTCGTAGCGACCTTGGTGAATCGTGCCGGTGCCGTGCCAACCGTCAAAGGGTCTACCGCCACGCTCTCCGGCCATGCCCATGTTCGCTTCCCTGGCATCAACGCCGAAACTCTGCTGATCAAGCTGGACCGCATGGGCGTGGCCGCGAGCGCCGGCGCCGCCTGCAGCAGCGGAAGCCTGGAGCCGAGCCACGTACTGCTCGCCTGCGGGTACTCGCCCGAGGAAGCCGCCGAGGGAATCCGGTTCAGCCTCGGCTACGGAAACACGGCCGATGAGGTCGCCGAAGCGGCAGGGCGCGTAGTCGAGGCGGTCGCTCAGATTCGGGCGATCACCAAGCGACCCTGACCTCGGAGTACTCCGCGATCCAGCGGTCCTTGGTAAGCAGGGTCAGACCAGCTTCGATCGCCTGGGCGATCAGCATGCGATCGAACGGATCGGCGTGGTGCCCGGGGAGCCGTTCGGACCACATCGAGTCCGCCCAGGTGAGGGGGAGTTCCTCCGTGCTGGCGGCAAGACCGCTCTTGATCAGAAACTCCGGCAGGTCGCAGCCGAGCCCGATCTTGCCGATGCGAACTTTGAGCCCGATTTCCCACAGGGAGACCGGGCTCACGTAGACGCGCACCTCCGGATCGGACAGAATGCGCACCGCCAGAGGGCTGAGCATTTCCGGCCGAAGGGCGGCGAAGAGGATCGCGCAGGTGTCCAACAGGTAGCCCTTGTCCTGACCTGAATTACCCAACGGGGTCCTCGTTGGAATCAAGTTCCCGCCTGGTTTCCGCAACCCGGTACACCGGCATGGGAGGATCGGTATCCGCAAGGATCGAGGACAACTCTGAAGCGCTCATGGGTTCAAGAGCATCCTCTGTAAGGAACCCCTGCCCGGCCATCGAGCCCACCAAGGTGCCCGCCCCGGGCCGTACCCCCGCCGCGGTCATCCGGGTAACCGGCTTCCCCCGATCGCAGATGACCACGATCTCGCCCTGAGCGGCCAGCCCAACGAAGTGGCTGAACTTGGCCTTCGCCTCCGCAATATTGACCATAATCATTCCTTGATTATGACCACATTTCCGCCAACCTGTTAGGCCTTTTGCCTTTTGTGGGTCAGAAACCAGTCGTAGATCTCCTGCCCCGCGTACACCGGCGTCCACACATCGTGGCCTCCACCCTTGATGATGTCGAAGCGAGGTTTGGCCCCCAGGGCTCGCAACGCGTCGATGATTCCCTGGCTCTCGGAGATGGGCACGGCGGTGTCCGCGTCTCCGTGGGTCGCCCAGATCGGCATGTTGGCCAGGGGTTTGGCCAGAGCCGGGTCGAGGCCGCCGCAGATCGGGGCGATCGCCGCGTAGAGATCGGGCCGTTCCGCCGCCGCCGCCCAAGTTCCGAAACCGCCCATGCTCAGGCCGGTCAGGTACACCCGGTCCCGATCCACGCGGTACTTGCGCAGGCAGGACTCCACCAGCGCATTCACCCCCGTCGGCTCCCACCACTCCTTCTCCGGGCACTGCGGAACGATCACCACGAACGGGAACTGCCGGAAAGTTGGGGAACCGATCTCCTTGAGCGGACCATGCACCATCGCCTTGCTGAGCTCCGTTCCCCGCTCGCCCGAACCGTGGAGGAAGACCATGAGCGGATAGCGCTCGCCCCTCTTCGCGTTGTAGCCGGCGGGCAGGTAGGCCAGGTAGCCGTAATCCACCTTCCGCACGATCTTGATCTCGGCGGAGAATCGTTCGGTCCGAAGTTCCGAGGGACCTTTCCCGGCAGTTTGAACCTGGGATCCAGCGGCGACGGCGAGAATGGCAAGGGCAACGTTCATTGCCGTACGTTACCCACGGTTCGCCTTGGCAGGATCATAATGGGCGATGCTCGCCTTCGATACGGAACGCCTGCGCGTTCGGCCCTGGACACCCGAGGACGCGGAGGACGCCTTTCGGATCTACGGAGATCCCGAGGTGGCGCGCTGGCTATCCGGCGAACCGGTAGCCAGCCTGGCTGCAATGCGACAACGCCTGGACGATCGCCGGGCCAGCGACCAAGAATTGATGTCCCGCGGCTACGGGGGCTGGGCGCTGGAGCTGAGAGCTACGGCCCGCGTGGTGGGGGCGGTCATCCTCAAACCCCTCCCCCCGGAACTCAGCGACATCGAGATCGGCTGGCATGTGGCCCGGGACTGCTGGGGCAACGGCTACGCCGTCGAGGGGATTCGTCCACTCATCGACCATGCGTTCCTCGTTCTCGGTCTTGAGCGCCTTCACGCCGTGCTATACCCGGACAACCTACGGTCGAGAAGGGTCTGCGAGAAGCTGGGGATGGAAGACTTGGGGATGACCGACGCCTACTACGGCAAGAACCTCGCCCACTACGGGCTGGAAAGGCCCCGATGACTCCCCTCGATCAGCGCATCGCCGACTGCCGCGCCTGCCCCCGGCTGGTCGAGTGGCGGGAGCGGGTGGCCCAGGAGAAGCGACGGTCGTTCGCGGACCATACGTACTGGGGACGCCCCGTCCCCAACTTTGGCGATCCCGAGGCGACCCGCCTCATCGTTGGCCTGGCCCCCGCCGCCCACGGCGCGAACCGCACCGGCCGCATGTTCACCGGAGACCGCAGCGGAGACTGGCTCTACCGTGCCCTCCATGCGGCGGGTCTCGCCAGCCAACCTACTTCGGAGTCTGCGGATGACGGATTGGTGCTCAAGGGCGTGCTGATCACGGCGGTGGCCCACTGCGCCCCGCCGGACAACAAGCCGCTGCCGGAGGAGATCCGGAACTGCGAGACCTTCCTGTCCGAGACTTTAGCCCTGCGTCCCTGGACGGCGATCCTCTGCCTGGGCGGGCTTGCCTGGACTCACACCCTAACCCGGCTGGACGCCCAAAAACCCCATCCCAAGTTTGGGCACGGGGTCGAGGCCGAGGTGGCAGGGATTCGGCTGTTCGCCAGCTACCACCCTAGCCAGCAAAACACCTTCACCGGCCGCCTGACTCAGGAGATGCTTCAGAGCATGGTCGACGCCTTCGCCGCCACCCAGCCTTAGTTGGCCAGGGAGGTGCGCTCAAGCTCGAAGCGGATAAGCGAGCCACCCCGCGAGACGGCCAGGCTGACCTTGGAGCCCACCGGCCCCTCCAGCTTGGCGTCGATCTCCCGGAACGTGGGCTTCAGCAGATCCTTGCCGTCGATGCTCAGGATCTGATCGCCGCGCTTCACCCCGGCCTTGGCGGCCGGGCTCTCATCTGAAACCAGGAAGATCTCCACCCGCCCCGTGCGATCGTTGGTAGTTGCGGAGATTCCGGTAGAGCCGGGTTCCTCGTCCGCGAGCTTGCCGGTGAAGTTCTCTAGCCACACCCGTCGGCGATCGTAGTCGATCACCATGTTGAAGTTCTTGAGGAAGCCGAAGCCGATGGTGCCGTCGCCGTCCGCCGAGCTCGCCGGGAGGTCGATGATGCTCCAGGTGCTGCTAGGCACCGGCACCCCGAAGATCGTCACGTTGTCCATCCGCTTGTAGAAGCTCTCGACCGGGCCGGACGCCACCCCGCTCATGCGCATGTATTTCGGCTTCTTCCCGGCTTCCCAAAGTCCAACCCGCTCTAGGACGTCCTTATGGGTGGTCGCATAGAAGGCGTTTCCGGTGTCCAAGGCCAGGACCATCTTCTTCCCGTTGGAAGCTTGCGCGGTCATCTCGATGGAGTTGTTGCCGGTGGGCAGCATTCGGGTCAAGAACGTACGCTTGTTGTCCGGGGTGCGCTGGGTGAGGTCCAAGGACTTGGGATGCAGCACGAACTTAGACTTCTGGAAGTTGATCTCACTCACGAAGTTCCGGATCACCTGGTAGCCCATGATCCCGTCCAAGTGCGAGTTGTAGCCGAGCGACATGTGGCTCATAGGCTGTTGCACGATCTCCATGTCGGCGTCCACCGGAATTTTGACTGCCCCCAAGCTCAGGGATTTCAGGCCGATGGTCTTGGCCGTGAAGGTGCCGACAAAGTCCTGGAGCGTCATGGTGCCCTTGGCCGGCCCCACGTTGAGGCTGTCGTCCATCACCAACGTGCCGCTGAAGCCGGTGTCGAACAGGAAGTTTGCCTTGCGCCCGTTGACGGTGGCCTCGACGATGATCGCGTTCTCGCTCACGCGGAAAGGGACTTCGGAGGCAGTTTGAGCCGGCGGGCCGCCGGCCGCCACGAGCAAAGCAAGCGCGCCTAGGGTCATGTGATGTTCTAACGCCGGGAAGGTGGGGTTCGGTTCGCCAACAAGTAGACCGGAACCAGCATCCAGCCCAGGAAGCAGGAGCATCCTGCGATCGGGATCAGCCAGAGCCAGCTCTGCTTCCGGTCCACGATGTCCAGCACCGAGTACAGAACGATCAAGAACCAGCTGGCAAGCAAGCTCAACATCACGACCTGGGTGAGCGGGTCCTTGGCCATCATGGACACCTTCGAGTCGAAGTCGGCCATGGTCTCCGGCTGGTATTTGGCAGCCAAGCGGAAGTAGCCGGCGCAGGCGGAGAAGTTCAGAACCGAGAGCAACCAGCCCGCCACTCGCCATCCGGCGCCCAGCTTGCCGATAAAGTCCACCACATGCGCCTGGGGCGCCGCAGAGCCTTGGACCGTGGGAACGGGATCGGAGGGCGGTGGCGCCATCGCCGGGATCTCGGCGTACGTCGCTTCGGGAGCGGGCGCCGGAACCTCGGCTTCCCCTCTCAGCTGGTTCGCCAGGTCTCGCGCGGAGGCGTGGTTGGGATCCAGCTGCAGGGCTTCCTCGGCAAGCTCGCGCGCGGCCTGGAATTCGCCCTGGTGGAAGCGGTGGACCGCGAAGTTGAAGTGAGCCTTGGCGCTGTAGGGCGAAAGCACAAGCGCACGCTTGAACGCATCGTCGGCCTCGGCTCCGCGCTGCAGACTGCTCAGCGCGATTCCGCGCTGGATGTGTGGTTCGGAGTCCGTGGGTGCGAGCGCGGTGGCCTCGGACGCGGCATCCAGGGCCTCGGCGTATTTGCCTTCGGCAAGGAGGGACATTCCCAGCTCGGTGAGTTCGCGCACGCGATCTTGCGACATTGGGCAGAGTTTACGGTAGCTGGGAGTCTTGGCGCACCGGCCCACCCAAATCCTCCGTCCAGGCGCGCAGCAACTCGGCTACGCTCCACGCCTGCCAGGGGCAACCGGCGCCGTGCTGAGGAGGGTCGCCATCGTAGACCTCCGCAATCCCACCCAGCCCGTACTCCTGGATCGAATGCTTGAGCTCTCGGAACAACTTTCGAGCTTCCTGCTTGGAGCCGCCATAGCGCAGGTAGGCCGTGACGTAGGGCCCAAGCAACCAGGGCCAGACGGTTCCTTGGTGGTAAGCCGAGTCAAGGTCGGCCATCGGACCGCTAAAGCGGCCTCGGTACCGGGGGTCGGAGGGCGCGAGGGTTCGGAGTCCCTTTGGGGTCAGCAGTTCCTTAGCCACCATCCGCAGCGCGCTTTCCGCGTGGGGCCTCGGCACTTGGACGGCCGGCAGCGAAAGTGCGATCACCTGGTTAGGGCGTAAGGAGGAATCGCCCACCACGTCGCGGAAGTAGCCGGCGTCTTCATCCCAGAAAGCCGGGCCAAAGCTTGCGAGCGCCCGGTCCGCCGCTTCGGCGAAAGCCTCGCCGGATTGGCCTAGCCGCTCGGCAATCTCCTGTCCGGCCCGCATCGCCTGAATCCAGAGGCCGCAGATCTCGATCGCCTTGCCGGTGCGGGGGGTGACCACCCACTCGCCGATCTTAGCGTCCATCCAAGTCATCTGGAGACCCTCTCCGCCCTGGCAGAGGAGACCGTCCTCTGGGTCGACTTTGATGCCGAACCGGGTTCCATCCACGTGGGTACGCCGGATTTCCTCCAGGCGAGGCAACATCTCCTCGGCGAAGCCCGCGTCCCACTCCGCCGCGAGGGTGCGACCGATGGCATAGGCGAACCACAAGGTGCCATCGGCGGTGTGGTAGTCGATCCCGCCTTCGTCCTCGAATCGGTTGGGGATCAGGCCGTCGCGCATCTGGTCGCCATAGTCGCGCAGGATCTGGCGCGCGGTTTCGTACTGGCCCGTGCTCAAGCAGAGGCCGGGAAGCGCGACCATGGTGTCGCGGCCCCAGTCCGTAAACCAGGGGTACCCGGCGAGCACCGAAGTCCGCGTCGGCGAGTGGACCAAGAACAGCTTGGACGCCTGCGCGAGGGCTTCACCGGCATCAAACGGCCCCGGCTCGTACTCGTCGTCCATCGCAAGCTCCGGCTGAGGCCCATCCGTCGAGGCCACCAACACCGCGCTCTGGCCGGGCAGGAGTTCGTAGTGGAGCTCGCAGGGGCAGAAGAGATCATCCCGGGGGGGCAGGCCCCGCTCCAGTTCCCGCATGTGCTCAAACCGGTAGTACCAGCCCTCGACCGGGTTGCGGACCGCCGCGCCGTGGCCTAGCCACAGACGAACCCCGCCGTGGGACACCTCCAACGAGTGGCGGTCGAACGCCAACTCGTCGGGGTAATCCGGCGACTCGGCGAAGTTGTGGTGGTAGGGCTTGTGTGAAACGAGAGGCTTCAACGAGAGCACGGCGGGGCGTTGTGAACGGTTGACGTACCGCAGCGTGCAGGCGTTCACTCCCGGATGAATGCCCAGCCGCTTCTCGATCACGGACTTCCCGCTCCGATACGTCCAAGTAGCGTAGCGTCCGCTGGTGAACCCAATCTGCAACTGGTGGCCGTCCGGATAGATCGCACCGGGGTACTGGTGGGTGCTGATCCCGATCGGATGGCCGCCCAAATGCAGGAATGCCTCGACGTTCGAAAGCATCACCATTCGGGTCGCCGGGGGAACCGTCGCGCTCACCAGGTGGCCATGGTAACGACGCGTATTGATGCCGGATGCGGACCCCATGGCGTAACCGCCGATCCCGTTGGCCAGCAACCATTCGCGGTTGGAAGATACTTCCAGATTCCGGCACTGACGCTCGTCTAGCGAGTAGAGCATGTCTTGGTCACAACCTGGATCAGCTTACCGAGGTTGGTCTACTTGTGCCCATGGGAGGAGATCACGGTGGTCGAGTTGGCCTTGCGGGCGATCTCGCGGTTGCGCAGGCGGTAGAGGAAGTCGTGCCCCCGGAACCTGACCCCGAATCGGTAGTCGCTCGGGTCTTGGCGATAGATCACGAACGGCTCGAAACATCCGGCAACCTGGCTGATGATGTACTCGCGGTCGAAGAGCGAGCCGAGGTTGCGGTCGAAC
Organism: Fimbriimonadaceae bacterium; assembly: GCA_041742595.1. Taxonomy (GTDB): domain Bacteria; phylum Armatimonadota; class Fimbriimonadia; order Fimbriimonadales; family Fimbriimonadaceae; genus JBGSIJ01. The sequence continues at coordinate 46,041 of JBGSIJ010000047.1, read as the reverse complement.
TTGATGAGGAAACTGATCTTGGTGGGTCCGAGGTTCAGATCCGCCCGCCCGTTGATCGTATCGCCCCCCACGAGGCCGTCCGCCGGGAAGAGGGGGTTGCCGCGGCTTCCCGCCACCGAGTAAGCCCCGCCAAACCGAAGCAGCGCGTTGGGCTGCCAGACAAGCCCGGCCGAAGCACGGGCCCAGCCGCTGACTTCCTCGCCAAAGTAGCCGGCCAGATCCAGACGAGTTCGGAAATCAAGGTCCTTGCCGACCCGGATCGGCTTCGTCGCGATTGTAGAGTTCAGCACCGAGCGAATCGTGAACGGCTCGTTCCCCTGCCGAATCGAGTGGAGCCGGATCTGCGTGAGCGACGATGCCAGGCCAAGGTCAGCCCCCCGCTCGTAAGCGACCTCGAGGAACTTGCTGAAGTTCGACTCCTTGATCCGGTAGCTCTCGTGGGCGCCCCGGTTCCATTGGGAGCTCACCGTGACCGCGTGGCGCTCAAGCTGCTGGTAGCGATCCTCCGATTCCGGGGTCCTGACGTCGATGCGTTCTAGCCACGCGTCTCCAAATCGCTCCGCCATTTCCGAGCGCGGCGCCAGCAAACTCTTCGCCTTCTCCTCGGGAACCCAGCTCTTCGTCCACTGGATGTCGAAGTTTGGGCGCTTCTGGGGGAAGGCGCTGAACCCGTACTCCAGGCTCGTGGCCGGCGTGAGCATCTGACCCGCCGACCAAGTCAGGCCCAACCCCTTCCCCTTCCGGTAGGAAACCCCCGGCCACTTGAACCCGGTCGTGCGGCGGTCGAGGGAGAGCTTCTGGCTGGGCAGGGTTCCCACCCGCTTGCCGCCGAAGTAGAAGGAAGGGTTCCGCACCGTTGCGTTCCGACCAACCTCGATGCTCACCCTGGGAACGGTCACCTTGAAGAACGATAGGAAGTCCGAGCACGGGGTGAGCCGGGCGTTGAGGGCCTCCCAACGGTTCCCCTTGATGGTGACCGTATCGGCTTCGATCCTCATCCGATCGGCCTCAAACAGGACGTTTTGGGCGATGCCCTCTTTGGCCCCTTCCTTCCAGCAGAAGCGCAAGTCGCTAGCCTCAAGGGTGCCGTCCAGATCGACCACGAGCACCTTCCCGCTTGCCTCTCCGTACTCCTCACCCGGAGCCGTATGCAAAACCAGCCGGTCGGCCTTAACGCTGGTGACATCGTACAGAGCCTCGACACCCTCCGAGAACTCGATGATTCCGCCGGTCCGGAAGATGGTTCGCTTGGCCTTCACCAGAACCCCGGGGGCCACCTGCTTGAAGGTGCCCTCGGTCTGCGCCGCCGGCGGCTCCGCATCATCGGCAACCGGGATCTCCTCCGTCACCGCCGACGAAGCCTTTGCCTCCGTGGCAATGAGGGCCTTAGCGGGTGCATGGCTCGGGCTAAGTGCGACGGTGAAGTCCTCGTCGGCAACCGGAATCGCGTCCGGGGCGAGCGGGGCTTCGCCGCCAGTAAACGCCCAAGCGATCCAGATCGGCCAGGGCGGCAACGGCATGGGCCAGAGTCTACCGGGAGGCACCGCGATCGGCTACACGCGCAGTTGCAGACGCGTCGAGACCTCGGCTTCCTCAAGCCTCGACTGGGCGGGGCCGGTCACGTAGAAGGCCGCAGCCGCGTTGCCCGCCCACTGCCCGATCCGGGCGCTCACGATGTTCCAACCCTGCTCCGCAATCCAACGAGATAGCCGGTACGCCATCCCCCGGCCCCGCGGCGCGCGAATCTCAAGGATGCCGAGATCGCCTTCGATGAAGTGGTGGTGGTACACCTCTTGCCGGCGTGCCGGGTCCTTGCCACGCTCCCGAAGGAGGGCATCTACGTCCAGTTCGTCGCGAAGCACCGCCACGACCTGCTCGCCTACCAGCCTCAGCGTGGCGGCGGGCACGATACGCCCACCGAAACTGAGGGTGAAGCTGTCGATCGCCACCGGGCGGTCGCTGTGGGTGGTGCAGGCCCGGATCGCCAGCAGACTGATGTCGTTGGCATAGAACACCCCCAGCAACCGGCTAAGGAGTCCGGGTCGGTCGATCCCGCAGGCGGTCAGTTCGGTAGCGCTGAGCTCGGTGCGGTGGGCCACTTCGATCGAGGGCTCGCCTCGAAGTGCCTTCTGCGCAAGGCCAAGATGAAGGCGTGCGACTTCCGGCGCGGTGCTCGTGAGGTAGTAGGCAGGCAGGCTCTCGAGGAAGTCCTGCAGATCGTCCTCGTTGGCGGGGTCCTTCGCCAACTGTCTCAGGAGCCGTTGCCGATAGAGGCCGGGGTCCAGCGCAGGCTCGCCGTCGCTCTCCAGCACCCGAGACGTGGCTCGGAACAGCCCTTCCAAGAAGGCGGCTTGAGACGCCGTCCAGGCGGAGTCGGAGACTGCGTTGACATCCGCCCAGGTTAGGAGGGTGAGCATCGTAAGCCGCTCTGGCGTCCCGACGATCCGGGCGAACTCGGCGATGGTCTCCGGGTTCTGGGTGTCCCGAATGCGGATGTAGCGGGCCATCGTCAGGTGTTCGCGAACGAGCCAAGCCACGAGGTCGACGACGCTGGTGTTCAAGTTCCAGCGCTCACCCACCAATCGCGCGATCTCTTCCCCGGCGATCGAATGCTCCAGCTCCGGTCGGCGTTTGCCCGCATCGTGCAAAAGGATGGCCAGATAGAGCGGTTCAAGATCCACGAGCTGGTCCTTCAGGCCGCCAAGGAAGGTGCCGGCAGGAAGCTGCTCAAGGTTCCGAAGGACCCTTAGCGTGTGCTCGAAGACGGTAAACGTGTGGGCGTTGTCTTGGCTATGGAAGCTGCGGCATGCGGTGAGTTCGGGCAACAACGTTTCCAGAATTCCGGCAAGGTCGAGGTTCCGGAGGGTGGCCTCGCCCGAAGACACCGCGTACAGCGCCGCAGGGCCGTTGGTGACGGGGGCGCATTCGGGCTGGATCTCCGAAACCTGGAGACCCAGGCGCGTAGCGATCGCGATGCCAACCGCCGCGCTACCGGCCTCCGCGTTCCCCAGCATCCTGGCTTCGCCGGTGATTGCCATGACGTCTTCGGAAAGCGGGAACCGAGCCTCCGACAAGCGCTGGACGGCCGAGGTGTACTCGTGGTGGACCACAACCATCGCCTGGGTAAGGGACTGCATCACGAGGCTCTCGTCCAAGCCAAGGCGCTCCGCATACTCGGACCTCCGGCTCCGCCCGAGCAGATCGTGTTGCCGTCCCGCAAGCAGGTGCAGGCCGTTGCGTACTTGGATGACGGTGTCGTAGTCTTCGGTCGGCTGACGTGGTTGCTCACCGATGGCGAGGCGAATCCAGTTCGCGCACTGGAAGCAGCGCATCCCGCCCGCGCCCTCCTTGAGCTGGGGCTCCGTCACCAGGGGCGTGTCGTGGTACCGCTGGAACGACGCGTTCCGCTCTACGATCTTGGCGAGGACGAACTCACCCGAGACCAGGTGCTTCATCATCTCCCGGTTGAGTCGCTGCAAGCGCTCGACCGGCCCCGCCACGCTGCGCGCGTCCAACAAGCCGGTTCGCGTTGCGGCATCCACGCCCGGCAGATCGCTCAGCAGACGGTAGGCGTAGCCCACCTCCATCCGCAACTCGGTGCCGAAGGCCCAGTGGAGGCGTTGAAAGAGCTTGCGAACGCCCGCGTCCAGGTGGGTGGATTCCTCATCCGGCGGGATCAGCGAGACGTCCACGTCGGAATGAGGACTGAGTTCCCGGCGCCCGTACCCGCCGGTGGCGACCACTGAAACGCTCTCGATCTCTGGGTGGTCCTCGCGAACCGCGTCGTAAACCACGCGAATGACCCGATCCACGATCTGCGTATGACGCTCGCAGAACGGACCGCCCTCGGGACGCGACCAGAACTCGTTGAAGAGGTTCTGGCGCTCTCGGGCGATCTCGCGGATGTGGTCGGTGAGGACGTTCATCGGAAGTTGTAGTAGTAGTTGGCGGGCTCGTTCTCGACCAGCATACGCAACCGACGCCCCACCTCGTGGTCCAGAGAAGCGGACAGAAAGCCCGCGACCGTGGCCATCACAAGGCCCCCGATCAGGATGCTGCGGCCGAAAATCTCCAGGGTGAGCCGCGCGGTGGTACGCACGCAGATCCGCTGGGCAACCGCCCAGAGCGGAACCGTGGCCGCCAACAGAGCCACCACCAGCCACGCCAGGCTGGCAAAGATCGCGGAGCCTCCGAACATGCTGAAGGGCACGCTCTCGCTCGGCAGCACGGTTTGGCTTGCCTGGGTCAGGCCCGCGGTGAAGAGGGCGAGGGTGGCTAGGCAGATCATGCCCATCAAAAACGTGAGGACCTCGTGGAGCGGTCCCAGCCCGGCAGGTTCCTGGGTGCGAACCTGCTTCGGCCCCACCATCAGGAAGAGCCCCGCAAGCGCCGACGCCAGCGTAGGCAGAAACAGCTCGCTAAGGCTCCAAGCGACCCCCGCCATCGCGATCGCGAGAATCCCTGCCAAGACCGGACGAGTCTTGGGCGAAATGGGGGGTAGGACTCGAACCACCCTAGACAACCCCAGAAAGAGGAGGCCGGCCAGCGAACTTGCCAGTAGAGCGCTCGGAATGGACACAAGGCTAACCGACGCCAGGGTCCAGAACCGGGCGTTCTCTCGATGGTCCGCAGACTCGACGAAGGCTAGCCAACCTTCGTTATCCTTGAGGACGTCTTCGACTCGCTCGGCCAGGTCGTCCCTCCCCAGGTCTCGTAGCCCTTCAACCATCTCGGTTCGGGCCGTCACCAGGCGCTTGGGGTTGGTGTCGGCGCTCAGCATTGCGGGAAAGGTCGCCCCCTCCACCAGCCGCGCGCCTACCAGACCGGCGGAAACGGACCGGCTGCCGTCCCGTAGCCTGCGGAGGACCAGCAAGGTCCGGGCCCGATCCACCAAGGTAGGGTCGCCGTCCGCGTTGCCGAGGGTCGTCATCAGCCGCCAGCGGCCGTAGCTCCCGAGCGCGGTCGCGATGCTGTTGCTTCGATTCGGAAGGATCCATGCCCAAGGCCAGGATGCGCTCCCGCCCGGCTGGGTCGCGATGGCTCGACGCCAAGCGATCCAGCGGTCGGCCTGGAGATCGTCGTACGTGGTGCAGCGGTAGGCCCGGTCCCAAGCTCGGCTAGCCGCCGCCAACCGGCCGGAATGCCAGAGCAGGGTTGCCTCTGCCATGGGCCAGAGCCCGTTGTTGGGCTGCGAGGCCGCACCGGAGGCCACCACCCGCAGCGTGCTCTCCACCTCGGTAGGCGCAATGCGCTTGGCGAGCAACTTGCCAAGCGCAACGTCAAGCCATACCGCCGCTTGCACCGTGGTGGTCGGCGCGGGCGGAGTTCCATCTGATCCGAGGGCGGGGTCGACGAGATCGATCGGAGGCTGGAAGACCGAGACCATGCATGGCCGAGTCGACGGATGGGCCATCAAGACAAAGAGCGCGCCGGCGAGCGCACCCAACAGGGCTCTCCGCCCGATCGTCATTGGTCTCGGGAAACGGTCGGAAGCTCAAGCATCCGGCTGGTGGGGGTGGCGTCGTAGCGGCGGGACTCTGCTCCCGGAACCCGCACCTGCGGCAGGCTGCTTCCGCGAGTAACGACTTGGAGGACGGCGAGCGCGGCCACTCCGGCAACCGCCGCGCCGATCAGGGCGGGCGACCAGTAGCGCAAGCCATCGGCGGTCTCCCGGGCATGGTAGCGACGAAGAATGCGCCCGTTGAACGAGTCGCTAACGTCCGGTTCGAGCGTCGCCTCCCTCAGGAGGTTGAGGCTTTGCGCGGCCTGCTCTTCGCGAACGCGGCACGCGAGGCACTGCGCGCGGTGGGCGTCCAGGAAACTGGTTTCCCGCTCCGAGAGCGTGCGGTCATCCGAGAGGTCGAGCAACCGCGCAAAACGCCGGCAACCCAAGCTCATCCCGTGGTTTCCCCGACCGCCTCGATCCACAGCTTGCGGAATCTTTCGCGCGCCGTATGGAGGCGGGACCGGACGGTACCGACCGGAACGCGCATCACTTCGGCGACCTCCTCGTAGCTAAGCTGCTCCATCTCGCGAAGGACAAGGGTCGCGCGCAGTTCCGGGCTGAGTAGGGCCAAGAGCTTCTCCACGACCACGCGGTTCTCGATGTTGCGGCCTTCGGACGGCTGAACCGAATCGAACTCGGCGACCTCGGCCCGCTTGAGACGTAGGCGGTCCATGCAGAGGCGCACGCAGATCCGGTAGAGGTAGCCCGCAAAGGCGCGGTCCTCCCGAAGCTTCGGGAGTTCGCGGAATGCTTTGAGGAACGCTTCCTGGGCAACATCTTCCGCTTCGTACCGATCTCGTAGCAGGTTGGTTGCGGTGCGCACGAGACGGTTGCGATGGCGGTCGATCAAGTGCCGCATGGCGACTTCGTCGCCCTCTCGGCATCGGCCAACCCACTGACGCTCCGAAGCCGCCACATCGGACGGGCTTAGGGCGACAATTCCTTGGTCGTACATATTCGCGCTCACTACCACCGCATTGTATACGACCTTTCCGGAATCCGAGAAAGTTCAGCTCGATCAGGTTCGCTACAGCACGTTGCGGCTCTTCTCGAAGTTGTAGACGAACGGCTCCAGCCGCGCTCGGATTGCCAGGGCGTCCCAGATCACCGTTTTCGCGCCGCACTCCGGAGCCTCGAAGAGCAGGTCCTCTAGCAGCTTCTCCATCATCGTGTGCAACCGGCGTGCGCCGATGTTCTCCGTCTTCTCGTTCACCATGCTGGCAAACGTGGCGATCTCCTGGATCGCATCGGCGGTGAATTCGACCTTCACGCCCTCGGTTCCCAACAGCAGCTCGTACTGGCGGGTCAAGGCATTCCGCGGCTCGGTGAGGATCCGGGCGAAATCGTTCTGGCTAAGAGGCTCCAACTCCACGCGAATCGGTAGGCGCCCTTGGAGCTCGGGAATCAGGTCGCTAGGCTTGCTGATGTGGAACGCGCCCGCCGCGATAAAGAGGATGTGGTCCGTCTTGAGGGGGCCGAACTTGGTCTGCACCGTTGAGCCCTCGATCACCGGAAGCAGGTCCCGCTGCACGCCTTCGCGAGACACGTCTGGCCCGCTGCCGCCGTTCTTACCGGCCACCTTGTCGATCTCGTCGATGAAGATGATCCCGGTCTGCTCGGCCCGGATGATCGCGTCCCGCTTCACGCCCGCGCTATCGATCAGCTTCCGAGACTCCTCCTCAAGGACCACCTCGAAGGCCTCGCCGATGTTGGCCCGCCGAGTCACCCGCTTGCTGCCGAACGCGCCGCCCGGGTTGGCCATGTCCATCCCCATCTCCTCCATGCCCTGGGCAGAGAAGACTTGGAAGAACGGGGACTGGGCTTCTTCGATGTCGACTTCCACCGAGTGGTCCCGGAACTCCCCGGCTTGCCAGCGCGTGGCGAGTTGCTCCCGCCAGGCCTCGCGCTCCCGCTCGTACTTCTCCTGGTCGAACTCCGGAACTTCGACCGGTTCGGTAGCCCAGTAGACGGCAAGGGGAGGCGCGTCCGGACCGCCCGGAATCGTCTGCTCCAGGAGATCGAGAATCCGCTCCTTCGCGTAGACCTCGGCGGCTTCGCGGACTTCCGCGAAGCGCTCCGCCTCGACAAGGCGAACCGACGCCGCGGCCAAGTCGCGAACCATGGATTCCACGTCTCGGCCCACGTAGCCGACCTCGGTGAACTTGGTGGCCTCCACCTTGATGAACGGGGCGCGGGCGATCTTGGCGAGACGCCGCGCGATCTCCGTCTTGCCCACGCCGGTAGGCCCGATCATGAGGATGTTCTTGGGCATCACATCGTCTCGGTCCTCCGCGTTCAGGCGCTGACGGCGGTAGCGGTTTCTCAAGGCGACTGCAACCGCCCGCTTGGCGGCGGCTTGCCCCACGATGTAAACGTCCAACTCCGCCACGATCTGCTGCGGCGTCAACTCCTCAAGAGGAAGGCTCATGGGTAAGAGTTTGGCAGAGCCACGACCCCGATCACCGTCTGCGGCGATCGGGGTCGGATCGGGCCTAGTACATTGCGCCGTCACCGTACAGGGTCTGGATGTAGGCAACCTGTCCGGTGTGGTAGTTCAGGTTCCAGCGCGGGTAGTCCATCATCTCGATGAAGGTGAAGTCCCGCCCGCCATCGAACGGCATAAACCGGGTCTCCTCCAGGCGCTCGTCCGGGAATGCTTCAAAAACCGTCCGCATTTCCGCGGCACGCTTCGCGAACTCCGCCTCGCAGTCGGCCACCGTCGTCCAGTGGCTCTGCTCTTCCTTGATCTGCGCCATGGTCTCTTCGCCCCAGTCTAGGGCTTCGCCGTTCACGATCTGAACCGCCCAAGTTGGGCACATCGCGATCTCCCGGCACTGGTCCAGGGCCGATCGCCCGTGGTCCAGCGGAGACCACTCCAGCTTGTCGGGGGCAACGCCCTTGGCGTACTTGAAGAACTCGACTGCCGCGGCGTCGATCTGGTTACAGATGTAGGATTGGTATTTCATGTGACTCCAAATAGGTAGACACATGAATACTAATCCATGGCGAGCAACGCTGTCAAGACGCAACAATCGCGGTTCGTCTTGAAGCCGGGCGCTACGCTTTGCGCACCCAGATTTTCCGGTACGCCACCGGGCCATGGTTGCCTTGGAACATGAGCGGCCCCGTCGCCTTCTCCTTCCCGTCGACTCCACCCGGCGTGGGACCCTGCATCTCCACGTTCCGTTGCACCGTGAGCCCGTTCAGCTTGACCCGAACGAACTTGGCGTTCGCGATCTTCTTCCCGTTGGCGTCGAACCTTGGAGCTTGGAACCGGATCTCGAACTTGTTCCACTCTCCCGGCGCTCGATATGTCGGGTTCTGGGGAGGTTGGGCACCGTACAAAGCGCCCATGTCGCTGGCTTGCGGGTGCTCGTCGTTCCCAAAGCTGTCTAGCACCTGAACCTCGTACTCGCCCATCAGGTAGATGCCGCTGTTGCTTCCCTTCGGAACCATGACTTCGAGGGTGAGGAGGACGTCGCCCCACTTGGCAGTGCTGGCGAGGTCGCGACTTTGGCCCCACTCGCTCGCATTCACCAAGTCCGTTCCACCGGAAAGGGCGACCAACTTGTTCGGGGCCGCCGGGTCGATCGCCGCTCGGCCCACCTTCCAAGCCGACTTGCTGGGATCCTCAAGAACCGTCCACCCGGTCAGGTCTTTCCTGTTGAAGGGGCGGGTAACCCACGCCTGGGGCGCAGGACCGGCGATAAGGAGGGAGAGGAAGGCGGCCGAGGCAAGCATGAACCCAGTTTGCCCGAATCCGCCGGCCGAGAACGGGTTAGGAACCCGAACTTGGGGCGCGTTCCGCAAGGAAGGCGTCTCGCGCCGCCGTCAGGTTCCGGATGGCTTCGCCGAGGTTGATGCGGGCATCCTGCAAGAGGTCTTCGTCGCCGTTCCCCAGGAACGTCGTGAGGTCGCCTCCACACTGCACTAGTAGGCGCAACGCCACCAGCCTCCGCTCCTGAGACGCGCGATAGATCGCCGGAACGGCAAGGCCACTTCCCAAGGCGAGGTACGCGTCGAGCGAGCGACGCATGCGCACCACCTGGTCCGCCACCGCCGGCTCCTTACGGCGTACGAGAGCGCGCTGGAACAAGGACACCAGGTTCCCGCTCTCCACCTTGGACCAACGGTCCAGGTTGTCGGCGGCAAACTCGAAACGAGTGCGAAGCTCGCTCTCGTCGGGCGCCTTGCCCGCCAACGCGAGGCTCTCGGCCACGCTCTCGGAATTGCCCAGGTAGGTAAGGGCAACCGCCCGCTTGAAGTGCAAATCCGGGCTCGGAGCTTTCTTCAGCGCTTGGTCCAAGTGCTCGAGCGCCACCGCGGCTTTGCCGTCTCGCAGGGCGATCTCGGCCAGCAGGCCGCGCACATCCGGGTTCTCCGGGTCGCGGGCCACCGCTTCGTTGAGATCCGCTTGGGCTTCGTCCGGCTTGCCGGCAGCGATCCAGGCCCGCGCGGCCAAGGCCCGCAACCCCACGCTCTCTTGAAGGAGACTGGCCGCACGGCGGGCTTCCTGAGCGGCCAGTTCCGCATGGCCAGACCGCATCAGCAAAGTTGCAAACAGGGTACGACGCTGAACGTCCAGCGGCTCCGCATCCACCGCGTCTCGCAGAAGGGCCATCGCCTCGGGGAGCGCGCCGCGTTTGAGGAAATCGGAGGCCTGGGCAAGGAGAGTCGCGTTGTCGACCGTTTTGGGCAGCGGCGCCACCGGGGGCGGGGGGACCACCTGTCCAGGAGTTTGGTCGGGCGTCGGGTTCACCGGAGCGGTAGGAACTCCCTTAAGAAGCCCATCCGCTAGCACCCCCGACCAGGTCCGGCAGATCGATTGGGCAGCGCCCTCGATATCGAACCGGCCGCCGATCGATGCGGTCAGCGAGTCCTCTTTCTCGAAAACTTTCCGGCCCCCGCGATAGATGGTGAGGGATCCGTGCAGCGCGCCTTCCTTCAAGCGGCCGCCAACGACCGCCACGTAGTCCAGCTTTAGCCGTCCCGCCGCTGCCTGGGCATCCTCAAGCTTCGGAAACTCGTCTTTGAACGCCACGCGGCCAGCGGTGGCGTGGGCCCTAAATGCAGGGTCCCCCATCGACCACACCGTAGGCCGCATCCGGCCCGAGGTCTCCAACTCGCCCGCGAAGTAGCTGCTGATGTCGAACGGCGCGCCCGTCTCTTTGCTCGCTTCCGGGGGCTTCACGCCCTTGGGCGGCTTGATCGGGACGGTCGCCAGCCCGGCGGCCGCGCGCGGCGACTCCTTGGTCTGGATGATCAGCACCGAGGGTGTGGCCTGCTGCCAGAGCACCACCGCCAGCAGGAGGGCGGAGATGGCTAGCCACCCCCGAGGGCGCGGCGGGCCTGACGAACGCTCTCGAGCGCATTCTTGATCCGGTTAGGATCGCCCTTCCCAGAACTCTGCGCCGCTTCCAGGGCCTGCACTGCGCGCTCATAGGCCATCAGCGCGTCGGCCTTCTTGCCCTGACGTTCCAAAGTCTGTCCCAGGCGCTGGTTCACCAGGCCAGGATCGGCGCCGGAGCGCAGCGCGCGCTCATACGTGCTCGCCGCCTGGGCGTAGTTACCGACTTCGAACTGGGCGTTCGCGGTCCGAACCAGGGCCTGAACCCCGTTCGAGTCCCCGCCTCCGGCCCGGGTACCTCCACCCGAGTTGCCACGGCGCACCGACATCTGCATGATCGGCTGATCCTCCGGCTTCTCGGGCTTGGGGTCTGGTCCAGAGGATGTCGTGGCGACCGGGTCCGGATCAGGACTCTTGGGCTGCACGGTAATCGGAGACTTATCCGGCTCTCCCGGGTTGATCTCCACCGGAGCCCGGTTAGGATCGTAAGAAGGCAACGTCCGCGTTCCATCCGGGGCAGGCAGTTCCGTGTTCCTACCCACCGAGGGCAGGTTGGGCTCGTTTCGTCGCGTGTTGTTAAGCGGCCGCTCCACCTCGTCCTGAGGGTTTTGCACCGTAGGCTTGGCCTCGGCACCGGGCTGGGCAGCGGGCTCCTTCTTCTCCGGGTCGCCCTGGTTGGACGCGGTTTGCGCCGGCACGAACTTCTCTACCGCGGGCGTTCCCACCCCCTGGTTGACCGCCAGCGGAGGCCGCTCCTTTCCTTGCTGGAGTACCGCGATCAATCCACCGATGCCGATGACAAGCGTCGTCGCCGCGATGGCGGCGATCCCGGCAAGGCGTCGATCCGGCGCAGACGCAGTGGCCGCCCGATGGGCCAGCGCGTTGCGCAGCTGGTTCAACTTGATCTTGTCCAGCGTCGAATCCGGGTTCAGTTCCACGATACGCTCGTAAGCGTCGAGCGCTTCCGCGATCTGCCCGTGGCGCTCATGGCACATGCCTTTGAGCGCCAGGCCAGTGGCGGAGGAGGGGTCTGCCTCCACCGCCGTCTGGGCGATCGTCATCGCTTCCTCGGTCTTGCCGTCGTTGAAGGCGCGCACGCCCTCGGCGACAAGGGCCTCGTTCTTGGCCCGCGCTTCCTGGATTTCCTCCTCGGCAAGCGCCGTTCCACAGCGACGGCAGAACACGCTGTCGAGGCTGTTGTGGGTGGTGCAATGTTTGCAGGCGATCATGGTGGTTTTGCCCGGCGGTTGCCAAGGTGCGTCGGCTCAGCGAGCAGTATCGACTCCGGGCAGTCTACCGAAGGCCTTTGGACGGATCCCCCGATTCAACTCCGAGCGATAGACCTCGCTGATCCCCTCATACCGGTAGACGCGACAAGACCGCCCAAGTTTCTTGAGCGCTTGCACAAAAATGTTCTGCGCGCCCTGTTTGGAGTGGTTTCCCGCCCGGCCAATCTCCTCGAAGGTGTAGCCCTCGATCCGGAGCTGAAGCACCTCGGACTGTCGCTGGGTTAGGCCCGCCATCTTCAGCACGTCCTCGCACTCGTGGGCCAACAGGTCGTCTTGCAGGTGCTTGGAGAGCACCAAACCCAGCACGCTGGGCTCGCGGCGATGCGCGAGTTTGATTTTCTGGTCGAACGCCTCCTCGGAATAACAGGGGCGCAAAGGGTCCGGCTCGCACAAAGCAAGCAAAGCATCGGCAACGAAACGTAGGTCGTCCTTGGTCATGGCCCGGGGAAGATAGGTAGACAAATATATACTATTAGGTGTCCCGCGCAGAATGTGGTCAACCGGAAATTGCGGCGATCTGGTCGAATCGCGGGGGTTCGCCTCGGCCTCGGATTCCGGCATACTCGGACCATGCTCAACGTAGAGGCACAAGGTCCGGTCTTGCACGTAACCCTGAACCGCCCAGAGGTTCGGAACGCGTTCAACGAGGAGCTCATCGCGGCGCTGTTCCACACGTTCACCAACCTTCCTGCCGAGACCCGGATCGTGGTCTTGGGCGGCGAAGGCAAGGCGTTCTGCAGCGGCGGAGACCTGCAGTGGATGCAGCGGGCCGCCACCTACACGGAGCAGGAGAATCGCGAGGACGCCCAGCGCCTGGCCGCCCTCTACCGGTCGGTCCTGGACTGCCCGGCGGTGGTGATCGCAAACGTTCACGGCGCGGCGTTTGGCGGCGGCCTCGGCCTCGTGGCGGCGTCGGACTTTGCCATCGCGGACCCCAACACCGTCTTCGCGTTCAGCGAGGTCAAGCTCGGGTTGGTACCGGCGACCATCTCCTCGATCGTCATCCCCAAGATCGGCCACGGCTTCGCCCGCGCCTACTTCTCTACCGGCTTCCAGTTCAACGCCACGACTGCCCTGCGGATGGGACTGGTTCACGAGGTCAGCACCGAATCCCACTTGGTCCTAGACCACCTGACCCGCGAGATCCTGAAGGCCGGGCCGGAAGCGATCGCCACCTCGAAGCGGATCTCTCAGCTTCCTCCGATGTCTCCCAACGAAGCGGGCGAGCTTCTTGCCAAAGTCCGCGCGGGGGCCGAAGCTCAGGAAGGAATCAGCGCGTTCCTCGAGAAGCGGTCCGCCTCGTTCGTAGTCGGCCAGGTCTGGTAGCGCGGCTTTGGGCGTGCCTTTTGGCAGCGCGAGACGTACAATAGCTGTCGTGAAAGCCTTGGCCCTCATCGCCGCCCTAGCCCTCACCGTTCCCGGACTGCCCCTGGTGGGCGCCAAAGACGAGCCGATGTTCCAGGCCGTGGGCAACACGTTCTACGCGCCTCCCGGCGGAGATTCCATGCTGGCGGGCTCCTGCGTGGCCATCGGCAAGTACTGGGCCATCGGCGTCACCCACGCGGGCGGACAGAAGCTTCAGTTGGACGGAAAGTTCTACAACGTGGTCAAGCAGCTCAGGCACCCCACCGCCGATCTGAGCCTCTTCAAGCTCGACCAGCCCGTGAAGTACGCCGCGCCGATCTACTATGCGCCGGCCGAGCAGCTGGTGGGCAAAGGCATTAAGCTGGTCTCCTGCGGAGTCGGCGGCATCGAGATGAAGGGCCAGGGCCACGTGATCACCGCCGGGTCCGAGGGCACCCGCCGCTCCGGATTCAACACGGTTTCCGGATTCGGCGAGCGCTCCCTGAACCGAGGCAGCCAGGTGCTGACTTCCAAGGTCCTGCTGTACGATCTGGGCAAGGGCGAGGCCGGGATGGCCCCCCGCGATAGCGGCGGCGGCTGGTTCATGGTGGCCGGCGGCAACTACCGCCTGATCGCCTTGTGCGCCTACATCTCCCGCGCCCCCAACGGCAGCCAGTTCGACTACGGCGCCGGCGGGGCGGGCATCCACTTGGGCGCCTACAAGGACTGGATCGAGTCCACCGTAGCCCGCAACTAGGGCCTACGGCACGCAGATCAGACCGCAGCTGGCGTTGGCCAGCGTGCCGTCCGTTGCCGCCGCGAAGTTGGCGCTAGACGCGATCCCGGACGGGAACGAGGAGGCGATCGTGGAAACCCCCGCCCCCGCATACGTCAGGTCGCGGTCGAACTGGCTTCCCGACGGTCCGCTGACCGCCGTGCGCAACGAGGTCCCCCGCATCACGCCCAGCGTGGTGTCGGTGACGGTGTAGAAGCTCTCGCACATCAGCGCGATCCAGATCGGGCGAGCCTCCGCGATGGCGGTGGGCACCGAGAACGGGATGTCCAGGTAGTTGCCGCCCGCGGTGGACTGCGCCGCCGAGAACGCCACTTCCCCGCTGACGAGTTGCGCGTGCAGCACAGACCCAGGCAGCCCGTTGGCCTCGTCCGCCGCGTAGATCGCCGCTTTGATCTTGATCGTCGCGGGCGAGGGCGCGGTCAGGATCGCCAGCCGAACCCCCGAAACCCGCATCGGGCGCGGAGCCGAATGCCGATGGAAGCCCAGCACAACCGCCCGCGTGCCCGGATTGCTGCCCGTGATCGAGGGAAGATTCGCGTTCACGCCGCCCAAGGAAGCCGTCAGCTCCGAAGTACGAAATCGAACCGGCAGGAAGCCGGGCTGACCCTCCGGCTGAACCAGGCGAGCGTAGCTCATGCCAGCACCTCCAGGGCCGAGTAGGCGCTGGTGGCGACCGAACCCGAATCGCTCAGGATCCAGGCCTCCAGCTGCTCCCCGATTTCCAGCACCAAGGTGCCGCGAGGCCCGATCGCAAAGTCGAAATCGGCCGAGCCCACGCTCGGCGCGGAAGCCCCGCTCGCGGCGAGCCGGACGAACAAGCTTCGCCCGGAATCGCAGTTGGCCACTTGCACGCCCTGCCGGTAAGCCGAGTTCCCGCCCACGTCTTCCAGCACCCGCACCGCGGTGAGCCCGTCCACCGTGCCCAACTCCCGCCGACCCAGGTTACGAGCCATCAACCGCCACCTCCACCGTCACCCGGTAGACGGCGTCCGACTCGGCGGCGAACTCCTGCACCGCCACCCGCCAGATGCGGTCCGCAAACACCCCCGCCTGCACCGGCTGAGGCCGCTCGAAGCTCTCCTCTTGCAGGGTCTGAACCTGCACCCCCGCCAGGGGGCCCTCGTAAGAAAACACGGATTGGAATTCCATCGAGCCTTCAGGCGTGCCAAGCCGCAAAGTCAACCACCCGCGTCAACCGAGCCCCCGAACAACCCGAACCACCCGAACCGCCCTGCGCCTAGCCGAACCCCCGAGCAACCCGAACCACCCGAACCACCCGAACGAATCCTTTGGTATAATGCAACCCGCTCCCAGGCAAGACCAGCCTGCGCGGAGCCGGTTCGGGCGGTTAGCTCAGTGGTAGAGCACTACAATGACACTGTAGGGGTCACAGGTTCAAATCCTGTACCGCCCACCATCCATTCAGGTTCAAAACGCCTGTCTTGGTCTTTCAACAATTGAGAGACAATGCCGCATTTGGCCACTTTTGAGTTCGAGCCTGGACCTAGACCACTCCGAAGGTGCCATAGGGGTCGCTCAAGCCTAACAAACCACAAAATGCAGTTGCTCACCATTGAGTAACGCTTCTGGGGGCTGATAGCTTCGATTGTGCCGGAATGCTTCGATCAGTAAACTCCGAGAATGTATGAGCACATTATCCCGCTCGCCGATGAGCTCGCAGCTATTCCTGTTACGCCCCAGGTTTCCAACGATATCAGCCGGAGGGCGAAGGAGCTGAAGCAGTTCCTGGCAACCGTTGAGGTTGAACGATTTCCCATCGCAATACGGGTTGAGTTACAGAGGAAACTCAAGGAACTCGAACAAGTCGGATCTTCAGGATGGCAAGGTAAGGATCTTCCCAAACTGAAAGAGATTAGTGGCTCGTTGGCCGACCTGCTTCGCACCGAGACTGGAGGCACAGCCGCGAAGCGCACTTTTCCCGGAATCGCTGATTCAGCTTTGCGACAAATTATAGAAAGAGACTACGACGAGCTCGTCAGGAAACTCCTCCCGAGCAGCGCAGTCAAGTCTTCGATCATTTTGGCCGGGAGCATTCTTGAGGGAATTCTTCGCGACGCCTTGTACACGGACCAGGCGACAAAGGCCCGGGCAAGGGCTTCGTCCCGAGCACCGCGGACAAACACCGGCGGACTGGTGCCCATGAACAAGTGGAATCTTGCCTGGATGATCGATGTGGCAACGGATCTCGGGATTCTTGACAGCAGACGGGAGAGCCTCGTCGATGTCAGCCTAAGAGATTACCGTAATTTTGTTCACCCTGCTGTGAAATTACTCCATCCATATCCTATCGATGACACCGAAATGAAAGCGGCTGACGCCGCCCTTTCGGCTGTAATCAAACATATGCGGCTGTGAGCCATTCGTAGACAGAAGCGAGGAATCGAAGCTAATCGGCTTGGGTCAAGTATTTGTGCGTGATGTACGGCTCGGCGTAGTGCTGGATAGAAGGCTGGCCATTGCGCCAGTGGAGTTCGCCGCACGCCGCTTCATGACGGACGCAGTGCCCATAGAATTCCATCTTGCAGTTCTCAGGTATTGCCGCGCCAAGTACGATGCCCTTCAGCGAAGTGCCGAACGAAACATCGTGTGACTCGCTATCGTTTCCGAAGTGCACCCAACGAAACTCGCGTTCGTGCGCCCAGTCGGTCAGTTTTCGGAAATAGAGTCCGCGCCACTGCTTCCCCAAGTGCGCTTCGATGCCCTTTTGCAGATCTTCTTCCGTGTCGCCAGATATCATATTAAGGGCAAAGGGATCGTCGGCTAGACGCGGAACCCATCCATCGTCCGAGTACTCAACGGGACCGCAAACAAGTCGAGTACCGAGTTCATCTCTGAGCGCTGCGTCGAGGAGTGCACGGTCGAACACGAGACAGACGCCGTCATGTCGGTTTGCGTAATGATGCCACATTGGGGCACAGGCGTAACCGCGCTTGGATCGCGCATTGAAATCGTCCATCTGCATTGTTGTGTCAGCATCGAGGCTAAAGCACGCGAGTTTGGCTCCAGATCTTAGGGCAGCGGATATCTTGTGTTCCAGCTTTTTCCAATCGTCTAGTTCCATCGGTTGGGTCGAGCTTACGGTAACAACGGGTTCCCATTGCTTCGCTTCGCGAGGATCGTTTACTTTCGACAGCGGGTTGAAACGAAGCCTCCCGGACGGCAAGATATGGTTGACTGCAGTATCGCGGCTCGTATAGTGATAAACGAATTGGTGCGACTCTTTCGGCGGGTTGATCAAGCTCATACGATTCGCAGGATCATACAACAGGCATTCAACAAGTTCCCAGTAGAGCGCCGGATGGCTGCACAACCCACTACACCGCCGCGAAAGGTCCCTAGAGACTAGTCTACTCTGAAGTAGCATCCCACCAAGGTCGGAAGCCGCTAAGCGAGAGCGACAAGTCAAGCGCTGGAAGAGTCGGGCAATGATCCAGAAGCTCGCAGACTCCATGCCACTCTAGCCCCCCCCGGATGGTCACGGGGCCGGAGGAATTCGGGCATGCTGAGAAGCATGAAGAATGTCGCGATTACGGGCGTGCGCACCTGCGAGTTACGCGAGGTCCCAGAGCCCCAGGCCGTCGGTGACTACGCCCTGATCGATGTCAAGGTCGTCCCGATTTGCACTGAGTTCCACCAGTACGAGGAGGGGCAACTGTGGTGGCGTGACCTCGGGCACGAGGCGAGCGGCATCGTTCGCGAGGCGGCTCCCAACGGTCGCGTCCCGTCCGGGACGCGCGTGGTCGTGATGCCCCAGAATGGCTGCGGCATTTGCGCGCTGTGCCGCGAGGGGGACCACTGCCGATGCCCGTCACCACGGGACCCTGCCGCGATCACCGGCGTCGAGACCGGTCGCGCCTGCTACGCCGAGCGGATGGTCCAACAGGACTGGCTACTCCTCCCCCTGCCGGACGACATCTCGCTTCGGCACGGGAGCATGGCCGGCTGCGGCCTTGGCCCGACCTTTGCCGCGGCCCATGCGATGAGGGTGGGGCGGATGGACACCCTCCTCGTCTCGGGCCTTGGTCCCGTCGGGCTGGGCGGGGTGATCAACGGCGTCGTGCGCGGAGCGCGGGTGATCGGCCTCGAGTCAAACCCCTACCGCGCCGCCTTGGCGAAGGAACTTGGCGCGGAAGCCGTCCTCGATCCGCGCGACCCCGACGTCGTCCAGCAGGTACTTGCCTTGACGGGCGGTCAAGGCGCGGACAAGTCCATCGAGTGCAGCAGCGCCGAAGGGGCGCCCGCCGTCCTGCTCCAAGCCACGCGAGTGCGGGGGGAAATGGCGTCGGTCGGATGGGGCGGCCCCGTGCGCATGGCAGACGTGGTGAGGCGCGGTGTGACGGTGCGCGGTTTCTGGCACTGGAACCACCTCGGCGATGCCGCGGCAATGTTCTGGACCATCCGTCAGGCACGCGCGCTCCTCGATCGCCTGATCACGCACGAGTTCGCCCTGGATCGCGTACAAGACGCCTGGGAACTCCAACGGACGGGTCAGTGCGGCAAAGTCTTGCTCCTGCCCGACGGGGATCCCGACGCCTAACCTGTCTTGCCGGGCTCGGGACGAGGGGACGGGCAAAGCGACGGCCAGCGTAGCAACCGATCTTAAAGGTCTGCTCCAGGGCGTTCGCTAGCGGGACTTGAGCACAAGGACCCAGTCCACACGCTGGCCGCCCTGAGGTGGTACGAACTCGACGTCTTCCCCGACTTCCACATTGAAGGATCGCAGAGACATGCCTTTTCTTGGGTCGAACCAAGATCCCGAAACGGCTGGCTTCAGCAGTTTTCTAGTGTTCAGCCTGAATGTGGCCGCTGTTGGCGTGTACACCATCACCCATCGATGGTCCTTGTCCCGGATCACTGCCATGTGTTCGTTCGGATTGTCAGGATTCGGCGACACGAGGAGCGAGTTGTCTGGGACTCTCTTGCTAGGTCCCCGACCCTCGATCAGGCGCCTGAGGTAACCCATCTGAGTCGAACCAGGAAGTTTGAGCGCCTCGCGCCAGTGGATGCCGATCGTCCAATGCGCTCGCCCCGAGCCTTCCTTGTGAAACTCATAGACCTCGCAGGCTCCGTACGTATGACCGGCCGCTCCCGAAAAGACGCTCTGGTACGCCTGCCTGCGAACATCGTAATCATTGATCACACGGACGCCAGGACCGTAGGGAACCAGAGCGTTCGTGATGTTCTCGTATGCCGCCTCCCCGTCCAGTACCGGCTTGGTCGGCTGCTTGGCATAGTCGGTTTCGGTCAGGCGGTAGGCGAGAAGGTCGGCATTGTGACCGGACTGCAACATATTGAAATCGAGCCACCCGTCGTCGTGGAAAAAGCGAGAAGAGCTCTGCCCACCAGCCGGATGATGCGTGAGCAAAAGGTCGGACCTACCCGACGACGCCTCCAGTCCTTGTGCGAAGGTCCGGATCACCGCGGCCCACCCGTTCGGCCAGCGATCTGCCCCGAGGAGCCAGATTAGCGGCCTCTTCCCGAACCGGGAACCCAAGTACCTTCCGTATGCGCGATACTGGGCCATCTCGTCGGCCGCTGGTTCGGGAAGCCCGGCAAGCCAGAACGGAACAACGGCGGCATAGAATCCACGACGCTCGACCAAGTCCAGGACCTTCTCGACGTGATCGAAGTACAACGGGTTCGGCTTTGCCATATCATCGCCAAGATAGGGTTTCTGGCCCGTAAGGTTGCCGTTGCGGCGCGCATCCCATGGCACCAAGACAAGCTGAATCACCGAGAAGCCCTTCTTCTTCCGATCTGCCAGATACTCCTCGACTTCTGGGATCGTCAACCGCGTGAGCATCGTCCACGCCGTATCGCCCAACCAGAAGAACGGCTTGCCCTCTGACGTGACGAAACCTCGACCATCCGCGTCGACCGAGATTGGTTTGAGCCCCTTCGATCCAACAAGGCTGAACGAAAGGCAAGCGACTAGCGACGTGATGACCATTGGATCTTGCTCTCGACGACTTTGCCGTTCTCCCACACGATATCTACAACTTTGTTCCCCCGGGCACGCAGCCCCTTCACAGAACCCTTGGCCGACCATTCCTTGGGCAGGGCTGGTAAGAGCTTGATCTCGCCAGTATGACTTTGGACAAGCATCTCTGCGATTCCGGCAGCGATCCCGAAGTTGCCGTCGATCTGGAATGGGGGGCAGGCACAGAGTAGATTCGGATAGACGCCTGGCCGGTGCGGAACCTCCGGATCTCCTACTGCGGTCGGCGCTAGGAAGTTGAGCATCAGGCGGTGCGCTCGGTCGCCCTCCTTGAGCCGCGCCCAAAAGGCGACTTTCCAAGCAAGAGACCAGCCGGTGCCACCGTCTCCGCGCCCTTCGAGGGTCTTTCGCGCCGCTTGAGCCAACTCCGGCGTGCCTTCGGGCGAGATCTGATTGGACGGATAGAGCCCATAGAGGTGCGATACGTGCCGGTGCTGAGGCTCTACCTCCTCGTACGGCTGGAGCCACTCTTGCAGCCTCCCGTCAGCTCCAATCTGGTGTGGGGCCAAACGGGCACTCGCCTGGGCCAACTGGTCTCTAAACGCCTTGTCGAGATCCAGGATCTCGGAAGCCTTGATCGTGTTCGAGAACAACTCTCGGGCCAGTTGCATATCGTGGGTTGGCCCCATCGCCGTGGCAAGAGGTCCGGAACCGGGAAGACGATAGAGATTCTCGGGCGAGTTCGAGGGAGCGGTCACCAACCAACCGTGCTTTGGTTCCTCGATGAGGATGTCAAGGATGAACTGCGCCGCCCCTTTGAGCACTGGGTACAAGCGACGCAAGGTCTTCTTGTCGTTTGAGAACGCGTACCGCTGCCAAAGGTGGTGGCACAACCAGGCGGCGCTGGTGCAAGTCGATCCCCACTCGGCACTCTCCCCCGGCGAAGTAAACCGCCAAGCGTTTGTGATCACATGGGCCGTCCAGCCGGACGAGTTGTAGTAGGCCCGCGCCGTTTTCCTCCCATTCTTCACCAAGCCCTCGATGAACTTGAGCAGCGGTTCGGTGCAATCGCCCAGGCCCGCGGTCTCCGCAAGCCAGTAGTTCATCTGAAGGTTGATGTCGATGTGGAAGTCCCCGTTCCACGGCGTCTGAAGTTCCTCCGCCCAGATTCCCTGGAGGTTGGCCGGCAGCGGACTGTCCGGTCTGGAACTGGAGATGAGAAGGTACCGACCGAAGTTGAACGCCAATGCGGCGAGCGAGGGGTCGCTTTCCCCGCCATGAACGGCGCGAATCCGGTCAGGCGTCGGCAGGTTGGCCGATTTACCTGGCTCAAGCCGTAACTCGCTTCGTCGGTAGAACCGTTGGTGGTCCTTGATGTGGTCCGACCGCAGCCTCGAATACCGGACCCCGGCTGCGTGCCCGACGCGCTCCTTGACGAGCTTGGAGTACTCGGTCTCGAACATCGAAGTGCCGGCCGAGAACACGACGGTCACCGAGTCCGCATCCCTCACGTGAATCGTCGAGCCTTCGATCGCAACGGCGCCTCCGTCGGCCACGACCCTGATGCGTCCTTCGAACTGGACCCCAGGCTGACCTTCGACGCCGCTGTTGAGAGACCCGCGCATCACCAGATCCTGGCCGTCGTGAAGGACCTTCGCCCTCTCTGCCCGCGAGAGCCCGATCTGGAAGCTGACGCTCCTCCTCTTGTCGGCAGTGATCCGATAGATGAGAGCTTGCGCTGGACTCGATACGAACGCCTCGCGCTGGTAGTGCACGCCGTTCGAGGTGTAGGTCACGTGCGCCACGGCCTGGTCAAGGTCGAGCGTCCTTCGGTATCCCGAGACGGACGGGTGACCGAAGTCCATGCTCAGCTCGCCGAAGACCTGATAGCATCCGAACGGGACGTCCTTTCCGTTGGCGAAACCCGATCCTTTTCCGCTGCAGACGAACTCTCTCTGAAGCAGAGCCTGAGCCTCGGCATTCCTGCCCTCCAGCAGCAGACGCCTGATCTCTGGCAAAGCCTTGTGGGCGTCCGGGCGATCTGCCTCTTGTTCCGACCCGGACCACATGGTCGACTCGTTCAGAACGACCCTCTCCCGCTCCGTTCCCCCATGAATCATGGCGCCGATTCGACCATTGCCAAGCGGCACGCTCTCGGTGAAGTGCGTTGCCGGGCGATCGAACCGCAACATGTGGACAGGGTCGAAGCTGGGCTGAGCATTCAACAGGATGAGGCTAAGCATGTTTCGTCCTCTTAGGGGGAGAATCTACGGTTCGCATGGCGAGC
Source organism: Fimbriimonadaceae bacterium (assembly GCA_041742595.1). Taxonomy (GTDB): domain Bacteria; phylum Armatimonadota; class Fimbriimonadia; order Fimbriimonadales; family Fimbriimonadaceae; genus JBGSIJ01. Next base: position 23,513 of record JBGSIJ010000047.1, on the reverse strand, counting down.
TAGGGACCAACAACGACGTGGCACGCGCTCTGCTTGGGCAATTCGACCAGGAGCGTTTCTCCCACGACGCGGGCGTTCTTCTGCAGTTTGAGACCGTTTCCCCACTCCAATCCAAAGCCGTAGGACTTTGCCCCAAAGCCAGCCTTTCCCAGCGGGATTCGAACCGTCACCGGTACGTGCCTGCGCTTGCCGATCATCACAAGATGGAGTTCCCCGGTCTTGGAGTTGCGTGAAGCATAGACCGAGGCGTCTCGGGGTCGAGGGTTCTTCACGTTGAGGCTCACGTCCCCGAACGTGCCGCCGGCACCGTCGTAGTCTCTGAAGAGCTGGAAGGCGGATCGACTTGGCACGAGATCAGCCTCGGTGGATTTCTCGTTCAACAACGACCACCATGTGGCGGCGTACAGACCCTCTTGCCCGAACACACCCAGCATGTCGGCCGTAGTGAGTGCGCCAGGCAACGTCGTTGGCCGCTCCGTGTTCCACTCGCTAAAGCAAAGCTTGGTGCCAGGGTAGTAGCGGGCGATCGACTTGTTGATCCGGGGGATCAGCGGGAAGAACTCCGGGAGCACTTCGCCCAACCAGCTCTGCTCACGGTACGACCGATCCCACATCGCACGCGGCGACTGCAGATGCGCGTCTAGTCCGCCCTCTTCGATCACTCCACCGCCCACGTAGAAGTGGAGGTCCAGCACATCGAGTAGCCTTCGCCCGTCCTCCTTCGAGGCCTTTGCGAACTCGGCCAAGTAGTAGTCGATGAACCAAGCATAGCCGTTGGCTTTGGCGGTCTCCGGCCAGTCTGGGGCACCCGTCAGCGCAATGTACTCGTACACTCCGAACGGCGCGAATCCATGGATCTTCGCCTTGGGATCGACCGCCTTGATGGCTCTGGCGGCATCGATCGAGCGCTGGACGAGGAGCTTCGCTGGGGTCTTCCCACTGAACGCTCGGGGATGCGTGTGGCCCCAAAGGCCCGGTTCGTTGTCGAGACTGTATGCGGCAATGCCCTTTGGTGTTCCGGCAGGTCCGAAGCGGTTCACCAGATAGTTCACGAACTCGTCGAGGTAGACGAACTCGTCGGTCTGGTCAGGCACCAGGCTGAACGGGCCGGGCTTTTTGGGGACCACCTTCTTCCACCGGCGGCTCGGCGCCTGCTCCGATTCGAGGACGGGACCGTCGCCGTCTGCGGCGACATACCCCATCAGGTTCACCTGAACGATCGACTCGGCTCCGATCTGCAGAGCCTTCTCGTGGTGGTTGATGATCGCCCCGGCAGGCACCGATCGCAAGGACTCCGGCGTGTGTCGCGTTGACCAGCCGAACCCGCTGCTCTGCTTCCAGTCGTTGCCCGCGTTGTCGTAGTTGTTCTCCCAGTTGTAGGTCGTGGCCGCGTTGCCACCGAACCGGAACAACGTCCAGGGCACGTGGTGGAACTTGCTGTCGTTCGCACCGTAGATCAGGCGGCTGATCGGTCGTCCCTGACCCCTATGGTCGATGGTCAGCTCGAGAGTGTTCAGATCTGCGGAAGCGATCGCAAGGACTGTGGCTGCGGCGAATAGCATTGTCTTCCCATCGCGGCGGGGGCCAAACCAAGTGCGAGTAGGTCCCCATCGAACCGGTTCGTCCAGCGTATCACACGACGGACGTCGGATGGCCCGAGTCAGGTTGGCTCCGTCCGACAACTTCGGGATCGTGGCGTGCTACGACCGATTCCGCCAGATCGATTAGGAAGCGAAGCCCACCGTCGAGACCTTCATCAATCGGCCCCAGGTCCAATAGCACCCCTCCATTCCGCTCGATCACCTTCCGCGAGGCGACGTTGTCCACGCCGCAAATAGGCATGAGCCTTGAGATCCCAAGCTTCCGTGCCTCATCCAGAAGATCCGCAAGGGCCTGAGTCGCGTACCCCCTCCGCCGCTTACTCGGCCGCACCGCGTACCCCACGTGGTTCCCAACCCGATCAGGACTGGGATGGTAAGCCAGCCCCAAAACAATCCGCCCCGCGAAGCCCTCCGCGTCGATCATCCAGAACTCCGCAGAAGGCACATATCCCTCCGGCAAGTTCTTCCCAAGGGTGTTATCGTGGAGCCGCTGCACATAGGCAGGAAACTCCTCCCTCGTCATCTCCTGCCGCACCTGCGGCATCCCCTCCGCCTCAAACTCGGCCATCGCCTCAAAGAAGCTGTCCACGTACTCTTCTGAGGGGGACTCGAGCCTCATCTGCGCCATGCCAGAGTATTGCCTCAAACCCCTCGTGTATCCTTGACCACCATGTTGCTGCCGCTCCTCACGCTCTTTCAGGCCGCCGACCCTTTTGATCCAGGCCCGAACCCGCTCCTGATGCAGAGCCCCACGGTCAGCCGCACCCACATCGCGTTCGAGTACGCCGGCGACCTCTGGCAGGTCCCTCGTCAAGGCGGCAAGGCAACGAGACTCACCACCGCCCCGGGCCGCGAGTCCCGGCCCCACTACTCGCCCGACGGCAAAACCATCGCCTTCAGCGGCCAGTACGATGGCAACACCGACGCCTTTGTCGTCCCCGCAACCGGTGGAGTCCCCAAGCGCCTCACCGCCCACCCCGCGCAAGACGAGGTCATGGGCTGGAGCAACGATGGCAAGAGCGTGCTGATCAGCTCCGAGATGGTCTCCCCCACCGATTACCCGCGCATGTTCAGCGTCCCCGCCACCGGCGGAGTCCCCAAGGCGCTTCCCTTCCCCGCGGGCGTCGCCGCGTCGCTCTCCCCGGATGGCGGCCAGATCGCCTACGTGCCCTATCCCAAGTGGCAGCAAGCCTGGAAGCGGTACCGAGGCGGCCAAGCCTTCAGGATTTGGATCGGCCAAATGTCGGATAGCCGGGTGAGGGAGATCCCGCGCAAGGACCACGAGGACAGCCACCCCATGTGGGTCGGCGACTCGGTCTACTTCCTCTCCGACCGCAACGGCCCCTTCGGTCTGTTCCGCTTCGACACCAAGTCCGGCAAGGTCGTTGAGGAAGTCAGGGGCTCCGGATTCGACCTGAAGTCCGCCGACGCCGGCCCCGACGCCATCGTCTTCGAGAAGCTCGGATCCATCCACCTGTTCGACCCCGAAACGCGCACCGCCACCCAAGTGCCGATCGAGATCAACGGAGACTTCCCCGAACTACGCAAGCGCATCAAAGACCTGAGAACCTCCATCCAAGGCGCGTCGCTCTCTCCCAGCGGCCAACGCATCGCCGTTGGCGCACGAGGCTGGATGTTCACGATTCCCGCCGCCAAGGGAGACTCCCGGCTACTCAGCGAGACCCAAGGCATCCACCGCCGCGACCCCGCCTGGTCGCCCGACGGCAAGACCATCGCCTTCATCACCGACGGGGAAGGCGACCAACAGATGGCCCTGGTAGACGCCGCCACCAACGCCGAGAAGCGAGTCGACCTCGGCGAGAAGCCTGGCTACTACTACTCGCCCGTCTGGTCGCCGGATTCCAAGCGCATCGCCTACACGGACAACAAGCTCAACCTCTGGGTCCTGGACGTGGCCACCGGCACGAACACCAAGATCGATACCCGCACCCATCGCGGACGCGGGGAAAACCGGCCCCGATGGTCGCCCGATTCCAAGTGGCTGACCTGGAGCCGAGACCTGCGCACCCACATGTCGGCGATCTTCGTTCATAGCTTCGAAGCCGGCGTCAAAACCCAAATCACCGACGGCCTCTCCGACGCCACCGACCCGGTATTCGATCGAGACGGCAAGCACCTCTACTTCCTGGCCAGCACCGACGTGGGCATGGGCCTGGACTTCGAGAACATGTCCGGCATGGCCGGCCAACCCTCTACCAGCCGCATCTATGCCGTGGTGCTCAGCAAGGACGGAGCCAATCCCTTGCATCCGGAAAGCGACGAGGAATCCGAGCCCAAGAAGGAGGAGAAGAAGCCCGCGGTCGCCTCCACCAAAGTCGACCTGGACGGCATTGAGAGCCGCATTATCGTCCTCCCCACCCCCGCCCAGGGCTACCGCACCCTAGAGGCCGGCCCGGCCGGAACCTTCTTCACCGCCGCCGGAGGCATGGGAACGCCGCCTTCGGTCCTGCAGTTCGCCTGGAAAGATCGCAAGCTCACCCCCTTCGCCCCGGGAGTCGGGAACTTCCAGGTCAGCGCCGACGGCAGCAAGATGCTCCTGCGCTCCGGCCCCGGCATGCGCGTGGTCTCCACCGCCTCGCCCCCTGCCCCCGGCTCCGGTGAGGTGCCCACCCCGGTCCTCAACGTCAGGATCGACCCCGCCGCCGAGTGGCGCAGCATGTACGCCGAGGTCTGGCGCGGAGAGAAGCTGCTCTTCTTCGACCCTAACCTCAACGGCGCCGACGCCGCCATCCTCCAAAAGCGCTACGAGCCGTTCCTCAAGAACATCGCCTCCCGCGCCGATCTGAACTATCTGTTCACCGACATGCTCGGCGAGTTGGAGATCGGCCACATGTGGGCCAACGGGGGCGACGTTCCCGGCGTATCCGGCGTGCCCGGCGGACTCCTGGGCGCGGACTACAGCTTTGAGAACCGACGCTACCGCATCACGCGCATCTACGATGGCGAGCGCTGGAACCCAGACCTCTACTCGCCCCTCGCCCAGCCCGGCATCAACGCCAAGGTTGGCGAGTACGTCCTGGCCATCGACGGCGCGGACCTCACCGAGGTCAACGACATTTACGAGGCCCTGGAGGCCAAGGCGGGCAAGCAAGTCAAGCTACGCATCGGCCCCAACCCCCACAACGCGGACTCCCGCGAAGTCACCGTCCTGCCGGTAGCCAGCGAGGCCGGACTCCGGTTCCGCGCCTGGACCGAGGACAACCGCCGCTACGTGGACAAGATGACCCAAGGCCGCGCCGGGTACGTCCACGTCCCGGATACCGGCGGAGGCGGCTGGCAGGAGTTCCATCGCTTCTACTACTCGCAGACCGACAAGGACGGAATGGTCGTCGACGGCCGCTTCAACCACGGCGGCCTGATCAACGACTTCATGCCCAACGAGATGATGCGCGTGCTGGACTTCGGGTCGCGCACTCGCTACGGCGAAGACATGAAGCTGCCGCTCACCGGCATCTTCGGCCCCAAGGTGATGCTCACCAACGAGATGTCCGGCTCCGGCGGAGACATCTTCCCCTACCTGTTCAAGCAGCGCAAAGTGGGCAAGCTCATCGGCACAAGAACCTGGGGCGGCCACCTGATCGCGGCCGGATTCGGGCTGATCGATGGCGGTAGCGTGAATGCTCCGGACGACGCTCTCTACGACCCCAAGACCGGCAAGATCATCCTAGAGAACGTCGGCACCATCCCCGACATCGAAGTCCAGCTCGACCCCTACCTCTGGCGCCAAGGCAAAGACGCCCAGCTTGAGCGCGCAATCCTGGAAATCAACGCGGCCCTCAAGGACTACAAGCTGGACATCAAGAAGCCCAAGCGGCCAGTCCCCGCGCGAAGCGGCGGCGGCTAGGCCAAAAGCTGATCCCTCAGCAGCTTGCTGTTGAGGGTTCCAGGCATCGTGACAAAGCCTCCACAGCAAGCTGCGGAGGCATCAAAGCACCAACCTCGAAGAGGTTGTAGCCCAACAGCACCGGGTTGGCGCTCCGGCGCCTACCCGGGGTCCGAGCAGCCCGCCGACGCGGGAGTCTCGATCCGACTCCGGTCGGCTCGGGACGGGGTTGGGTGGGCAAGGCGGCGGCGGGTTGGAATCAGTGAAACGCCCGAACCTCGACGGGAGCGCGGCAGGCGACCACCGCCTTTCGACCCCACTCGACAGCCTCTTCCAAGTTTGCGCAGTCCAGAATCCAGAAGCCGCCTACGTGCTCCTTGGTCTCCAGGTAGGGTCCGTCGGTGACTACTACCGAGCCTCCTGAGTTGCGGAGCGACTTGGCGCTGGAAGCCGAGTAGAGGCCGCCGGCGAAGAACCGCGCTCCGGCGGCCTGCATCTCGTCGTTGAGGGCGTCGATGTCGCGCCCCATCTGCTCGCCTTCGGTGCCGGGGTCGTAGTTGTCGGGGTGGTGGATGGCTACCAAGAACTTCATGTGTCTTCTCCTGTGGCGGCCGCTTGGCCGCCCTCATGGACTAGTCGGACCGGCGGAGCAGGATTCGACATCGCGCGGAGAAAACTTTACCGAGCCATCCAAAGCCTCCGGATCGGGCCTGGTAGTTTTGGCACCTAACATGTAACACGTAACACTCCCCACATGTCTCTTTCGGGCCGTTACGTGTTCCATCTGCCCCTCGCGATGGGCTCATGCCTTTCGGGATTCCGGCGTCGGTTTGTCAACGTTGAGTCCTCGGCCCACCGACACCCTGCCCACCCAACCCCGTCCGACTCCGCTCATCGCTACGCCGGACTCCCGCGTCGGTGGGCTGGCCGTCCTGGGGCTGGCGCCCCAGGCTGGAATCTGCCGCGCCGTTGGCGCTCCGGAAGGCTGGCGAACCTCTCGGCCCAACGGAGCGTGAAGTAATGGCCCAAGGCAGGCATGCCGACAAACTTGCGCCTCCAGGCCAACATCCAGAGCAATGCGGCTACAACTCCACCGCCTCTTCAGGCCCAACGGGCCGAGAAGAGAAAGCCCAGGGCAACGCCCTGGGTAGCCGAGCCAGCAGACAAGCGCCCCAACGGGGCGCGACCTACAGCCTCGAAGGTCGAAGCCCAATAGCCCGGGTTGGCACTCCGGTGCCTACCCGGGGTTCGGACGGACCGCCGTCCGAACCCTAGTTGTCCGCCGTCTCGTGACCCATCAAGTGCCGGACCGAGTACATCTGGCCCGTGTGGTACGCCACGTGGAACGCCATGTATTCCAGCACGTAACCCCAGGTCCAACCCTCCCGGTACGGGTTCGGGTCCTCCGAGTCGTGCGGCTCCGCCGCGAGCTTCTCCTTGCAGAGCGCGTGGATCCGCTGCACCTCGGCCAGCACCTCCGCCGCCCCCATCTCCAAGGTAAGCCCTTCCGCCTGGGCGTACGGGTAGTACCGAATCTGAGACGCCACCAACGGACTGTCTACGGCCTTGCCAAAGAACGAGTCCGCCTCCCCGTAGGCGATGTGCGCCGCCAACTCGCCCACGCTGAGAAGCCGAGGGTCCGCCCGCCGCCAAACGTCCGCGTCCTGCAGCCCGCTAAACGCCTCGCTCATCTCCCACATCGCCGAGTCCAGGGCCTTCAAAAGCTGGTCCACACTTGCCATCCGCGGATTCTATCCCGAAGCCCGGGGGCCCCTGGCGTCCTCACGGCGGGTCGCTCGCCAACCTTAACGGAAGGGCAGCCCGAGGATGCGGAATCTCCCTTTCCTCCCCTGGCTGAAAAAGGAAGGAGGCAGGGGCTGGCCCTCCAAGGCGAGGAGCAGCGCGAGAAGCATGTTCAGTGCTACCCGCGTGGGCTCGCACGAGTTCCGATCGCTTACAGCCTGCCCGCCGACGCGGGAGTCCGACGTAGCCGTAGCGGAGTCGGACGGGGTTGGGTGGGCAGGGCGTCGGCGGGCGTCTGAGCCGCCCGAATCCAAGTACCATCCCCAAAAATGCTCCGCCGAGAGTTTCTTGAAATGGCGACCCTCTCCACCTTCGGCCTCAACCTGCCTCCGATCAAGAAGACCCACCTGGTCACCCTGAGCTGGGACGATGGCTTCCGCAAGTCCTTCCACAAGACCGCCGACATCTTCGAGGCCAACGGGCTGCGAGCCTGCTTCAACGTCATTGCCACCGCCAACGAGGAAGACTTCCAGCCCAGGGTTGGGGGCAAGCCCGATGTGGGAATCGTCGGAAATCCCATGGGGACCTTCACGGAGTGGAACGCGCTCAAGCGACGCGGCCACGAGGTCATGGCCCACACCTATAACCACGCCAATCTCACCGAGATGCCGCTCGACCAAGCAAAGGCAGACATCGACAAATGCGCGGCCTACTTCGAGAAGCACCTCAAGGGGTTCAAAGCTAGAGATTCGGTCTACAACTTCGCCTACAACGCCTCAACGCCCGAGCTCGACGCCTATGTCTTGACCAAGTTCTTGGTAGCCCGTACCCAAGGCGACTCCCCCGTCAACCCCATCCCTACCCACCGCAATCCCGTTCGCATCGGCTGCTACTCGCACGGCCCCGAGTGCTGCGACGACTACTTCGAGTCCGAGTTGGTCAAGTTCCTGCAAGGCCCCAGCGGTTGGTTCGTGTTCAACACCCACGGACTCGATGGCGAGGGTTGGGGCCCCATGACCTCCAAGTACCTGGACGCCCTCCTCAAGCGGCTTGGCAAGCTCAAGATGGTGGAAGTCGTCTCCCCCGGCGTCCTCCTCAACCGCCTCTCCGAAACCCTAGTCCCAGATCACGGGTGTCCGGCGTAAGCCCGACCCACAACCGTTAACGTCCCGTCAGAGTTGAACAGCCGAGACTCCGCGTACGGACCATCGCCCTCGAACCACGCGTACCGCTTGACCCAAGGCAGCGCATCCAGCCGAGGAAGCACCGCGCGCACAAATCGAGCCACGTCTTCCGGCGTGAAAGACGCGGTGCCCCCAGGCTTCTTGTCCCAATCCACGCAAGCAAACTCGGTGATCCAAATCGGCAAGCCATACAGGCGATGAACCTTCTCCAAGTACCCGATGAACGCGTCCGGATCGGGCAAGTAGTACCAATGAACGGTCACGAAGTCCACTGGGAGTTTCCGCTCCCGCGCGCCCTTCAAGAACGCCTGCATCCAGTCGCCGTCGGCATGCACCGTTGCCGGGCTACCCAGCGGAAGCCCCGTCTTCTCAAGCTCCGGCCATGCCGCCAGAGCCTCGTCCACCGTCAGGTTCGCTTGGTCCTTCCCGTCCGGCTCGTTAAACCCCAGCAAGGCCTTCGCCCCGCTTAGGCTCTTCAGCCCCGAAGCATCTCCGTACCAACTCCAAACCATCGGCACAAACTCGGTCTTCCTCGGTGCCCATGCGTTCGCCTTCAGCACCCAGTTGTAGTACCAGCCAACCCCCAGCCGATGAACCGGCTGCGAAGATGACATCTCCTGGTAGAAACCAATCCCCTTCTTGGCCGGCACCGCCTGCACCGAGGGGAGAGCCAAGGTCTCCACCACGCCCTGCGCAAACCAGCGGGCCAAGAAATCGTTCGGATGCAGCGGGTCGGCAACGAAATCATGGGCAGACTTCGCCGCATAAAGCGCCGCCGTTATGCTCGTCATGTCTAACACCTGCACGCCAACCTGCTGCAGTCGGTAAAGCGCCGGAGCGTAACTCGCCAGCCGCTCCGGGTACTGGGCCTCGTTGGTGTAAGCCGGATCGAACCGCATCGGAGAGATCAAGATGAACTCGGCCGACGGCTTCCGCGCCCGAACCGCATCGATCATCTTCCGAACGTTCGCCGCAAACGCGTCCGCTGGCATCCACCAGAAGTCGTTCATGCCAAAAGCAATCAACACCAGGTCCGGATCCAGGGTGGCCACGGAACTGGCCGCGTTGCCAGCCCCCCAGTCGCTCGTCATCCCGCCCAAACCCACGTTGTAGCTCCGCACCTTTCCCCCATAAACCCGCTCCAATTCGCGGGAGGCAAGCTCCAACCACGTCGGCATGTAAGGAGGTATCTGACTGAACCGAGACGTCCCCGCTCCCAACGTAATGCTGTCCCCGAGCGCGGCGATCGTCACCGGCTTCTTCAGACGCAACTTTGCCACCGTGTTCGGCAAGTACTCGCCCTGAGCGGTAGGGGCCGGACCTTCCCAAACGCCCGCGTGCTCGTAAGAGACCACGATGTGCTTTCCAAGCAGCTCAAACCACTCTAGGTTCCCTTTCGCGAACACCTCTGGACCAACCACCGGAATCGCTGAACCCGTCAGCGCGACAAGGGTCCTGCCTTTAACCCGATAGTCCTTCCCCTCCACGTACGTCTTCTTAAGTCCGTAGTCGCGAACCGAGAGCACCTTCTTCGGTTCAAAGAGCAACCGTCCCCCAACCCCCGGCATCAGCAGAACGGTCTCGTTGTGGACAACCCTTCCCCTCCAGATCGGAAGCATGTACTGCGCCGAGTCCACCCTCGGCTTGAAGGCGATCTTGCCCAGGTCCTCGTCCCGAATCTCCACCCCCGATACCGAGACCGCCGGCCCCGCATCCAGCTTCTCGATGGAGGCCACCACCGTTCGAGTGAAGGCATGGGTCTTGAAGTACACCCCCGGCTTGGTCGAGGGCTTGTCTGTACCGCAGTCCGTTTCCTCTACAAGCAGTTCGCGACCCGCCTTGTCCAGGCACCGCATCCGAACCAAGACCCGGCTCTCTGCCGTAAGTCCGTCCACCTGGGCGCCAAAGTTGACGATATAGAGCCCCCTGGCGGCAAAGCGCCGAGTTAGCGCGGCCGGCCCCGGACCAAGCTTCGTAAGAGCCCCCACGGAAACCTTGCCTTTCGAGGCCCAAGTCCTGAGATCCACGGGGCCACCCAGCACCGGATCAGTGGAAGCGCCGGACGAGTTCGCAAGCATAAGGAGTCCAAGCCCGACTATGGCAACCGTGATGAAGCGGTTCATCAACCAAGATCATAGCGTGGACTCTCTAGCCCGAGAACGCCGACCGCAGAGAAACGTCCCAACCAGATCCCAGTGCGGAGTCTTGATCGGAGCATTTGCCTGACCTCCGACCGGCAGCATCTACCACGTACACTGCAAGCATGGTCACCCTCAACGCCGAGCAGATCGCGACCTACAACCGGGACGGCTACCTCGTCATCCGAGACTTCATCACCCCCGCCCAAGTCGAGGAGCTCAAGGCCGACTACGACAGGGCGGTCTCCGGGGAGATTCCGGTCCCCCAGTTCGAAGGTCGCAAGAAGGCGGGCACGGTGGTCCAACTCGCTTGCCCGTCGCAGCACATCCCGGGCTGGCCGCAGCACGAGTACTTCCTTAAGGCGCTGGCCGTCGCCAAGCAGCTCGCGGGCGACGAGCAGAACTACGCCTACGACCAGATCATCTTCAAGCCGCCCCACTCCAACGGCCCCACCGCCTGGCACCAGGACGCCGCCTACTGGGGCAGCGACACCGACCCGAGCACCCGTGCCGTCACCTGCTGGCTGGCGCTCGGCCCAGCCTTTCTCGAGAACGGCTGCATGCAGTTCGTCCCCGGCAGCCACCTGGGGCCGTTACAGCCTCACCACAGCATCGCGGGCGAATCCGAGATCAACGAGGCCCTGGCTACCGACGTGCCCGACGGCCTAGCCGTCCCCAGCCCGCTTAACCCCGGAGACGCCTCGTTCCACCACAGCAAAACACTCCACTGCACCGGCGGCAACCTCAGCGACGTCCCTCGCCACGGCCTCATCACCCACTTCACGCCCGGCTAGTCCCACCCTTCTCCTTGCCAACGATGGCTCGTGCGTTGGGAGGGAGAAGGGTCGCTCTCCCGAGCGGGGTTGAGGGTTCCGGAAGCTCGGCCCGGGACGAAGCCCCCGGAGCTCTCACACCTCGGCTCTCCCACCCTCGGCACGAGCCATCCGAAGCTAGGCGAGGGGAGGATTCCACCCTTCTCCTTGCCGACGATGGCTCGTGCGTCGGGAGGGAGAAGGGTCGCTCTCCCGAGCGGGGTTGAGGGTTCCGGAAGCCCGGCCCAGTAGAAAGCCCCGGAGCCCTCACCCCTCGGCGACCGGAGTCGCCGTCCCCTCTCCCACCCTCGGCACGAACCATCCGAGGCTAGGCGAGGGGAGGATTCCACCCTTCTCCTTGCCGACGATGGCTCGTGCGTTGGGAGGGAGAAGGGTCGCTCTCCCGAGCGGGGTTGAGGGTTCCGCAAGCTCGGCCCGGGACGCCCCCCCCCGGAGATCTCACCCGTCAGCTCTCCCACCCTCGGCACGAGCCATCCGAGGCTCGGCGAGGGGAGATGAAACCACGAGGGAACAACCAGTCCACCTCAGTCCGTTCTAGCAGTGATGCTCGCTGGACTTGCCTTACTCATCGCCGCCCAAGCCCCCGACCTCGGCAAGCCCTTCGAGGCGATCGCGGCCGAGGGCTTCAACGGAACCGTCCTCGTGGTGGACGGCGGCAAGGTCAAGCACCGGGCAGGCTACGGGGTGCTCGACCCGGCGACCAAGAATCCCATGCCCGCCGATGCCGCCTTCTGCATCGGCAGCGTCGCCAAGTGGTTCACCGGCATCCTCGTCCTCAAGCTCCAGTCCGAGAAGAAGCTGGCTTTGGAAGACCCAATCAGCAAGTTCATCTCAAACGTCCCAACGGACAAGCAGGGCATCACCGTCCGGCAACTCCTCACTCACTCTGCGGGTTTAGGCGAGTACATCGACCGGCCAGGCGAGGGCGGCGACTTTGCAGCCATCGACAAGGCCACCGCGCTGAAGCGAGCGATGGAGGACAGGCTTCTCTTCGCCCCCGGAACCCGATCCGAGTACTCCAACGTCGCCTACACCGTCCTCGCGGCAATCCTCGAGAAGGTTTCCGGCCAGTCCTTCGAGGATCTGACCCGCCAAGAGATCATTCAGAAAGCGGGATTGAAGAGGACCGGCTTCGACGGAGACGGCGCCACCCCCGCAACTGCGTTCGCGGTGGGGCAGAACGCCAAGACGCACGGGAAGGTCAACTCCCCCTTCTACTGGCCCAAGCCGAGTTGGGCGCTGAAGGGCTCCGGCGGAATCTACTCGACGGTGGACGACCTTGGCCGCCTCATGCAGGCGATCACCGAAGGAAAGATCCTATCCCCCAGCGTCGAGCCTCAGCTCTTCCAGCCCCTCTTCGAGGCCGAAGGCTACGGATGGCTCGCGATTAAGTCGAAAGCCGGCACGCCCTTCTGCAACGTGGGCGGCGGCAACAACTTTGGGTTCAACGCGGCCCTCTGCTATCTCCCCAAGGAGGGGCGACTCGTGGTCGCGTGCTCCAGCGCCAACACGCCGATGAAGATGCAGAACGCCGTGCAGGCAACGCTCAAGGCGCTCTCCACCCCGCCGCCAACCGCTATCCGCTAGCGGTCACCGCCTGATCGCGTACAGAATGCCGTTCGAATCTGAGCCCTCGTAGCGGACCTCCGCGCGGACCTTCAACTGCCCTCCGCCAGGCGACGCGAGAGCGTACGTGTTGGCGGAGACATCCCAAGCCGCGCTGCCCGCGTGCTCGTCCCGCGCCACCACCTTCCCGTCCTGAACCAACTCGGCCCACCGAACGTGGAACCGGTGCGCCCCGTGCGTATAGGCAAAGCGCACCGTATACGGCCCCGCCTTAGCCATCTCCTCGGAAGCATCCCATTCGCGAACCACCCACTCGGTCGACGCTTCTACCGACGTCCACTCGCCCAGCGCTTGGATCGGGCTTCCGGTCCGGGGGCGGTACTTGACCCCCATCGCGTCCAGGCGCGCAAAGTCCGCCGCCAGCCGCCCCGAGAACTCCGTGAAGTCCTTCGCCCCAGACGACCACCCGATCTCGCTGACCGCCGCCAAGCGCGGCCAAGCCAGGTACTCGATGTGCTTCATGTTCGGGGTGAACTCGCCCCAGATGTTGCCCTGCAAGCCCAGCACCCGCTCAGCCTCCTTCGCGTTCAGAGCGCTCGGAACCGGCTCGTACCCGTAGACCGCCTCCAACGGGAGGTACCCGCCGATGGCGAGCGGCTCTTCCGCCGGCTCGGCCTGGTAGTAGTCCAGATACAGGTTGCTGGTGGGGGACATCACCACGTCGTGGCCCGCCTTGGCGGCGGCGATCCCGCCCTCGATCCCGCGCCAGCTCATCACCGTTGCGCCGGGGGCTAGACCGCCCTCCAGAATCTCGTCCCACCCAAGCAGGCGTCTGCCCTTTGAGGCCAGGTAGGCGTCCATCTGCTTGATGATCCAGCTCTGATACTCGTCCTCGTTCTTCAGGCCCCGCTGCTTGATCAGTTCCTGAACCCGGGCGCTCTTCTTCCAGAAGCTCTTGTCCACCTCGTCGCCGCCAATGTGGATGAACTTGGACGGGAAGATCGCCATCACTTCGTCGAGGACGTCCTGCATAAATCGGATGGACGAGTCCTCGCCGTTGATCACGTTGGAATCAGGCAACCCGACCTCCGGGTACGCCGCCACCACCGCGCCAGCGTGACCCGGCATTTCGATCTCCGGCACCACCGTGACGTGCCGGTCCGCCGCGTACGCCACGATCTCGCGCAGGTCGTTCTGAGTGTAGAAGCCGCCGCGCGGACCGTTCTTGGGCTTGGGCGGGTCGTAGTCGGCCAGGTACTCGGGGATGTAGGCGCCCACCTGGGTGAGCTTCGGATACTTCTTGATCTCCACGCGCCAGCCGGTGTCATCGGTCAGGTGGAGTTGCAGGACATTGAGCTTGTGCTGCGCGATCGTGTCGATGAAGCGAAGGATGCCCTCCTTTGGAAGGAAGTGACGCGCCGGGTCGAGCAAGACGCCGCGCCAACCGAACCGTGGCTTATCCTCGATCTTCACGCACTTCGCTTGCCAAACCTGCCCCTCCACCTTGGCGCTCCTGAACACCTCGGGCGGGAGGAGTTGGAGCAGGGTCTGCACCCCGTAGAACGCCCCCGCCGCCCGGAAGGCGCGGATCTCCACCCGGTCGGGATGGACCTCGAGCAGGTACCCCTCCTCGCCGAGTCGAGACAGCTTGCGGTCAAGGGCAAGGGAGATGGTGTCTTTCCCCGCCCGGCCCCCAAGATTCAGCCCGAAACCCGTCGGCGGTCGCAAGGCTGACCGCAGGAACTCGGCAACCTCTTCGGCCCCCTTCCCCGCCGCGATCCGGGCGTGAGGTGCGAGGGTGAACGTGCCCTCCACCGCGACAACGGAAGCGGGCTTGGGGATAATGGCGGCGATGGCGGGAGCGGTAGTAAGCATGGCGAGCAATGGCAGAGCGAGCAACATGGGAGATTCCTAGGCGGATTCGTACATTCGGAAGTCGTATTCGCGGGGCGGCGAAGCCGGGTTGCCGGCCGAGGGATCGAGAAGGCAGAGCCCCCTCCAAAGATCGGTCAGGGTGGTTTCGCTTTCGCGGATGTCGGCGAGGTCGCAGGGCTGGGCAAAGTACATTCTGACGTGGTCCGCATCGCCGCGAATCAGGGCAACCTGAGCCCTCGCCAGGCGCACGCGAGGCCGCGGAGGTTGGCCCTCCACAAAAGACGCCAGCTCGCTCCAAAGGCCCGCGGTCGCCAGCAAGCGGCAGGTCTCGTCGATCAGGTGTGGTTGTCCGGGCAAGAGCTGATTGGCCCGGACTAGATGAGCCTCGAAGCAGTCGTCTCGCTCCAGAAACGCTAGCACCGCCAGATTCCGCTCTGCCCACCCGTTCCGAGTGAGCCCCGTTGATGAAGTCCACGATTGGCGCGCCCCTTCCCGGTCTCCGTTGGCAAAAAGCAGGACGCCCAGATGCAGATGCGTCAACCAACTTGGCGGCGCCGTCCGCAACCGCTCCTCCCATACCGGGTTCACCAGATAAGGTCCGGGCTCCTCATGTGGCTCCAAGTCAGGCATCGCCCCGGCAGCCAGGAGGCTAAGCCACGGCTCGACGTCCGGCGTTGGTTCTCCAAAGCCCGTAGGCATCGCCGCTCCGAAGCTTGCTGCCTCCAACGCTCCCCAGCCAGACCCGCGGGCTACCGGCCCTCCCACAAGCTGGCTCGAACCCAAGGCGGGCTCGGGTGGAAGCTGCGCCTCCACCTCCCCAACCGCGTCCTGCCACTCCTCGCCAACCACCCCCGAAACCGGACCGACCGCCTCCCACCAAGTCCAGGTCGTCAGCGCGGGCATTGGGATGTACTCGTTCTGCTTCTTGGCCAGCCCGCCCTGGATCTCGATGTACGGCTCGCCACCGTGCGCCAGCCAGTCCTGCCAGCGCCGCCCGTTCGGCCCCATCCCCCACACCCACATCTTGCGGCCGCAGAGCTGCGGCGAGGACACGTGCACCGTGCCAGTCCCATCCCCTTGCACGGCAGCAATCCACGGCACGTGATCTGGGGGAATCTCGAAGTAGGTGTCGCGAGGATGCTCGCGCTTCGCGGGGCGCGAGAGGTCGGGATCCGAGGCGAGGTCCACGTACCGATCCACGCCTCCCGCCGCGTGGTCCGGTTCCACCGCCGTCGTTGCCGGAGCCAGCACCCGGGTGTCCGCAAGCTCGGGTACCGCCAGACAGGTCCACCAGTACATCGGGATCGTCTCCTCGTGCGGGTTTTCCAGCTGGGGTTGGATGAAAAGGAAGTCAGAGCCGTCCCGTAGCCAAAGGTCGACCTGCCACGGGATCCCGCGAATCCGCTCGTACTCCCACAGTCGCAAGCCAGCCTCGCCCGGGCCGCCTTCAAGTTCCGCCGCGAAGACCGGTTCGTTCGACAGCCCGGAGTGGCCGAAGACACCTGGGTTCCACTCCACGCCCCCGCTCACCCACGCTCCGCGAATCCCGATGTTAGTCGGCTGCCAGATCGAGTTCACGTGGAGAAGCTCGCGTCCGCTCGGTTTGTGGAAGAGCGAGAACAAACGGCCCCCCATCTCCGGCAAGACAACCGCCCGGAGCCGGTCGCTCTCCAGCACGATCGCCGAGAGCACCCGGTCCTCGAGCGTTCGCGAGTAGCCGTCCTGAAGGCGATACGGCAGGCAGCTGCTGAACGGCACGTCGCGACCCTCATACCGGGCGATCAACGCCACCGCTTGATCCAAGGGCGCGTGAGGGTTCTCCGGTCCAATCGGGGCCGAGCGGATGGTGATCTGTTCCCGAAGCAGCGTTGCCACGTTCGCCAGAGCTTACTGAAACTCCACACCGGAGCGCGGGCTTCCTAGTCCGTCGAGCGGGATGATGACCACCATCCGGAGCGCTAACGGCGCGGCAAGAGACAGCCTAGGGCGCCAGCCCTAGGAAGGTCAGCCCACCGACGCGGGAGTCCCGATCCGACTCTGGTCGGCTCGGGACGGGGTTGGGTGGGCAAGGCGTCGGTGGGCCGAATTCAGCCGGCTTCCAGGCAAGGAGCCTCCGCCTGAGAGTCGATTACAACCTGGAGAAGACCAGAGGATTCTCGTCCTCGCTCTTCAGCAAGTCCCCAACCGACAGCGACGCCAGATAGTCTGGAGGCAGAATGTTGGCCTGGCCGTTGAAGGTGCTGCCATCCGGCATGTAGGCGCAGGTCATCGCCGCGCGGGTGCGCGGCGTCATATTCGCCCCCGCCCCATGCGCGCAGAGCCCGTTGTGGAAACTACAAGACCCCGCCTTCATGGGCGCGCCCACCGCCTCCCGGCCCTTCCATTCCGGATACACCTCGAACAATCCACCCACGTCCTGCCCGATCCCCACGTTGTCGTAGCGAGCCTCCTTGTGGGTGCCCGGCATGAAGCTCAGGCAGCCGTTTTGCCAGGTGGCGTCTTCTAGCGCGATCCAGATGCTCAAGGAATGCCGGGACGAGAACGACCAGTACGGGTTGTCCAGATGCCAAGCCGTCGGGTTCCCCCACGCCGGCTTGATCAGCGCTTGGTCGTGCCAGACGCGCATTCCATCAACCCCCTCCAGTTCGCACAGCATCCGCCCGAGGTCAGGATCGAGCATGTATCGACGAACGGTCTCGTCGATCTTCCACAGGTTCAGCTTCTGGGTGAAGACCTTGCCGTAGTAGCCCGCATCGTCCTGCCAAGCCAGCTTCCCGCCCGCCACCTTTAGATCGCCTAGTTTGGCGATGGCGGCATAGACGCCCGCCTTCAGTTCCTCGAGTTCCACGGGGGTCAGAAAGTCCTCCACTTGGAGGAATCCTTGGTCGCGGTACTGGTCGATCTGGGTTTGGGTGAGGTCGGTCTTCATGGGTCCCTGCCCTATCCTAGCCGACGGAGTCGGCCCTCAATGCGGCTTGGCATGGCAATTCTAGAGAGGCTGTCCCTCTCCAAAGGCGAGGCGATGTTCAGAGACAACCGCGCGGGCCGGCACTCCCAAATGCGCCGAGACCTTGAGCACAACCTCGCCCGTCCCAGCGGTCCTCTGAACGATCACCTGGGCCAGCCCGCCAAACAGCCGCCGTCCCCACTTGGTTTCGACCGACTTGTCCGCTTCCAAGGAGGACGGGTCGCCGTTCCCAACCCCGATGATCCGCGCCGGACCCAAGACCTCGAACTGAACAAGGCCATCGCCAGTGGCCGCGAACCGCCCTTCGGCATCTACAGAACTCACCGCCACGATCGCCAGGTCCCCTTCGTACTCCGGCTTCACCGACACTCCAGCGGCTGGCCCCGTAGTCGCCACCTCTCGCACCATCGTCTCGTTCCCGTCAACAAACCCACGAGCCACCAGGCGCCCCACCACATAGGGAACTTTCCACTCCAACCTTCCGTTCCGAGGCATCCGGTGCCGACCCAGGCTCGCGTCGTTCAAGAACAGCTCGACCTCGTCGCAGTTGCTGTACACCCAGACATCGATGACCTGCCCCTCGCGGCCCGCCCAGTTCCAGTGGGGCAAAACATGCAACACCGGCTTGCCCGACCACCAGGCTTGGTAGAAGTAGAAATTGTCCTTGGGGAAGCCGCAAAGATCTAGGATTCCGAACTGCGAAGCGATGTTCGGCCACCCGAACGGAGTGGGCTCGCCGCGGTAGTCGAACCCGGTCCACTGGAACTGCCCGGCCAAGTACGGACGAGCGGCGTAGTGCTGCCACGAGTCGCGCGCCAACACGTTCCAATCCGCCTTGTGGATGTCGTACGCCGTGAGGTGCCCCTTGGCCCGATCCTCCACGTACACGCCGCGCGTGGTAAATCCCGCGCCATCCTCCGTGCCCACGCCCGACGTCTTCGGAAACTGCTTGTGGAAGTCGTCGGTGCTGCCGTGGGTGATGTAGTTGAAGCCCATCACGTCGACCACCGTCGAAGATCCGCCGCCCCAGCCGCCGCTGATCGCGACGGTTGCCGGCCGCGTGGGATCGAGTGCGTGCGCCACCGCCTGCATGCGAGAGGTAATCCGCGCTCCGCGCTCGTTCCCCTCGATCGCCCACTCCTCGTTCCCCAGCGACCAGAGCACCACGCACGGATGGTTCCGATCCCGCAGGATCAGCCGGCCAAGGCCATCCAGCTGATGGGCGCTCACCCCGGTCTCCCGGTTCTCCGCCACCACCAGGAACCCCATCCGATCGCAGAGGTCCATGAGCACGGGCGACGCCGGATTGTGGCTCATGCGGATCGCATTCACGCCCATCTTCTTGAGCTGCTTCAGCCGCCAAACGTCCAGCGCATCCGGAACCGCCGTCCCAACTCCGGCATGGTCGGCATGGTTGTTCACGCCTTGGATCTGCACCCGCTGGCCGTTGAGCATGAATCCGCGCTTCGGATCCCACTTGATCGTGCGGATGCCAAAGGGCGTCTCGTACCGGTCCACCTCCGCCCCATCTTGCAGAACCCGTGTCATCAGGCTGTAAAGCGCAGGAGTCTCCACCGACCAGAGGTTGGCGTCCGGCACAGGCAGCGACTCCGAAACCACCGCCGTCCCACCCGGCCCCAGCTTGACCGCTTTTGCCCGCGACTCCGAGACAACCTTCCCGTCGGGGCCTAGAACGCTCTGCACGACCTGGACCTGCGCCACTGCATCCAGATCGTTCTCAATCGTGGTCTGCACCGAGACCTTGGCCGCGCTCCCGCGGAGGGTCGTCGTCACGTAAGTTCCGTGCTGGGCCACGTGCACCGGAGCCGTCTTGGTCAGCCAAACGTGGCGGTAGATTCCCGCGCCCTCGTACCACCAACCTTCCTCCAAGGAAGCGTCCACCCGCACCACTAAGACGTTGCTCCCGCCGAAGTTCACGTAGTCGGAGACATCGAACGCGAAGCTGCTGTAGCCGCTCTGCTCGCGACCCAAATAGAACCCGTTGAACCAAACCTGGGAGTCCCGAAACACCCCGTTGAACTCGATGGAGATCCGCTTGCCCTGATCCTCTGCCGGGACCTCGACCACCCGCCGGTACCAGCCCACGCTGTTCTCCGGGAAGTTACTTCCCAGCGCTTTGTAGCCATGGCTGTGGCTTCCCTTCTCGCTGAACGGCAATGCGACCGCCCAGTCGTGCGGAAGGTCCACGACTTCCCACTTGCGGTCGTCGAACTTGCTCTTGGCGGCACCGGCCGCCGTGCCCGCTTTGGCGAAGTAGCTGAAGGAGGTGCCCGCTGGAGATGGATCGAAGTCCTTCTTGGGGTTCGTGGCATGTCCCAAGGCGAAGCGCCAACCGCGATCGAGCGATGATCTCGTCCGGCCGCCGGAACCCGTGACCGCTGGAACGGTTGCCAGCAGACCAACTACGGCGAAGAGCACCAGCGAAAAGCGAAGAAGCAAGTAGAACTCAGTCATTTGGGCAAGCCTTGTCTGCAAGCCAGTTCTACCCATGCGGCCCCGAACTGCGACGAACCGGCCCCCTCCCGTTGAGCCCGACATGTCATAGGAATCCATGACCCGTCCGCAATCGCCGGCACTCCCATACTCAGGGCCATGGTGGAATTGCCTGAGGCGAAACACCTCGCAACCCAGCTGAACCAGACGGTGGCAGCTCAGACGGTTCAATGCGTAGAAGCCGCCCACACGCCCCACGTCTGGGCCTGGTACTCGGGAGATCCCTCGCTCTATCCCGCTCGGCTCGAAGGCAAGCAGGTGATGTCATCCGAGCACTGGGGCGGATTTGTCGTGCTCCACCTATCGGAAGACGCCCGCCTCCTCTTTGGCGAGGGGACCTCCCTCCGGTGGTTTCCGTCGGGAACAGCGCTTCCCGCCAAACACCAGTTGCTCCTCGATCTGGGAACGGGCAGTCTCGTCGCCTCGGTCCAGATGTATGGGTTCATGCTCCTGGAGGAGGGCGCCGAGCCCGGCAACCCCTACGCCCGAACCGCCCAGCTCGCCCCATCCCCCTTGGTCGAGCGATTCGATCTTCCGCACTTCCGCTCGCTTCGGGATTCCGTCGCGGGCAAGACAGTGTCCCTCAAGGGGTTTCTGGCTACCGAGCAACGCATCCCCGGCCTCGGAAACGGCGTCCTGCAAGATATCCTCTTTGAGGCCGAACTCCACCCTCGCCGCAAACTCGAGTCCCTTGCGGAGGAGGAGTTTACGAAGCTCTATTGCGCCCTCAAAGCCACCCTGAATGCCATGGTCGCCGCAGGGGGAAGGGATACCGAATCCGACCTGTTTGGCAACCACGGCCGGTACCACACCAAGGTCAGCCGCCTGACCCTAGGCAAGCCCTGCCCACGATGCGGATCCCACATCGTCAAGAAGGCGTACATGGGCGGCAACGTCTACACCTGTCCAAACTGCCAGCGAGCCTAGACCCACCCTTGGCCAGGCGGGCCGGCACAGGACCGGCCCGCCATCGACCATCAGCGCCGTCGGCGCAGGAACGCCAGTGCACCAAGCCCAAGGGCAAACATGGTGCAGGGTTCCGGTACCGCCGCGAGGTCTCCTCTACCGGCGTTGAAGCTGGGGTAGATGTGCTGATTCAGCCCCGTTCGCAGAGGGCTGGGCATCAGGTACGAGTTCAAGTCGTCCGTGCCGTTGGCCTCTAGGGTCACCGCCCGCCCGGGCAGCGACTCGTCGAACGCGAATCCGACGTTGTAGACGGATGCGCCGTCCGGCTGGACGACTCCGTCTGCCGAAACAAAGGTCAGTGCCCCGGTAATCGGATCAAGGGTGTGAAAGGCGTTCGACTCGGCGACCCATAGCGTGCCGGAGGCGTCGAAGTCTAGGTCGTCGCCGTTGGCGATTCGCGTGTCGATCGGAACAAAGGTCGCCCCGTAGGTCGACAGGTCGATCGTCGCCAGATTCCGATGGACGTTCTCCATCACGTCCAGCGCATACAGGTTGCCGTCCCGATAGGTGGCCCCGCGCATCTGCGCGCCCTGGAAGTACGCCAGCGAGGTGGCCACTCCGGTTCCGCGATCGAGATCGACGAGGCGGCTCCCGTTCGGGTCCAGTAAGAAGCCGAAGAGTCGATCCTCGCCAAAGGCCAAGCCGTCGGCGTCCACGGTCTGCCCCTGGTAGGTAACCCAGGCAATATCGGTAACCGCGCCTGAGCTGCCGTCGAAGCTGAACAATCGGGCTGGTGCAATCGAGGACTGCGACGGATTCGCCGTGCTCTTCAGTCCGTAGATTGTCTGCCCGGGAAAAGCGGTGGCGCACATCACAGCGGCCAGCGCAAGGGTCAAGGTGGATCTCATCTCATCCTCCAAGATGCGGGTGCAACCGCACCGACCCAAGTCTGGGCCTATGCGAACGCCGCCAACAAGTCGCACGTCGGGGTGTCCCTCCGCACTGCGACGTGTCCCACTTTCCGGTTGCCCTAGCGCAAGTTAGGCCCCGCGTCGGACGAGCAGGGCGGCCAGCCCCAAGCCAAGGGTGCACATCAACCCCGGTTCCGGCACCGGTGCGCTCACAACGACGTCGTCGATAAGGACGGAATGGGCATCGTCGACCGACGTGAACAGGAACACAAGATTCAGCGCTTCGCCCGCCCAAAGGGACTTGACCGAGTTCGTAAAGTCGAACTTCTGCCAGCTATCGCTTACCACCGCCTGAAGTGCGACCGCCGCCCCGCTAGGCAGCGAGAGGTTCATCCGGGCGTCGCTGGGCGTGCCTGGCGTCCCCGCGTTCTTGGCCCAGAACGAGACCTCGATCAGATCGTTGACCGGGACCTCGAAGATGGATTGGAAGGCCCCGCCCAGTTCCGGCGGCGCGCTTTCGATTCGAACCGAGCCTGCGCCCGACGCGGCGTCGCCGGACAGGGAGAGAAGGCTCGTGTTCAAGGCCGGGGTCCACTTGTCCAACCCATCCTCGAAACCGGGGTTCCTCACGAGGTTCACCGCAAACAGCGAACCGCTAAGCGACAGGCCAACACAACAGGACAAGAACCGGATCATACACAGCATTGTAAGCTGGTTGCGCTTAAGGTGGGTGCCAAGGGTTTGCTTGGGATTATCCGCCCCTACGAAGGGCCTGAGGTGGGTCAGCCCACCGGCGAGGGAGTCCGACTCCGTCCCGACGCGAAGTCGGGACGGAATCGGACGGGGTTGGGCGGGGCAGGGCGTCGGTGGGCCAGACGCGGCATCTCTGCACACCCCGATCCGCCCAGGCTACAGGGCGCCTACCGGCTCCTTGACGTGCCCATTGCTGAGCGCCTCTAGGCTGTAACCGTCCTCTCCGTGGATGGTGGAGTCTAGACCCGCCTCCTCCACGCTCTCGTCCACCCGCATCGGAGCAATCAGGTTGACGATCTTCGCGAGAATGACCGTGGCGACCAAGGCAAACAGCGCCACCGCCCCAACCGCCGCCAACTGCTTCACGATCAGAGCGCCCCGTCCGCCCTCGAGAGCCGGACCAGTCACCGCGCTGTTGATCAGCGGATCGGCAAACACCCCGGTGAGCAAGGCTCCCAGGAAGCCGCCCACGCCGTGGATGCCCACTACGTCCAGCGCGTCGTCGTAGCCCAAGCGATGCTTCAGATTGATCGCGAGGTAGCAGACCACCCCCGCGATCAGGCCGATCAGGAGCGAGGACGTGAGGTTGACGTAGCCCGCCGCGGGCGTGATCGCCACTAGGCCGGCTACCAGACCCGACGCACCGCCGATGGCGGTAGCCCGGCCGCCAAGCGCGC
>JBGSIJ010000046.1:0-13369 GCA_041742595.1 Fimbriimonadaceae bacterium | reverse complement strand
TCCGAGAATTTGGGCGGCAACCGGCCGGCGGCTCTCTATTCCGCGAGGACATCGCCTCAGCCCCGGGGTCCGCCGATGGTTCCGACCGGTTAGCCAATGTCTAAGATACAAGCCCGGCGGTCGAAGACCCCGGGTTTGCGGGGCCACAAACCTGCACCCTGGAGGGGTGCCACTTCACTCGAAGAACCGTTCGTCGATGGGAACCTGGTGCTCGGCGAGGAGGAGCCGCAACTCCTCGGCAGACGTGAGTTTGCGGTGATGCTCCTCCTGGGTGGCCACGTATTGGGTTACGCGAGCCAACTCCGACGCGCCCAAGCTGAAGGCGGCGTAACCGGTCTGCCAACCGAAACCCGCGTACCGTTCGGAGGCCCAGTTCGAGGAGGACTTCTTGATCTCGCGGACGAGATCGGCGAGGCAATGGGTCGCCCGCAGGCTCACCAGGAGATGGACATGGTCGGCGACGCCTCCAACGGCGATCGGCTTCGCCCCGAGGCCAACGACGGCTCCACCGAGGTAGCGATGAAGGTCCTGCCGCCAGGACTCCGCGATCATCGGCGCCCGGTGCTGGGTGGCGAAGATCACGTGGGCGAAGCTGCTGATGTAGGTCGACGCCATATTCCGGATTCTGGCACCCCTCCGGGGTGCTGGGTGCCGTTGCGTCCCAAACCCGGGGTCTTCGACCGCCGGGCTATTCGGATTCGACCCTTCCAGGGTCGGGAGAGGCATTGGGTCCGATGCCCGGGTCTTCGATCGCCGGGCTATTCAGATATGACCCTTCCAGGGACGGGAGAGGAGTTGGGGCCGATGCGCGGGGTCTTCGACCGCCGGGCTACTCGGATCTGACCCTTACAGGGCCGGGGAGGGTGAGCACTGGGCTTAGGGCTAGAGCCTTAGTCGAAGGTAATGCCCGGATTCTGGCACCCCTCCAGGGTGCGGGTCTTGGTCATCGGCTTACCCGGGGTCTTCGACCGCCGGGCAATTCGGATTCGACCCTTCAAGGGTCGGTGGAATGGCGGGCGAGGAGCAGAAAGTCAGGGCGGCGGGGGGTGGGCGAGGTTCTTGAGCGCCGGGGAAGGGATGGCTAAAGATCTCGAGGAGGGTCGGTGGGGTGGGATCCCTAGCTGAGAGGTACAGGGTATGCCGAAGGAGCCCGTTCAGACTCAAAAGGTAACCTTGACGTTATGGTTTCCACAACACCGGCGGAGAACGGGCCCTTGCTTGGGCCTAGCGGTTTTGCGAACGACTTCATTCGCGAAGCCGTCCGCCAGGATTTGGCGGAAGGACGGTTCAACCGGGTGCACACCCGGTTCCCGCCAGAGCCGAACGCGTACCTGCACATCGGCCACGCCAAGGCGGTCTGGATCGACTACGGCATCGCCCTGGACTTCGGCGGCCTCTTCAACCTCCGGTTCGACGACACGAACCCGCTGAAGGAAGAGCAGGAGTTTGTGGATGGGATCATCAAGGACATGCGCTGGCTGGGCGCGGACTGGGGGGATCGGCTGCTTTTCGCCTCCGATTACTTCGACCAGATGTACGACTGGGCGGTGGACCTGATCAAGAAGGGGAAGGCCTTCGTCTGCGACCTCAGCGCGGCCGAGCTCAGCGCCACGCGGGGCACGCTGACCTCGCCCGGCACGAACAGTCCCTTTCGGGACCGGGGCGTCGAGGAGAATCTGGACCTGTTCGCCCGGATGCGGGCGGGCGAGTTCCCGGACGGCGCGAAGTCTTTGCGTGCGAAGATCGACATGACTTCGCCCAACATCAACCTGCGCGATCCGGTGATGTACCGTATCCGCCATGCCCACCACCATCGGCAGGGCGACAAGTGGTGCATCTACCCGTCGTACGACTGGGCGCATGGCCTGGAGGACTCGATCGAGGGCGTGACGCACTCGCTGTGCTCGCTGGAATACGTCATCCACCGGCCGCTCTACGACTGGTTCCTGGACGAGTTGGGCATCTACCACCCGCGCCAGATCGAGTTCCCACGTTTGAACCTCACCCACACGGTGATGAGCAAGCGGAAGTTCGTGGAGTTGGTGAACGCGGGCCACGTGAGCGGCTACGACGACCCGCGCCTGCCGACCTTGGCGGGACTTCGCCGTCGGGGCTACACGCCCGGAGTTATCAAGGAGTTCGTCCGGCGCATCGGCCTGACCAAGGCGGACAGCGTGATCGAGTACCACCAGCTTGAGGACTGCGTTCGCGAGGCCCTCAACAAGGAAGCCAGTCGGGTGATGGCGGTTTTGAACCCCATCAAGGTGGTCATCACCAACTACCCCGAGGGGCAAGTGGAGCAGATGGACGCGGTCAACAACCCGGAGAACCCGGACGACGGCACCCGCAAGGTTCCCTTCTCGCGCGAGCTGTACATCGAGCAGGAGGACTTCCAGGAGGTTCCGCCGCCCAAGTTCTTCCGGCTCTCGCCTGGCCGCGAGGTTCGGCTGCGGTACGGCTATCTCATCACCTGCACGGGCGTGGTCAGGGACGCCGACGGGAACATCGTGGAGCTTCAGTGCACCTACGACCCGGAGACCCGGGGCGGCGACGCGCCGGACGGGCGCAAAGTCAAGTCCACCCTTCACTGGGTTTCGGTCGCCCACGCGGTGGAAGCGGAGGTTCGTTTGTACGACCACCTCTTCAGCAAGGCGTACCCGGACGAAGTGGAGGAGGGCCAGGACTACACCTCCAACCTGAACCCAGATTCGCTGGTGGTGACCAAGGGCCTCGTGGAACCCAGCGTGGTGGGCGCCCCCGCCGGCAAACGCTTCCAGTTCGAGCGGTTGGGCTACTTCTGCGTGGACAAGGATTCCACGCCGGATCGCCTGGTTTTCAACCGGACGGTCACGTTGCGCGACGCTTGGGCGAAGATCGAAAAAGCTCAGACTCCCAAAAAGCCGAATGGCTAGGTAAAATGATCGTCGATTGCCGGATAGCTCAATTGGCAGAGCGTCTGACTCTGACTCAGAAGGTTCAAGGTTCGAGACCTTGTCCGGCAGCCAATTTCCATCCCCGCGCTTAGCGGGGATTTTTGTTTTTTGGCTTGACCCTATGCCTCACTCACCGCAGTCTTCTAGGGCGGCATCAAGTCCTGAGGCCGAATCCTATGCATAGCCTCAGGACCTGAGGTTGCGGCCAAGATTGGCTCGCCGCTCAGGGTCTTGAGGCATAGGTTCTCTCTCTGCCAGGAAGCTCGAACGGTATCCTTAGTGATTCGGGCCGACGGAACCTTTTGGGTCCGGAGGCGCTAGGAACATCAATGGCAACGATCGCTCAGGAACTCGGAAAGACTCGCGCCAACACGTGGCGCGAGAAGGTCGGCCTCGCCGAAATGCTCAAGGGCGGCGTCATCATGGACGTCGTCAACAAGGATCAGGCCCGCATCGCCGAGGACGCCGGCGCGGTGGCGGTCATGGCGTTGGAGCGCGTTCCCGCCGACATCCGCCGGGACGGCGGAGTGGCCCGCATGAGCGATCCCGAGATGATCCTGGAGATCAAGGCTTCGGTCACCATCCCCGTGATGGCCAAGTGCCGGATCGGGCACTTTGTGGAAGCCGAGATTCTGCAGGCGCTCGAGATCGACTTCATCGACGAGTCCGAAGTCCTCACCCCGGCCGACCATGCCAACCACGTGGACAAGCATGCCTTCACCGTGCCATTCGTGTGCGGAGCCCGGAACCTGGGCGAGGCCCTGCGGCGGTGCGCCGAGGGCGCGGCGATGATCCGAACCAAGGGCGAGGCCGGGACCGGCGACGTCGTGGAAGCGGTCCGCCACATGCGCACGATCATCAGCGAGATCCGAACCGTGCAGAACGCCCGCGAGGACGAGCTCTTTGTACTTGCCAAGGAGCACCAGGCCTCGTACGAATTGATCAAGGAAGTCCACGAGACCGGCAAGCTGCCCGTGCCGAACTTCTCCGCCGGCGGAATCGCGACCCCCGCCGACGCTGCGCTAATGATGAAGCTCGGGGCCGAGACCGTCTTTGTGGGGTCGGGCATCTTCAAGTCCGGCGATCCCGCCAAGCGGGCCCGCGCCATCGTCGAGGCGGTTCTCTTCCACAAGGACGCCAAAAAGCTGGCGGAGATCAGCACCGGGCTTGGGGAAGCGATGGTCGGCATCAACTGCTCCGAGCTTCCTGAGTTCCAGCGCCTTGCCGAGCGCGGCTGGTAGCCGCTCGCTCCGCTTGGAGGGCTAGGCATGGTCGCTTCCGTATCTCGGGCGAGCCGCCCGAGATACGCATGGGCTGGCAGCCCATGCCACGGGTTGACCTCCTCCCGCCAATCCCGCTACCCTAGCCTGGCATGGCAGAACGGGAAGCAACGGTAAGGGAAGACAAGGGAGATGGATCGCCGGTCCGCGAGATCGTCATCGCCTTCATCCTCGGGTGCGGGACGATCGGCGCATCCTACGGGTCCTATTTGTCGGGCCAGTGCAGCGGCTCCAGCGAGACCTACTACACGGCCTCCCAGATCAGCCTGTCGGCGGCTCTCACCGGGTCGGTGAACGCGATGGAGCTGTTCACCACGGAGGCGGTTGGCCTCATGATCGCCGACTCCCACCGGATGATGGCCAACGAAGGCGTCAACCCAGAGGCCAACCGGAAAGTTGCGGACCGACTCGAGTCTAAGTACTTGGACGAGCGGCTGGTGAAGGGCACGCGTGGCGCGAAGAAGTTCGAGGACGTCAACACCGATGCCTATGAGGCAGAAGCCACCGAAGAAGCGGACGAGTTGACCGTGCAGGGCGAGAAGCAGATTGCCCGGGCCCAGTACTTCAGCGACAAAGGCGACCGCTTCCAGATGGCTTCCCTTGGCTTCACCATGGTGCTGTTTTTCGGCGGCATGGCGCCGGTATTCAAGCGTCCGGCCCTTCAGAACGCCATGATCGTCGTTTCGCTCGCCCTGCTCGTTACCGCCGCCGTCCGCCTGGGAATGCTGATCGCCGAGCATCCGCCCCAATAGCCACGGGAACTCGCCACGGGCGTTGCCGGGTAGATCGGCTATGTTGCCACTACTTTTCGGCATCGTCACGATGCTTCAAGCTTCGACTCCAAACGACCTCGACTTCTGGGTAGGCGATTGGGTGTGCTCTGGCAAGTCGCGCAATGCGCCCGGCAAGAACCAGTGGACGCCTACCGAGGCCCGAAACTCCATTTCCCGCACCCTTGGGGACAAGGTCATTCACGAGCAGTTCAAGATGGACGGCTTCCGCGGGCAAAGCTGGAGCGTCTTCGACCCCGCCAAGAAGCGCTGGCGTCAGACCTGGGTCGACGACTCCGGCGCCTACCTGCTCTTCGAGGGCGGTCGTGAGGGCGACACCGTGGTCCTCCAGACCCCGGCGCCCAAGGCGAACCCGAAGGCAAGGAGCCGAATGGTGTTCACCGACATCCGTCCCGCCAGTTTCACCTGGAACTGGGAGAAAACCACCGACGGCGGCAAGACCTGGGAGCTGATGTGGACCCTAGGCTACAAGCGGCTCGACAAATAGGGCTACTTGATCCGAAGCTGGAACAGGTCGCGCTGCTCGTTGGAGATGCGAACGGTGTTCGCATCCTCCCAGCAGATCGCCTCGCACTGCTTTCCGCCTACGAACGAGGTCTTCTTGCCCTTGCCCGCAAGCAAACGGTCGTCTCCGGGCCGGAGGGAGTAGGTCCACACGGCCTGGTCGGGAGCTTGGGTGAGGATGGCCAACTGCTTGCCGTCGTTTGAGATCGCGGCTCCGGTAACCCACCCGCCTAGCCCGGCCACGCCCTGAAGCTTGGTCAGAACGTTGACCTTGTCGGTCTTCGCGCGCTTAAGGTCGAGAACGTAGAGATTCGTTTCGCCCAGCGGAAGCCCGATCCCGGCAAGTCGGTGTTTGGTGAAGAAGTAGAGCTTGCCTCCCCTCGCCGCGACCGCCTCGCAGTCGAAGTCGAGGTTGCCGACCGGCGGGAACTCCTTCTGGTCAGCGTAGGCGATGGGAATCCGCGCCAGGGCGGTGGCCTCTTTGGTCTCGTAAGGGTTGGGCTCTGAGACAACGTAGACCGCCAGGTCGCGCCGAGCGTTGCCATTGTTGCCGGTATCGCAGAGGTAGAGCTTGTCGCCATCGTAGGCGATGTCCTCCCAGTCCGTGTTCACCGCCCGATGGATGGTGAGCCCGGGGAAGGTGGCTGGCACGGCTTGAACCTTGCCCGCGTCCTCCTTCCGGTTCTGCGCGCCGGGGGCGATGACGCTCCCATCGGCGCGGATCGCGAAGATGCGGGCCGCGTCGCCGCTGTCGTTATGGACCCAGTAGACGCCGGGATAGCGACGGCTCTTTACGATCCCGCTCATCTCGTCGATGGGGGGATGGGTGACTTTCGCGATCTCGACCAGGTTGTCTTGCGAGGGGGCAAGAAGGGCGAAGCAGAGCGCGGCGAGAACCATGGAGACATTATGGATTCCTTCCAGTGGGAATCCGCCCGCCGGTCGTTCCGGTCACCTTGCTAGACTTCCGCACCGACCCGGCGGACTACCTCATCGCGGCGACAAGCATCGTTCATTCCGAGCCCCCTGAAACAAGACTCACGGATTCGCGAAAGTCGCAGGTTCCCCTTACGCTGCGGTAGGTCCGTTAGTCCTCGGCCTCCGGCCCGCCAAACCCGAAGCGACGGACCGCGCCGGGGTACGGAGCGTTGCCCTTCACGCTCCTCCAGATCGCCTGGTTTAGGGCGATCTCCTGGCGCAAATCAAGCCGGTCCGGCTCCGAGAAGTCGATGCTGGCAAGGACGTTCGGCTCCTTGCGCGCGGGGTTCTTTGCGAGCAGATCGGTGGTTGGCTTCAGCGCCCGGTAGGGCGTTAGGTCGGGCTTTAGCTTGAAGGAGCGATACATAGGGGTGGCGGCAGCATCGAACTGGCTCATGGGCGAAGCCCCTAGGATCAACTCGATGGTGCGAAGCATCGAGGTCGTGGTGTACATCGTGCTGTCGATCCCCGCGTTGCGGGTGTAAGGGGATAGAACGAGCCCCACGGTCCGGTGCGCGTCCACGTGGTCGGGGCCGTTCTGGGCGTCGTCCTCGATCACGAAGATGGCGAACTTGTTCCAGAGCGAACTCGAGGAAATGGCCTCGACGATCTTGCCCAGCCCCAAGTCATTGGAACCGACCGCTGCCTGCGGGGTCGCCGCCCCGGGGCGGGTTCCGCTCGTGTGGTCCTCGCTGAGCGCCATCGCCATGAAGTTGGGCATGGTCCCTTTCTGCTCGAACTCTCGGAACTCCTTGATGAAGATGTCCACCGCTTCGTAGTCACGAACCCCGGAGCGCCGGGCCTTGGCCCAGTCCTCGTTCATGCGATCTTTGGTGTGATAGTAGTAGGTGCGGTACGTGAGGCCGGCGCGTCGTACCTGGTCCCAGATTCGGTCGTTCGGGGTTCTGGCGAGCGACTCCGTGAGCCGAGGCGATCCGCCTCCGCTGTATTGCTGCGGCCACGTCCGCTGCATGAAGTCGGTGACGTAGGCTCCGTTGGTCCAGTGGTGCCCGTCTACGGAGACCTCTCCGCTGGCATACAGGTTGTCTAGGAGCACGAAGTCCTTCGCAAGCTGGCGATGATTGGGGGCGACGTCGTCGCCAAAGAGGTTTAGCTTGGGATCGCCGTTGCCGTACTGCCTTCCGTACTTAGTGAGGCTCCCCAGCACCTGGTCATAGGTGCGGTTCTCCTTGATGATGTAGAGAATGTGCTTGATCGGGCTGGGATCGCCGAGGCGACTTGGGATCGGGTTCGAGCCACGTGCGGGAGCCTGATACGGTCGCTCGACGATCCCGGGCTTGTACTTGGACACGGACAGCACCGTCTTCGTGAAGTCGCGCAAGCGGCCCTCGTCGGAAGCATCCACGAGGGCGAGCGTGCCGGAGAGCAACGTGACGATGTATGGATAGCCCTTGGGGGCGATGGGGTCGATCTGTTCGGTCTTACCGTTCGGTCCCGTCCCAAATCCCTTAGAAGACCCGATCAGCACTCGCCCGTCGGCTAGGGTAGCCAGAGCGGAGGGATAGGCGGCGGTGGGAATGAACCCTTCGACCTCGGTGCGGCCCCTACGCGCAATGTCCATCACGGCAACCGCGTTGTTGTCGCTGTTGGCTACGTACAGTCGCTTGGCGTCGGGCGAGGCTGCAAGAGCGTTGGGAGTCGATCCGGCGGGCGCCTCGGGCCAGGGCCGTGTGATGACTCTCTCTTCGCGATTGCCCGAGTACAGGTCGAAAACGTCGATCGCGTCGTCGTTGCCGCAGGCTACGAACAGTCGGTCGCCTAGAACGAGGAGGTCGTTGGGGTGCCTTCCGGTGGGGATCAGCTTCTCGATAGCCAGGTCGGCCGTGGCCACTACGGCCACCTGGTCGGCGCCCTGGAGCGAGACGAACGCTCGTCCGTCGCGGGCCAGGCGGATCTGATAGGGGCTGGACTCCTCCGCAAAGGTGAGCCTTCCGAGAACCGCACCGTTGGCTAAGTCGATCTTGATGAGCGTGTCGCTTGCCGACGCAAGCACATAGGCGGTGGAGCCGGAGATCGCCAGTCCGGAGAGCCAGCCCTTGTTTGCAGCAATCCCCGGAATCGGAATCGCGGCGCCCTTGGCGAGCTTGCCGGACTCGCTGACCGAGAAGCGGTGGATGGTGTTCACGGTGCCTCCGCTGACGAGCAGTTGGTCGGAAGTCGGCGTCCACGCCAGTCCCATCCATCCGCGCGGCAATGGAGCAGTATCTCGAAGCTCCCCGGAAATCGCATCGACGACGTACACCTTGTGGACGCCTTGGCCGACGCTGGCAAAGGCAATCCAGCGTCGATCCGGACTCAACTCTCCTCCGGCGAGCATGTCGCCAACCGGTACCGAGTTTCCGGCCGGAGCGATCTTCCACCCGCTGGGGAGGAGCATCCGCGCCGGTCCGGCGGTGCTAAGGGCAAGGGCGACGATTCCTGCGGTGGCCGCGACGAGCAGGGCGCTGGTGCGAAGAGAGAGCTTCATTTTCATGGCTACATCTGAGAGAATTCGGAGACCGTCGTTTCACCGGGCAGGGTGATCTTGAAGGTGAGGTCGCGCCGTTCGAAAGGGGCAACCGAGGTCCGGCCCGCCAGCACGATGGACATTTGGCCCGGACCGGCCATCTTCCACTCGCCGACCGTTTCCTGGCCGCCGCGAGTGATCTTTAGGAACCCGCCATCCTGGATGTCCAACGTGAGGTCAGGGTTCGTCACCCCGGTCCAAAGGCCCGTGGGCGAAGTGGTCATGGCTTCGTCAGGCGGGGGCTTGGAACCAGCGCAACCGGCGACGGAGATCGCCAAGGCGAGGAGCCCACATCGGAAAACGGCCAGTGAACGACAATGTGCGCGGTGCATCGATTCGAGATTGGAGCCAACAGATTAACGGCTGATTACCCTTTGTGAGGCTTATGCAAAAGTTAATGCGGGCTTAACTGGACTGATGAAAACCTAGACTTCCTCGTTCGGGAATCGGGCGAGGTGTCAGGAGGAATCGTCTCAATGCAAAACATTCATGGCGGCGCTCGCCGCGCCGATCAGGGCTTCACCCTCATTGAACTTCTCGTCGTCATCGCGATTATCGCGATTCTTGCCGCCGTCCTCTTTCCGGTCTTCGCCCAGGCAAAGTCTGCGGCAAAGAAGGCCAACTCCCTTTCCAACCAGAAGCAGATCGGCCTTGGCGCCCAGATGTATGCCGGAGACTACGACGATATCCTCCCCGAAACCGGGTGGGACGGGCCTTGCCAACGCCGCTCCGAGGAGCACACCCTCACAAGCGCTTCGGTAGGCGATGCCTTCTGGTCCGGAGTCTTCGCCTTCCCGATCGCCAACCAACCCTACATGAAGAGCCTTGGCATCGTGGCCGACCCGGCCGACCCGGACAAAGGTGTTTGGGGCAAAGAGAACTCGATGTGCTACGAACTGCAGCTTCTCGCGTTCGGAATTCCCGGCGCCTATGCGGGCATCCGAAGCGTTCCCGGCGCAATGACCAAGGTCTTCCCGGTCTCCTATGCGGGCAACTACCTCCTAGCGCGATCCTATGATGCTCCTCGTGGGTCCACAACGGCCAAGGGCCGCAACCTGACCGAAATCGTGAACCCGGCCAACGTGTTCTTCTCGGCGGACGTAGGATCGGCCCGACTCGCATCCGGCGGCACCTTTGCCGGCTGGTACATCGCCCCTGGCTATGGCAACAGCGGGAACGGCACGGGTCGATGGGAGCGGGGAGCCCGCCATCTGGGCGGACGCAACTGGACGTTCACCGACGGCCACGCCGTGTACGCCAAGGACCCCGCCTTCAAGAACGCCAACGGGACGATCCCCCAGCGGCAGCTGATGTGGGACTATCAGCAGCGAGGCTTCTACAGCTTCCCGGAAACCCCCGACCGCGACTACTGTCCGAAGGGCGATGCTAGCTGCACCACGCTTAGCAACCGCGTCTGGTAGTTCGTCTCCTCCTCGCAAGGGGTCCGGCAGCCGCCGGACCCCGCTTTTCCGTTGGACTCAATGACAAACCTCAACCGATTGCTTCTTGGACTCTGCTTGGCCGCCCTGACCCTTGGATGCGGAGGTGGCGCAGGCGCTCCCTACGTGAACCAGGGGATTGCCGACGACTACCAAGCGTTTTACGACCAGGGCCCCACTCAGCCTAAGGCGGCCATGGAAGCGCTCGACCGCGCACAGAGGTCCGATCCTGAGAACGCCTATACGCTCTACCTGAAGGCAAGCGCGCACGCCCAAGCGGGCGATCTACAGAAGGCTCTCGACCTCTTGAAGCAGGGCAACCAGCTTCAGAAGACACTCATCTATGTAACCGCCCCTCCGCCCGAGGACGCCATGCCAACGCTTTCCAGAGTCCGACAGCTAGGCTTCACCAGCTCTCGGGCGGGGGACCTTGGTGACAAGGCTCAAGAATATCTTAGGGCCGTTCGGCATATGGGCCGTCGGGTTGCCCTCGCCGAGCCGGTCAGCTCGCTGGGCGTGCTCAACGGCGCCGGGATCGTGCGAAAGACTTACGAAAGCGAGATCGAATACTGGACAAAAGCCAAGGACCTAGCCAAGGCGGATGCCGTAAAGGAGGCTCTCGCAACGTTCGTTGCCTGGTACAAGGATCTGAGCCGCAACTTGGCAGATACGCTGAAAGACCTGATTCGGGAGGCCGCGAAGGAAGCCGGCCTTACGGAGAAGGAGATGGAACTCTACTCTCGGGGCGGGGACTTGGGAGACGCCGGGAAACAACAGCGTGCCGACGCGGCTCGACGAAAGATGTACGAAGCGGAAGTTGCCGTGCTTCGTTCCGAGCTTGCTAAAATGCCGCCGGTCGAGTAGACCGGCGAGAAATTGGTGGAGGCGGAGGGAATTGAACCCTCTTCCAAAACTGTCGCCCCTTCCGTTACCACGAGCGTCTCCTCAGTACTTTTTCTCGACGCCGCCCTCTGCCGAGGCCGCCTGGGCGGACGTCCAGTTCGGTTTATTTAGCTTAGTCGGCTACGAACAGAAGCCTTCTTCGCGATCCGGATTTGGCTTCACCCGAACAACTCCTACCGGACTGGAGCCGTCAGATGCGCGGGGTATTAGGCCGCGAATGCGTAGTTGTTATTGGCAACTATCTTTTGGTCAGCTTTTTACGAGGCCAACTGACCAACCTCGGCTCGCAACTGAAGATCGAACCAGCCCTGTCGAACCCGTTCGCCCCCGTTACATTCAGTATGAACGCTTTGGCGAGCCTCCGCGTTCCAAAGGGCCTAGCTGGCGGCTTCGAAAGCTTCCCAATGCGCGTCGCTGATGCCCCCGAACAGGGAGACTCCCGCGGCTCCGCGCTTCCAGCACAGGCGCATGGCTTCCCTCAGTTCGTCTGGCGTGGGCAAGGCGGGCATGTAGAGCCCCGCATAAATGGGAGCGCGTACCGCATGGACGTTTTCCAGAACGCAGTCGCCCACCCAGGAGATCGGCTCGTTGTAGAAGCTGTGGTAGACCATCGGGCAGAAGGCGTCCAGCGGCCACTTGTCCCAGTCCTGGCGGCAGATCTTGCGGGCCATGCGAGGAGTTGGGAATACCGCCGCCGTGATCTTCTTCTTGTGTCCGTGCGCCACCTTGGCGAGCTTCTTCACCAGCTGGGTCACCGCGTCGTAGCGGAAGTGCAGCCACTCCTGGTCGTGGGCCGGGTCCTCGATCTTCAGGATGTCGCGGCCCGTCGCCTTCAAAAAGGCTTGGCGCGTCGGCTCCGAGTAGTCGAAGTCGTAGTCGGGCAGTTCCTCGGTCTGGTCCAGTCCGTAAGTCGACCAGAGGGCACGCGGAAGGATCACGTCCGGGTAGCGCACATAGTCCAGGTGGACGCCCGAAACCGACGGATGCTTGGCCAGTTCCCCCACGCGATCCTCCAGATAGGACTGAACGCCCGGAATCAGCGGGTTGACCCAGCGGTAGTAGTCCACGTAAGGGGGCTTATCGAAGCAAGACTTGCCGCTTCGGCTGGACATGTACCACTCGGGATGGTTCTTGCGGATCCACTCGTCGCCGCGGTTCGTCGTCCACATCCAGCAGTGGACCTCCAGTCCGGCCTCGCGGATGATCTCGAACTCGCGATCGTCCACGCCGCTGATGTAGACCCCGTCGAGCCCGTGAGACTTGAGCTTCTTGTACAGGGCCTTGAGGTCCGCCGGGGAGGTGTCCTTGTGGACGCTGTTCCAGATCCAGGCCTTCGTCGGTTGGCGGAGTTCGGTATTGGTGTCCATGCGCCTTGGGTTCTCGTCCAGAACCGGCCTCTTTGGCCCCAGGCTCCATGCGGCCAAAGACGCCGAACCCCAGAGAAACTCACGCCGGTCCATGAGCTAGTTTGACGC
Source organism: Fimbriimonadaceae bacterium (assembly GCA_041742595.1). Lineage (GTDB taxonomy): Bacteria > Armatimonadota > Fimbriimonadia > Fimbriimonadales > Fimbriimonadaceae > JBGSIJ01. The sequence goes on along the minus strand of JBGSIJ010000046.1, from coordinate 539 downwards.
ATCCCGCCGCCTGGGGCAACCTGCCGATCCCTTGGAGGGTTCCCCGTCGCCGCGTGTCTGGACTCCCGGGCCGAGTAACAATGACGACCCTTTGCTGAAATCCAACCGATTTGAGCCTGAAGGTGGTATCTTGTTAAGGCACGCCCCGCATCAAGCCTTCTCCCTCAAGATTCTGCCTTGGCAAGTTTTGTCCCGAGATCGAACAACCGCAGCGTACAAAACTCGCGAACCGCAAGGTTCGCCCAAGGAGACCATCAATTGGCAACTAAGACTCTTTACGTAGGGAACATCCCCTATTCGACGAACGAAAGCGGGCTCGCCCAGGCTTTCTCTGCCTACGGCGCCACCAACGTGCGCATCATCGAGGGCCGCGGCTTCGCGTTCCTTGACGTAGACGCGGACAAGATGGAAGCTGCGGTTGCCGACAAGAACGGCTCCGCCATGGACGGACGAACCCTGACCGTCAACGAGGCTCGTCCTCGCGAAGATCGCGGCAGCCGACCTAGCGGCGGCGGCGGCGGTGGCGGATACGGCGGCGG
>JBGSIJ010000045.1:0-122568 GCA_041742595.1 Fimbriimonadaceae bacterium | reverse complement strand
CCGTGGCTTGCCGCCAAAGCGGCGGCGGAGCGGCCCGTGAAGTCCGTGGCGCCCTTGTTGGCGCCGGCGGCGAGGAGGGCTTTCACGACGCCCGGATAGTCGCCGTACGACGCAGCCAGCATCAGAGCCGTCCGTCCCTGGCCATCGCGCAGGTTGGCTTTCGCGCCCGCCTTCAGCAGGATGTCGACGATCTCGGTCCGACCCGTCTGGGCGGCGGCCATCAACGGCGTTTGCCCGCTGTTGTCGGGATCGTCGATCTTGGCGTCGGCCTGGACCAGCATCTGAACGACGGGCACGTTGCCCGCTCTCGCGGCGAGGCTGAGAGCGGAGACGCCGCTATCATCCTTCGCGTTCGGGTCGGCTTTTCGCTTCAGTAGCTCGCCCACGAACCCAGGGTGGCCGGTGTACGAAGCCATCATCAGCACGGTCATTCCGTCGTCTCGCGACGCATTCACGTTGGCGCCCTTGGCGAGGAGCATCTGGGCGCCTTCCAAGTGAGCGCTGGTAGCGGCGAACATGAGCGGCGTGCCGTACATCGTCTGAGCGTCGGGCTTGGCGCCGGCCTCAATCAGGGCGGCCATAGCCTTTGGCTGGTGCGACGCGGCGGCGACGAAAAGCGGGCCAAAGCCCAAGCCGTTGGCCGAATTTGGGTCGCCTCCTCGCTTGAGGAGCGACTCGAGCTCCGCTTGGTCACGGTGGTCGATCGCCAAGAACAGGTCTTGGCAGAGCTTGCCTACGGCGGGACCGGGCGGGTCGATCGAGGTCCTTGCCCGCTTGTCGAGCGGGGCCTCCGGACCTGACTTGGCGAGGTTCTCGCTCGGCAGATTGGATACTACGGTTCCGGCCATCCCTCCCATCAGGACGGCCCAGAGGGCGAACCGAGCGGTTCGCCGATACGTTGCGTTTGTCATCTTTCTTTTCCCCTAATGCACAAGGTCATTCCTCGTGCGCCGATACGGACACGCAATCATACAGCGTTCGGTTCCGGAGTGGGACCTTTTTGGGACCTTAGCCTGGGACCCAGAGGGTTTGCGGGCTTGCGATTTAGGTAGCCAGGCGTATACTATCTTCCCGGAATGTCTGAGCCTAGCCCCACCGTTGGCAACCGTTTCCACGACCGAATCGTGGTGGTGGGTGCGCGTGAGAACAATCTGAAGGACATCACGGTCACGATCCCACGGGACAAGCTCGTCGTGGTGACCGGGCTTTCCGGGTCGGGCAAGTCGTCGCTCGCTTTCGACACCATCTACGCCGAGGGTCAGCGGCGATACGTGGAGTCCCTCAGCGCCTACGCGCGCCAGTTCCTGGGGCAGATGGACAAGCCAGACGTGGATCACATCGACGGCCTCTCTCCGGCCATCTCGATCGATCAAAAGAGCGCCTCGCGGAACCCGCGTTCCACGGTGGGAACGGTCACGGAAATCTACGACTACCTGCGTCTTCTCTACGCGCGGGCCGGCACCCCGTTCTGCATCAACGGACACGGGCCGATCGAGCGCCAGTCAACCGATCAGATCGTCGACGTCGCCAAGGAGCTTGTCGAGGGGACTCGTCTGCAGATCCTCGCTCCGCTCGTGCGAGGCCGCAAGGGCGAGTACAAGAGCGTCCTGACCGATGTGGCCAAAGCCGGCTACGTGCGGGTGCGGGTGGACGGCGAGATGTACGAGGTCACCGACGACATCCCGATGGACCGGTACAAGCAGCACACGATCGAGGTGGTGGTGGACCGCATCGTCGTCAAGGAGGGGATCGAGCGCCGCATGGCAGACTCTATCGAGGCCGCGCTTAAGATGGGCAAGGGCATGGTCGCCCTCTCCTACGAGGCTCCCGGGTCAGAGGAGACGACTGAGCTGATCTTCTCCGAAAACTACTCCTGCGCCGAGTGTGGCTTCTCGTTGCCGGAGCTGGAGCCCCGGATGTTCTCCTTCAACTCTCCCTACGGCGCTTGCCCGGAGTGCACGGGGCTTGGCACCAAGACCGAGTTTGATCCCGAGCTGGTGTGCCCCGACCACTCCAAGCCGCTTCGAAATGGCGCGATTCTGCCCTTTGTCTACAAGTCCGGCGAAGTCAAAGACTGGTGGCCTGAGATGCTGGATGCGGTGGGCAAGGTCATGGGCTTCGATTCTCGCTTACCGGTCAAGGAGATTCCCGCCGAAGGGATGGAAGCGGTCTGGAACGGCCTGCCCGAACCCATCACGGTGGTGATGAAGTACGGGAGCCGGGAGAGGACCTTCCAGACGCAGTGGCTGGGCGTACTGGCCTCGTTGCGGAAGCGGTTCGACAGCACGGAGAGCGAGTGGGTCAAGAACGACCTGCAGCAGTACATGGCCACCCGGCCCTGCCCGGTTTGCCAGGGCAAGCGTCTGAAGCCGGAGACGCTCAGCGTGAAGCTTGCGGACCTGGATGTTGCCACCGTCGCAAGCATGAGCGTGGACGACAGTTTGAAGTTCTTCCGTGCCCTTCCGGACCAACTGACCAAGCGGCAACTCGCCATCGCGGAGCGCGCGGTTCGCGAGATCGTGGAGCGGCTTCGATTCCTGACCGACGTCGGACTAGGCTATCTCACGCTGGACCGCAACGCACGGACCCTGGCGGGCGGCGAGGCCCAGCGGATCCGCCTCGCAACCCAGATTGGATCGGGTTTGATGGGCTGCCTCTACATCCTGGACGAGCCCTCGATCGGGCTTCACCAGCGAGACAACCGAAAGCTGATCGAGACCCTACAGCGACTTCGCGATCTTGGCAACACGGTGCTCGTGGTCGAGCACGACGAAGAGACGATGCTTGCCGCCGACTGGCTCCTCGAGCTTGGGCCGGGCGCGGGCGAGCACGGCGGCGAGGTGGTTGCCCAGGGCACGGTTGCCGAGTTCCTTGCCTCGGACTGCCTCACCGCGCACTACCTGAACGGAACCCGCGCTATCGAGGTGCCCGCCCAGCGACGGCAACCTCGACTGCCTAATCCGCTCCTGGTCCCCAGCGGGGTTCCGGCTCCGACACCCGCCAAGCCAGCGGTCGCCAAGAAACCGGCGCGCAAGGCCAAGGCCAAGTAGCGGTCTAGCGAACGACCGCGACCTGATCGAAGCGCAGGGCTCGGATCCCGCGTGCCTCCAGACTTCGGCGGAGGCGCGGGTCGCAAAGGAAATCGGTGTCGGCTTGCCTCTCTTTGGCAACCTGGCCGGGATCTAGCCCCTCATGGCGGTATTGCCGCATATCCTCCCGGTCGAGACCAGGATGGAAGACGCTTAGGGCGTGCTCCTCTTGGGCCGCGTCGATCCGCGAGAGGAACCTCGTCACGGCGTCGGCGCCGTCGTCTTCCGGCGGAAGGCAGGGCCAGCCGTCACCGCTTACCAATCCCTCTTGGCGGGCCAGCTCTGCGATCTGCTCACCGAGGCCACCGACCCAACCCACCCCCATGTGCTGGTCGATGTAGCTGACTTTGAAGCCTGCCTGCCTAAGCTTGGCCAGTTGGGCCTTAACCTCCGCCATCGCTTGCTCCAGGTCTAGCCCCCGCTCGTGGTTCAGCATTGGCGTGGCGAGGAAGTTGCCGCTGGAATCGACCAGGTTCGGCACCTCCTCGGCGGGCAGAACCGGCCCCCACTTCACGTTGTCCCACTCGGCGTTCAAGCAAACGTGCAGACCAAAGCAGGCGTCGCCTCGATCTGCCAGTAGCCTGGCGGCCTCTCCGAAAGCCAATCCGCAGGCCATGACGCCCACGTTTTTGAGCAGGCCGGCATTCAGGCATTGGGCAACCGCGAGATTCGCGCTCTCGCAACCTCCCGCGTCGTCTCCGCGGAACAACAGTCCCTTCATGAGTACTGAACCTCCAAGCAGAGGGGGACGGCTTGCGAAACATCGAGGGTGGCGTAGCCAGACTCGCCTACGATCTCGACCTCAACCGGGAGTGATTCGCCCTCAGTGGTCTCCCGAGCAGACGCCGTCCGGACGCCAGGCGGGAGAAGGACTCGCAGGCGGCACTCCTGGCCACTGCCGGTCAGGGTGAGGGCGAACCTCTTCTGGTCAGGATCGTGCCTGAACTGGTAGGCGACGTAGCCACCCGACGCCGGGTAGGCGACGCAGACGTCGACTTCCTTGGTCCCCGACGCCGTCCATCGCGGGGAGACTTCGACACTTTGGAAGGCCCCATCTACGTCCACAACGCCTGCCAACCCTTCAACCAGGGCGTAGACCACGGCAGCGGCGCCCCAGCCATTGGGGATGCCGAAGCTGATCGGCAGAGTTGGGAAGTAGGACGGGGCGTCGCTCAAGGTCGCGCCCATCACCCACCACTCGGCCCCGTCCTCGGTACCGCCAAAGCCGACGCTGAGGAGCTTACGGGACGGGTCCAGATCAAACGCTCCGACGCTGACTCCTACGTAGGGCAACACCTCGTTCTTGCCCTTCCACCCGATATCCAGCTTGCGGCGGCCGTGGATTGGAGGCAGTTCGGGCATCCACCAGCTCAGGATTTCCTGACCACGGCGGACGTAACACGTCTCCGTCCCGTCCTCGTACTCCAAGTAGAGCGTTCCCGCGACCTCGGTGGTGCCCCCGCTCATGCAGTGGAGCAGATAGAGGCTGGAGTGGAAGCCTTCAACGTCGAGCCAGTGGCTACCCCCGTCCCGGGCAACGATCGCGGCCCTGGCTTCGCTGAGGACCTCGAAAGGGACGCCGGAGAAGTCTTGGAGTCCGCCCGGTAACTCTTGCAGGTCGTTGGGGCTGTTGCTCCAACCGTGGACGTCTTCCGTTGCCGGGCCACGCGGGTTTCCGTTGGCGGCCGGCGAGAGATCCAGGGGGGCAAACGTTCTTGAGGGAGGAGGCGGAATGCTTCCGGTGTATGAGCATTGGAAGCGGTCCCCATGGGCTTTCCCGAGTTCGCGGAGCCGCAGCAGAATGTCGGCTGCGTAAGCCTCTTCGCCGCAGCCAAATGCCCCTCGGGCTAACTCTCCGGCCACGATGGGGGTGACGCTGGCGTTCATGTACTGCCACTTGTCGCTGTGGCCGCCGAAGCCTCTCTCAAAGGGAGGATAGATCGTGTACCACTCGCCGGGGGATCCCACGGGCAAGTTGTTTCGGATCCCCTGGTAGGTCTTGGCGATGGCGCGCATCTTGTCCTGCCCGATCCCGCGATTCATCGAGTAGGCGTTGCTTAGGCTGACCTGGCTTGCCTCGTCGACCCCGAAGTCGTAGCCGGTAGTTTCCTCACGAACGTGGTGCCGGTAGTGGGTGCCCACCCAGCTCACCGTCTCGAGCCTCGCCAGGATCTCGTCTCCCCGGTGCCGGTACCGGTCGGCCTCCTCTTCCCTTCCCACTCGTTCCAGCATCTCCGCGAGCTGCCGGCATGCCGCCGCGTAGCCCGTGTTGTCGCCATGCATCACGCCAAACCGGGTGGTGCCGGGCCGGACGCGCATGATGTCGCCTTCCACGTTGCGGTCGTGCTCACTCTGGAAGTCCCAGGTATCGATGGTGTATCCGCGTTTCAGAAGGCCGAACTTCTCGGAGTACCGATAGTCGACGTCATGCACGCTGTACTCGAGCGCCCGGGTGGCCGAGTCGAGCATTCCCTCCATCCACGCCTCGTCGCCGGTTGCCTTCCAGGTGTAGTAGATGCCCTCGACGTAGAGGTACTCCACATCGTTCTCCACCGGAATGCGCTTCATCTCGAACCGCCGATCCTGGCTAGGGAGATAGAAGCCTCCTTCCGTGAACCGCACGACCCAGGTGTTCTCGTCCAGACCGCGTGGGTAGCAATTGTCGAAGACCATGCCGTCTTCCCGCTGGGTGTCGCGATAGAGCTCGATCGCGCTCTTGAGGCCACCGTGGAAGTACTTCATCCCCTTGAGGACGTGAACGTGGTCCCGGAGCCAACAGATGAAGAACTGGTAGATCTTGCCGTTCCATAGGCACGAGGAGGACTCTCCGAACTCGGAAACCATCGTGTAGTGGAGCATCTGCAGGAGGTCTCGAAACACCCCATCATGGTCGCGAATCGAAGTCTCGGCCGCCACGCGGAAGGTCACCACTATCTCGTCGCCTTCTTCGGTGAGGATCTCGGCGCGGTGCCAGCCGAGGGCTCCGCCAACCTGCCATGCGGCTGGCTGATCTAGTTCGGCGGAGAAGTAGGCGTCCCCTTGGCCGTCAAGGACAAGCACGCTGTCTCCGGGGCGCGCGCCGATTTCGATCCAGTCGAGGGGGGACACCGGGGAGCCGGGGGCCAATGATTCTAGCGCGATTCGCATGAGCTGGGTTACCTAGTTAACCCAGCATAGCACCGAGCCTTCGAGATGGCTACTTGTGGGGGGAGCCCGACGTGCGGCGACCCGAAGATTTGGGGACTTCAGCTCCTGGAGCGGGACCTGTGCTTCCCCTCACGATGAGGTCTGGGGAGAACTTCACGGTCTCGCTGGGCTGGTTGGGGTCGGTTACTTTGTCGATCAGCAGGTGGGCGGCACGTCGCCCAAGGGCCACAACAGGATTGGTGATGGTCGTAAGGGGCGGGCAGGAGAACATCGAGCGCCGGTCGTCGTCCACGCCGACCACTGAGACCTCACCTGGCACGTTGATCCCCATCTCAGTGAAGATGCGGAGCAGGTCGTGGGCATCGCCATCGTTCCATCCAAAGAAAGCAGTCGGACGTCGGTCCTTGGGAAGTTGCATCAGGGCGGGAACGTGGTCCAGTCGGTCGCGTCCGAAGAACGAAGTCAGGTTCGTAGCCGGGTCCAGCCCCGCGTCGAGCATGGCGCGCTTTAGCCCGGCTTCTCTTTCTAGTGCGGCGGCAATCTGAGGGTCCGACCCCACGTACGCAAAGCGCGAGTGCCCCAAGTTGATGAGGTGCCGTCCGAGGGTGTTCCCCGCCGCTTCGTTATCGATATCGACCGAGGAGACGTCCGGGAGGAACGCGCTCGTCCCCAGCAAGACGAGCGGCACGCCTCGCTCCTGCAGGGAGACGATGGTGGGATTGTCCAAAGTAGGCGCGATGCTAATCAGACCGTCGCAGCGCCCGTCGTAACCCCGACGCACGGACGTTCCGATCTCGTCCCACATCCGCTCGACGAAGAGGTGGACGGTCCAACCCCTCAAAAAGGCAACCTCGATAATGCCGTCCAGGGCCTGGCTGAAGTAAAGGTGGGTGCTGATCGGCAACCTTGTAAGGTCGCCCGCGAGGACGCCAATCGAGCGGGTCTTGATGTTGTCCTCATCGGCTGAGAACAAGGGCGGGCGGTAACGGAGTTGCCGGATCGCGGCGAGAACACGTTGGCGGGTCTCTTCGCTCACCCGGTCGTGCCGGCCATGGAGTACGTGGGAGACCGTCGCCGTCGAAACTCCACTCACCCGGGCTACGTCACGTATCGAGGCCATAGTTCATTCTAGTCTCTGTACTCGTAAGACCGCTATTTTCCGCCCGTCAGAGCGATGCCTTTGACGAAGTAGCGCTGGCATCCGATGAAGATCACGACGATCGGAAGGAAGACCAGCAGCGAACCTGCCATCAAGAGGTGCCAGTCGGTTCCTCGCGAAGTCTGAAGGCCTCGCAAGGCGACCTCAAGGGTCATCTTGTCGGGGTCGTTCAGGATCATGAGAGGACCGAGGAAGTCTCGGAAGCCGCCGATGAAGCTGAACACGGCGATCGTAGCCAGTACCGGGCCGCAGTTAGGGAGCAGGATCCGCCAGAAGGTGGCGGCGTTGCTTGCGCCGTCGATCTTGGCGGCCTCATCCATCTCTCGCGGAATTCCCATCATGAACTGGCGCATCAGGAAGATGTTGAAGGCGCCTCCGCCCAGGAAGGGGTAGACCAAGAACGGCCAATACGTATCCACCCAGCCCAGCTTTGCGTTGAGGATATAGCCGGGGATCATCGTGACCACGCCAGGCAGCATCATTGTGGAGAGCAGGATCAGGAATAGGCGGTCCCGCCCGCGAAACCGAAGGCGCGCGAACGGATAAGCCACCATTGCCGAAGTCAGGACCACTCCGAGCGTTGGCACGGCGCTGAGGAGAAGCGTGTTCTTGAACTTGCGCCAGAAGTCCAGTTGCGGGTCCATTAGGAGCGTCTGGAAGTTGCCAAAGGTTGGCTGAGTGGGCCAGGACCATGGCGAGGTCTGGCTGATCTCGATCGGGGTCTTGAGAGCCATCGCAAGCATGATGTAGAGCGGCACCATGAACAGGACCGCACCGAAGACCAGGCCCACGTAGAGAATCCCGATTCCAAGCCGCTCTTGAAAAGCAAAGCGCTTGGCGGCGGAGCGGAAGATAGCGGCCTCCGTCTTCACTTAAGCTCCCCCTCGTAGAACACCCAGCGCTTGCCGGCCTTGAGCTGAACCACGGTCACCAGAAGGATGATGACGAAGAGAATCCAGGCAAGGGCAGACGCGTAGCCCATCTTCAGCTGAGCGAAGGCCGCGCGGTAGAGGTTCACCATGTAGAAGAGGGTTGCCCGGTCAGGTCCTCCGTCCGTCATGACCACGGCCTGGGTGAAGACCTGCAGGGTACCGATCACCCCGGTGATCATCGAGAAGAAGATCGTGGGGGTTAGCAGCGGCAACGTGACGTTGCGGAACTTGCGCCAGATGCCCGCTCCGTCCAGGGTGGCTGCCTCGTAGTAGCTGACGCCGATTCCTTGAAGGCCAGCCAGGAAGATGATGGTGCCCCCGCCCGCTCCCCACATCCCCATAATCACGAACGCCGGGATTACGGTCTTTGGGTTCCCCAGCCAGTTGATCGGCTGGCCGGGTGTTCCCGCCAGGTTGCTCAGCAGGGTGCCTAATCCCAACCAGTCGCGTTGGCCGTCGGCGCCGTAGATGAGGTTGTTGATGAGGCCCTCGCTCGGGTTGAAAAGCCGCATCCAAATTAGCGACATGGCAACACCACTGGCGAGGGACGGAAGGTAGTAGAGGGCCCGGAAGAGGGGGACGCCCTTCACCTTCTGGTTCAGGAGCAGCGCCAAGCCTAGGGCAGACGCCATTCCGAGTGGAATGCTGAACAGGGCGTAGATGAACGTTTGGCGGATGCTGATCGGAACCGAGTCGTCGATGTAGATCGCATCCGTGTAGTTCCGCAGACCCACCCACTTGGGGGGCTGGATCATGTCGGACTCGGCGAAGCTGAGGAAGAAGCTGTACACCATCGGGCCGAAGGTCATCCCGAGGCCGAGCAGCCAGGGGAGAAGGAACCAGTAGGCGCTACGACTGTCCTTCCTCTCCGAGCTGGTGTAGCGGACCTTACGTTCCGGCCAGTACACCCAGCCAGCCAAGGCGGCGAGGACCCCGAGGCCGATCGCAATGGCCGGCCCCACCGGGTACGGCTGCGTTTCGAGTCGGCGCACCGCGTTGCCAAGGTCGCGGGTGGCATCCCGCTGGTAACGGGCCAGCGTCTCCTCCGGGGGCTTGATCCCGTTTAGGATGTCGAACGCGATGCCCTGCGCAGCCTCCGCGATGGGGCGGAAGTACTCCGGAACCTGGATGTATTCCATGCCTGCGGCAGCCGCGTCGGTGATGGCGAGGTTCTGCGGCGTTCTCTCGCTCTCGGCCGCGGATTGGGAGGGCAGCCAGACTCCGGGAGTGAGGGCCAGGGCGCGCATCGCGGGCTGGTCCTGGCCGGCCCGGGCCATCGCGGCCATGCCGGGCGGACCTGACATCCACTTGGCAAACAGCCACGCCTCCTTTGGGTAGCGAGTTGAGGCAAAAATCGCGGTATCGTTGCCCTCGCAGAGTCCCCGATACGGGCTTCCCTCGAAGGCCGGGAAGAGACAGATGTCCCACGGGTCCTTCATCTCGCGTCGGAACTTTCGGATTTCCCAAGGTCCTGTTTGGAAAAGGGCGATCTTGCCTTGGACGAACTGGTCTCGAACGCTAGTGTTGTTGCTGGTCAGCTCGATCTGGCTCGGCATCCACTTGCGTTTGTTGATACTTTCGGAGGCAAAGTTCATCAATTCGACGACTTTGGGGTTGGTCGCGCGGATCTCGGTCGGCTTCTCGTTGCTGTTCCAGAGCGTGAGTCCCCGCGAGATGAGGAGGGTGTTGAACCACAACTGGGGCCATGCGATCCCCAGCCCGTACTGCACGGTCTTGCGCTTTGCGCCCTCTCCAACCTGTTTGGTTAAGCGGCTCACCATCCAAGTGAAGTCCTTCTCCCGTAACTCTGGGCGAGGCTGGTAAGACCAGGTCCACTTGGGGTCGGGGGCGCGCAATCCCGCCTCTGCCAGGAGACGTTTGTTGTAGAAGATGAGGCCGGTTGGCGCAACCGATCGAGGGAGGACGTACTGCCTTCCCTCGAACTGCATGAACCGCAGCAGGTTGGGATAGTAGGCACCCAGGTCTACGCCCTCGTCTTCTCGGAGAAACTCGTCCAACGGCAAGAGCGCTTTACGTGCGGCAAGCGCTTGGAAGTCTCCAGGTCCAAAGCGGGCGAGGTCCGGAGAGACCCGCGCCGCGTACATCGCCATGAGCTTCTGGCTGTAGTTGTCGACGATGGGCTCGACCTTTATCCGAATCCCGGGATGCGCCCGCTCGAAGTCGCGGCAAATCTGCTTGACGATGGGAAGGGACTCGGAGCCGTCGGTCACCGCGTAGCGGAGGGTGACCTGGGCCGGAACGGCGGCGAGTAGGGAGACACCCAACGCGACCGATCCGACTCTACTCCAAATCATCCCACCATCGCTTCACGGGCGGGCTGGTCCCGGTTCTCATGGATAAAGGTATCGACCTCGAACCCAGGATCGGGTACGCACACTTCGCCCGGTCGCGTCTCGGCATCGATCCATCCGTCGCTCACCATTGCCTCGAGCATCTCGTACCAGTCCCGCTTGAACTTCGGCATGTAATCGGGAGCAAAGCGCATGTCACGGAAGTACTGGGTAGCCAGGTCGGTGAGTTCGAGGTAGCTTTTCGGCTCCTTCAGAGTGAGGAGGAACCAACCGCACAGGCCCAAGGTGGGCAGGATCTTGCCGTTTCGGGCAAGGCACCGATGGCGGTCGATCTTGCCGTTGGCGAGGCTGGCGCCCCAAACCTTCTCGGCTCCCTCGCGGTTTGCCACGAAGTGGGTCTTGCCCACGATTTCGTAGTGCGGCTTGCCGCCCACGAAGTTGGCCGAGATCGCCTTGGTGGCGATCAGGCTGTAACCGCCGTAGCGGGTTCCCAAGTTGTTGTGATCGATGAAGCCGCCGGTTCCAAACCAACGCCAAGCGGTCTTGGGGTCGAGTTGAAGGCCGGCATCCTTGGCCAACTCCTTGGTGACCTCCTGCAAGTCCGTGAACACGCCATTGTGCGTGTACCAATAGTCCGCGAACTGGATGTGCTGCCCGATGAGACGGCGGTGGGTTTCATCGTAGCGGTAACGGAGCCACTCGGGTTCGTAATCCCGGCGCTCCAGGGCAAGAATCGTGTATGCGGCATCGCGAGCCCCGGCATGGGCCAGGCTCATGCCGGCGGCCAGGATGGGGTCGGCAAAGCCGGCGCTTTCGCCGGCCAGGAACCAGTTCTCCCCAACGAGGCGCTCCGCGAGGAAAGACCAGTCCTTCGTAGTCTGGAGGCTTCCCTCGCTGACCGCGTTTTTCATAAGGGGGGCGATCACCGGGTCGTTGAAAACCGCCGCCTCGAAGAGCTCCTCCGGACGCTTTCCGGTGCTCTTGTAGTAGCTAGCGGGGAGGATCAGTCCGATCGAGGTTCTCGTCGGGCCGAGAGGAATGAACCAGAGCCAGCCATTGCCCTGAGACATCACCTGGACCCGGGTTCCGCCCACTCCGATCTCGACCGCCCAGTCCGCGTTCTGGTAGTAATCCCAGATCGCGATGTTCTGCAGAGTGGTCGGGCTGTTGGCCTCGACGCCCATGGCCCGGCGCAGGATGCCCGAGTGCCCCGAGCAGTCCACGTAGTGGTTGGCGACGATGGTCTCGCCCGAGTCCATGAGGAGCCCGTCCACGCGGTCGCCGGTCTTGAGGACCTCCCGCACCCCGGTCTGCTCCCGAACGTCCACGCCCATGGTCCGGGCGTGCTCCAAGAGCACCTGGTCATAAATGGCGCGGTCCACTTGGAAGGCAGTCTCTTTACGCTGGCCCTCGAACTTTGCGGGGCGTGGCTCTGGCCTCAAGACGCCGTTGAGAATGAACTCGAAGTCCCAGAGCTCTTCCGACTGGCCCCAGCGGTACGTTGCGCCAACCTTGATCGGGAAGTTGCAGGCTTCTACCTTATCCCAACAGCCCATCTCGTGAAGGACGGTTCCCACGTAAGGGAGCTGGCTTTCGCCCACGTGGTCGCGAGGGAACTTAGCCCGCTCCAGGATAACGACATTGAGGTTCGGGTTGTACTTGCGTAGGAGCGTTCCGCAGGTCGATCCGGCGGGGCCGCCTCCGATGATGGCTACATCGAAATGCTGACTCATGGCTCTATAGGATGCCTCAACTTTTGCCAGGTCGGAAGGATCATTTCACACCTTCTGAGGCTACGGCGGTTGCCCGGTCTTCTGTCGACCAATCCCGATTCTCGTGGACGAACTGCGACTCCTCGGGAGTGAGGAAGTTGTGGAGTGGCCTCTCCGGATCAACCGATGCTTTGACCCATCCCTCCGTAACCATGGCTTCCAGAGTTTGCAGGGCGATCGTGGAGTACTGCCGCGGCTCCAAGCCCATCTTCTTGTAGTAGGCCATGAGTCCGGCGATGATGTCCTCGATGTACCGCTCAGTGCGCAAAGTAAAGATCACCGCGCGGAAGTTGGCGAAGTTGGGCAAGGATTTGCCGCTGCGCGTGTAGCAGCGAACTTTGTGAATCCGCCCGTCCTCCAAGATCGGGACGAAGTCTCGCTCGGCCCCCTCCAAATCCAGATCGAACAGGTTGTTCTGCCCGATCTGCCAGGTCGCGGTCGTGCCCATGAAGCGTTGGGCGAGGACTTTCATCGAGCCCACGTCCCAGGTCGCAACCTGAGCATGAAGGTAGTTGTCGTGGGCGAAACCGCCGGTGGACAGCCAGCGGAACGCCTCGTCGGCGGTGAGGGCCAACCCTGAGTCCTTGGCGATCTCACTGGTGTAAGCCTGAAGATCGGTGAAAATCCCGTTCCCGGCGTACCAGAAGTCGGCGAATTTGACGTGGGCGCCGATCCGCTTGCGGTTCACATCGTCGTACCGGGAGATAAGCCAGGCGGGGTCGTGCTCTTTCCGGCGAAGCTCCAGGATGGTGTAGGCGACCTCCCGCCCGGCCGTATGGGCGAGGGTCATTCCCGCGGACAGGATCGGGTCGGCAAACCCGGCGCATTCGCCAGCGAGGAACCAGTTTTCGCCTGCGATTCGTTCGGCAACGAAGCTCCAATCTTTGGTCGAGGCGAGCTTCTCCTCCCGGACGGCATTCGACAACAAGGAGCCGATATGAGGCTCCTCCGCAACCGCCTTCAAGTAGAGCTCAAGGGGGGACTTTCCAGACTTTTTGTAGGTCTCGGCAGGGATAACGAGGCCAATGCTGGTGCGGGTGGGGCCCATTGGGATGAACCAGATCCACCCGTAATCCAGCGACATGATCTGGATGCGGGTTCCGCCGACCCCGATCTTGACCGCCCAATCCGCGTTTTGCCAGTAATCCCAAATCGCGATGTTTCGGAGGGAAGTTGGGCAGTCGATTGGCACATCGAGGGCTTTCCTGAGAATCGCCGCGTCGCCGCTGCAGTCCACGTAATGGTCGGCCGTCACGGTTTCTCCCGAAGCGAGTTCGAAGCCGAGGACCTTGTCGCCCTCATGGTGGACTTTCGTTACTTTCACGCCCTGACGAACCTCGCAGCCCAGTTCTCCAGCGTGGTCGAGAAGAATCTTGTCGTAAATGGACCGATCCACTTGGAAGGCGGTTTGACGCCGCTGCCCCTCGAACTTAGCCGGCCTGGGCTGGCTCTCGAACTCGGTTCCCGGAAGGAACTCGAAGTCCCAGAGCTTGTCCGAGTTGCCCCACCGGTAGGTTGCGCCGATCTTAATCGGGAAGTCGGCCGCCTCGACCTTATCCCAGCACCCCATCTCTTCCAGGATCGGGCAGATCATGGGGAGTTGGCTCTCGCCAATGTGGTCGCGGGGAAAGACTTCTCGCTCCAAAATCAAGACCTTAAGGCTGGGATCATATTTCCGAAGTAGAGAGCCGCATGTGCTGCCTGCCGGCCCACCGCCAATGATTGCGACGTCATAGTCCATAGCACCATCATACGGCCCGGCTCTCCGTTCGGGAACCGGGCAAATCTCGGACGCAGGCTTCTGCCCAGAGCTAGCCTTTGCTCGCCGGGGAAGCGGAAGGCGGAGGGGCAGAAGCACCGCCACCGGACTTGCGCTTCTCGCCCGCACGAACCTGTTCGCGAACCCAGTCCGGCACGTTGGCCGGCAGATCGTCCGCCTTGACCGCCTTCTGCTCGTTCAGGGCTTCCCGCATGGCCTTATCGTCCGGCGCGGCTTCCTGCTGGCAACCGGCCAGCCCCAAAGCGATCGCAAGAATCGGAAACAAAAATCTCTTCATAGATCTACAGAGATGCACGCTCCCTAGGGAGGGAGCGCGCATCGGGGTCAGGATCGAACTAGCGGATCGAATCCCACTTGTTCTTTTCGGGCTGACGGCCGCCATCCGGGTTCGTGGCGGTTGGCTTGAAGGACTTGGCGTGGCCATCCGCAAACGCGAAGGGCATGTTCTCGTCCTTGGCGCCGGAAACGCCGCCGTTCTTGCCGATCGGATACGTGCCATCCGGGCGTCCGCCATTGGGGATCGCCCCGCTGCTCAGCGGATCGGTGTAGTAGTACGCCTTTCCGGAGAACGTCGGGTCGAAGTCCCAAAGGAAGGTGCTCTGCAGCGTGAGGAAGGGAGTGTTGGCGGGCGGCCAAACGCCTTGCGCCTTGACGTCCCTCGTGTACTTCGGCGCCAGCATGATCGTGTCCGCGACCTGGGTGATCGCGGTCTGGTTGGTGGTCCCGATGGGGCCACCCCAGTTGGTCTGCATGTCGAAGCCGATCACTCCGCGCATCACGTT
Organism: Fimbriimonadaceae bacterium; assembly: GCA_041742595.1. Classification (GTDB taxonomy): domain Bacteria; phylum Armatimonadota; class Fimbriimonadia; order Fimbriimonadales; family Fimbriimonadaceae; genus JBGSIJ01. The sequence continues at coordinate 107,595 of JBGSIJ010000045.1, read as the reverse complement.
GTCGCCAACGTCCGGGAGCGTGAGGCCGGCTAGGGTGTTTGCGGCAACCGAGATGCTTGGGCCCATCCAGCCGTCGACGTTGTCGACGTGGCCAGAGTCTTGCGGGCTTCGAAAGATCTGCAGGTTCTTGATGTAGGGGGTGATGCGGTACATCCAGCCGGTTTGGGGGTCTCCCAGCCAGTGGCCGTGCAGGGTGAACACGTCGTCGTAGTCGCCGGAATAGATCAAGTTGCCAAGGGTGAGCTGCTTGAAGTTCGAAAGCTCGGACGCTTTCTTAGCGGCCACCTTGGCCTGGGCGAAGACGGGGAAGAGGATGGCGGCAAGGATGGCAATGATCGCGATGACGACCAAGAGTTCGATGAGAGTAAACGCCTTTCTGCGTGACATATGGACCTCCATTGGTTCCTAGGCTCGGCTGCGGATCCTTTGCGGTGCCGCGCTTGGAGCAGTTAACATGTTTACCGAAATGGCGAAGATTTGCAAGGACTTTTGGCAAAACGGCGAAAAATCGCGCGAATTCCCGGGTCTTGACAAGCCAATTGCAATGAAATCCGCCACAAACATTACGATGGTAACGTGCTCATAGCCACATGCCAACGTCATGGCGGCTGGCTGGTGTAGCATGGCGCCATGCTTCGCATTCGACGCCTTCTTTGCGAGAATCTAGAGTGCCCGATCGGCCTTGCGACGGCAAATCCGCGACTCAGTTGGCGGCTAGATGCCGACTCTTCCCAGCCGCCTGTCCGTTACCAAGTAAAGGTGCAAAGCGGCCCTGAAGCCGCCGAAATCTGGGATTCTGGAGTTACGGCGTCTACGGACTTCTCTGTCCGCTATGCTGGACCGGTGATCGAGCCAGGCGAGCGCGCCTGGTGGACGGTGCAGGTTTGGGACGGCGGCGGGAACTCGGCCATCTCAGAGCCGTCTTGGTGGGAGCCAGGAATCGGCGATTGGGGAGGCAGCGAGTGGATCGGAAACAGCTACGCCGGAGGGCCTCGCTCCACCGCCCCATCCCCCTACCTTCGCAAGGAATTCCATCTGGGTTCCAGGCCGATCCGAGCTCGCCTCTATGTCACTGCCCTTGGCCTGGTGGAGCCCTACCTGAACGGCAAGCGAGCCACCCAAGACGAGTTCTTCCCAGGCTGGACGGACTACCGAACTCGGGTCCAGTATCGGGGCTACGACGTCGTGGAACTCCTGAATGAGGGCGTCAACTGCATCGGAGCCATTCTGGGCGACGGCTGGTATTGCGGGCACATCGAATGGCGTGACCGACAGGCTTACGGTCTTCAGCCCAAGCTTCGGGCTCGACTGATGGTGGACTTGGCGGATGGATCGTCGACGATCGTGGACTCCGATGGGTCCTGGACGACGAGCTTTGGCCCGATTCTTGAGTCCGACATGATGCACGGCGAGGCCTACGATGCCCGCCGCGAGTTGGGCGAGTGGTGCTCTTCGGGGAGCGGCAAGGGCTGGGTGCCGGCGACGACCTTTGAGGAGACGGTAGGAATCGTTCCCGCGCCTGGCCCCGCCGTGAGAGTGATCCAGGAGATCTCGCCGATCGGCCCTCCGAGGCCCATCCCGCAGTGGCCGAGCAACCTCTGGATCTTCGACCTTGGCCAAAACATGGTGGGACGCATCAGGATTAAGGTCAAGGCCAAGCCCGGCTTGACCATCCGTATCCGGTGCACCGAGGTGCTGGACGCCAAAGGCAACCTCTACCGGGAGCCTCTGCGGACGGCCCGCGCAACCGACTACTACACCTGCAAAGGGGACGGAGAAGAGATCTGGGAGTCCAGATTCACCTTCCACGGCTTCCGGTACGTGGAGATCATGGGCCTCGACAACAAGACCGAAGACCCGCCCGCGGTGGATACGGTGACCGGCGTCGTGCTTCACTCCGAAATGGTGGCCACGGGAGGCTTCGAGTGCTCGGATCCACTCGTCAACCAGCTGCAGAGCAACATCGTTTGGGGTCAAAAGGGCAACTTCCTGGACGTCCCCACCGATTGCCCGCAGCGAGACGAGCGCTTGGGCTGGACCGGAGACGCGCAAGTCTTCGTGCGTACCGCCGCTTTCAACATGGACGTGGCGGGGTTCTTTGCGAAATGGACGCAGGACCTTGAGGACTCGCAGGGCGAGCGTGGCGAGATTCCGCCGGTCTCTCCGAACACCGGCGTGGTGGGTGGAGACGGCGGGCCCGGATGGGCGGACGCTTTCCTTGTGTGTCCGTGGACGATCGCCCGCGTTTACGGCGACCTCGATCTGCTCCGCAAGCACTACGAGTCCATGAAGGCCTTCGTGGGTTGGCAAGAGCAGACGCATCGGGACTTCGTTCGCTCCTACCCCGGCTACCCAGGATTCGGCGGATTCGGAGACTGGCTCAGCACCAACGCAGATACGCCGATGGACCTGATCGGCACCGCCTTCTTCGGTTACTCGGCGGACCTGATGGCCAAGATCGCGGACACGCTTGGGCATGCGGAGGACGCTGCGCGGTACCGCCAGCTGTTCGCGGACATCGCCGATTCGTTCCGTCGCCACTACGTGACCCCGGAAGGCGACCTAGTGAGCCGGACGCAGACCTCCTACGTGCTCGCCCTTCAGTTCGGGCTCCTGGACGAAGCTACGGTGCCGAAGGCGGTGGACGCTCTGGTCCATGAGATCGAGCGGCGCGGCGACCACCTTTCAACCGGATTCCTAGGGACTCCTTACTTGGCCCACGTTCTAAGCGACCATGGGCGGCCCGACGTCGCCTTCCGACTGCTCATGCAGAAGACCTATCCAAGCTGGCTCTACCCCGTGACTCAGGGCGCCACCACGATCTGGGAGCGCTGGGATGGCTGGACCCACGACAAGGGATTCCAAGACGCCGGGATGAACTCGTTCAACCACTACGCCTACGGGGCGATCGGGCACTGGCTCTACAGCCGAGTTGCCGGGATCGACCTAGCCGAGGGCGACCTCGGCTACCGGCATCTGGAGTTCCGGCCCCATGTGGGCGGTGGGCTCACCCACGCCTCGGCCTGGCTGGACTCGGTTGCCGGAAGGATTGAGGCGGGGTGGAGGGTAGAGGGGGGCCGATTCCACTATTCCATCCTGGTGCCGCCCCCCTCTGCTGGGGCCGTCTACCTGCCTTCGGGCGAGGTTCTCCAGGTGGGTCCAGGGCGGCATGAGCTTGAATGTGCGCTTTAGCGCGCATCAGGGCTTGCTTAACGGGGCGAGAACGGATAGCATGACGGGCATCATGCAGATTCGAATTGTCCTGCTCCTCGGCGCCCTCTGTGTCGCCGGTATCTTCTCTGGCCTCACCGCCAACGCCACCCCTGCCTTCGCCACCAAAGAGAAGAAGGCATGCAACTACTGCCATCTCAAGCCGAGCGGCGGCGAGAACTGGGGCTTCCGTGGCCTGTACTACCACGCCAACAAGTTCAGCTTCAAAGGCTTCGACGAGAAGAAGGAAGCCAAGAAGGCAGGCGTAAAGGTTGGCGCAATGGGCAAGGACGCCAAGCCGACCAAGAAGTACTAAGGGCCCGAACCCACATCGAGCGCCGCCTAAGGTCCTTTGCCTAGGCGGCGCTCGATGCGAGCGGGCTTGGCTACTGGCGGCGGATCGTGACAGATCCGCGCTCCCCTTCCTTGCCCTTGACGGTGATCGGGATCGGCATGAATTGCTTGACCACCCAAACCGTGGTGAGAAAACGCTTGGTGATGATGGGCACCGTAAAGTGGCTGTCGCCCTCCGCCAGACACAGCGACGGGAGGATCTGATCGGCGAGGTGGCTGTCTACCGTGGCACCCGACCGGATCCAGCCGAAAAAGTCTTCGAAGAGGCCCTGGGCATGGGTCTCGATACGCACACCCTTGGCCCCCATCATGGTCGCTCCTCCCATCCCTCGCTCGAAACGGGCGAACAGAGTGAGGAAGAGGCCAGGCTCATCCGAGTCCACGCCTTGGACCTCGATCTCGCAATCCAGTTTTGCCGCCTTTGCGAGGTTGCCAAGGTGGGCGACCCCTCGCTGGAGCGTAGCGGGAGGCACGTCGGAGTGAGACAGGATGGCGTGGCAGTCCAGCAAGTCCCCGCGCTCCGCCCAAGCGAGCGGGGCCATCACGCTTGGCTCCACGTCCAGCATGATGGTGCCTCTTGACTCGCGGCCAAAGCCGGCCTTGAATTGCTCCAATGAGACGTAGACCCCCGCCTTAAGAAGCGCCGGCGCGGTGACGCTTGAGAAGTAGTCGAAACTGAGCGCCTTGTGTCCGTAAGTCTCACCCTGTAGGCTCAGGGTCGAGTAGGTCCCCGACCTTGCGAGGACCGGTATGAGGGAGTTCGCCACGATCAGGGCGTTTGCGCCGCGCCCGGGTGACATCTCCGCGCTAGAAGATAGCGGAGTCGTGAGGCCTTGGGGTCGACGAGTCGGCGAGAACTCGAACTCGTGGGAGCCCTGCTCCATGCCCACCGTCTTCGCCGCGCACGAGGTCCGCAGGTAGTGTGCGATCACCAAATCCTCCACGTCTAGCCCAGGGAACTGGGTTGCGCCACGAACGTTGGAGACTCGCACCGGCTGGTTGGTGAGAGCCGACATCGTGAGCGCCGCCCGCACGAGAGCTCCGCCGCCCTCTCCGTAGCTGCCGTCCACTTGGAGGATGGAGGGCTTCAAACCTTGGCTTTGAAGATCAGGTACTCCAGGGTACGCATGACGTAGGTCAGGGCCACGATGAACAGGCAAATGAGGAGGAACTCCTGGAACGGGACGTTCGCCTCGGTGGCTTTGGCGATGCCCACCTGGCCTCCGCGCAGGGTTGCCCTTCCGAGGGTTTGGTCGATCCGCTCGATCACCCCGGTGGTCATGGCGATCAGCGGACCACGGAAGACCACGTAGATCGCCACGAAGGCCGCCAGAATGATCGGCATCGTCAGCTTGTACTTGTGCTTCTGGTGCTCGTTGTAGATCACGCAAGATCGGCAGCGCTCTTTCTTCTGCTCAAGCGTCAGCTTATTGTTCTTCGGGATGTACTGGGCCGCCGCCAGCGAATCGCGCGGGATGGGCCGATTCTCCAAAGCACCTTGGATCACGCCTTCCTCGCACATGCATCCCACGCGTTCTCGCCAGCAGGTGCGACGAGCATGGTAGATCGGGCATCGCTCACGGACGAACTTGCGGCAGAAAGGGAGTTGCCAGCACTTGCCCATGAAGACGTTGGAGACGCCCTTCTCCTCTTTGATTCCCTTCCCGTAGCGGAGCGCGTCGGCTTTGGCACCGCGATTAGCGCGTTCGCGGGCGCGAACGGCTAGATCCAGAACGAGGATGCAGATGGCAATGCCACCAAACAAGATTCCGCTCGACTGTACGGCCGAGAGCGAGGCTTGGCCCACGGAAGTCGTCTGCCCTCCGGTTGCCATTGGCACCAGCAAGGGGGCGAAGTAAGTGAGACCGGCCCCGATGATCAGGAGCGCGGGCATGATCTCCTCACCCCAGAAGGTGAAGGCGGCCCCGATCGAAACCGCGACGAGGCCCGCGGTAAGGATGCTGGAGAACGTAGCGATCAAGCCCTCCGCTTGGCGAAGTGGAGGGGCAGACCCCTGAGGAATCGTGGCGTAGTAGACCAGGAAGCCCAGGGCGCAAAGGGTGGCAAGAAGGCCCGCGAAGAACAAGAACCTAGCAAGGGTGCTCAGAAGATTCTGGAAACCGTCTTCGAGGTCCCTGCCGGTGTCGTAATTCCCGGGCCTGCTCATACTTGATCCTAACGCTTGACGCGCTCGAGGTAGTCGTCCGTTCTGGTGTCGACTTTGATAATGTCGCCAATATTGATATGAAATGGCACGTTGATCGTCGCCCCGGTCTCCACCTTCGCGGGCTTCGTGCTGGAGCCGCTGACGGTGTCTCCCTTGTAGCCGGGGTCCGTCTCGATTACCTCAAGCTCAAGGAAGTTGGGCATTTCGTATCCGAGGGTCTCTCCGCCCGCCACGAGCGCGATCACTTCCATGTCCTCTTTGAGATACTTGCTCTGATCTCCAAAGACGGCGCTGGGCACCGCGGTCTGCTCGTAGGTGTCCAAGTCCATGAGCATGGCTTCGTCCTTCAGCTTGTTGAGGAACTGAAGCTTGATCTTCTCGACGAAAGCCGGCTCCACGCGCTCCCCAGAGCGAAAGGTCTTCTCGACCGTCTGGCCGGTGCGTACCTTGCGCAACTTGGTCCGTACAAAAGCTCCGCCCTTTCCGGGCTTCACGTGCTGAAATTCGATGATCGTCCACACTTCTCCGTCCATGTAGAAGTGCATTCCGTTTTTAAAATCGCTGGTATCGACTGCCAAACCTAGGTATCCCCCGCGAGCAAGACGCTCGCCTATAAATCGTAGCACGAAGCTAAGTTCCAAAGAGTGTACGTAGAGAGGGTTGGATGAAGGTTCGCGCCGTTCTCGCAATCTTGGTCGGGTGCCTCGCGCACTTGGCCCCCGCCCAGTTCGTCTGGCCCAAGGCGGAGTACCACGACGCGGAGCCCGGCCTGTACGTTGAGGATCCGTTTATCGTGAAGTACCGGCAGAGGTTCTTCGCGGTCTTTCGGGGCGACTTCGCAACCTTCGACGCTGCTTTCAAGGAGATCGAGGGCCTTGTCAAGAAGGACCCCAAGGACGCCCGAGCCATGGTTTGGCTAGGCAACGGGCAGACGGTCAAGGCCGGCCTGATGATCGGGAAGGGAGAGACCAAAGAGGTGAGGGACCTCCTTTCAAGCTCGCGAAAGAACCTTGATCGAGCGGTCGCCCTCTCACCGAACGATCCCAATATCTACATGATGCGGGCCGCAACCCTCTATATTCAGGGCCAGTACTGGCCCAAAGGGCCTCGGGTGGTGTGGGAGCGTCTGCGGGACGACTGCGAGAAGTTCATCCGATTCGTCGGCCCGGACCGCATGCCCAAGGCCTCCATCCACCTGCGCGGCGAAGCCTACGGGGAGTTGGGAATCGCGTATCTCCGCCTTGGCGACAAGACCAAGGCAAAGAAGGCGTTCCAGAAGGTCGTTGAGCTATGCCCCGGCACCACGTACGAGACCCGGGCAAAGAAGGAATTGAACGCCTTGGGCCTCTAGGACCGGGCCCAAGAAGTTCAATTCCTAGGCTGGCTCCACGCGGGCGTTCGGGAAGAGAGACTCCACCACGGCTCTGCGGGCAATCTCCGATCCGTCGGTGCTAGCGGTCGCCGCGCCGCAGGTGAGACCCCACTGGAAGGCTTCCGGCAGGGATCGTCCGTCTTGGATCGCCCAGAGCATTCCGGCGATCAGGGAGTCGCCGCTCCCCACCGTGCTCTTGACTTGCACGACCGGGGTGTGACCAACGAAGTCCCCGGCCGGGCTCGACAGCACGGCCCCGTTCTCGCCGCGGCTCACAACAACGAATCCCCCCTCCGCAACGTGGGCGCGGAGCTCCCGCGCGGCCTGCATCGCGGCCGCCGCAGACTCCACCGGGCGGCCTAAGAGCCTCCCAGCTTCCGGCTCGTTCGGCTTGATGAAATCGGGTTTGGCCTCCAGACCCAGCTTGAGCGCCTCGCCATCGGCGTCCAACATCACTCGGCAGCCCTGCTCGTGGGCGATCCCCGCGAGGATCCGATAGGCTTCGGCCGGGACTCCGGGCGGCATGGAGCCCGCCAACGACACCCACGCCGCTTCCTTGGCGAGGGCGGTGAAAGACTTCACAAAGGCCGACCACTCCGCTTCGGAGATCTCGGGGCCACGTTGGTTGAAGGAGGTGGGGGGCTGGCCGCTGCCGTCCTCCACGCTGAAGTTCGTCCGGGTTTCTCCTGCCGATTCGGTGAACGCGTGGCGGACGCCCTGGTTGTCTAAAACCGCCCTGACAAATGCGCCGACCCCGCCCCCGAGGAATCCTGAGGCAACCGTCTGGCCGCCTAGCTCGGCGACGACTCGAGAGAGATTGACTCCCTTGCCGCCCGCGTCCCGCTCTGCCCGAGCAACTCGGTTTGCATCGTGGAGGGTGATCGATGAGACGAAGACCACGTGGTCGACGCAAGCGTTGAGCGTAACGGTGAGGATCACGCCTCGAATGGTACCGATCCGGCTAGTTGGCCATTGCGCCGACAAGGAGCAGTTTCTCGGCCTCGATCTGCCGTTCGGAGCTCAAGACGTAGCTAATGGGGTGGGAGACCAGCTTCACGCCGTCCACGCCCACCATTTCTCCCCGGTATCCGCTGATCAGGCGGTTTGCCGCGTACGCGCCGAGCCTGAGCGCGAGGACGCGGTCGAAAGCGGTTGGACTACCCCCACGCTGGGTGTGGCCCAGGACAACCGCCCGGGCCTCGAAGCCCGTATTGTTGGCGATGTACTCCTTAACGTCCTCGGCATGGCCCGCGCCTTCCGCGACGATGATGATGCTGGAGCGCTTGCCCTTGGCCGCCATGTCGCGCAGTCCGTCGCAGACGTCTTTGAGGTTGTAGGGGACCTCGGGGATCAGGACCGCTTCCGCGCCACCGGCGAGGCCGCTCTCGACGGCGATGAACCCGTTGCTGCGACCCATCACCTCGATCACAAAGACCCGGTCGTGGGAGTAAGCAGTGTCGCGAACGCGGTCGATTGCGTCCAGCGCAATGTTCACGGCAGTGTCGAAACCGATGGAGAAATCGGTACCCGAGATGTCGTTGTCGATCGAGCCCGGAACGCCCATCACCGGGAACTCGAACTCCTCGTGAAGCTTGAGGGCGCCGGTCAGCGAGCCGTCGCCCCCGATCACCACGAGGCCCTCCAGCCCGTGGTCCTTGAGGGTGGCTACCGCTTTGGCGCGACCCTCCGGCAGGTAGAACGCCTTGCTGCGCGCAGTTCGGAGGATCGTTCCCCCGCGCGAGATGATCCCGCCAACTCCGTTAGAATCCAAGGGGATCGTTTCGTTTTGGATGATTCCCTCGTATCCATGGAGGAAGCCCATGACTTCAACGCCCCGCTGGATGGCACCACGCACCACGCCGCGAATCGCCGCGTTCATGCCCGGCGCATCGCCTCCACTAGTAATTAGGCCAATCTTCTTCATCTGGGAACGGATTGGATTATGGACGGTGACGCGCCAGCCAGATGTGCAATAGTCCACAACCGACGATCCTCACCATGTCTTTTCCGTACCATGCGCCCATCGCTCCCCTTGCCCGGGAGTTGCGAACCGCCAACCCCGAAACCTCGATCTTGAACGCGCTCGAGGCGCTGCGGGAGAACGGAGGCTGGCTTCCGGTCGTGCGGCTAGACCGTGGATTCTTGGGGTGGGTCGGCGAAGCAGAGGCGCAGCGCGCCTTGCGCGAGGGCATGGACCTCACCGGGCAGGTCAAGGTTCTTGTCAATCCACCCAAAGCGGTGCTTTGGCGCGATGCCACGCTCTCGGAAGCCATGCGGATCCTGGAGGACTCGGAGTCGCCCATCCTCGCGGTGGTCGATGGCGAGGGCCGATTTCTGGGGGGGATCGCTCCTAGCGACCTGCTGCCCAAGTACTACAGCCCGGAACGCCCCCCCATGGTGGGCGGACTGGCGACCCCGTTTGGCGTCTATCTCACCAGTGGTGGCGTGACCGCTGGCCCGAACGGGTGGGCGCTCTTCCTGACGGGCATGGCGATGGTCTCCTTGCTCCTCGTTGCCGGCACGGTCTCCAACGAGCTTGCCGAGGCGATCTTTCGGCTCACGGCGCGCGATTCGTTGGCGCTTGGAATCGGCGGCGTCGCCTCCTTCCTCTTCTTTTTCACGCTCATGAGGCTGGTGCCCCTTAGCGGAACTCACGGAGCGGAGCACCAAGTGGTTCACGCGATCGAGCGGGGAGAGCCTCTCGAACCAAGCATCGTTCGGCGGATGCCCCGCGTCCACCCCCGCTGCGGAACGAACTTCGGCGTGGGGGTAATCCTCTTCCTGGGGATCGGGACGGCTCCCTGGATTCCCTCTGAAGAGCTGAGGCTACTTCTTGCCGCGGTGGTGACCCTCACCCTCTGGCGTCGGATCGGGTCGTTTGTCCAACAGAACTTCACCACCAAGCCCCCAACCGACCGACAACTCGAGGCAGGAATCCGGTCGGGCAAGGAATTGCTGGAGCGGTATGCGAAGGAGGGCCACCCGCTCACAAACCCTTGGGAGCGGATCTGGCGGAGCGGCTTGCTACAAGTAATGTCGGGCGGCTGGGCAGCGGCGGGACTCGCCTACCTGCTCGGGCAATTGATCGGCTACCCGATCGTGCAGTAAGGAAACGCCGTCGGGCGGTCAGGCCGCTGATATAATGCGGTCGTGAAACTCGTCGTCGTCATCGTGCACAACCGAGACAAGGGCAAGCTCACCGACGAGTTGGTCAAGGCCGGATTCAAATTCACGGTGATTGGCTCGACGGGAGGCTTTCTTCGGGAAGGCAACACCACCATGTTGATCGGCACGCCCGAGGAGGACCTTCCTTCTCTGCGCAAAGTGATCGGGGCAAACTGCAGCACTCGCGACCAGTTGGTCAACGTGATCCCCTTCGAGTCAGCCCCTCCCGGGGCATTCGTTCCCAACCCCGTCAAGGTTCCGGTCGGGGGGGCCGTAGTTTTCGTCCTCAATGCCGAGCAGTTCGACCGCTTCTAAGCTGGCGGGGCTCGATGGGCTCGCCGGGGCAAAGCGTCTCGTCACCGCCCTTGCCCGACCAGACTCGGGAGTGCATGCGGTTCTGTTCTATGGAGCCGCCGGCAGCGGCAAGCGAACCCTTGCCGAGGAGTTGGCCCGCGCTTGGCTCTGCCGTCAAAACGTGGACGGAGCCTGCGGCGAATGCCAGGCCTGTCAGGCGTTTGGGCGAGGTACTAATGCCGACTTTCTGAGGATCTCGCCCGGAGGGCTCAGTTCTTGGATCGTCCTGGGCGATATCTCGGAAAGCAAAGGCCCGGGCAAAGAACGTCCGGTGGTACCGCTCAAGACCTTCTTTCGCACCGGCCCAATCCAATCCACCCACAAGGTCGCGCTGATCGAGCGTGCCGATCGGATGAACGCAGACGCCGCGAACTCGCTTCTCAAGACCCTGGAGGAGCCTTCGCCTTACGGCAAGATTCTGCTGACCACAGACTCGGTTGGCCGCGTGTTGCCAACAATCCTTTCGCGGTGCGTCTCCGTCTGTTGCGAGCTGCCCGACGAGCGAAGCGAACTGGCCAGTCCCGAGGCATGGACCCTCGCTCGGGGAGCCCCCGGCCAAGCAAAGCGGATCATGGAGAACTGGTCCGCCTACGAGGACTTGATGGCCTTTGCCGAGGTCTTGATCCATGCCCGCTCTCATCAGGCCCTTGCCTTGTCCGAGCGGTTCCAATCCATTGCGGAGAAGCTAGAGACCTCCGATGCCGCCAAACGCGAGGAGCAGGTGGAGGGACTTCGGGCCCTGGCGGAGGTGCTTCGCCTCAAGCGAGCGAATCCCGAGTGGGTACAAAGGGTTGTTCAGGCCCATCGTTGGATGGCGGGCAATGCGAACCCGAGTATCGTTTTCGACTCCCTCTTCATCGCTTTGCTGCAAGATAGGGCGCCGGGGCCGGAAGCGGCGTAACAAGATTTGGCACCCAGCACTTCGACCACTCAAGCGGACCTGGGAACCGAGGACAAGGCGACGCACGTAAAGCTAACCGGTTAGGTCTCAAGATGTTTTTATCGGCGGTAAAGGATCAAGCAGTTCTGGAGCGGGATCGAAATGTCCTCTTCGAGAATTTGATGAGGAGCTCGCACAAGCGGGCCTACACGCTGGCGTACCGGCTGACCGGCAACGCGGCTGAGGCGGAAGACCTAGTACAGGAGTCCTTTGTGCGGGCTTACCGGTTCTTCCATCGCTACGACGACTCGTTGCCGTTCACCAGCTGGCTCTACCGGATCATGACCAACGCGCACATCGACCAGGTGCGCCGCCGAGGTCGCCTGAAGACCACGAGCATGGACCAAGCCGGCGCCGACGGCAACAGTTATTGGGAACTCCCCGACCTTGAGCCAACCGCCGATCGGGTGATGCAGGACGAAACGGTTGACGAGCACCTTCAAGACGCTCTGAACACGATGAACTCTGAATTTCGTACCGCCGTGATCCTGGCGGACGTGGAGGGCATGGCCTACGAGGAGATCGCCGACGTCATGAAGACCAGCGTCGGAACCGTGCGATCGCGCATCCACCGTGGGCGCAAGCAGCTGCGAGGATTCCTCCTCAAGGCGGCCCCCAACGTTTACCGGAGGATGTGCGATGAACTGTAAGCAGAGCCTCCTTCAGATCGACGCTTACATCGACCAAGAGCTGGCCGTTCGAGAGGCCGCCGAGATGGAAGCCCACCTTGCCGAGTGCATCGACTGCCGACGCGAGGTCAACGAAGCCCGCTCGCTCAAGATGCTTCTGGGTGGCGTTCCCGACATGGAGCCGCCGGTTGGATTCGAAGAGCGCCTGGTTCGAAGCGTGATGCGCGCGCCGCAACCGGAGCCGGTGCGGCAGTCCTTCGGCTGGATCGCTTTTGCGGGAGTTGCCGCCGCCGCGGTCACCTTCGCCGTTCTCAACCGTGCCCCCCGGGACACCGAGTTCGTGTCTCAGGAGAAAGCCCTGACCCACGAGATTGGGCAAGACCTCGTCTATACCGCTGGAACCGACCCGCTCGGCCCGCGCGCCGTATTCCTGTCCTCCTATGACCGCCGCTAAGTCTGCCGCCTGGGTTCTGCTCGCAGCTTGTACTTCTTCCGGCGCGCATGCTTGGGGGGACAAAGCTCGGGACTTGCTGATGCGGACGATGATCCGCACCCCTAGTCATAACGTGGCCGCGATCATCATGCAGAGAATGGTGGACGAGCCCACCCGTATGCAGCAAATCCAGGTCGTCCTGTCCAAGGACGGACGCCTGCGGCACACCGTGCTGCAACCGTTGAGCCAGCAAGGCATGGAATCGGTTGACGATGGCCGCGTGACCCGGACCTTCATCCCAGATCGCAAAATGGTGATCGAGATGCCGTCTCCCCGCCTCACCCCTTGTGACGCGATCAGCCGGATCAAACTCGCCGAGCGCAACTACACGCTACGCGTAGAGGACTCCCCCAGGGTTGCCGGTCGGGAAGCCGTCCTCGTCTCCGCCCTTCCCCGATCCACCGACATGGCAGAGCGCCGGTACACGATCGACCCGAGGACCGGCTACCTCCTCAAGCTTGAAACGGTCTCGGACGGGAAGGCTACGACGTCGTTCGAGACCAAGTTCGTCGATTATCCTCGCGAGCTACCGCGGGACGTCTTTGAGTTCCAGCGTCTTTCCGGCAGCGTGAAGGTCGTGGTTCGCACGCCGCAAGAGTTGAAAGACCCTCGCAATGCCGCCCACCAACTGGATTTTGAGCCGATTCTCCCCTCAAGCCTCCCGATGGGGTTCGTGATCGAAGGAACGGAGGTCGTCAATCCAGAGCGGGGCCACATGATCGGCGTGCGAATCACCGACGGCTTGGTGAAGGGCAGCGTGTACCAATGGCCGAAGAGCGACGAGGCCAAGATGAAGTTCCCCATGCAGGGCGCAAGCGTCTTGGACATCGGCAACGTTCGGTTGATGCTGATGGCCGACATCCCCTTCGAGGCTCGGCAGAAACTGCTGAGCGCCTTTGCTGCCGCCGGCAGGCGCGGCGACAAGTGGTCGAGCCTGTTCGTTGGCACGATCGTCTGCGAGTTGGTGCCGGTAGACCTAGACCTAGATTTCGTTCCTTGGCTGGAACTTCCCTTGAACGCCTTGTCGTTCCACTAACTATGGCGGTTGGCCGGTGACGGCCCCCCAGCCCTCAGGAGACTTCATCGAAATGAATGATCGAAACGCAGTTTGGAAAGGCCCGGCCGTTTGGACCCTTGCGCTGGGCCTCGTTCTCGGCGGCCTCGGAACCGCGTCCGTGCAGACCGGCAAGCACTCCAGCCCGCCCGTAGTCGCCAAGTACCCGGCTCCGAAGGCCGTCGTGGAATCGACTTCGACTTCCACCGCGCCGACGAGCCTGCGGTCGCTCGACGAGCAGTACGCCGCGTTGGCCGAGCGGGTCTCTCCGGCGGTCGTGACGATCAAGGTCGAGGGAACTGCTCAGGGCATGTTCGGCGACCAGGTCAAGTCTGGCGGCGAGGGTTCCGGCGTCATTTTCCGACCGGACGGATACATCGTCACCAACGACCACGTGGCGGGCGGAATGGCGAAGGTCACCGTGGTTCTGCAGGATGGCCGGGAGTTCCCGGGCAAGGTGATCCGCGCCCCGGAGATGGACATCGCCGTGGTCAAGATCGAGGCAAACGACCTTCCGAGTCTGCCGTTCGGCAACAGCGACACCGTGAAGCCCGGGCAAGCCGCCATGGCGATCGGCGCTCCATTCGGCCTTGAGAACTCCGTGACGATCGGGCACGTGTCCGCCACGAAGCGGATCAACCAGATTCCCGACCCCCGAAGCGGAAGCGTTCGAATCTACTGGGATGTAGTTCAGACCGATGCCCCCATCAACATGGGCAACTCGGGTGGACCGCTGGTCAACATCGATGGCGAAGTGATCGGCATCAACTCCAGCATCCAGTCTGCGACGGGGAACGGAAGCGGAATCGGCTTTGCGATCAGTTCCAACCAGGCGCGCATGTTGGCGGAGTCCTTGATCGAGAAGGGCAAGATCACGCGGAGCTTCATGGGCGTCCGGCCCGAGGACATGAAACCCTACCAGCGCAAGGAACTGGGGCTCGAGGGCGGCGCCTATCTGGCCCAGGTCACTAGCGACGGTCCCGGAGCCATGGCTGGCCTAAAGACCGGCGACGTGGTTACGAAGGTCGAGGACGTGGCGGTGGCCACCCAGACCGACCTGCGCAACGCCATGCTCAAGTACGCGCCAGGCACCAAAGTGACGGTGGAGTACGTCCGCAGCGGCAAGCCTGGTTCAGCTGAGGTTGCCTTGACCAAGGTTCCCGAATCCGAGCGCCCAACGATCCCGCAGGTACCCGACGACCTCCGATCCCGGATTCCGATGCCGAAGGAGTTCGACTTCGGCCAGAAGGCTCCCGAGAACGACGACGTTCCGCCCATGGGCCGAGCTCGTCTTGGCGTCCAGATTGAGAGCGTGACCAACGACAACCGGAAGCAGTACTCGATCCCGTCGGGCGCGTCTGGAGCCGTGGTCACCTCGGTTGAGCCGGGCACCCCGGCCGCCAAGGCGGGCATTCAGCCGGGCGACGTGATCGAGCAGATCGGCGACCGAAAGGTGGCGAGCGCCTCTGCTCTGCGCGAGGCGATGTCCGACGTGAAGTGGGGCGATAAGAAGGCGGTTCGCTATTCCCGCTTTAACGGAAACTCCCGCCAAAGCGTCACCCTAGACGTGGTCTTTCGTTAAGGCCGAGACGAAAAAGAGGGTCCGAAGCACGAACGCTTCGGACCCTTCTTTGTGCCTAATGGACGGCTTTAGCGCTTGGTGGGCGCGCCGATCATCTCGACCTTCACGGCCTTGAGCTCGAAGCCGGCTTCTTTGGCCTGCTTCTCCAAGGTCGCGAACACGTCGTCCGGCAGGGTGAGCTCAACGAGGTGGGAATTCTCCTCGTTCACGAGCACTTCCGACCGCTTGCCCGCCGAATCGGGGACACGCGCCGGGAAATACCCGTCCACCACGCCGACGTGATGGATAAGCCCAACCTCTTGGAGGGTGGCCAGGATGCGGTAGACGCTCACCACGTCGATCTTGCCTCCGGAGGCCAAGATCTTCTCGTGGATCGCGTAGGCGCTGAGCGCCTTAGGGGTGTCGCCCAGGGCCCGGATCACTTGCACTCGGGGCATCGTGATGCGGTAGCTCGCCGCGCGGAGCTCCTGAAGAGCGTGGTCTTCATAAGCCTTCGCAGCGGAGGGTGCACTGGTTCGAAGAAGGGGTTCTCGGGATCGTCTCTCTCTCATGATCAACAACTGTTTAGACGCCATATCACGACTCAAGGATCGTGAAGACTAAATGTTTCAGTCACCTGTTCGTTGACGTCTATACACAGTATGCAACGAAAAGAATCCTCTGCGTGTTCCCAGACTCGCCAGGTTGTGCTATGCTCAACGGCGAAGTAGCTGGGAGGAGGCGAAGATCGTCTCGTCCGACGGAGGACCATTTCAGAATGCAGTTTTACAACCTCAAGACCCGCTCTTACGTGGAAGTAGCCGACGCCGATATCAAGAAGAAGAAGATGATTCGCAAGACCAAGTCTGGCGAACAGGTTCGATACGCTCTCACCGCAGAGCACGAGGGCACGGCCCTCTACAAGTTCGTGAACGAAGCCACCTACAAGGCCTCGAACGCGAAAGAAGTCGGCTAAAGACCTCGAACTCGCCCCTTTCGGGCTCCCGGGCTTAGGCCCAGGGAGCCCCATTTCATATTCGGGATCGCTGAACCTCGACGCTCGACTAGCGTTGTTGCGGACATGGCACTTGAAACCGACCGCGAGAAGGGCGCCCATCTCTTACGCCGATTTGGCCTCGGCGCCAGCGAGGCGGAACTCGACTACTACCTCCAGGACGGCTACAAGGGCGCCGTTCAGCGACTCTTAGACTATTCCGCGGTCGATGAAGGCTTCGACCTTACGATCGAGGAGATCGCGCCCGAGGATCGCCCCGCTCCCATGCCTCTCTTGGTTTCCTGGTGGTCCGCTCGGCTCCTTCGCACGCGCCGACCCGTGCAGGAGAAAATGACCCTCTTCTGGCACGACCACTTCGCCACCAGTGCGGAGAAGGTTAAGGCTGTGCCGGTCATGCATCGCCAGAACGAGATCCTGCGCGCCAACGCCACCGGCAGTTTCCGCACCTTGCTTCACGAGGTCAGCAAAGACCCGGCCATGATCTTCTGGCTGGACAACCAGTACAACGTGGAGGGCAAGCCAAACGAGAATTTTGCTCGCGAGGTGATGGAGCTCTTTACTCTCGGGATCGGCCACTACTCGGAAAAGGACGTCCAGGAGGCTGCCCGTTGCTTCACCGGATGGAGCATCGGCCGACGTCCGGGAGCTCGGCTGCCAAACCCGCAACGGGTTGGCGCGGGGGCACAGTTCACCTTCCGGGTTGGCCAACACGACAACGGAGCCAAGACCGTGCTGGGCAAGACCGGGAACCTCGACGGGGACGAAGTTCTCGACCTGCTGTGCGACCATCCGAGGACTTCCGAGTATCTCGCCACCAAGTTGTGGGAGTGGTTCGTTTATCCCAAGCCGGAGCCCGCCGTAGTCGCCCGCATCGCCAAGGTTCTGCGGCAGAACAACCTGGACGTTCGCCGCGCTCTGGAGGCGATCATGCTCTCTTCCGAGTTCACCAGCCGGAAGGCTGAACGGGCAATCTACAAGAACCCGGTCGACTTCGTGATCGCCGCTGCCCGCCAGGTCGGATACTCGGCGCTCGTGGAGAGTGCCTCCGCCGTCTCAAAGCGGGGAGGTCTGGCCCCAACGGCGGGCGTCTCCGCCACCCTGAAGAACATGGGCATGTCGCTGTTCTTCCCGCCGGACGTCGCCGGCTGGGACGGCGGTTCGAGCTGGGTCAGTACCGCAACCATGATCGAGCGGATGAAGTTTGCCGACAAGCTTTTCGGCGTCTCTACGAGCCGGCCTCGGATGGCGCGCGTTCCGGCCTATCCCCTCTTCGCCGGCGATCCCACCCCCGAGGGAGTTGTCCGCAAGCTCGTCTCAATCTTCGACGCCCCCATCGCGGCCAAGAAGCTGCCTGCCCTATCGGATGCCGCGCGAAGAGCCGGAGCGGCCAACCTGACGCCCACAAACGCCAACCAGGTGGCCGCCGCCGTATCCCGTGTGATCTTTGCGGCTCCCGAATTCCAGTTCTCGTAGTTAGTCGGGCATCGTCGAGCGAAGGTGGACCGGGTCCGACTTGCTTCGGAGCCGCAGGTTCAGCATCTCAACTCCCACCGCAAACGCCATCGCGAAGTAGGTGTAGCCCTTCTCGATATGTTGCCCGAGGGCCTCGGCGACGAGGTTGACGCCGATCAGGATGAGGAAGGAGAGCGCGAGCATCTTGACCGTCGGGTGCCGATCCACAAAACGGGCAACAGGCCCAGAGTAAGCCAGCATCACCAGCACCGAGATCACCACGGCCACGATCATCACCTCGACGTGCTTGGCCATGCCTACCGCCGTGATGACGGAGTCGATCGAGAAAACGATGTCGATCACGAGGATTTGGGCAACGACTTTGGCGACGGTGAGACCCGGTGTTCCTCCTCCCTCAGAGTGCGGCTCGTCACCCTCAAGCTTGTGATGGATCTCCTTGACCGCCTTGTAGATCAGGAATAGGCCGCCTGCAAGCAGGATGAGATCCTTCACCGAGAGGTCCCCGCCGTGGCCGAGGAACGGCAGGCTCACCACCGGGTTTGTCAGCTTCATGATGAGGCCGATCGCCAGGAGGAAGAGGATTCGGGTGCCCATCGCGAGCATGAGGCCAAGCTTCCGGGCCTTCTCCCGCTCCGCTTCAGGCAATTTGCCCGCGAGGATCGAAATGAACACAATGTTGTCGATACCAAGCACGATCTCCAGGATCGTAAGCGTTAGGAGGCTGACCCACACGTTCGGGTCTTGCAGGAGCTCGAGCATCCGTCTAGGCTACCAAGTTCGGCAACCCTAGCGACACCCAAGCGAATCCGTAACGGAACTGCTCAAAATGAGTCTAGATAGCGATGGTTTGCATTCCCATACTCCTGACGTTCGTTCTCAATCCAGCTTTCGCTCCTGAGCCCTTCGTTCAGGAGATTCCGGGGTTCCTCGCCAAATTCCGGATGGTTCCGCTGCCAGACGGGGAAGTCGACTTTGGGGGCAAGAAGCGCCCGATCAAGGGACTCTACATGTCCGAGACCGAGATCACCTGGGACGTTTACGATATCTGGTGCTTCCGCATGGACCTGACGGCCGAACAGAACGCCGCCCAGTACGACGCCAAGGCGCGCCCCAGCAAGCCGTATGGAGCTCCCGACCGCGGCTTCGGGCACCAGGGGTACGCCGCCGTGGGCGCAACCTCGAACTCCGCAACCCTCTTCTGCGAGTGGCTATCCGCGAAGACCGGGCGCAAGTACCGCATGCCAACCGAGTGGGAGTGGGAGTACGCCGCCACCCCCGGTGCAGACGCTCCGCTCGACGACGTGGCCTGGTATTGGGAGAACGCCGACGACAAGACGATGCCGGTCAAGAGTAAGCAACCAAATCCTTTGGGCCTGTACGACCTCTTTGGCAACGTGAGCGAGTGGGTCAAGACCGACGACGGCAAGTTTGTGGTTCGCGGCGGATCCTATCGGGACAAGACCGCCGCCGTCGGCCTCAAGGCACGCGCGGAGTACACGATCAAGTGGCAGGAGAACGATCCTCAGGTTCCGAAAAGCAGGTGGTGGCTCTCCAACGGGCCGCATGTCGGCTTCCGAATCGTCTGCGAGTGAGGGCCCCCGGCCCGCGCTTTCCGGGCTCCTCATTGTTAAGAATCTCTTAACAATTGAGCGGTAGCTTTCAATGGGTACGCCGTGCTCCGCAAGGATCTGGTCGCACCCAAGGTGAATGCGAAACATGAAGCGGAAGAGCGTAATTTCGATTTTGGCGGCGAGCCTGTTGCTGGGTTCCCTGCTTGCTGGCTGCGGTGGCGGCGGAGAAGCGGCAAAGACCGAAGGCGGCGCGCCAGCGACGAAGCTTTCCGGCAAGATCGCCATCGACGGCAGCAGTACGGTTGGCCCGATCTCTGAAGCGATTGCGGAGGAGTTCAACAAGGACCAGCCGGACGTGAACGTCACCGTGGCGACCTCCGGAACGGGCGGCGGGTTCAAGAAGTTCGTTGCCGGAGAGATCGACATCAGTGGTGCGTCTCGCCCGATCGAAGAGAAGGAGATCGAGGCGGCAAAGAAGAACGGCATCGAGTACATCGAGCTTCCCATTGCGTTCGATGGCCTTTCGGTCGTCGTCAACCCGCAGAACGACTTCGTCGAAACGATGACCGTCGCCGACCTTAAGAAGATCTGGGAGCCCAACTCCAAGGTCACCCTCTGGTCCGACGTGAACCCGGCGTGGCCTAAGGAGAAGATCAAGCTCTACGGCGCGGGTACCGATTCGGGAACCTTCGACTACTTCACCAAGGCCATCGTAGGCGAGGAGAAGTCCAGCCGATCCGATTACCAGGCGAGCGAGGACGACAACGTTCTGGTGCAGGGCGTCGCAGGCGACAAGTACGCCCTCGGCTACTTCGGCTATGCCTACGTCGAGCAGAACCTCGGCAAGATTAAGCTGGTCAAGATCGATGGCGGAAAGGGCGGAGTCGCCCCGGATCCCGCGACGATCGCCGACGGCACCTACCAGCCGCTCTCCCGCCCTCTGTTCTGGTACGTGAACAAGAAGGCCCTCGAGGACAAGCCGGAGATCGCCGCTCTGATCAAGTACTTGACGGGCAGCGGCACCGACATCATCAAGAGCACCGGCTACGTTCCGCTTCCGGCTGAGACCTACGCCATCGTTCAGAAGCGAGCCGATGACAAGAAGACCGGAACTCTCTTCAAGGGCGCCGAGATCGGCGTCAAGATCGGCGACATCCTTACTCGAGAAGGCGCGTAGTGGCCAATCCGTCCTCCGATCCCTTGTCAAGCGGCGGCTCCATCGTGGGGTCGTCGGGCAAGGGATTCGCAAGGGCGTTCAAGGAGCCCCTGATTCAGGGGCTCTGTTTCCTCTGCGCGGCGATCTCGATCGTCACGACGCTCGGCATTCTCTACACCCTGCTGGTTGAGACGATCCACTTCTTCCAGTCTCCCGGCGTTTCGATCCGGGAGTTCTTCACCGGCGCCGAATGGGCTCCCACCTTCAAGGACGCAAAATTCGGCATCCGTCCGCTTGTCGTCGGCACGCTGATGATCACGGTCGGCGCGGCGATCATCGCCCTCCCGCTCGGACTGATGGCGGCGATCTACCTTAGCGAGTACGCCCAGCCCCGAGTCCGCTCGATCCTCAAGCCCATTCTCGAGGTTCTGGCCGGGATTCCAACGGTTGTGTACGGCTACTTTGCGCTGTTCCACATCACTCCGCTGCTTCGCCAAGCGATCCCCAACGTGGAGGTGTTCAATGCCCTCTCCGGATGCATCGTGGTGGGTGTGATGATCCTGCCCCTCGTTTCCTCGCTATGCGAAGACGCGCTCTCGGCCGTACCAAGAGGCTTGCGTGAGGGTGCCTACGCGCTCGGCTCCACCAAGTTCGAGGTCTCCACCAAGATCGTGGTCCCGGCAGGCTTGTCGGGCATCAGCGCAGCGTTCATCCTCGCCGTCTCGCGCGCAGTGGGCGAGACCATGGCGGTCACTCTTGCCGCCGGCCAGACGCCCAACCTCAGCCTCGATCCGCGCCAGAGCATTCAGACGATGACCTCGTACATCGTTCAGATCAGCAAGGGAGACACCCCGGCCGGATCCACCGCCTACCTCACGATTTTCGCCGTCGGCGTGACCCTGTTCCTGATGACGATGTTGCTGAACGTCCTCGCCAACCGCCTCGTCCGCAAGTTCCGGATGGTGTACAAATGAGCCTGCGCGACTCTCAGATTTCGCCCAAGCGCAAGCGAATGGACCGATTCTTTGGCGCGTTCTGCTTCCTAAGCATCGCCATCGCCTGCCTGGTGTTGGTGTACTTGCTCTGGACGGTCGTCCAGGACGGAGCGGGTAGGCTCAACGCCCAGTTCCTAGATAGCTTTACCTCTCGCCTTCCGGCCCGCGCGGGCATCAAGGCGGCACTTGCCGGCACGGTTTGGGTGATCGTGCTCACCGGTGTGATCGCCGTACCCATCGGGGTTGCCGCAGCCATTTACTTGGAGGAGTTCAGCACCCGCCGTACCTGGCTCACGAACCTAATCCAGCTGAACATCGCCAACCTTGCCGGCGTGCCCTCGATCGTCTATGGCCTCCTCGGTCTGGCCCTGTTCGTCCGGTGGATGAGCCTCGACCGTTCGATCATCGCGGGATCTCTGACGATGAGCCTCCTCATTCTTCCGATGATCATCATCGTTTCCCAGGAGGCGCTTCGGGCCGTCCCTTACAGCTACCGGGAAGGTTCCTACGCGCTCGGGGCCACCAAGTGGCAGACGATCCGCGGCCAGGTGCTGCCGTCTGCGCTCCCCGGCATCCTCACCGGAGTCATCCTTTCGGTTTCTCGAGCGATCGGCGAGACGGCGCCCCTGATCACGATCGGTGCCGTCACGTACATCGCGACCACGCCGCAAGGCGTAATGGACAAGTTCACCGTCCTGCCCATCCAGATTTTCGACTGGGCCTCTCGGCCACAGGCTGGATTCCACGAAACCGCCGCCGCCGGCATCCTCATGCTCCTGGTGGTTCTCCTCACCCTAAACGCCGCGGCGGTGATCCTGCGGTATCGCAGCCAGAAGCGGCGCGGCTAAACGCGCTGCTCGAGGACGGAGCGGCCCAGGCTACGTCTCCTTAGGCGAGTATCTCCCGGCTCCCTCCCAATCCAGGCACCTCCGATCAGCCATCATTCACGGGTGCAGGCGGCAGACCGCTTTCGATTCATCGAGGGAATGCGTGGAATCGCCGCGCTTTACGTGGTGCTCGGCCACTTCTGCTCGATGGCCGATCCGCGCTCATTCCAGGGTCAGGTTTCGCGGGCCGAGCCCTGGGCCCAATCAGCCATGGCCCTGTTCTGGCAGGGGCATCTTGCCGTCGCTGCCTTCATCGTCATCAGCGGGTTCTGCCTCCAGGTCTCCTTGTTCCAGTCCCGCGACGGGAAGCTCCACGACTCCAAGTCGTTCTTTCGGCGACGCGCTAGGCGCATCCTGCCCGCCTACTACGCCTGCCTTCTGATCTCGGCGGGGGTCGCCCTCACCCTCACCAGCCAGCAGGCGCAGGAGATGCCGTTCTCCCAATACGTTCCGATCACGTGGGAGAACTTCTGGGCCCATGTGTTCTTGGTTCACAACTGGTCCGCTGACTGGATGTACAAGATCAACGGTGTGCTGTGGAGCATCGCGATCGAGGTCCAGCTCTACCTCTTGTTCCCCGTCCTGGTTAGGTCGCTCTTCGGTGTAGGGCGCTCGCTGACCTTGCTCCTGTGCGGCCTCCTGGTGGCCGCCGTCTTGGCCTGGGTGCCGGGGAGCCAGAAGCTCTACCCGTGGTACCTGGCGCTCTTTGCCCTGGGTATGGCCTTTGCCCACGGCGCCTATCGGCCTACCGAGCACTTGCCGCCCTCGGCCGCACGGATGTTCGGAGTGTTCAGCCTGAGCCTGGTCGGCTTGGGCTTCTCGATCTCTCTCGGTTGGCCGATGGTTGCCCAGGACGCGATGATCGGGCTACTCGCGGCCTCGTTGATGGCGGCTGGCACGCTGGCCCCGTGGTCGATCCTGCCACGCGCCTTGGCTTGGCGCCCCCTGGTTGGCCTGGGCGGATTCAGCTACAGCCTCTATCTCATGCACCATCCCCTTCAGCAGGCGATCTTTGTAAACCGCCCGGACTGGGTGCAGTCCGAGGGCCAAAAACTGACCTACTTGGCGAGTGTGGGGCTGCCCGTCGTCCTCCTGGCAGCCTGGATCTTTAGCCTCGCGTTCGAGCGGCCGTTCATGCGGAAACGAGACACCGCCGGCGACGACCAGCCCATCTGGATTCCCCTTGCCCTTCCGTTGCGACCCTACGAACCGAAGGTCAAACCCAAGTCGAGGCGCGGCGGAAAATCTTCGAGTTCACCGGACGCTGGATATGGCCCAGAACAAAGTTCGGCCACCCCGTCATAAAATCCAGGTCGTAGTCGGCGGGAGGCGAAATCAGCACAAGCGGGACTCCTTTTGCGGCCCCGTGGCCCATCTTGGACTCCGCAAACCGTTCGTAGCCCGCGATCTTGTGCGGCTCCTCTAGGGTGGCCAGAAGGTCCACAAACATGAGGTCTGCTCCGGACGATGCCTCGAGCGCCTGCGCCCAGTCACCGATGACCAACAACTGGTCCTCCGGGTGGAATCCACCCTTCGCCGCCTCGACGATGTCGGGGTCTTTAGTGATGAGCACGAATTTCATCGGGTCCATAGGCGCTTGAGCAATTATCTTCGATTCTTGGGCCAAGAAAACCAGGTTCTCGCGATTATCGGGAACCATCGACAAGTACAGGGACGTTTGAATGGATGCCAGTGATATTTCAGGGCTAATATATCAGCAAAGTGTGATACTATGGAGTAGCCGCTGGCGAGAAGCGGGGGGATCCAACAATGGAAAGCGTTATTCAGCACGAAATGTCTTACGAGCTCCGGTCGGAAAGTGAGTTGAGGCGCTTTCAGGAGATGAGGACGGCCACCGAGCGGCGGGCATACACGATGGCGCTCCAGCTCACCCGCAACCCTTCGGATGCTGAGGACCTCGTCCAGGACACCTTCGTCAAGGCTTGGCGCGGCTTCGACAGCTACATGCCGGGTCGACCTTTTCTGAACTGGCTTCTTCGTATCATGCAGCGTGCCTACCTGGACTCTCGCCGCCGGGAGAACCCGATCCGCAAGGCCGACTCGCTCAACTCGATGGTCTCCCCTGCGGACGGTGAGATTCAGGAACTTCCGATTGCGGACAGTGGGCCGGGACCGGACGAGGAGCTTCTTCAGGTCGAGTTCAAGTCTCAGCTCGCAAAGGCGCTTCAGCA
The DNA here is from genome assembly GCA_041742595.1 of Fimbriimonadaceae bacterium. GTDB lineage: Bacteria > Armatimonadota > Fimbriimonadia > Fimbriimonadales > Fimbriimonadaceae > JBGSIJ01. Next base: position 83,007 of record JBGSIJ010000045.1, on the reverse strand, counting down.
GCTTCCTGAGGTCTACCGGACGGCGATCACGATGTGCGACCTTGACGGCCTGACGTACGCAGAGATCGCGGATGCCCAGAACACCACGATCGGAACGGTTCGTTCGCGCATCCACCGTGGGCGACGGCTTCTCCGCGACATTATCGTGAAGTCCGGATTCACCTTGCTGATGCGCTAATCCTAGCGAGTCGCCTTCCACCGGCGATAGGAGGCCGCCATCTCCCGATCGATGCGGTCGCGCAGTTCCCGGGTCAGCACCGAACCATGGTCTCCCGGGAACACCTCGACGGAAGCGTCGGCTCCCAGGATCTTTAGGTCCTCCTTGAGGAGCTTTACCGCCCCCTCTAGGTAGAAGGTATCCATGTCGCCGGTGTAGACATGAAGTTTGCCCTTTAGGAGCGGCCTAAGTTTCTGCCACTGAGTCCGAAGGATGTAGCCTATGTCGTACTTCTTCCAAGATTCGGCGACCTTGGGGTCCACCTTCCCAGTGGACCGGTCCCACAGCTTCTGAGGCTGTCCATCCTCGCCCTTCGGGCTGAAGACGCCTTCAAAGCTGACCAGCTGCTCGCCGCGGGCAAGGGGGGCCTCCATGTCGCTGAACCCTTGGTAGAACAGTTTGGGCTCCGATCCCACGCGAGCGATCGGACGCGGCTTGCCCTCGGCATCGGTGAACATGTTGGCGGAGGGCGCGTAAAGATCGATCCGTTGGAAGTCTCGAAAATCAACCGGGTCCGGCGACGTGCTCCAAGTTCCCCCGAATACATTGGGATAGGCGACCTGCAGCCAAAGGCTCGACCACCCTCCGCTCGAATGTCCGGTCACGAACCGGGCGCCGGGCTCTCTGTAGGTGCGGTACTGCTTCTCGATCGCGGGGATCAATTCCTTGGTCAGGGCCAATCCCCAAGGTCCGTTGTTGGCACTGTCGGCGAAGACGGAGTGCCCGGTTGGGCAATCCGGGTTGAGAAGGACCTGGATGAACGGCTCGCCGCCTCGGTCCGAACCTCCCACGCTGGTTCGGCCGCTCCAGCCGAAATGGTTCCCCCCGAATCCCGGAACGATGTAGAGGACGGGGAACTTTCGCTTCGGGTCCTTGCGGTAGGCCGGCGGTACGGCCACCGCTGCCCTCAAGAAGGTAGGGCGTCCATAGAACCGGCTTAGCGAGGGCGAGGGTAGCCGGATCTCCTTCACCGACTCAGTGTCGACAAAAGCTGGTTCCTCCACAACTTGGTCGCAAACCAAGGCGATTTCGATTTCCCCAGACGAGTCAAGGACCACCGTCGATGGCTTCGAGTAGAGGTTGCCCGGCGATGCGCCTACGGACCGGCCTCCAAGATTGCGGTCGAGGATGGCCTGCACCTGGTAGGTTCCCGGCTTGAGCTTGCCGTCTCGGGGAAAAACATCCGTTCCCGGGCCGATCTTGACCACTTCATCCGTACCGGGCGCGAGTCCGGCAACCTTTCGGGCAAGCATCGGGTCGGGCGCGAACCAGTTGGGGCCCCGTCGAGGCTCGCCACCCCGCGAGAACATGACCACGATCCGCCCGCTGAAGGGGCCAGCGAAGGCCGCCGCCGGATAGCTGACACGGAAGCTCACGCCGGATGCCGAAGACGCGGCCACGAGGCTCCCGAGAAGGAGGAACGAGGAGAGGCGAAGCCTGATGGGGACCATGGATGCGCTAGGTTAGCACCTGTCGAGGGTATCCTGAATGGTCTTGAGCAACAAGCCGCTCCCGAAGCCTGCCGCCTGGAAAAACACCTACTTCTGGATTTCCGGCGTTCTCCTCCTCTTGGCCATTGTCGGCATCGTAGGGGGTGACCCCGTCATTCGCGACCCGGGTCAGCGCAAAGAGTCCGGACTCTGGCTCATCTATCTGGGCGCGAGCGTGGTCATGCTGGTCAACGGGGTCCTCAGCCATCGGCAGACGGTTCAACACTACAACGAGATTTTGGATAAGCAGAACTAATGGTCAAATGCACTTGCGGACGCGTCATGGAGAAGGTTCCGAGCTGGTTGGCGGAGGCCAAGGTCGAGTTCGTATGCAACAACTGCCCCAACCGGCAGACAAAGAACATCGCCTTCGTAGACCTCACGCCCGTGACCGGGCCAAAAGCGCCGGAGGACGTCGTCGGCATGATCGACGAGCCGATTGAAGAAGACGAGGAGTAGAGGCAAACCTCGGTAAGCTCTCGGCAGTCCGATGAGAGTCCCGTTCTACGACATCAAGGCCCAGTACCTGGAGCTCGCTCCGGAACTCGACGCGACGGTTCACGACGTGATCTCGAGCGGCGTGTACACGATTTCGGGCGGGACCCACAACCCCGCCTTCGAGGCCGAGTTTGCGGCCTATCACATGGTCAAGCACGCGATCGCCGTGCACTCCGGTACCGATGCCCTGAGAATCGCGATGGACGCGGTAGGCATTGGCCCGGGCGATGAGGTGATCACCACCGCGTTCACCTTCGTGGCGAGCACCGAGACCATCGTGCAGACCGGCGCGACGCCCGTGTTCGTCGACATCGATCCACGCACCTTTCAACTCGACGTATCCCAAGTCGAAGCAGCGATCAGCCCTCGAACCAAGGCCATCCTTCCCGTCCACCTTTTCGGCCAGCTTTGCGATGTGGAACCGCTGATGGAGCTCGCCTGCAAGCATGGGCTTCTGATCGTTGAAGACGCCGCGCAAGCGGTTGGCAGCACGTTCGAAGGTAAGCCCGCCGGCAATTTCGGGATCGCCGCCGGATTCAGTTTCTACGTCACCAAGAACCTTGGCGCCGCGGGCGATGGCGGGATGATCGTCACCAATGACGACGCAGTCGCCGAGCGCTGCCGATCCATCCGCGTTCATGGCATGGGCCGTGAGCGCTACTACTACGACCATCTAGGCTACACCGGCAGGCTAGACGAAGTTCAGGCTGCCGTTCTGCGGGTCAAGCTCGCTAAGCTTGACGAGTGGACTGCGCGTCGGGCAAAGATCGCGGACATCTACCTTCACGAACTCCAAGGCGCAGGCGTAAGGCTTCCTCAAGTCAGCCGGGGCAACAACCACACCTGGCACCAGTTCTCGATTCAAACCTCTCGGCGAGACGAGCTTCAGGCTCACCTCAAGGCACAGGGCGTAGATTCCATGATCTACTACCCGGTCCCCTTGCACTTCCACTCGCCCTACGCCCGCTTTGGCCACGGACCGGGTTCCTTGCCGGAAACGGAGCGCGTCTCTCGCGAGATCCTCAACCTTCCGATCCACCCGCACCTCTCGATGGAAGCGGCCCTCTACGTGGCGAGGACTCTTCGCGAGTTTGCCGACCAGTAGCCTCGCATGATGCCAATCGTGCTTGCCGGCGACTTTCGCTCGGAGTCGGAACGCAGGGCTTGGGCTGACCTCTGGCAGCGGACCCCGGGAGCACAGCCGTTCCTGCACCCGACGTGGCACCCAGATCACAGCAATTTGATGATTGTCAGTTCCTGGAAGGGGTCTCGACTGACTGGGGTACTACCCCTGAGCCGCCGCTTGGGCGGCTTCCAATCCAACGGCTCAGCCCGCAGCGACATCTTGGATCCTCTGGCCGAGTGCGGGGAAACTCGGCGCACCCTCTTGGAGTTCGCCCTTTCTCAGCCGCGCGGCTTGATCTCTCTGTCTGGGCTCCTCGAGCCGCACCCCGAATTCGGTACGCAGGACGCATCGGGGCAGCGCATACCGCTTCCTCGCGGCTGGGATGAGTTCGAAAGGAGGTTGGGAAGCAGCCTTCGACAAGACCTGCGCCGAAGGAAAGGGGTTACCGTACGCACGGCCCGTAGATCGGAAGCACTTCCGGCGTTTGAGGTCCTCGTTGGCCTCCATCGGGACCGCTGGCGCCGCCGCAATCTACCCGGAGCCTTCGGATTTGGCCGAGCCAGGTTCCACCGGCGATGGCTGGCCGAGGGCGGGCCGGCCCGCATCATCTCGTTGGAGCTTGGCGGGGAGATTCTGGCGGCGATCTACATTCTGGAGGGCAAAGGGATTTGGTCGTACTACCAGTCCGGGCTTCGCCCGACTCCGGGACTTTCGTGCGGATCCATCTTGATCGCGGAGGCAATTCGGCAGGCGATCGACGAGGGCGTATCCACCTTCGACATGCTTCGCGGCGACGAGCCCTACAAGCGGCGATGGAAGACCGAATCCTACGGCATCTTTGGGGTCCGGCAGTATCGAGGTCCCCTGCGAAAGGTTCGCTCGGACCTCGGCGACTGGATGCGCTCGGCAGAGGCGGTAGCCCGTTACCAGCTGGAGTCGAGGTGGTCCCGGAAGCTCGGCTAAGACACTTTTACGTCATGTTTCTTTTTTACAACCTACTGATATCGATTCTTGCTCCCATCTGGGGAGTGTGGGTGTGGCTGCGTGCGCGCCGTCGCCACGAGAAGCCGATCTGGAAGGAGAGGCTTGGCGAGTACTCCTTCAAAGCCGACAAAACTCGGCGGAGAATCTGGGTTCACGCGGTGTCGGTAGGAGAGGTCGTGGCCGCCAAGCCGATTCTGAAAGAGCTGCGAAAGGAGCTGCCCGACTACGAGATCGTGCTCAGCGTGACGACCAGTAGCGGACACCAGACCGCGCGCGAAGGGGAGGAGGGTCTGTACGACCACCTGGTCTACTTCCCCATCGATGTCCTGCGGTTCCAGGTTGGGGCCATGCAGAGGGTGCAGCCCGCAGTCGTAGCCATCATGGAAACCGAGCTCTGGTTCAACTTCCTGTGGGCGGCCCGCACGTTCGAGTCCCGCACTATGCTCATCAACGGGCGCATCAGCGACCGGTCCTTTCGGCGGTCCCAATGGGTGGCGTTCTTCTATCAGACGCTCCTGCCCTACGTGGACCGCTGCCTGATGCAAGACGAGGTCAGCCGCCAGCGAATCCTTGCCCTCGGGGCCAAGTCGGCGGAGGTCGTGGGTAGTTCGAAGTTCGACCAAGCTTCCGAGACGAGCAGCTCCCGCGAGGAACAGCGCGCGAAGTACGGCTACGGAGTAGACGATTTCGTCGTGGTGGTCGGATCCACACGTGGCCCGGAAGAGGAGGCTCTGGTGATCCAGGCGCTGGCTGACTTGCCCGTCAAAGTTCTGCACGCTCCGCGGCACCTTGAGACGGTCGAGGCCCTTGCCGAGTCCGTTTCCCAGCGGATCGGAGAGGTCGCGCTTCACAGCCAGGCGGAATGGGGACCCTATCTGATCTTGGACACCTACGGGGAGTTGGCCGATGCTTATCTGGCTGGGGACGTGGCAATCGTGGGAGGGGGTTTCGCTAATTTTGGAGGCCAAAACTTGATCCAAGCGTTCGCAGCCGGAGTCCCCGTCGTCCACGGGCCCAACATGCAGAACTTCCGTGAAGCCGCGGAGGCGGGGCAAAAGGTCGGAGCGTCCATCGTGGCGTCAAACGCGGACGAACTTCGGAGGGCGGTGCTTCGGCTAAAGGAGGATGAGGACCTGCGCAGCAAGATGGGACAAGCGGGGCAACGCTTAGTGTCGGAGAATCTCGGGGCGTCTCGGCGATACGCCCAGGCAATCGCCGAGGAAGCCCGGCGGTTCCAAGAGATTCGCAGCCGCTAGTTGTTGGGACGCTGGGCATGCCGGCTGAGGCGGCGGCGCGTGCGCACCATCTGACCTTCGGGGTGGTGGCGGATCACGCTGACCGTTCCGTCGACCTCCAACATAGCCAATTCAACGGTGGCAGGATCAGACACTTCGTGCTCCCGCAGGCACTGCATCAGGTCGTCTCGGGTCATTCCTTCGCGGGCTAGGTTGGCCTCGCGAATGGCGCCGTGGTCGATGAGGACGGTAGGCGCTCCTTCAACGAACCGCTCGAACCGCAGAAACCTAGACCGGGTAGAGGAGACGATCTTGTTCAAGACAAACAAGGTCGTGGCGGCGACGATCCCGCCGGTCACGCTCGTATCGGGGCCGGTCATCGCATTCTGCACCGCGTTCGAGATGAGGAGCAGAACCACGAGGTCGAACGGGGTCAACTGCCCGATCTGGCGCTTGCCCGTCAGCCGGATGCCGATGAGCAGGATGGCATAGACGATTCCCGACCGGACCGCAATGATTCCGAGCTCCTGGGGATTCCAGTTCCACATCAAAGTCTCGCTTCGTTCAAGCGCCGCTGGGGCCTCTGGGCCAGTGTAGTCGGGATCGGCGGCGGCTATACTGAATCGTGACCCAGCGCCTCCCCGAGTGGCTGACGATTCGGCTTCCCCGCCCCGATACGATCAAGGAAGTCGAAGGCATGATGCGCCAGAAGAGCTTGCACACCGTGTGCGAGTCGGCGCGATGCCCCAACCTCCCCGAGTGCTGGTCCAAGAAGACCGCCACCTTCATGATCCTTGGCGACACCTGCACGCGCTCGTGCGGTTTCTGCGCGATCAAGGTTGGACGCGGACTCGAAGTCGATCAGGACGAGCCCTCCAAGGTGGCCCAAGTTTCGGCCGATCTCGGGCTGAAGCACATCGTGGTCACAAGTGTGGCGCGAGACGACCTTGCCGACGAGGGTTCGATGCAGTTCGCCGAGACCATCCGCGCCCTGCACGCCTCCAACCCGGACTGCATCGTGGAAGTCCTTACTCCGGACTTTAAAGCAAAGCGCTGGTGCGTTCAGAACGTGGTGGACGCCCACCCCGAGATTTATAACCACAACATCGAGACCATCGAACGCCTCCACACCATCGTTCGACCCCAGGCCAAGTACTCCCGAACCCTGGAAGTGCTGAAGATGGTCAAGGAAATGGACCCCACGATCTACACGAAGTCTGGGATCATGTTGGGCCTCGGCGAGACTCGTGAGGAAGTCCTCCAGGTGCTCCAGGATCTCCGAGACGTCGGGGTGGACGCTGTAACGATTGGCCAATACCTTCGTCCGACCATGAAGCATCTTCCGGTTAGCGATTACATCCATCCGGACGAGTTCAAGGAGTACGAGAAGATCGGAGACGACATGGGATTTGCCTTTGTAGCAAGCGGACCGTTCATCCGAAGTTCGTACAACGCCATCGACTTCAGCAAGAAGGTGATGGCAGAGCGTGTGGCCCGCTTGGAAGCGCAAGGCGCTCCGATCGCCGCCTCGGCTTAGTGCCGGTTCTGACTTGGGAAGCATGCCATGTGGTCTGGTCTAGTACGTGGGATCGCACTCTCGGTTCCACCGGTCCTGATCGGGTTTTGGGGCTACTCCTATGTGCGCCAATGCCTTGACGTCCTAACCGCCCCCGGAATAGCCGTCGCCTACACGCTGGACACGCCAGCCGGAAAGGTCGAGTTCGCCGCCGACAGCTACCGATACGAAGGGGGCAGACTCAAAGTCTACGGCCTGTCTGCCCAAGGGCCGCGGGGCCGGCTGGGCTCCGCCCAGACCCTCGACCTTGACTTGGATCGCCTAGTCCTGAGCCAGGGCAGGCACATCGAAGCCCGCGCCTCGAACGCCAAGGTGACGGTAAGGAGGCTCCAGAACGGAAAGTTCGAGTTCTCCGAGTTCGTTCCCCCTAGCAAGGAGCCACCGGCCCAGAACCCGTTCCGGGTGGCCATCGATAGGATGGAGGCCGAGTTCGTCGATCTGGCCGGAGCCAAGCCCTTCCGGCTAGCCGCCATAACCCCGAAAGTCGTCGCCGAAGGGGCGGGGGAGGATTGGATCGCCAGCGCCAAGCTCGCTATTCGAGGCCTCGACTCCGGACGGGAGGCCACGCTCGCGGACTTCGAAGCCCAGAGCGTGGCGGGGCGGGGCGTCCGGATAGGAGGAAACTCCCCGAAGATCGTTCTGGCTCGACTCTTCCGACACCTCAAAACAACCCCTGACCTCCGCCCGGTCGACGGGGTTGGACCTCTGGAGCTCGAGCAACTGACCTACGAGGGTCCCTTCACCGTGTCCGTGGGTTCCAAGGGCGCGGTGGCTGCCCTACTCTCCGGCAAGGCCAAGGGAGTCGGATTTCGTTACAAAGAGTGGTCGGTGCAGGCAGCCACTTTCCAAGGCACTCTCAGCGAGTCGGCTGCTTCCGGAGCGTTCACCGTCCAAGATCGGGGCGCGAACCTAGGACTTCAGGGCGCTGCCCTCTGGACCAAGGGGTTCCGTCTCTTTGGCAACGCCACTGGAACGCTGGGGGACCTTCAGAGCCTGCCACCGTCGCTTCGACAGGGTATTCCGCGCAACTTAGCCACCCGGGAAGCGAAACTGAGAGCCTGGGTCGATGCCGACCAAACCGGCGCGTACCTGATCGATGGCGTGGCCAGCGCCCGGGCCGCCGGGACCGCTGACCTCCTCCTGGTGGCGCCATCGGCTAGGTTTCAGGCAACGCCCAAACGGCTCGTTGCTGCGGTGTCTGGGAACTTTCGAGGCCTTCCCCTCAAAGGCGGCATCGATGCCACTCTCGACACCAAAGGTGTTGTGGGGTTCGTCGATCGCATCTCCCTGGACGTTCCGCTGGTCCGCCGTCTCGCCCCTTCTGCCAGGGACGCTCTCAAAGGGGTTGAGGGCCGGATGGAGGTATCCGCCCTCGTTGGAGGTACTTTTGACCGCCCCGTCGTACGAGGCGTCGGGAGCGGAACCGGATCCTTTACCTTGCGGGACCGCCAAGTCCCCATCGATCGGTTTGAGGTGCAGGGCTCATGGAAGGGCAAGACCTTCGGGGTGCAGCGGTTGTACGCCGACACCTCCGCCGGACGCCTAGCCCTCATCGCGAAGATCGATCCGGAGAGCGGCAGCCTGCAAGGGCGGGCTCTTGCCTCGGTCAACAACCTGGCCGCAGTTGCCCCGGAAGCCCGCGGCTTGGTCTCGCTGTCCGGAGATCTGAGCGGCTCGGTTGGCAATCCACGGCTTGTCGGCAAGCTCTTCGCGTTTGGCCTCGGCACCGCCGACCAGCAGGTGCCCTATGCTCAGGCTGACTTCTCAGCCGACCGGAAGTCTGCCCGATTGGGCAATCTCCGGGCAGCACAAGCGACAGCCGCCCTCCAGGGAGACGCCACGGTCCGCTATGCAGATGGCCGAGTCTGGGGGCGGTTCTCTGTGCCGGGACTCCTGCTATCCAACTACGTTGCCGAGGACGTTGCCCGCGGGCTGGTCGATCTCGACTCCGTGACGATCAGCGGAACCCTGGCCCGCCCGGTCGTTCAAGCGTCCGGAAAGGCCGACCGCTTGGTGGCTCAGGGCGTGATCCTGCGAACGGCCACCTTCCAAGCCCGGTACGAGTACGGATTGGTGACCCTCTCGGAGGCCACCGCCAGCTTTGCCGGTGGAACCGCTTCACTGCGCGGCGACTACCGCCCGAAGGACAGGGTCGTGCACGCCACCCTGGGAATCCAGGACGTTGCCTTGGGCCAGATCGGCCCGGTCCGCGACCAAGCTCTCGGCTTGGAAGCCCAGCTGTCCGGCACCACCGAACTCTCAGGTCCGATAGACAATCTCCGCGTCCAATCTAGCGGAAAAGCCGACCGGGTGACCGTTGAGGGAACCGACTTCGGAGGAGGGGTTTGGACGGTCTCCGGAACCGCCCAACGGATGGAGGGTGAGATTCAGGTGGGCTCCCTAGACCGCTACCTTCGGCTGGAGAACCTCGTTCTTCAGCCCGACAAGGCCGCCTACTCGGGCACCCTGGTTGCGTACAAGAATGCTCTGGGTAGCTATCTCGAGGCCTCGCGGAGGAACTTCCGGGAGTTGCCCGCTCCGACCCAGCGGTTGCTCGAGAAGCTTGAGGCGGTAATCGACGCCGACATCTCGTTCAGTTACCAGAACAAAAGCCTCGATCTCGACGTGCCCTCGCTCCAGATTGCGGACCTTCGAGTGGGCGAGGACGTATTGGGCACCTTCAAGACCAAGCTCACGAGCAAGGAAAGGCGATGGGACCTCCAAGAGTTCGGCTTTGTTGGGCCGGCCGCCCAAGCCCGCGTCAGCGGATACCTGGAGGAGAACGGGACCCTCAGCCTGGACGGAGAACTCAACCAGATCGACCTGGGCCTGCTAAGCCGCGTCATTCCGCAGGCGCCCGCCCTCGATGGCAAAGCCGACTTCTCATTCCTGGCAAGTCAGCGCACCCGCAACCCAAAGATCACCGCCTCCTTGTTTGCGACCCAAACCCTTGCCTCGAAGGAGAACTTGGTCGTTCAGCTCGCGCCGATCGAGATCGTTCCCGAGGAGAGCACCCTCGCCGACAATTGGGGAAAGGCGGACATCCAAGGCTCGGTTCAGTATAGGAATCTGGAAGCAAAGCTAGTTGCATCGCTGCCAGTATCCTGGCGAACCGGTATCCGGAAGGATCGCCCCGTGGAGTCGACTTTGGCCTTGCGATCCGACCTGGTCAAGGTCGATGAGGCGGGCCAGACCGGACTCCTTGATCCGGCTAGAACCCAAGGTTCTGCCGGTGGGGAACTCCGGGTCTTTGGGATCGTGGACGAGTTGAAAGTCGAGGGCGACGTGGTCATCGAGAACGCGGCCCTGGCCCTCCGCGGTTTTGAGACCGGGCTCCAGGGATTGAATGCCGCTCTGAGGTTCCGAGGAGGCTCCGTAGCGGCAAGCGCCTCTGGAAACGGAACCCGAGGCGGGGACTTCACCGCCGTGGCCAACCTCAAGCTCCCGCCCGCCGACGTGCTGGTATCTAGGATGCTGCGAGGCGAGACGGACGACCTTCTGGCGAGCGGGCTCTCCGGCAGCTTGACCATGCGGAAGATGGGGATTCGTCAAGCGAGCGACCTCTTCGGATCGGTGCGAGGAATCCTGGATGGGCAGGTCACCCTGTCTGGATCCGTGAAGAGGCCCGTCATCGGGGGCGACCTGACCGGCGAAAGCCTCAGCATTCTTCTCGCGCCAAAGGAGGTCGCGCCGGGGACCTCGCCGGTCTTCCCGATCGACCCGGTGTTCGACCTCAGGTTTGCCACCGTCGGAGGCGCCGACTTGGCCACTACGGCCGCAAACCTCACCCTCGGGGGCCAGGGCCGACTCGGGGGCAGCCTGGCCGCGCCTCAATTCCGCGCCGACCTCACCGTCTCCAAAGGCACGATCAAACTGCCCAACGCCCGGATCCGCATTGAAGAGCGGGGCCTGGTGAGAGCAGAGTATCGAGCAACGACCGCCGGTGCGGAGCCAGACATCCAGGTTGTGGTGGACCTGGAAGGACGAACTTCGATCACCGCCAGCCGATTCGGAGCCCAGGCCGAGCGCTTCGACGTAAACCTCGGCGTCAAGGGTGACCTGATGAAGGAGGGCGCCCTTGTTCTCACCGCGTCCAGCGACCCGCCGGGCCTGAGCCAAGATCGGATCCTTGCCATCATCGGAACCGGAGACCTCATCGAGAGCCTCCAGGGTGGTTTTGGGCAGTCCAGCCAGTTCCAGGAGGCCCTCCTCAACGTCGCCATCCCGGTCTTCCTCGATGGGTTCACGACAAAGCTGGCGGAGGGCCTGGGACTGGACTACATCTCGCTCAGTCTCGGAGCGCGCCAGACCGCAACCGTGAGCTTCGCCAAGACGCTCCTCCGCGGCCTTGTCCTCGAAGGGCGCCGCCAGGTCGGCGGAGAGCGGGCTTCCAACGGGGAGCCGATCCCCTACGAGTTCCGATTGGCCTACCGCCTACCCAGTTCTCGAGCGAATCTGGACCGTTACCGGCTCGTCCTGGGCATCGACGAATTGCGTCCCTGGAAGATCGGCATCGAGTATTCGACGAGATTTGGTAACGCAGGCAAAGGTGATCCATCTAAGATTCGGGTCCTCTCTGGGAAACGGGAGTCCGGCCCCGACAGGTAAAGTCCCAGGACCCGTGCATCCCTGGATGCCCGACCGACAAGGAGCGTTGATTGAACCGAAGAGCAAGGCTTGTCGCCCCCCTCATGATGCTGTGTGCCCTTTCCATGGCACAGGCGCCCATCGTCAAAGACATCATCGTCAAGGGGAACCAGACCGTTTCCCGCGAGGCCATCCTCGCCGCGATGCAAACAAAGGTTGGTCAGCCGTACCTTCAGGCCACCCTGGACCTCGACCAACGTGCGGTCGAGGAGCTTGGATTCTTCCAAGCGGTGAACATCAGCAGCCGCATCGTGGACGACACAAATCGTGAGGTCTCGGTCGAGGTCTCCGAGTGGCCCGCGATCAAGGAGTTCCGGATTGTCGGCAACAAAGCGATCAAGACCGCGGACATCCTGAAGGAACTGGACCTCCAGACTGGCCAGATTTTCAACGCCAACCGTCAGGTCACCAGCGCGCGCAAGATCACCGATCTGTACGTTCGTCGCGGCTACTTCGCCCAGATCGTAGAGTTCGGCCCCTTGCGCGAGTCGCCCAACACGGTGAGCATCGTGATCGCCGAACTGCAGGTCAACTCGGTTGCCGTGCAGGGAAGCGTCCGCACCAAGGACCGCGTTCTCAAGCGGCTCATCAAGACCCGGGCAGGTGATACCTTCAGCCTTACCAAGTGGCAGCAAGACCTGCGCCGCCTCCTCAACACCCAGTGGTTCGAGGACGTAAAGAGCACGGACAGCCAGCCCGATCTTGGCAAAGTCGACCTCGTTGCCCAGGTCAAAGAGGCTCGGACCGGCAACTTCAACGTCGGCCTTCAGGTCGATCCGCGTAGCAGCTTTGCCGGAGTCCTCAAGATTTCGGACACCAACTTCCAGGGGTCTGGCCAATCGATCGGAGCCGACTTCCTTCAGGGAACCGGCGGCGGCGGCGCTAGCTTGGAACTGAACTACACCAACCCGTTCATCGATCGGAGGGACACCTCGCTCCAGGTGTCGCTGTACAGCCGGCTCGTGTACCGCTTTGCAGGCGCGTTCGGCAGCGATGGCGGTTTCTCCGATTCCGACCAATACTACGAGCGCCGCACGGGTGGCGCAATCGGTCTGAGCCGCCCAATCCGGGACAACGAGTTCGCCTCGATCTCGATCCGGAGCGAGAACATCGCCACCTCCAACATCAGCAAGGCGAAGCCCTCGGACTACATCAAGCAGGATGGAGACGTCAGCGTCCTCACCCTGGGCTACACCCAGAACAACCGGGACTACGACTTCGATGCATCGAAAGGCAACTGGTTCCGCATCCAGCTAGAGCCGGGCATCTCAAACATCAAGGAGATCGGCGGCGCGGTCCAGTATCCGCAGATTCTTGGGCGCAACTCGTTCCTCCGCACGACGGCGGAGTACCGCCAGTACTTCACGATCGGCGCGGGCCGGACGCTTAAGGAACTGGACAAGCCGGTCCAGGTGATTGCGGCCCGGCTTCTGGCCGGGCACACCCAGGGAGACATCCCGTTCAGCGAGCAGTTCTTCGTGGGTGGCTCCAACACCGTGCGGGGCTACGATGAGGACCGCTTCTGGGGGCGCAGCCAGTTCTTGGCCACCCTCGAGTATCGGCGTCCGATTCAGAAGGCGTTCAACGCCATCCTCTTCGTCGACTACGGCGGAGCGTGGGGCGGGTACGGCTCCGTGCGGAAGTACGACCAGTCTGGCGACGTGAAGCTGAACCTGGGCTACGGCATCGGGTTCAGCTTCCGAACCCCGCTCGGCCCGATCCGTCTCGACTTCGGTTTCAACTCCAAGGGCTCCAGCCGGACCCACTTCCTGATCGGCATGCCGTTCTAAACCAGGAGATTCTGCGTACATATGGCTATGAAGATTGAAAACATGGGCTGGCTCACGGCCGGCGGGCTGTGCCTGTTCGCGATGGCCAGTGGATTCCAGGGGCCGGCGGACAAGCTTGGCGTCGTCGACCTGTCACGGGTCTTCAACGAGAGTGAGTTCGCGAAGAAGCAAACGGAGACTCTTCGAACGGTCGGGGAAGCCCGCTCCGCAATGCTCCAATTCGCTGACACCTACAAGACGTTCACGGTCGAGCAAGCAACCCGCTTCAAGGACCTGAGCGTGAAGCCCAATCTCACGGAGCCGGAAAAGGCCGAGATCGAGAAGATCAAGAAAGACGTGATGGCGGCCGACAAGCAGCTGAGCGATCTTTCCCAGAAGGCCAGCCCAAGTCCAGCCGAAGTCACCAGCCTGAACGACTTGAATCGAAGGAAGCAGAACACCAGCAACCTCCTTCGTCGCTGGGCGCAGGACTTCGACGACGAGGTTGGAACGATGCGGGACAAGCTTCGCGCCGATGCCTTGGTCAAAGTTAAGGAATCCGTGCAACAGGCAGGAAAGGCCGGCGCCTTCAGCCTGGTTTTCGCAAACGACGTGGCGCCTTACGGGGCTAACGACGTCACCAACGACGCGGTGAAGGCGATCAACAAGAAGTAATGGCGGGCAAATTGCATCAGATCGGTTGGACGTTCGCGGCGGCAATCGCGGGCATCCTCTTGGCGGGTGGCTTCCAGGCAACCCCGGCCAAGTTCGGAGTGGTCGACATCAGCAAGGTGATCGAGCAGAGCGAGTACGGAAAGACCAACCAGGGCAAGTTCGCCGAGCTCAAGAAGCGGCGCGAAGGCCTACTGGAGTTCATCGACCAGAACCGGGTTCTCACCAACGAGCAGGCCCAACGACTTCACGACCTCACCATCAAGGAGAAGCTCTCTCCCGAGGAGACCGCGGAGTTCGACCGAATCAAGGCCGACATCGTCGCCTCAAGCAAGCGGTCGGTCGAACTAGGCTCGAAGCCCAACATCACCCCCGAGGAGCGCACCCTCATGCAGGAGTACGCGGACCGGGCCGCCAACATGGAGCGGGTTGCCCAGCTATACCTGCGAGAGTTCACCCAGGAAATGCAGGGGTGGGCGGACAAAGCCAAGCTAGACAGCCTGGATAAGGCGCGGGCCGCGATCCAAGACGTGGCCAAGGCCCAGGCCTTCACGGTCGTCTTCGAGATTGGCATCGCCCCTTACGGCGCAAACGATCTCACCGACGCGGCCCTTCAGGCCATGAATGCCAAGAAATAGCCTGGCATGGCCACTCTTGCTGGGAGCGCTTGCCCTTGGCTGCGCGCCCAGCAAGACGGTTTGGGTTGACCTAGGCCAGATTCGAGGCGGCTCGGTGATTGGTCAGGTCGCCGAGTGGCCCAGAACACCCACTCCCCCTTCCGCAATGCCCAGCCAAACCGCGACCCTGCCCGGATTGCCGGCGCGAGTGGTCGTGACGACCGGCGATCAGACCCTTGCCCAGATCCAGAAGAAGATCGACGACGATGTCGCACTTGCCATCCGATCCCTCACCAACCGGTTGCGACGCATCTACGCTGCCGAGGTCCGCGGCAAAGAAGCCGAGCTTATGGCGCCGTTGAAGGAACTGGCCGGCCTCGCGGTGGAGGAAGCCTTTGCGGAGGTGAGCATGCGATTCGAAGCCTACGCAGCCGCCCGAGGGCCGATCCTTCCTCAACTATCCTTGCTGCTCAATGGCACGGACTACTACAAGCCGCTAGAGCCCCCCCTCTCGGATTCCAAGGTGGTCCTCCAGAGGTTCAGCCGGGCGCTGGAGCTTCAGAAGCAACTCAAGGCGCTGGACGCCGAGTTCAAGGAAGAGATCTCGCGGCTTCTGGCGGAAGCCGACCGTAAGGTGCGGGCGAGGGAGGACGAGCTTCGTGCGGCATTTGCCAAGCTTCTTCTCGATGCTGAGGACCGCGCCACCCGAGATGCGCAGTCCGATGTTGCCAAACGCCGTAAGGACCTCAAGCTAGAACCCAAGGGGCAGATCCGGCTGAACCTCCCGGCGGTTGCGCCCGAACGCAGGACCCTGGCCGGCGGCAACCCCATTCCCGTCCCACCCGATCCGCGGGACCGCGCATGGACGGGGATAACGGACCGCGAAGCCCTCGAATCCGAGCTCAGAATCTGGCTCGCCGCGAACGGGTACAAGCTAAGTCGAGGGGCGCGCGACGCCACAAAGGAGTTTCAAGAATGGAGAAGCCGCAGGCACGCTGGACTTTAGGCGAAATCGCGAAGCTCTTGGGGGGCGAACTTCACGGCCCCACCGACATGCCGATCCACCGGCCGGTCGCCGTCCAGACGGAGGACCCGTTGGGGATCGCATTCGCTCAAGACGAGGCCTATCTCAAGATTGCCGAGGCTTCGACGGTCGGGGCGCTGCTCGTGCCCATCGGCGTGGCCACCCATAAGCCGTCGATCCAGATCGCCCAGCCTCGGGAGTCCTTTGGGAAGCTGCTCTTCCTTGCCCATCGGCCCATTCCGCTAAATCCGGGGGTCCATTCCACGGCGGTGATCTCTCCTTCCGCCCAAGTCCACGCGTCTGCCCAGATCGGCCCCTACGTGGTTGTCGAGGCCGGAGCGGTGATCGAGGAAGGTGTCCGGGTGTATCCGTACGCCTACGTGGGAGACGGTTGCCATGTGGGCGCCCATTCCGTCATCTACCCCCACGTGGTGCTTGTGCAAGACGTGCACCTTGGGGCAGGAACCGTTGTCCACAGCGGCTCGGTCCTGGGCACGGATGGCTTCGGCTACGCGTGGAACGGGGATCGCCACGTCAAGATTCCCCAGGTCGGCGAGGTGCGTACCGGCGAGAACGTTGAGATCGGGGCCTTGACGACGGTGGATCGCGCCACCGCGGGAGCCACCACCATCGGCAATGGCACCAAGCTGGACAACCTGGTCATGGTTGCCCACAACGTACACATCGGCAACCACACCGTAATCGCCAGCCAGACGGGCTTGGCCGGCAGTTCGGAGATCGGCGATCGGGTGGCGATGGCCGGCCAATGCGCCGTCGGAGACCACAAAAAGGTAGGCGACGACGTGACGTTTGCGGGCCAGACGGGAGCCGCCCAAGATATCGGCGAGCCGGGCGTCTACTTCGGAATGCCCGCGCGCCCTCTGAAGGAAGCCCAGCGGCGGCTCATGCTGCAGTTACGCCTGCCAGAATTCTTCCAGCGCCTCAAGGCCGTTGAGCGTGCCCTCGAACGGATCGTGGGCTCCAAGCCCGAGGAACCTCAATGATCATCGAACGCAAGACGCTAGGCGACACCGCTCAACTGCAGGGACTCGGCCTCCATTCTGGGGTGCCGGTTACCGTCAAGATCCACCCTGGCGCAGACGGAATCTGGTTTCGCTGCGGAAGCGATCGGATCAAGGCGATTCCGGAGAACGTGTCCGACACCTCTCGCTGCACCCGCCTGGGCCCAATCGGGACGATCGAGCACCTCATGAGCGCGTTGGCGGCGCTTGAGATCACGGACGTGGAGGTCGAGTCGGATGCTCCCGAGATGCCCGCGATCGACGGCAGCGCCCTCCCCTTCCTTGTAGCGCTACGCGAGGCGGGATGCGCCGTTCTAGGATCCAGCGAGCTTGCGCTTCCCTACGCTCGGCTCTTCCACCACGTTGGCGATATCCGGATCGCCATGGGCCGCGGCGAAGGACACTGGCGGTACCTGTTCGACGCCGGTACCCGATGGCCTGGACAGCAGAGCTATGAGAGCACCGACATCCTTGGGATCTATGCCGACGAGGTAGCCCCCGCGCGGACCTTTGGGTTCATGGAGGACGTCCCTGCGATGATTCAGGCCGGGCTCGCAAAAGGACTAGACGAGACCACCGCCCTGATCCTCGGGATCGAGGGATACAAAAACGACGCCTTGTTCGAGGACGAGCCCGCACGTCACAAGCTACTGGACCTGATCGGCGATCTCTACCTGGCGGGAATCCCAATCAAGTACCTGAACGTAACCGCGGAGCGCAGCGGTCACAAGACCAATGTCGAGGCCGCTGCGATCCTTGCCCGCGCCGCAGCCGGGGCATAGTTCTGCGGCCCAGCCATGTGCAACAGCGTGTTCCTCTCTACCGACAGCCCAGAAGACCTCGCGGCCGGCGGGGGAGACCTGCTGGGGTTTACGCCGGCGTCCGATGCTGAAATGGCGATCGTCCGCGCCGTCCTTCGGCACCCCTACATTTGGCACGTGAGCGGGCATGGAGGAGGCTGTAGTTGTCACTTCCGCCATGCGCCCGACCCTGATCTCGGGTTCGGGCCACCGGAAGCTTGGATGCCGGAAGACGCCTCGGACGTGGAAAGCACCCAGGCCTTTTACGACGTCACAGCAACCCTTATAGAGAGCGGCCACGCGGTCGACCTTGTCGATCTCTGGAATCTCGAGGCCGGCGAACTGGCAAGCAAGGTGGTGTCGCTCAGCACGGTGGGTCGCGAAGACTTCCGCTTCTGGGAAGGATATCGATTCGAGCTAGTGGCCTAGAGGCCCATCTTGCCCAGCATCCCGGTGCCCGCCACGTCGGCCCGAATGTTGAACCACTTCTTCTTCCCGTACTTCGTGCAGATCGCGTCCAGCCGCTCGTCCGAGGTCTGAAGGTACTTGTCGATCCCGCCGTAGCTCTTGGTCTTCAACTTGCCGAGCTCCTGAAGCGCCGCGCTGGGGTCGTTCGAGACCTGGTTCAGCACTCCGTTAATGTCCCCGATCATCGCCGGAATCTCGTTGAGCGCCCGGTAGTAATCCTCGGCGAGAGTTCGGCACTCCTCGGGTGGCTGCTTCGAGGTGAAGAACTCGATAACCTGACCCCACTGGGGACGTAGGTCCTCGAACTTGCCTTTGGCGACCGAGGCCGGAGGCGCGCCCTCCTCACCCGTCTGGTCGTACGGGTCCAACTCTCCCATCGCGGGACCAAGGGCGGAGAACATCTGCTGAAAGACCTTCATGTCCGCGACCTGCTTCAAGGTCAGGTCGTTCTTCATACCCTCCGTCCTCTCCAAGTGCTTCAGCCACTCCTCGACGTCCGGAGGCATCGTTAGCGGTGTCGGCCGCTCACCTTCCTTCTGAAGGGCCGGCGGGCCAGGCTCCGCTCCTTTCTGAAGGAGGTTCCGATCGGAAACCCTTCCGTTGGCCTGAAGGGCGCTGCCGTCGGGGGTCTTCCCTCCGAGCTTCAGAATCCCCGCGGCGGTCAAGCCGGCAAATGCTACGAGGGCTAGGAGCGCGGTGATGCCGACGCCCATCCATACTCTTCGCGCATCGTTACCCGAAGGGGGAGCAACCGACGGCCGGGTCTGGGCAACGGGCACCGCAACCCCAGGCGGCGCGGCGGCAAGCGGTTGCCCGCATCGAGCGCAGAAGTTAGCGCCCTGGACGTTTACCTGTTGGCATCGCGGACATTCCACATTCTATGTGACGCGTCCAGGTGCCCGATAGGGTCCACCTAGACGTACTGCTGGTGGTTCTTCACGAACAAAGCTTGCAGTTCCAAGGCCGCCTGATCGTAGGCATTCATGTCCGGCCAAGTCATTCTCGGGTTCAGAACCTCCGAAGGCACGTCCGGGCAAGCATGGGGGATCTGGAGCCCGAAGACTGGGTCCGCCGAGTAGTCCACCTGATCCAGGAGTCCCTGGAAGGCCGCGTGGATCATGGCTCGGGTGTAGCGAAGCTTGATCCGCGAGCCAACCCCAGGTCCTCCGCCGGTCCAGCCCGTATTGATCAGCCAAACCTTCGCACCATGCCGGTCCATCTGGTTGCCGAGGAGCTCCGCGTAGACCTTTGGGCGCATGGGGAGGAAGGGCGCGCCGAAACAGGTGGAGAAAGTGATCTCGGGCTTGGTCACGCCGGCCTCCGTGCCGGCCACCTTGGCGGTGTAGCCGTTAAGGAAGTAGAACATTGCCTGCTCCCGGCTCAGCCGTGAAATGGGAGGCAACACGCCCAGGGCGTCGCAAGTCAGGAACACGATGTTCTTTGGGTGGCCACCCACGCTCGGATGTACCGCATTCGCGATGTGCTCAAGCGGATAGGCGCAGCGGGTGTTCTCGGTCAGGCTTGGGTCGTCGTAGTCCGGCACGCCGCTGTCATCCAGCACGACGTTCTCAAGGATTGCGCCGTGACGGATCGCGTGGAAAATCTCGGGCTCACCTTCGGCACTTAGCCGGATGCACTTGGCGTAGCAACCGCCCTCGATGTTGAACACGCCCTGCTCAGACCATCCGTGCTCGTCGTCGCCGATCAAGCGACGCTCGGGGTCCGCGCTTAGGGTGGTTTTCCCGGTGCCGGACAGGCCGAAGAAGAGCGCCACGTCCCCGCTCTCGCCGATATTGGCGGAGCAGTGCATGCTCATCACGCCCTGGCGCGGCAGGAGGAAGTTCATGATCGTAAAGACCGACTTCTTGAGTTCGCCCGCGTACTCCGTGCCCGCGATCAGGACCTGGCGTCGCGCGAAATCGAGCGCAATGATCGCGTCGTTGCCGGTCGCGCTCGTCTCCGGGTTAAGGCTGTGCCGGCAAAAATTGTAGATGGTCCAGTCCGGCACAAAACTCTCAAGTTCCTCCGCCGACGGCCGGATTAGGAGCTGCTTCATGAAGAGCGCATGATAGGCCCGCTCAACCACAAATCGGACCTTGATCCGGTAAGCCGGATCGGCGCCTGCATAGGTGTCCACAACGTAGAGCTCGCGGCCCTCGGCATACTCAAAGAGCTCATCGCGAGTTCTAGCGAACTCCTCCGGGGTCAAGGCCCGGTTGTTCTCCCACCAAATCTCGGATTCGGTGCTCGGCTCGCGCACCGTACGCTTGTCCTTGGGGGACCGGCCCGTGTACTTGCCGGAGAAGGCCACAATCGCCCCGTTGTCTGCGACTCGGCACGCGTCTCGTTCCAGGGCGTGTTGATGAAGCTCGTCGGTAGAAAGGTTGAGGAAGACGTTGGCCGCTCTGCCAAGGTCCAGTTCGGGGCCTTTGGTTCGAATCATAAATCTCAGGGTCCTTTCGGGCTTCGTTGCCCAAATCCTAGGCCAATAGGATACCGCCCGAGACCCTTTGCCCTCCGCCACCGTACGGACCCATATGAGAACGGTGCTGTCTGAACAGGCTCTGGGCGCGGCCCTTGGCGACCTTCCCGGCTGGGCTTCGATCGGGGGCGTGATCTCCAAGGAGTTCGCGTTTCCGACCTACAAGGACGGCATTGTATTCGCGGCCTCCGTGGGTTTCCTCGCCGATGTGGCCGACCACCATCCGGAACTGCTCATCGGCTATCGAAAGGTCGTGGTGCGGCTGAGCACTCACGAGCCAAAGGGAATCACCAACCTAGACTTGGCGCTTGCCGCCAAGATCGAAGCCCTTCTTGTGCCACAGTCCTAGGCGATGCAAGCATCTCAAGACTGGCGGGCCTTCTTCGACTCCCACGCTGAGCGATACGACGAGAACGGCTTCGCACAGCACACGGTGGCGGAGGTCGATTTCCTGCTTTCGCTGTTCGCTGTCCGACCCGGCAGTTCGATTCTGGACGTTGGGTGCGGAACCGGAAGGCACAGCGTTGAGCTTGCGGCCCGGGGGCACCACGTTGTTGGCGTCGATCTTTCCCCCGGCATGCTCCAGGTGGCTCGTGCCAAAGCTCAAGCCCGGGGGGTCCAGATTGAGTTCCTGGAAGCGGACGCGCGCGGATTCCAGCTGGATCAAACCTTCGATCTTGCGATCTGCCTCTGCGAGGGCGGCTTCGGCCTGATCGGCCCCGGCGAAGACGGGGAGGCCCACGACCAGGCGATCCTCGACAACATCAGCCGGCATCTCAAACCCAACGCTCCCTTCCTTCTGACCGCCTTGAATGGCTACTCGATCATCCGGCAAATGAAGAACGAGCACGTGGCGCAGGGCCGGTTCGACCCAGCAACCATGCTGGCGAACTATGAGGACCAGATGGACCTTCCGGAGGGCCCCCGCCTGGTGACCATCCGTGAGCGGCTCTTCATCCCCCCCGAAGTTCGGAAGATGATCGAGCGAGCCGGCATGAGCTGCGACCACATCTACGGAGGAACGGCCGGCGCTTGGGGCTTCCGCCCCTTGGACCTCGACGAGATCGAGGTCATGTACGTTTGCCGGAAGCGCTAGAGGCTTTCGAGCCCGGGAATCGCCGCGTCGAGGAACTGGGTCGCGTTCTCGCAATGCCAGCCCAAATGGTGGAACTCGAAGCGCAAGTCCTGCAGGGCTTGGGTCCGCGCCTCCACGGTCTCGGCAGCGAGCAAGCGTGGAAGGATTTGGTCTCGGATCAGATCCGCGGCCTGCAGAACGTCATGGAGGTCCACCGCGATGCCCTCGACGGTGGGATGCTCGTACCCGGCCGCGCGGATTGAGTCCTGAACGTCCTCGCCCAGCCGCCAGTAGTCGGCGTCCATCGGGTCGTTTCGGCCTTCGTTCGGATCAGGAATGGGTAGGTCGGGATTCACAGGCATTCTCGTTGGCGGTCGAAGCGGGTCGCAATCTCCCGGGCGTGCTGGAAGACCATCTCGGTCAGCGGATTCCACAAGTGGTAGATCTCGGGAAGCTCGCATACGTCTACGAGCTTCACCCCTAAGGATTCCTCCCTCATGGTGATCTCGCCAAAGTGGGAGACCATGGCGGTGTAGCAATCGGCCCAGCGCACGTCGCTTCGCTCCGCGATCCGGTAGCAGCCAATGTAGAGCATGCAGTCCAGTTGCACGCCGGCCTCTTCCTGGGCCTCCCGGCGGCCAGCCTGAACCGAATCCTCTTCCGGCTCCACGCGTCCGCTGGGAATGCACCAGCCACGATCCTCGATGTTGCAGAGCAAAACTCGTCCTTCGTGCCACGGAAAGACCAGCGAAGCAAACGCCCGAAGGGGGGCCCGAAACGGGGCCGGGAAGAACTGGAGCCGCTGGCGACCATACTCACCGCTTGGGAAACGCCTCACCAGCGGATCACCTTGCCGAGGATCTTGTCAACCGGAACGGGGCCGAACACGCGACTGTCTTCGGAGAACTCGCGGTTGTCTCCCAGCAGATAGACCTGCCCCTCCGGCACTTGGTACTCGACGCCCAGCGGCGCCTTGCGCGGTTGCAGTTCTGGCTCGACCACCCCGCCGCCCTTTCGGTAGACCCGCTTGATGATGTAGGCCGCGCCGTCCTCGTCGCGGATCACCACCACGTCGCCCTCGCGCACCGCGCCGAGGAGCCAATAGGCGCTGCTGACCAGAATCCGCTGCTTGTCTTTGAACGTGGGGAGCATCGATGGCCCCGTGACCACCACGGTGTGAAAGTTGAAGTAGAAGAAGATGGAAAGGCCCAGCATCGCGAACAGGAATGCCCCGAAGCCCCTGGTCATCTTGCGTCGTTTCTTCATGCCCAACCTATTGTGCCCAAGCCCGTAACAACCGATTTGAACGGTGGGTCCACGGGGAACCGCTATACTGAAAGCCCTGGTTTCCGGGGCTAACGTATGGAAGCGATTACCCAAAGCTTAGCTCAACACAGCGGTCAAGCCCTGCTCGCCCTCTGTGTACTCGTCGGCTTGCTCGGCGCGTGGGTTGCCTTTCTCTACTCGAAGATGCGTGCCAATAGCGCCCGCTGGAAGGACCTGATGAGGGGGGCCAACGGGCAGAACCTGGAGAACCTTCTGGAGCGCCACCTGGACGAGCGTGCGGATGTGAAGCAGTCGATCCGCGCTCTCAACAGCGACGTGGACGACCTGCAGAGCCGGATGCGGACCAGCAAGCGACACCTTGGACTCGTGCGCTACGACGCGTTTGAGGACGTCGGGGGCGCTCAGAGCTTTGCCCTTGCCCTCTTCGATGAGGACGGCGACGGTGCGGTGGTGACCAGCCTCGTCGGCCGGTCCGATTGCCGCGTCTACGCCAAACCTCTAGTGAAGGGTCGATCGGAGCGCACCCTCTCGCAGGAGGAGCAGCGCGCGATCCGGGACGCGGAGCAAACCGGCCCCAAATCCATCGTCTCCTCCTAACCACCACCATGAGTGCGAGCTACGCCGACGACGCGATCCTCATCGAGCGCTCCCAGAAGGGAGACCGCTCCGCCGTGGATGCGCTGATCAGCAAGCACCAGGAGCGCGCCTACCAGTACGCCTACCGCCTTACACGGAACTCGGACGAGGCCTCTGACGTGGTCGCCGACGCCTTCGTGAGGGTCTACAATGCCCTTCCCAACTTCAAGGGCAACAGCGCCTTCACCACTTGGCTGTACCGAATCCTCACCAACTGCTTCCTGGACATCCGAAAGAAGGAAAAGAACCGACCCACCACCTCCCTAGACCAGACCATGGAAACCTCCGAAGGTGAGATGGAGCGACAGTTCGAGGACCCGGGCCGAAGTCCCCTCGAAGAAACCGAGCGGAACGAGCGCGAGCGCTCCATGCAGGACGCGGTGGCTCAACTGCCCGAGTACCAGCGAGCCATGATCACGATGTACCACGCGGAGATGCTCTCCTACGAGGAGATCGCCGAAGCCCTCGACCTCCCTATCGGCACCGTCAAGAGCCGCCTCAACCGGGCGCGTCTGAGCATGCGGGAAATACTAGGCAAGAACGAGGAACTTTTCCAAATCTAGTCAAGTCACATGTTGTGATTTAGGGTTCTTACGAGGACCCGTGTGAACCGCATGAACGCCGAGAAAGCCAAGGAATACTTTTCCGCCTACGTCGAGGGGACCCTCGACAAAGGCCTCCGCCAGCAGCTAGACCAGAAGCTGGCCTCCGACGCCAATCTGCGCATGGAGATGGAAGCCTTCCGTTCCGTGATCACAGGTCTCGATGGCCTGCGCGCGGTGCCGGTTGAAATCCCGTCCGACCTGAACGATAAGATCCAAGCCCGCTTGGATCGCCACATCTGGGAGAAGCAACGAGCAAAGCCCGCCCCGTGGACGCTCTGGTTCCGAAACGCGGCTTTTGCCGGTCTCGGCGCCCTCGCGATTTTCGGCGCGATCAACAGCCTCGCTTCCCGTGGCGAGGGCAGCAAGGCGAGCCTTGCCCCGGACATCGTGAAGTCCACCTCGAACGATAACCAGATCTCCGCTCGCTGGGAAGACAAGGTCGTCAAGCTGAGCTATAAGCCGTCCGGCCAGCGCACCGTCGTCGTTAAGGCGGCCGATGGCTCGGTGCTGAAAAAAGTTAGCCTCGACAACGCGGTTTGGGAAAGCGACCTTCGGAACTCCAATCCGAATGCGGCGACCTTTGGCGTCCAGATCGAGGGCGAAACGGTGGAGTCCACCTACGTCGTTCCCGGGACCCAGCGGTCCGAAACGATGGCGGGTAGCGGCGACCTCCTGAAGTTCGCCGAGGCGATCTCGAACGTCTACGGCGTTCCGGTCCTCCTCCGAGCTGCCGATGTGACCGGCCAGGTTTCCTGGACGTTCCCCCCGAAGACCAGTCTCCTAGAGGCGGTCACGCACAGCGTGCCCGGCGCCACCTTCACCGCAGAAATGCTCGAGGGCGGCGTCCTGTCCCTTCGCCAAAGCTAACGATTCCCTTCTAACCTGATCCCCAAGAACAGAGGCTAGGGAAACGGGCCCCGCACTTCGGCCCCTCCACCGAAGGTTGCGGGGTCTTTCCGTTGAAAGGTCTCCCGAGACGGCGTTGCCCCTCGCCTCCAGTACACTTCCCCCTCGTGATTCGATACGCGAGACCGGAAGAGGCAGATGCCGTGTGGGAGCTCATCCGAGAGCACGCCGAGTACGAGAACATGATCGACGAGTTCGTCGGATCCGTCGAGTCCCTCAAGCGGCACCTCTTCGGGCTGCGCCCGGTCGGCAAGTGCCTGGTGGCGGTCGACGGAGAGCAAGTTGTGGGTTACGCCCTGTTCTATGCCAACTACTCCACCTTCATCACCCGACCCGGCCTATGGCTTGAGGACCTCTACGTGTCTCCAAGCCAACGCGGCAAGGGCCTCGGCAAGAAGCTTCTGAAGGCCGTCGGCAAGGCCGCCGTGGAAGAGCGATGCGCGCGGATCGACTGGGTGGTGGCCGATTGGAACGAGAGCGCGATCCGCTTCTACCAGTCGATGGGTGGCGAACTCATCGAACACTGGCGCATTTGCCGCATCACCGGCGAAGCCCTCGAATCCATGGCTAAGCCCGACTAGCGATGCCGATCCCGGCCGGGCACGCCCGGCTCCAACATCGAGCCCTCGGCTTCTGGCCCCTCGTCGCGACCATCTTCTTTGTGGTCAGCGGAGGCGCCCACGGCCTGGAGCCCGTGATGCAGAGCGGCCCCGGGCTTGGGATTCTCCTGATTTTGGTGGCTCCCCTCATCTGGGCCCTGCCGGCGGCCCTGATGACGGCTGAGCTTGGCTCCGCGATGCCCGTGGAGGGCGGCTACTACGTGTGGGTGCGCCGCGCCCTCGGACCCGGATGGGGGTTCTTGTGTGGCTGGTGGACTTGGCTGTACTCGTGGGTAGATGTCGCCATCTACCCCGTCCTCTTTGCCTCTTACGTGGCCAACTTGGCCGATCTCTTCGGGCAACCCCTGCTTCTAGAGGACCGGCCATGGCTCAAGTGGTCGATTGGCATGGCGATCGTCATCCCCCTCACCCTGCTTAACGTTCGGGGCACAAAGCTCGTCGGGCGGGTGGCGATCGTCTTTGGTCTCCTCCTGCTGGTCCCCTTCGCGATCCTGGTCGCGTGGGGCTTGCCGGCTTTTCTGGCCCATCCGGGAGCAGCATGGAGCCCGGTTACGCCGCCCGGCCAACCGCTTGGATCGGCATTCTCCGCTGGCTTGTTCGTGGTGATGTGGAACTACTTGGGTTGGGACTCCATCTCCACCGTGGGCGAAGAGGTCGATCGGCCCGCCAAGACCTTGCCCCGAGCCCTGCTGCTCGGGCTCCTGCTGGTCACCGCAGGCTACTTGCTTCCCGTCCTAGTCGGCATCGTGGCGTACCCCGACTACACGAAGTGGACAGACGGTGCCTGGGTGCCCATTGGCGCTGCCATCGGCGGGCCGTGGATGGGAGTTATGATCGCGTTCACCGGCTTGGTGAGCGCGGCTGGGCTCTTCATGGCCACCTTGCTTTCCGCATCTCGGATTCCCTTTGTGCTCGCCGAGGATGGCCTGTTGCCGCCTGGATTGACCCGAGTGCATCCGAGGTTCGGAACCCCGGTACCGGCCATCTTGGTCAGCGCGGTCTTCTACTCGGTCTTCAGCTTCTCCACGTTCGAGAAGCTCGCCGTTGTGGACGTGGTGCTCTACTCCTGGGCTCTGCTTCTGGAGTTTGTGGCGCTGATCGCCTTGCGAATCCGGGAACCCGATCTGGAACGCCCCTTTCGGATTCCCGGGGGCTGGATCGGCGTTGCCCTTACCGCCCTCTTGCCCTTGGGCGTGGTGGTGTTCGCAGTGGTGAACCACTTCGCCGAGGAGGGCCGGGAGGCCCTTGTCTGGTCCGCCTACGCCCTTGCGTCCGCCCCGCTGCTCTACGGCGCAATCCGCGTTTCCCAGCGTCGCCGACTGCGTTGATCGACCTCCAGCCTTTAGCCCTATCCATCCGCGAGGTCCTGCGAATCCACCAAGTTTCAGCCTACAATAGGCTCTGCGCACCGATTGGTGCGAGGGAGTTGATTTTGATGCGTTTCCGGAGTAGCACCTTGCTGTCTGCCATTTCCTTGGCGGCCTTCTCGTCCGCCCAGAACGTCGCCTCGTTCGACGATCTGGCCACGCCGCCACCCACGAACTCCTCGATGGATTTCTTCTTCGCCAATGGAGACTCGCTCTCCTACCTGGGCGCTACCTGGAACGGCTTCAGCGTGGTTGGCGACGCCTACAAGGTCGATCCTCCTTCTGGGCCGCTCTTTGGCCTGACCCACTCGGGCAGCTACTTTGCCACCAATGCAGCGGGGGCTAACGGCCTGACCATTGGCACGACCCGAAGACTTCTTGGCGGATGGTTCGGGCGCAACGAGTACTACGGGTTCGGCGCGGGCGCTTCCCAGATTCAGATCACTGCCTACGGCGCGTCGGGCGACTTGGGGACCGTGACCTACGACCTCCCGGAGAACGAGCCTGGACAGCCGGAGCCGCTCAGCTGGGTGGATACCTCGACCATCGGCAACCTTCCCGGGGTCACGGGATACCGGATCGACCGTACCGAGCTTGGCTCCGATGCAGGCCACTACGTGATGGACGACCTGACGTTTGCTCCGGTGCCGGAGCCCGCAACCCTGGCAGTGCTGGGGCTGGCCGCCTTGGCCTTGCGCCGAAAGCGTCCGCTCTAGTCACGGCAAACGCACAGAGGCCCGCTTCCTTCCGGAAGCGGGCCTCTTCATTTGCGTGGGTCGACTTACTTGCGGCGGCGGCGAGCGGCGGCGGCGAGGCCCAGGCCGAGAACGGCCATGGTGGCGGGCTCCGGCACGGCTTCGACGCTGATGTCGTCGATCGCGAAGTCGTTGCCGGTGAATGCCGGGTTGGAGTTCACGATCGAGAGCAGAGCCGTCGAGTTCGCGGAAGCGGTGAAGCTGCCTGAGATCAGGCTCCAAGCCCCGAGGCCGGTGGGCGAACCCATGGCGACCGAGTTGCCGTCGACCTGGAGGTCGAGGGTGGCGGGAGACGCCGGGTGTGCGTTGGAGATGTACGCGCTGAACGTGTACTGCTGGCCCATGACCAACGCGGCGTTGGTGCTGGCTTCCCAGACGGTGGTTCCGGAGGTGGTGTCTCCGTTGACGATCATGTACAGACCCTGGCCGGTCGTGTGGTCGCCGTAGCTGGCGAACGCGCTATGGCTGTTGTTCGCGTTCGTGTCCACGGTGTAAACCGCGGGAGGAACGAGGTTTCCGCCGCCCGGGGCTACGTACGTGTAGCCGGAGGAGAACCCGGAGTTTCCGGCTTCGAAGTCGCCGTTCGTGACGAGACCTGCCTGGGACAGGCTGGCGAGAGTGATGGCACCAACAAATAACTGAAATCGCATGTTCTTAACCTTGGCGAGCGCAGTGCGCAATGTCGCCAAGGTTCAGGATGCAAGCTGCCTGGCAATTGCGCCAGTCGCACGTTTGCGCCACAGGGTTGCCAAGTAGATGCTACGGCAGCTTCGCGAACATAGAGCGAAGGAAAGCACCCGTGTGGCTCTGCGGGTTCGCCGCGACCTCTTCCGGGGTACCGAAGGCAACGACCTCGCCGCCGCCGACGCCGCCTTCGGGACCCATGTCCACCAGGTAGTCGGCCGTCTTGATCACGTCGAGGTTGTGCTCGATCACGATCACGCTGTTCCCTTGGTCCACCAGGCGGTGGAGGACCTTGAGGAGGCGGTTCACGTCCTCGAAGTGGAGGCCGGTGGTGGGCTCGTCCAGGATGTAGACGGTGCGGCCGGTGGAGCGTTTGGAAAGCTCGGCGGCAAGCTTGATGCGTTGGGCTTCGCCGCCGGAGAGGGTGGTGGCGGGCTGGCCCATGCGGATGTAGCCGAGGCCCACTTCTTCCAGGGTGGTGAGCTTGCGATAGATCTTGGGGATGGGCTGGAAGAAGGCGCAGGCCTCCTCGATCGTCATCTCCAAAATGTCGGAGATGTTCTTGCCCTTGTAGCGCACGTCCAGGGTCTCGCGGTTGTAGCGCTTGCCCTTGCAGATCTCGCACGGCACGTAGACGTCCGGGAGGAAGTGCATCTCGATCTTGATGATGCCGTCGCCCTTGCAGGCCTCGCAGCGGCCGCCCTTGACGTTGAAGCTGAAGCGCCCGTTCTTGAATCCCCGGATCTTGGCGTCCTGGGTCATCGCGAAAAGGTCGCGGATCATGTCGAAGGTTCCGGTGTAGGTGGCCGGGTTGGACCGAGGGGTGCGTCCGATCGGCGACTGGTCGATGTCGATGACCTTGTCGAACTCGTCGATGCCCTCGACGGCGTCGTGGGGCTCCCAGAGCGTGCGCGTTCCGTAGACTTCGTACATCAGGCGCGGGAACAGGGTGTCCTGGATCAGGGTGGACTTGCCGCTCCCACTGACGCCGGTCACGCACACGAACAACCCGAGGGGCAAGGCCACGTCGACCCCCTTGAGGTTGTTCCCCCGCGCGTTGCGGATTACGATCCATCCGGCCTCTGACATGTAGACGGAAGGATACCAAATGGAGCTTGCGCGCGGAAACCTTGTCGCACCAACTCGGTACTTTTGAACCGGGATGCATACGTTTTAGGGGCCGATTTTCGAGCATGGTTTGGTGAAAATGGGAACAGGACCTCGGTCGTGCTTTGGCGGGTCCACGGTATAGGCCTCCGTGGGTCGGAAGGTCAACCGCCGGGTCGTGTAAGCTGGCGCATCCTGCTTGGCGCCTTGCGCGCTCAAGGGTGGATTTGCTTATGAAATTGATGAGGAATGCTCGAGTTTTGACCTTGGCGGCGTTTGCCGGCGCCACCTGCGGAATCGCCCACGCGGACGACATCGTGCTCAACGTGAACCCGCAAGCGGCGGTGAGCTACGAGATCACCACCTCGACCAAGAACGTCTCGTTCAACGGCTATCCCCCCATCTTCACAAACGACCGGCAAGAGGGCGCGACCCTCTTTGACAACACCAATGGCAGCGAGTACGGCTCGGTTGGGGTGGAGGGATACGGGTTCGGGACCCTGAACTCGGTCTACGGCGGCGCGTACGCGATCTGCAACACCGACGTCTTCAACGGCCTAACCGCGACGGCGGCCGGGACGGCCTACTCCTATATGGAGTTCACCCTGGCGCAGAACTGCAACGTGGTGATCGACCTAACCACGACGAACGACTGGATCCCGACGGCCGAGGGCGGCGCCACTGCAAGCTACACCTCCTCCTCCACGCTCATCTTTGGCGACTCGCTGGGCAACGAGCTGGCCCGGGTGGACGATGGCTCCCTCTCCGTCTCCCGTTTTCTAGCCGCCGGGGTTTACACGTTCTCCGCGACCCTGTCCGCGTCCTCGCACGCCGAGAACGGCATCGCGCAGGGTCAGTTGAAGTCGCTTGCCAAGTACAGCCTGGTCGCCACCCCGGTTCCGGAGCCGGCGAGCATGGCGCTGCTGGGGCTCGGCTTGGCGGCGGTGGCTCGGCGACGAACTGTCCGGCTCAGTAGCCAGGCCGCCGCCTGAGACCGCGTGAGGCCAGTAGTTGTGTACAAAATGTATCTTGAGCGTCGATTCTCAAAGTATCCGGGTTCATTGTCCGCATGTAGTCTTTTCCAACAATCCTCATCCACGACAGCAATCCCTTGGTCTTCAGGGCCTTCTCCATCAGCTTGCTCGCGCCTGGTTGCCTGGCGGCGATGCTCGCCCAAGCTCTGAGGTATCCCGCTTGATCGTCTTGCATCCCCTCCAGAACCCTCAGCGACTTCCACGCCATGTCGCGGTCCCAAGGCAAGGTGTTGAGCAGGCCGAATGCAAGTACTTTTCTTAGGCCGTTCTCATACGGGTCTGCCTCGTATCTTTTTAGGAGCGTCCCGACAAAGTCCGGCTTTGACATCATAGAGGCCATCCCGTCCTCAATCCACATGACTGCTAGGCAAGGTTTGCGAAAGGCAAGTCGCTCGAATCGCGGAAGCTTCCTTTGATAGAGAAGATCAATTGTCTGCCGGTACTCGCGCTCAAGGCTTGTACTGGCCGGCGTGACGGGGCGAGTAAGCTCCAGCGTAGCTCTACTTGCCGCACGCTGCCCAAATACAATGGCCATGTATAGGGCGTTCTCATGCATGGCAGGTTTGCCCATCTCCTGTCGAAGCACGCCACACAGGTCTAGGAAGTTCTCCTCCGTCCTAGCCCGGCAAACCAGCGCTCGCGCCAAGGTAAGACTCCGGTCTCCGTTGCGCCATTGTCTCACAAGCTGAGGATATGAGCGGGTAGGTTGTAGCGGCTCGAGGATTGGACAGAGGCCAGCTTTATCGAAGGAGGACTCGGGCCACCAGATGTCCGATGGTTGGATCACGAGTGGCGAGATCGACAAAGAGACGAAAAGGCTCGCAGCGATCAAACTCATTCAGGCTCAGCATAGCCGTGCCGTGTGTGCAGGCAATGTACTGACTTTGATGTACGAGAGAGGCACGACCGATATGGCTGTTGCGATAGTATTGATTGGCGCGTAGGTTGATCAGCTAAACTGGCTATGTGGTTCACAGCGCGTCTTCGCCAGCATCCAGTCTGCAGCCGAGGCGCATTGTGACCGACCAAATCGCCGCCCTAACAGCTTTTTGTGTAAACAACTCAGAACTAGAGGAGTTGGAGGCGATGCTCGCGGAGTTCAACCTGTTTGAGGCAGCAGGCTTGACCAGCCAGGAGATTCGTCACTCGCGATTCCTTTCGTTCTTGCTTGACCCAAAGGGCGCTCATGGCATGGGAGACTTGTTCGTTACGAGAGTCCTTCAGCAGGCCGTGCACCAACGTCCGCCCGATGAAGTTGGCGTTACAGCCCTGGACCTAGAACTGATGGACCTTAGCGATCTACAGGTCGCTTGTGAGTTCCAGAACATCGACATCCTGCTCCTAAGTCCGGCAAACCAGTTTGCAGTGATTCTTGAGAACAAGCTGGGATCAGGCGAGCATTCAAACCAGTTGCCTCGGTACTTCTCGGCGGTCGAATCTCTGAGGCCAGGATGGAAAGTCTTACCCGTGCTACTCTCGCCCTTAGGCGTCGACCCAAGCGATCCCCGCTACTTCCCAGTTTCTTACGAGAGTATCAGCGGAATACTCCGCTCACTGCTCCAGTCACGTCGAGCCTCTATGGGGCCGGATGTTGCGCTCGCACTCTCCCACTATGAACACTTACTCCGGAGACATGTTGTGTCTGACTCAAAGTTGAATGAACTCTGCCAGCAGATCATTGGGAAGCACCGCAAAGCGATCGAGCTCCTAATCGAACACATGGGCGATCCCAAAGCTCGGGCTTGGGAAGTTACGGACGCGCTACTTGTGGAGCATGGGTTCGTGACGAGGGCCAACAGGTGGTTGCCTGAAACATGGTTGGAGTGGGTTCCGGCCTCAGCCGAGGCCCCGAATGGATATGTCCTTGCGTTCTGGGTTGACGCTTACAACAAGCGTCTTCGGCTAATTCTAGAGATTCAGCCAGGTCCGAGCGATGTGAGGTCGGCCATCTTTGCGGCGGTTGAAAGCTCTGCACACCTGAAGGCAAAGCGCAAAGAGATGACAGGAATGTGGACGAGGATTCTAGACTTTGAGCTTTCTCAGTCTCGCGAGCCAGATGGTGATTTTGAGGCCTGGTCACAGGCCATCGGTGAGAGGATGCGGCACTTTACAGCCTCTATACTTCCTTACATCGAGGCCTCATTGAGACACGCGGTTGAGCCGCCTAAGTCAGTCTGAGTCCCTTTGTGACGGATTGGCCGGCCACAACTGGGACTCAATGGTGCCTACGGCTGATTGGTAACTATTCACCCATAGGGACGCTGGGCGATGCCGTGTGCGGACGGGACGTCCGCGCACCCGGGTGATATCCTGTCGCAAGATGATCCTGGCCCTCGACCAAGGCACGACCAGTTCTTGCGCGAATCGTCCTCGACTGCGCGGTCAATCCGCGTCCTTGCGCGCGGAGAAAGGCATCGCACAAGGGCAGGCGCGGTAGCCAGCCCGCCGACGCTTTCCCCACCCACCCCGTCCCGATTCCGACTTCAGTCGGTATCGGGACTCCCACGTCGGCGGGCTGCCCGGACCCGGGGTAGGCACCGGAGTGCCAACCGCCGGGCTATTCGGCTGCGACCTCTTCGAGGTCGGGGACCCCCGATCCAGAGAGCAATCTTCTCGACCTCCTGCAAACTGCCATTCATCGGGAAGCCTCTTTCGGCACAGCGGGCACCTGAGTGGTTCTTCGCCTATATCGGTAGGCCTGACGGGTAGGTGCACGGGATGACACGGTCTAGCCCAGAGCGTCGCCTTAGCCGTCGCACCGGAAGGCATGAACCCTTGACCAACGAGGGCGGGACCTTTGGCTCGCCAATACTCCGTCCTTCCGACCGCGCCTCACCGTCTAGCGCAAAATGGGGCATGAGACTGGAGCGGATGGGCGAGCGGGCGTTGCTGGTTTCCGGCCTCGCAGACTCGCCCGCCCGCCTTGCGCGGGCGCTGGACGCCTCGCTCTTGACGGGGTTGGAAGAGGCCGTGCCCTGCTACGACTCGATAGGGCTCTACTTCCGGGACTTTCCCAAGATCGCAGAAGTCCGGGATTGGCTAGAAGCCGCGGAATCCCGCCAGGTCGACGTAGAGTCCACCCCGCACCAGGTGCCGGTTTGCTTTGAGCTCGGCGATGACTTGCCATACGCTGCAGAAGAGCTTGGCCTGACCCCGGAGGCGGTGGTGGAGACCTTTCTGGCCGGCGCGTACACGGTGGAGGCGATCGGGTTCTCGCCCGGATTTCCTTACTTGAGCGGGCTGCCGCTTCCCCTTTGTGGACTCGCCCGCCTTCCCTCGCCGAGGGTTCGGGTGCCCGCGGGATCGGTAGGGATCACGGGAAGCCAGGCGGGGATCTATCCCCAAGAAACCCCCGGCGGTTGGCGGCTGATTGGTCGGACCCCGCTGCCCATCGTCGATCTTGGGAAGCCCTGGTTCCGGTTCGCGGTCGGCGACCAGATCCAGTTCTTCCGCATCGATCGCGAAGAGCATGAGGCATGGCGATGAGGAAGATCGACCTCAACGTGGATATCGGCGAGGGATTTCCGAACGACCTTGCCCTACTGGACTTTGCCACCTCCGCCAACGTGGGCTGCGGCGTCTACGCCGGGGACTGGGAACTGAGCCAGGCCACGATCGAGATCTGCCTCGCAAAGGGCGTCCGTGTGGGAGTGCATCCCGGGTATCCGGACCGCGAGAACTTCGGGCGCGCCCCCTTGCCTCAGAACGCCAAGGACGCGGAGCGGTGGGTGGGCGCGATACAGGGCCAAGTAGATCGCTTCCAGCGCGTGGTGGCGGCAGCCTACTTCAAGCCCCACGGCGCCCTTTACAACGAGTCTGCGGCGAACCCTCAGGACCTTCCGGGGCTCTGCGTTCAGCATGTGGCTTCCAGCAACAAGCTCCCGCTGATGGGACTGGCGGGGAGCGCGCACGCCGAGATCGCCCGGGCCGCGTGGGTGCCCTTCATCGCGGAGGGCTTTGCCGATCGGCGGTACCTGCCGGACGGCTCTCTCATGCCACGGTCCGAGCCAGGATCGGTGCTCCACGACCCCGGCGAGATCCGGGACCAGGTGCTGTACCTGGCGACGCTGGTCGATTCGATCTGCTTGCACGGGGACACCCCGGACTGCGTGGACTTTGCGGCGATGGTGGCCCAGACCCTACGCGATGCAGGCTACGAGGTGGGGCACTGAGCATCCTAGTCTTGGAGCGGGCCCTTGGGTTGGTCCTGCGGCTTCCGGTCTGCCCGCCGCTGCGTCGGTTCGGGGTCCCTCCGGGCGGGCCGTTCGACCGCGAGTCTGCCTTGCTGGCGCAAGCGCTCGGGGGTCAGGGGCTACTCCTAGAGATCTCGGGATCCGTGACCTTTCGAGCAGTAGGTTCGCTAGCGCTGGCCGTCGTGGCGGCGGACAACCTGCCGGGGGGAACGGTCTGCCTGGCGGACAGGGAGAGCTTGCAGGTTCAGGCGGCAGTCCGGGCGTACGTGACCGCTACCGCCGATTCGGCGATGGGAGTCTTGCCCGAGCGTCTCCTCCCTGGATGGCAGGTGGAGTTGGCGACACGCGATGCCCTGTCTCCAAAGGTCTTGGCGGATCCTCCAGACAGCCTGCGAGGACGCCCGCTCCGGGTGGTTCCGGGTCCTTACGCCTCTCTGCTTCGCTACGACGAGTTTTACGAGCCGACCGTCCAGAGCGACCGGCGCGGAGTTCGCTTGCGAGGGGGAACCGCCACCCACGGGCTTTCGCTCACCAGCCGGCCAACGGTGCCTGGGGCGATCCAGATTACGCCGGACGGGACCCTGATCATCCTGGGCCCGGACGGGCCTACGATCGGCGGCTACCCGGTCGTGGCGACCGTGTGCGACGCCGACCTCGATCGGGTGGGACAGATGCCTCCGATGGAGCCGATCTGGTTTGTGCCGGTGGACGCGGAGGAGGCGGATCGGCTAGCGCTTGCTCGACTCGCCCGGCTTCGCTCGTTGGCCACTCTTGGTTTTGGCTGAGCTGGCGGGTTTCTTGACCGACTTCTTGGGCGTGGGCTTCTTGGGCGCATTTGCGGCAGCCTTGGCGTCCTTCTTGGCCTGCAAGCCGGCAAAGACCTGGTCCCATCCCTGGTGGGCGCCGAAGGAGAGCATCACCGCCACCGAAACCGCGGTGATCACGCGAGCCACCTTGGCCCTTATCGCAGACCAGAGGAAGGCGAAGGACATCCCAGCCGCCAGGACCGCCTCAGGATGGAGCTTCTGGCCGGTGACCTGCGCCACGCCGTAGGCCAGCGCGCACCCGATCGTAAGAGCCATCACGAAATAGCCCATTCTCACGATCTTCTTCGCCACCCCCCAGAGCATCCAGAGGAAGACCACCAGGCTGAGACCCAGCCAGGTCAGCTGATCCTGGCCCAGGGTTCTCAGCCAGGGTTCGAGGTCCTTGATGTCTGGAACGTGAATCATGGGTTCGCAAAAGCTAAGACGTACTGGCCCAACCAGCGTTGCCACCAGCGCCCGACATTCCTGCTAAGATTGCCAGGGTACACCCTTTCGCGGGATCGCGCCAGGGTCGGGTTATCTCGCGCCCTCGTTGGTCGCCCAGGCGGACTTAGCCGGGACCGGATTGGCATCGACCTCGGCTTGGATGGCGTCCCACAGGCCCGGGTTGCGATCACGCGGGATGATCTCCAGAATCCGCCGGGTATGCCAGGCATAGCGGTGCTGTTTCTCGCCTCGTTTGGTTCGGAAGCAGTCGCGGATGTTGCTGAGCCGGTCGGCGAGCTTGATGAGCTGGGCTTCCGGCCCCATCTGGGCGATCTCCTTGAGGAGGGCATCCGCGCGGAGGCGCCAGACCTCCGACTTGGCAAGGCCGGCGACCTCGGTTTCGGAGGGCTCCCAGCGGGTGACCTCTCCGACCAGGTCGGCGACTCGGTCGCCAAACCGGCTTCGGATGCCTTCCACGGTGAGGCCCGAGTCCTCGACCGTGTCGTGGAGGAAGGCGGCGCAGAGCAGGTGGGGGTCTCGCACGCCTCCTACGTGGCGGAGCAGCGCCGCCACTTCGACCGGATGCGTGGCGTACGGCAACGGGTCGTCGCCGTCTCGGTAGGTCCCCTTGTGGAGGGCTACGGCCAGGTTAAGGGCCTCCTGTAAATCTGGTTCCATGGCGCATTGTATCGGGCTTTGGAGGTTGGGGTCGGGTGCCATACTTTGATATGCCCCAAATCCTGGCCGCCGCGGACATCGGCAGCAATACCGCGCACCTGTTGGTGGCCTCCACAGACGGGCAATCGATCCAACGAATCGCCAACGAAAACTCGTGGATCGCCTTAGGCGAAGTCGTGGCCCGACACAAGGTGATTCCGGACGAGCTTCAGCTGCAGCTGGTCCTGGCGATCAAGCAGTACCGAGAGGTTTGCGCCAAACATAAGGCGGAAAGCCTATACGTATTCGCCACCGAGGCCATGCGAGCCGCGGCAAACCACGAGCAGGTCCTGGCCAAGATTCGGGACGAAACCGGCGTGGTTGTGGACCTAATCTCGCCTCGCCGGGAGACTGAACTGAGCCTGCGGGGCGTGCTGATGGACTCCGAAAACCCGGCCATCCTCTTCGAGGTCGGGGGCGGCAGCGCCCAGGTAGCCCACGTGGTGAACGGCGCGTTGAGGGAGAAGTTCTCGTTGCCCCTCGGCACGGGTCGGGTCATCGCCGATACCGGCCTCACCAGCCCATGCCCGCGCTCTTCGTACGTGGCGGCGGAAGCCTTCATTCAGGAGCGGTTGCGCGGGTGCGATTTCGCCTACGAATCGGGGCCGGCGGTGGCCAGCGGCGGAGTCGCGCGCGGTTTGTGGCGAGCGCTGCATCCGGACGGGGACCCCAACCTTGGCCTTCCCGAGCTGGAGTACATGGCCTATGTGGCATCGCGCTGGTCGATCGACACCTTGATGTCTCGGTTCAGCGTTAAGCCCAAGCGCGCGGGCACTCTGCTCCCGGGCGCGATGGTTTACTCGGCGCTCATGCGGAAGTTCGGAGTGCCGGAGATTACGGTGAGTTCGTACGGAGTTCGCGAGGGGGCCGTTCTGGAGATGGCGGCCGGAAGGGTGGAGCCATGTCTGGTGTAAAGCACCCAGCTCCGCCGAAGCATCAAGAGCCGTACCTGAACCGAGAGCTCTCGTGGCTGCAGTTCAACAAGCGGGTTCTAGCGGAGGCGCAAAACCCGGCCCACCCGCTGCTGGAGCGGATCAAGTTTCTGGCGATCTTCGAGAGCAACCTCGACGAGTTCTACATGGTGCGGGTCTCCGGCTTTATCGAGCAGTTCGAAGCGGGGGTTCTGGAGAGCACCCCGGACGGCCTCTCGCCGAACGAGCAGCTTCTGATGATCGCCGAGAACGCCGCGCCGTTGCGGCAACAGGCGGCCGAGGTTTTCGAGAAACAGCTTCGGCCCAAACTGCGCGAGGCCAACATCCGGCTCCGCGAGTTCGAGGACTTGACGGAAGGCCAGCAGGG
The DNA here is from genome assembly GCA_041742595.1 of Fimbriimonadaceae bacterium. Taxonomy (GTDB): domain Bacteria; phylum Armatimonadota; class Fimbriimonadia; order Fimbriimonadales; family Fimbriimonadaceae; genus JBGSIJ01. The sequence goes on along the minus strand of JBGSIJ010000045.1, from coordinate 44,842 downwards.
CGATCTTAGCGAGTTCTTCGAGCGAGAGGTTTTCCCGCTCTGCACGCCGCTGATGCTTCATCCGGCGCCCAACCTACCTTTCATCTCCAACCGGTCGCTCAACCTGGCAATCGAGCTGGCGGACGAGGTGGGTGAAGTGCGGTTGGCGCGGGTGAAAGTGCCTTCGATTCTTCCTCGCGCGGTCCGGGTTCCGGGGCGCCGGTCGGATTTCGTCCTCATGGAGGACCTGATTGCGAACCACCTGGACCACCTGTTCCCGGGGGTTCAGATTCTTGGCTCCTACCGGTTCCGCGTCGTGCGGGACGCGGACGTTGAAATCCGAGAGCTGGAGGCGGCCGACTTGATCGCGACGATCGAGCAGTCGCTGCGGCTGCGCCGTTTTGGCGACCCAGTTCTGCTGGAGGTCGGGCCGGAGATGCCCTCCCGCGTGCGCCGTCTTCTGCTGCAACTCCTCAAGCTGGACGAGGAGGACATGTTCGTGGTGGATGGCATCCTGGGGCTTGAGGTCCTCTGGGAGCTGGCCAAGATCGACCGGCCCGAGCTGCGATTCCCGCCTCACCATCCGTACCTTGCGGAGCCAATCGCGACCAGCGAGAGCCTGTTCGATACCGTCGCCAGCAAGGACGTCTTGGTTCACCACCCGTACGACAGCTTCCGAACGGTCGAGCAGTTCGTCGGTTCGGCAAGTCGCGACCCGCAGGTCATCGGCGTCAAGCAAACGCTCTATCGTGTAGGAAAGGAGTCCCCGATCGTTGAAGCGCTACTGGACGCGGCCGAGTCTGGCACGCAGGTTGCGGCGATGGTCGAGCTCAAAGCGCGGTTCGACGAGAGCAACAACCTGGTCTGGGCGCGCGCTCTAGAGCGGGCGGGCGTCCACGTGACCTACGGCTTCCCGGAGATGAAGACCCACTGCAAGCTGTGCCTGGTGGTGCGGCGAGAGCGCGGCGGGGTGCGGCAGTACGCCCACATCGGGACCGGCAACTACAACCCGGCGACCGCGCGGATCTACACGGACATCGGACTCTTCACAAGCGATCCCGAGATCACGCAAGACATCAGCGAGCTGTTCAACTACTTGACAGGGTTCAGCCGCCAGACCCACTACCGCAAGCTTCTTGTGGCTCCCATCAACCTTCGTGAGGGCATCCTGGAGCGCATCGAACGGGAGACGGAGCGGCATCGGCAGGACGGCGACGGCCGGATCGTGTTCAAGCTCAACTCGCTCGTGGACCCGGAGGTCATCGACGCCCTTTACGAGGCGAGCCGGGCGGGCGTGAAGATCGACTTGATCGTGCGCGGGATCTGCTGTCTCCGCCCGGGTGCGCCGGGGCTGAGCGAGAACATCCGCGTGATCTCCATCGTGGGGCGCTTCCTGGAGCACAGCCGCGTGTTCTACTTCCGGCACGGCGGAGAGTCGCAGGTTCTGATCGGGAGCGCAGACCTGATGAGGCGAAACCTGGACCGACGAATCGAAGTGCTGGTGCCGATCGAGAATGCCTCCCTCGCGGACCGCTTGCTAACGGAGGTCCTGGAGCCATGCCTCCAAGACAACGTCCAATCTTGGGAACTGATGTCCGATGGCCAGTACGTTCGTCGGGAGCCCGCCGCCGGCGAGAAGCCGATGTGCGTTCAGACCTACCTGATCGACCATCCGCTCAGCGGTTCGCTCTTCTCTGCGCCACGCCGCCGCAAGCGGCGGCAAGCCGACTAAGCGGCGGAGAGCTCGACGATTTTGCGGGCGGCTTCTCGAACCGTGGCGGCCGCCACGATCTGGGAACCCTCGAGGAGTTTGCGGCCTTCCTCGACGGCGGTGCCCTCGATGCGGGCGACCACCGGGATGGTGACGTCCATCTGCTTGAACGCCTCCAGGACGCCCATAGCCACCTGGTCCACGCGGGTGATTCCGCCGAAGATGTTGATGAGCAAGCCCTTAACGTTCTTGTCCATCAGGATCAGCTCCACGCAGGACTTGACGCGCTCGGCCTGGGCTCCGCCACCCACGTCCAGGAAGTTGGCGGGACGGCCACCGGCGGCAGAAATCTCGTCGAGCGACTGCATGACGAGGCCCGCGCCGTTGCCCATGATCCCGATGTCTCCGCCCAGGCTCACGTAGGCGATGCCGCGCCGGAGGGCTTCGGCCTCGATCTCATCGTCCGCACTGTCGGAGCTCGTCGCGGCGTAGTCCGCGTGGCGGAAGAGCGCGTTGTCTTCGATGCTGACCTTGGCGTCCGCACAAATCAGCTTGCCCTCGGGGGTCCAGGCGACCGGGTTGATCTCGACCATCTCCGCATCCGACTCCTGGTAGGCCTTGACCAGCTTCTTGATCAGGGAGACCATCTGGTTTTGAGCCGGCTTGGGGATCTTGGCCGCCTTGACCGCCTCGCGAAGCTCGAAGTCGCAAAGGCCCCACGCCGGATCGATCGCCAATTTGACGATGGCTTCAGGGTTGTGCTCGGCGACCTCTTCGATCTCCATGCCGCCCTCTTTGCTAAGCATCACGATGTTCTTCTGGATAGCCCGGTCCAACAGCACCGCCAGGTAGTACTCCTCTTGGATGTCCACGGTGCGCGCGATGAGGACCTTCTCCACGACCATGCCATCAGGGTTCTGGATGCTTACCAGCTTCTTGCCGATCAGCTCGGCGGCGAAGTTACCGGCGTCGGTTGCGTTGTCGAAAAGCTTGACGCCGCCCGCCTTCCCGCGTCCGCCCATCAGGACCTGGGCCTTGACCACGACGTTCCCACCGAGCTTCTCCGCGATCAGCTTGGCTTCCGCCGGGTCCGAGGTCACTTCGCCATCGGGAACGGGCACGCCGTACTTGGAAAGCAGGTCTTTGGACTGATACTCGTGGAGCTTCATAGGGCGTTCCATAGGGTACCAGCCGAGGGCATCCCCTGCGACCCGACGCCGCCCGCTTGGCCCACCGACGCCCTGCCCACCCAACCCCGTCCGATTCCGCTAGACGCTGTGTCGGACTCCCGCGTCGGTGGGCTGGCTGTCCTAGGGGCTAGCGCTCGGAAGGCGCCAGCAGATCCCTCGCATTCGCTCGGGATGACACCATGGTCGAGGTCCGCTAGCTTAGTAGCTCGCGGGCGTTCTGGCGGGCGCTGTCGGTGACGTGCTCACCCGCAAGCAGCCGGGCGATTTCCTCCACCCTTTCCGCGGGATCCAAGAGCACCACGTCGGTGGCCACCCGGCCTGCGCTTTCGGTCTTCACGATCCGGAAGTGCACATCCGCCCGCGCGGCGATTTGGGGGAGGTGGCTGATGACCACCACTTGGTAGGGCTTGGAAAGCTCCGCGATTTTGAGGGCCACTTTGGCCGCGGCTTTGCCGCTCAGGCCGGCATCGACCTCATCGAAAATCAGGGTAGGGACGCCCGCCTTCCCGGCCAGGGCGGTCTTCAGGGCCAGCATCACGCGGGAGATCTCGCCGCCGCTGGCGATCTTCGCGAGGGGGCGGGCGGACTCGCCGGCGTTTGCCGAGAACAGGAACTCCACCTGGTCGATTCCCGAGGCGTCGGGAGCGCGGACCTCTTGGCGAATGGTGAGAACCGCCTTCTCCAGAGCAAGGTCGTGCAACTGGGCTTGCACGCTTGCGGAGAAGGCTTTGGCGCGGTCGGCCCTCAGTTGGCTCAGCTTGCCCGCGATCTCAAGGAGGATCGTTTCAGCCAACGCGGTAGCCGAGGCGAGTTCCTCCTCGCTTTGTCCCCCTTCCTCAAGTTGGGAGAGCTCTTCCTGGGCGCGCGCGAGATGGTCGAGAACGGCTTGGTCGGATTCCCCGTACTTCCGCTGCAGCCTCTTGAGCAGGTCCTGCCGAGCGGCGGTTTCCTCCAGCTTGTCGGGATCGGCGTCCAGATCTTCTAGATAACCGCGGAGGCCGTGAACCGCCTCCGAGATGCGAACCACCGCCCCTTCAAGGCCCTCGGCGATCTCGTCCAGATCCGCATCCAGGCGAGCCCCATCGCCAATCTGGCGGGCCGCTGCGCCAACAAGGTCTACCGCGTTGACCTCCGCTTCCGCGAGTTCTTCTAGGGCGGAGGCGGCCGCAGCCCGCAGCCGTTCGGCGTTCTTCATTCGACTGAGCTGAGCTGCCAACTCCTCCGACTCGCCGGGCCGAACGCCCGAATCCTCGATCTCACGGATTTGGAATCGAAGCAGGTCGAGGCGCTGCTCCCGCTCGCGCTGCCCTCGGCGGGCGGCATCGAGTTGGGTGCGGAGCGAAGTCCACTTTCCGTAGCTCTCGGCCACGAAGTCGCGCAACCCGAGCGCCTCCGCCCCGATCCATTGATCCAGGTACTCGAGGTGGGTCAACGGATCGAAAAGGCTCTGGTGGTCGTGCTGGCCGTGAAGGTCCACCAGCAGCTTGCCAAGGACTTTGAGCGTGCCAACGGGGGCCATGCGTCCGTTCAACCGGCACTGAGATCGGCCCTCCGCCGAGACCTCGCGCTGGATAAACAAGCGGCCGTCCTCGAGCGGGAAGCCCGCGTCCTCGCACGCTTGCGCCAACTCGGGCCGCTCCACTTGCAGCACCACGGAGACCGACGCGCGGCGGCACCCGGTGCGGACGAGGTCGGAGTCTGCCCGGTCTCCTAGCGCAAGCTGGATGGCGTCCACCAGCAGGGATTTGCCCGCGCCGGTCTCTCCGGTCAACACGGTGAAGCCCGGGCCAAGCGCTACTTGCGCGCGCTCGATGATCGCCAGGTTTTCAACGGTGAGTTCGTGGATCATGGACGCGCACCTAGGATATCGGCACATGCAAAGGGCCCGTCGGAGATTCTCCGACGGGCCCTGGCGAAGCGACGGAAGACGCTAGTCTTTGAAGCCGGGGAGGCGGCGACCCTTGTAGTAGCCGTCCGGGCTGGCGCAATGGCGGAGCTTGATCGGCTGGCCACCGTTCTGGCGGTTGACCTCGATCTCGGGCATGATCGCCACGTAGTTGGTGCGGCGAAGAGCAGTGCGCTGGTGGCTGAAACGACGCTTAGGGTTTGGCATTTACTTCTTCTCCCGGTGCAAGGTGTGCTTGCGAAGTCGCGGGTTGTACTTCATGAGCTCCAAGCGCGCGGTGGTGTTCCGCTTGTTCTTGGTCGTGGTGTAATAGTTCTTGCCGTCCTCCGTGCACACCACACGGATGATCTCTCTGTTTTCGCCTTTCTTCGCCATGGGACATCCTCCGGGGATAAACCCCGTCAGCAAACAGAGATGATAGCAGATTCCTCCGGCTTCGCGCACCGTTTGGAACCCGCGTTTCGTCTAGGCCAGCTCAGCGAAGCCCCATGAACTGCCGCAAGTACGCGCCAGACTGACGAAGAGCCTGCTTACGGGTCTCCAAACTGGCCTCGTAGGCCCGATCCTCGACCTCGATGCAGACTGGCCCGTCGTAGCCGGTATCGCCCAGCACGGAGAAGAACTTGCCCCAGTCCACGTCCCCAAGACCCGGGAGCTTCGGCAGGTGGTACTCCAAGGGCGTCGCCAGGATCCCGACCTCGTCTAGTCGATGGCGATCCACCCGGGCATCCTTGGCGTGCACGTGGAACAGCTTCGGCGCGAAGTCTCGCATCGGCTTGAGGTAGTCCATCATCTGCCAGACCAGGTGGCTGGGATCGTAGTTCAGCCCGAAATGGTCGCTGGGGATGGCCTCGAACATCCTCCGCCAGACCGCAGGCGAGTGGGCAAGGTTCTTGCCGCCTGGGTACTCGTCGTTGGTGAAGTACATCGGGCAGTTCTCGATGCCGATCCGCACGCCCGTTTCCTCGGCGAGGGCGATCACGGGCTTCCAGACTTCAAAGAAGGCCGGCCAGTTCTCATCGACCGAGCGATGCCAGTCACGCCCGATGAAGGTGTTGACTTGCGTGAGGCCCAGCTTGGGCGCCGCCGCGATGACCGCCTTGAGGTGGGCAAGGCAGGCCGCTGCCTCGGCGGGATCTGGAGAGAGGACGTTCGGGTAGTAGCCGAGCGCGCTGATGGAGACACCGGTGCTTTGGACCAGCCCTTCGATATGCGCAACTTGAGCTGCATCCAGCGTGGCTACGTCGATGTGGGTGATTCCCGCATACCGGCGCTCTGCCTTGCCGAGGGGCCAGCACATGACCTCCACGCACTCGAAGTTCTCCTGGGACGCAAAGTGGAGGACTTCGTCTAGGGTCAGATCGGGAAGGATGGCGGAGACAAAGCCCAGCTTCATGGTGGCCCGATTCTACCGAGGTCCCCGTGCAAGAAGACCCCCGATCGCCATCCAGCGATCGGGGGTCTTAGGAAAGGGATCTTCCCTTAGAAGCGGTAGCCGATGTAGGCGCCGAGAACGTTGTAGCGGGCGTTGCCCACCTTGTCCGAGAAGACGGCCGTAAGCTCGCCGAACACGTTCTTGCTCATCTCGATTCCGACGCCGCCGCGAATGCCGACGACCGTCTTGCTTACGCCAGCGTCCACGATCACCGCGCCCAGGCCGAGGTAGCCGTAGGTCGCCTTGTTCTGCATGCCACCGAGCGCCCAGCGCTGGTTGATCATGAGGGCGATCGCGTTGCTCTTGAACTTGCTGTCGCCGGTGGTCCAGTCTGCCGACAGGAACGAGGCGGAGCCCGAAACCAGAGAGGTCTTCAGGTGATAGTCGATGCCAATACCCGCAAAGGTGTTGAACCGATCGTTGAGCTTGCTATCGATCGGGAGCGACGCGCCGACCCGAAGCGAAATGTCCGAGAGCGAAGTGTCGCTCAGGCTGGACGCGTACTGGGCATTGGCAACGGTGCCAAGTGCGAAAACGCCGAGAAGGGCGATCATCGAAGCCTTCATATCTGTTTCAATCTCCTTATCTCTATGGGACCGATGCCGATCCGCTCGATCCATGAGCGAATTCCATTGTACTGCGATTCCGGTACGTTGGTCAAACTGAGAGAATGCCTGCTCTCTGCAAGGCCGCGATGAGCGGTCTGTTGGTCGTAGATGTCCAGCCCAACTTCCTGAAGCCCATTCATGAGCGTGACCGGGTCCTGAGTCGGGTGTGCTTCCTGAGCGAGGTGGCCAACGCGCTCTCCGTACCTTGTTTGGCCAGCGAACAGGTTCCAGATCGGATGGGCGGAAGCCACGCAAACATTGCCGCGCTGGTACCGGACCGCTTTGCCAAGCGGCGATTTTCCTGTGCCGAGGAGCCGGCGTTCCTAAGTTGGCTCGGCGCCAAAAGTCCTACCCAGGTGGTGATCGTGGGCATCGAGACGCCGATCTGCGTGCTGCAGACCGCCCTGGAACTTCGGGCCGAGGGATTTGAAGTTGTGGTGGCGGAGGACGCGATCGGCGCCCGCAGCGAAACGATGCACCGCAACGGCCTCGAGCGAATGCGAGGCGAGGGCGTGGTGGTTGCACATTCCGAATCGATTGCGTACGAATGGATGGAATCCTCCGCCCACCCTCAATTTCGGACCGTCCTGGAGCTAGTCAAGCGCTACGGAGAAGGCAACCCACTATGAAACGAAAGATCACCCCTGAAGACCTGCTGCGATTTGTATCCGTAAGCGACCCCCAGATCAGCCCCGATGGCGATCGAATCGCCTTTACGCATCGCGTGACGGAGACGAACAAGCCGGTCATGCGCATCGCCATCACTGATTTGGCAGGTGAGAGCCGCTTCTGGACCCAGACGGGCAATCGGGACTCGTCTCCGCGCTGGTCTCCGGATGGCAGCCATATCGCCTTTCTTTCTGATCGAACGGGGGAGAGCCAGCTTTACCTGTTGCCTATGGCGGGCGGAGAAGCGGAGGTCCTGACCTCGCTGCCGGAGGGCACCTTTGGAGGGTTCAAGTGGTCGCCCGATGGCCGCTGGATCGCCGCTACGTTCCGCGAGCGGAGCCTCGAGCGGACCAAGAAGGCCGGCGAGGAGCGTGCCAAGGAGAACGGGAGCGACCTGCCCTGGGTGCTGGAAGACATCCAGTACCGGCTGGATGGCGACGGGTACTACGGCGCAGACCGGTACCGCCTCCTTCTCATCGACGCCAAGACCGGGAAGGCCGATGCCCTGGTTCAGGATGCCCCGGACGGCGGATACTCCTTTGGCTGGTCTCCCGATTCTGCCAAGCTCGTGGTGGCCCATACCGGCCAGGCTCGCCCCTACTTTGACCCTCCGCACGACGTGCTCCGCGTGGTCGATCTGGAGGGCAACTCGACGTTCCTAGAAGGCCTGCCAGTTGGAGAGAAGAGCAACCCCGCGTGGTCAGAGGATGGCGGCTGGATCGCGTACCTTGGGAGCACCTATCAGGACGACCCCTGGCATACGCGCAACACCCGCGCCTTCGTCTGCCGGGCGGATGGAAGCGAGGCCAAGTGCCTCACCCCGGGGCAGGACTTGGATCTCTCCGTAGCGACGCTGACGGATGCCGGCGACTTTTCGGGTGGTTCCCTTTATTGGCTCGGCGGCCGCCTACTCGCCCAAGCAGGATGGCACGGCGGCTCGCATCCGGTGGCGATCGGTCTCGATGGGTCGGTGGAGTTCTTGACCTCTGGGAACTTCGCGGTTGCCCTTGGAGGCCCTCCTAGCCTAGATGGCAAGCTGGCGGTGGTCACCGGTGATCCGACGCGACTCCCCGAGATTGCGGTCTTGGCCGGTAAGGAGCTTCGTTCGCTAACCTCTTTCAATGCGGCTTTGCTAGAAGAACTTGAACTGATCGCCCCAGAAGAGATCTGGCTAGACAGCACCCCGAAGAAGGATGGCAGCCCATCCCGGCTGCACGCCTGGGTGATACGGCCATCGGGTGAGAAGCCTGGTCCGGCGGCGATCGAGGTGCACGGTGGACCCCATACGCAATACGGGTGGACCTTCTTCCACGAGTTCCAGGTCCTAGCCGCTTCAGGCTACACGGTGGTGTATTCCAATCCGCGAGGATCCAAGGGATATGGCGAGGACTTCTGCAACGCGATCTACCGCGATTGGGGCAACAAGGACTGGGAGGACGTTGAGACGCTGACGCGGTGGGTAGCCGCCGATCCGGGGGTAGACCCTGACCGGATCGCCATGATGGGCGGCAGCTACGGTGGGTACATGACGAACTGGGCGGTCGGGCACAGTTCGGCCTACCGGACGGCGGTCACCGACCGATGTGTCTCCAACCTAGTCTCGATGAGCGGCTCGTCGGACTTCCCGTTCAACCGGGATGGTTACTTCATGGGGACAGCGTACGGATCACTTGAGGACATCCGCGAGCTTTGGCGCCAGTCTCCGCTTGCCTACTTCGACGGTGTGAAGACTCCGATGCTGATCATCCACAGCGAAGGCGACCTGCGCTGCAATGTGGAGCAGGGCGAGCAGGTGTTCACAGCGCTGCAGGAGCAAGGGGTTCGGTCCAAGTTCGTTCGGTACCCCAAGAGCACCAGCCATGGGATGTCCCGAAATGGCCCGTCCGATCTAAGGATCCACCGTCTTCATCAGATCTTGGACTGGTACAGAGAAACCCTGTAGGATCTAGAGAGGCGCCTTTGCGAGGGAAGTGATGAACTTCACGCCGGGCGCCTCGATGCCGGCGAGGTGGTCGTCGTTGGTGATGAAGAGATCCACCCCGGCGGCCGATGCGCACGCCAGCTGAATCGCGTCGGGTGGTTTTAGGGCGCGGTTGGCCCTTAGGACAGCAAAGTGCCGGGCGGCCGGTGCATCAAACGCGATCACGTCGAACTCGCCGGAGGCGAACGCGCGCTCGTAGCGCCCCGCCAGCTCCAGATCTCCCATCTGAAGCGGCTTGACTAGCAGCTCACCGTGGGTCATCGTGGAGGTAGCCCAGCGATCCGGGTCGTCGTCATAGAAGGAGATCAAGAGGCTCGAATCCAAAGAGATTAGGCTCATTGCCAATCCTCGCGGAGCCGCCTAACGTATGCGTCCGCGTGCTCCTGGAGGCCCTCAACATAAAAAAGACCCCGCGTGATTCGCGGGGTCTAGGAGTCGGTGCCTTACCGTAAGTCGATCGCTTACGTTCTTACTTGTTCCGCTTGCGGCGAGCCGCAGCGAACATCGATAGGGCGGCGCCCATGATAGCCATGGATGCCGGCTCCGGAACCGGGTCGTTGTCGTCGGACGCGTTCTGCGAAGCAGCGTACGCGATCGCGCCGGTACCAACAGCGGCGACTACAAGTCCGGTCGTGGTCAAGGCTCCAGCGGCGCCTGCTCCAAGAACAGCGGCCGCAGCCTTGTCGTCGTCGTCTTCCTGAACGGTCTCATCCTGGGCAGGATCGCCGGGCTTGACGAGCGGGTTGCCGTAAGCGTCCATTACCGGGCGCTCATTGCGGTTGGCGAAAACGATAGCTCCTGCTTCGAACTTTTCGAGGCGAGCTTCTCCCGTCCGCAGTGCATAGACGTTGAAGATAGCCGGCTTCTCGAGCATGATTGCCTGGAGGCCACCAATGAAGGTGACAACTCGGCCCTCAGCCATGTTGAAGTGCGTGGCGTAAAGCTTGGTCAGGTCGTTGTTACCCTCAACGCGGGTCACGAGCGCGTCGAGCGATTCGCGGGATGCCGGGGCGGCGTATCCTGCAACGGTAACTCCGAACAATAGTGCAGAAGCGATAATTCGCAAAGTTTTTCCTTTCATCTGGCCTCTCCTCCAATCAAAACCCACCACCACAGCGTGACGAGACATTGGCATTGTATCACACTTTTCCGGTACGTCAAGAGTCTTTTCGACTTTTTCTATCGGGGCCCTTGAGAGGCCAAGACGCTTGCTGTAACGGTTTCGTGTGACAACACTATACCAAGAGGATTGCCCATCTGCAACCTTTTTCAGGACTTTTTCCTGAAAATGAGCCTCCCCGGTACACTTTCTAGCATGTCGAGACGCACCACCATCGTCACGGCGATCCCCTATGTGAACTCCGTTCCTCATATTGGGAACGTCCTCACCACCCTCAGCGGAGACGTTTCCGCGCGTTATCGCCGCATGCGCGGGGAAGACGTGTTCTTTGTCGCGGGCACGGATGAGAACGGGCTGAAGATCAAAGAGGCCGCCGAAGCGGCCGGAACGGACGTCCACGTTTTCGTCGATGAGATCGCCGGGCGATTTGAGTCCATCTTCCAGGGACTCGGAATCCGCTATGACGCCTTCGTTCGCACCAGCAAAGCGCAGCACGTCGCCACCTCCCAAGAGTTCTTCCGCCGGCTCGAGGCGGCCGGACACATCTATATAGGGCGCTACGAGGGCTGGTACGACGTCTCCACCGAGACGTTCTATAAGGAAGAGGACCTGGTCGACGGGAAGAGCCCGGACGGCAACCCCGTGCGGTTCGTCAGCGAGGAGAACTACTTCTTCCGACTTTCCGCCTTCGCGGACCGCCTCTTGGAGCACATCGAAGCCCATCCTGAGTTCATCTCCCCGACGAATCGCCGGAACGAGGTCCTGAGCTTCATCAAACAAGGACTCCGAGACACCGCGATCTCTCGGCAGAACCCAGGTTGGGGGATCCCCGTTCCGGGACGAGAGGACCAGGTCATCTACGTCTGGTTCGATGCGCTCATTAACTACATCACCGCCACGGGCTGGCCCAACGCGGGCTGGGAGGACAACTGGCCCCCGGTCGTCCAATGGCTCGGCAAAGACATTCTCACCCGGTTCCACGCCACCCTGTGGCCCGCCATGCTCATGGGCCTTGGGCTCCCGCTACCCGAGCAGGTGATCGGGCACGGCTGGATTCTCCTCGGCGGAGAGAAGATCTCCAAGTCGAAGGGGAATGTGGTTGCCCCTCTCGAACTGGCCACCGACCTCGCCACAAGAAGCGGGTGCTCGCCGGAGATCGCGATCGATGCGGTGCGTTACTACCTCACCTCCACGATGGCCTTTGAAACGGACTCCACGTTCACCTATGAGGACTTCGACCGGCGCTACAACAGCGACCTCGCCAACGACCTCGGCAACGCCTTAAACCGAACCTTGGCCATGAGCCAGAAGTTCGTGGGCGGCCTAGTGCCGGGAGCGGAGCCGGAAACCGAGGCCATCACCGCGATCGCCGAAGCGCAGGCCTCCTACGACTCCGCGATGGAGACGTTCCGTCTCGACCGCGCGGCGGATGCCGCCTGGAGCGTCGTTCGCTTCCTGAACAAGTACATCGATACTCGTGCCCCCTGGGCGCTTGCCAAGGCCGGGGATCCCGCCCTCGCCTCCGTGATGCGGTCGATGCTGCTCTGCATTCGCGCCGCGGAAGGACTAGTGCGGCCCACGATGCCCGAAACGGCCGACCGAATCGCGGCCCAGCTGGGCCTGCCTCCGCTCCTTCGCTGGAGTGATATCGGCTCGGAGGCTTCCCTCCCCGCCGGCCAGGTACTGGGCTTGCCCCAGCCCATCTTCCCCCGGCTTGAGATCAAGGCCGCGCCGATCCCGGCAAAGGCTCCCAAGCAACCCGCCGAAAAGGCGCCCGCTCCCCCCAAGACCATGGAAACCGAAACTCCCACCACCGACCTGATCTCTATCGACGATTTCGCCAAGGTGAAGCTCCGCATCGGCCGAGTTCTCGAAGCCGAACCCGTCGAGGGCAGCGACAAGCTCCTCAAACTCCAGGTCGTGATCGGAGACGAGCAGCGCCAGATCGTGGCGGGGATCCGCAAGAATTACGACGCCCTCGATCTCATTGGCCGTCAGGTCGTGGTCTGCGTGAACCTCAAGCCCGCCAAGCTCCGCGGAGTCGAGAGCCAGGGGATGCTTCTCGCGGCCACCGACGAAGAGGGCGGGGCTATCCTCCTCCAGCCCGACAAGGAAGCCCCCGAAGGCACCGGCGTCCGCTAGGCGTTCGTAACGTCCACGTGGTGGCGCGGAACGCCGTTGGCGCCGATCGCCACCACGTCGTATCTCACTGGGCGCTCGCCCAGGCCCGTGGCATGCAGATAGTGGTTGGCCGCCCGAGCCATCCGCGCTAGCTTCTTCGCGGACACGGCCTCCTCCGCCCCGTCTTGCACGTGGGACCTGCGTTTGACTTCCACGCAGACCAGCACTTCGCCATCAAAGGCTACGATGTCCAACTCGCCTCCTCCACCCCGGTAGCGGCGGGTCACCACCGTCAGGCCCCGCTCGGCCAGCCAGTCCGCCACGCGGTCCTCGTCGTCCGAGCCTAGACGCCGAGATCCAGGCATGGCTGCTCCGTGATCGCCCGAACCGGCCCGTAAGACCGCCGATGGATCGGGCACGGCCCGAACTCGCGCAGGGCCGCCAGGTGGGTAGGAGTGGGATATCCGAAGTGCTCGGCGAACCCGTAGCCCGGATAGACCTCGTCGTAGTCCCGCATCAGCTGGTCCCGCGTGGTCTTGGCCAGAATCGATGCCGCCGCGATGCACGCGTAGATTCCGTCGCCCTTGACGACCGCCTCTCCAGGAACCTCATGAGGGCACCGGTCCCCGTCAACCAGAACTCGCGAAGGTGTCCCGCCTAGTGCTACAAACGCCCGGCGCATCGCAGCCATGCTGGCCCAGAGAATGTTCAGGCGATCAATCTCGGCGGGCTCCGCAAGCTCGACCCAGAACTGGGCAGACTCCCGAATCCTGGCCGCTTGCGTCTCGCGCTGCGCGCGGCTCAGCTGCTTGGAGTCCTGAATGCCCTCCAAGTCGAATCCTTCCGGGAGGATAACCGCGCCAACCACGACGGGTCCGGCAAGAGGCCCTCTCCCTGCCTCGTCCAAACCACACGCACCGGGAACGTGCAGAAGGTGGGCGGGACTAAGCGCAACGGTGGCCATAGGCATAGCAAAGGACGGACGATCTCTGGGGAACGGGTCGCGGATCCCCGGATCGTACGATATTCTTTGCCGATGGATGCCGGCCCCCTGATCGCCCTCCTGGGATTTGCTCTGGTGGCGACGGCGCTATGGGATGGCGTCGAGACGCTGGTCCTTCCCCGCAACGTCGAGCGGCGCTTGGGGATCTCGACAATCTTCTACAACCTGGCCTGGCGGTTGGTGGGCGGACTAGCCCGTAAGGTGCCTAGTACCAGCATCCGGCAGCACCTGCTGGCCGCCTACAGTCCAGTCAGCATTCTGCTTCTGATCGCCGTCTGGGCTGCCCTCATCGTCCTGGGATTCGCCATGGTCTATCTGGGCACCCACGTAGCCTTCACGTCGGGCCGGTCTCCGCGCTTCGACGAGCTGGTCTATTTCAGCGGAATCACCTTCTTCACGGTGGGATTTGGCGACATGGCCCCGATCTCCGGGCTTGGGAGAGCGATCTCGGTGCTGGAGTCGGCCACCGGGTTCGGATACCTGGCGGTGCTCATCGGGTTTGTTCCAGTGCTCTACTCCAGCTTCAGCCGACGCGAAGCCCACATTCTCCTCCTAGACTCGAAGGCTGGCTCAAACCCCACCGCGTTCGAGATTCTACGTCGCCACTCGGAGGCCCAAGCCTTCCCAGAGTTGGTTCAGCTCCTGAAGGACTGGGAGCGGGTTGCCGCCGAACTTCTAGAGAACTTCATCTCCTTTCCCGTCTTGGCCTACTACCGTTCTCAGCACGTCAGCCAGTCTTGGCTGGGTTCCATGGTGGCCATCATGGATACTTGCGCGCTGCTGGACAGCAGCTTAGATGATGAGCACCCGGCCGCGCGAGCCCTCCGGTTCCAGGCGAGGGCGACCTTTGCCATGGGCCGCCACCTTCTGGTCGACCTCGCGTATCTCATCGACGTTCAACCAGACCTGTCCCGGCCCCGCCTGGCCGAGGGCCATGCGATGGCGCTGCGGCAGCGTCTCATCGAACTAGGCGCCCCGCTGCGCTGCTGCATCGAAAGCGAGTCTCTGTTCGCCGAAGTCCGCAAGGAGTACGAGCCGTTTGCCCAGGCCCTCGCCGAGGACATCATCCTGGACCTCCCCGGCTGGAGCCCTGACCAAGGCACGCTGGACAACTGGCAGGTTTCGGCCTGGGACCGCGCCACCCACTTCTAGAGCACCGGGAGGCCGAAGACGTCCTGAAACGCCCGAACCAAGGACGGCTTGACCTCTTCCACGGTTACGCTTCGCCCTAAGACCTGGGTGAGCGAGGTGACGCCGTACCCGGAGATTCCGCACGGCACGATCGTTCCAAAGGCGTCCAGCGGGTTGTTGCAGTTGAGCGCCAGTCCGTGGATGCTCACCCATCGGGAGACCTTGACGCCCATCGCCGCGACCTTCTCGTCGCCCACCCAGACTCCGGTGTGGGGCGGGAATCGTCGCCCTTCGATTCCGTACTGCGCCAGCACCCGCAGCACGCACTCTTCGAGGTTGCGGAGCCAGAGATGCAGGTCCTTGCCGATCCCGCTCAAGTCGAAAACCGGATAAGCGACCAGTTGACCCGGGCCATGGAAGGTAACGTCCCCTCCCCGGTCAACGGGGGACACCTGGATTCCCTGCGCTTCGTACCAGGCCGTTGGATGGAGCAGGTTCTCCGGATGGAAATTCGCCCCCAACGTCAGTACGGGAGGGTGCTCCAGAAGCAAGAGCGTGTTGGGGGCCTGCCCGTCTCGAACCTGGGCGAGCAGCGTTCGCTGGACGGCGTCTGCCTCATGGAAAGGAATCAGTCCGAGGTCCCGCACCTGGAACCCGGGGCTCAAGTGCCCTCCGCCAACGGAAGGTGGAACACGGCGAAGCCGTCTACCGAGTAGGTTGCCGGCTCCAACCTCTCGCCCGGCAGCCGCTTGGCCACGGAGTCCGTCAGCGCGATGCCGCCGATCGGCGCGGTGGTTTCCACGTGGGCTGCCACGTCGATGACCCGAGAGAACTGAACGTCCATCAGGTCCCCGGGCACGCTGTCCATATGCATGCCGATCCTGAGGTGGAACGCGGACGGCAGGCGGTTGACCTCCCGGTTGAACCGGAACAGGCCGCGCTGAATCTCCCGCGCGGCGGCGGCGGCCCGGCGGCAGGAATCGAAGCCGATGATCGCCCCGTCTCCGGCGGTCGAGTGGACGCGCCCGCCATGGTCCACGCAGATCTCCTCTACGAACCGCTGGTACTCGCGGAAGCTGTACTCGGCAAGCAAGGGGTTGGCCCCATGCTTCATGCCGGTGCTTCCGGCCACGTCGACCACCATAACGCACACGTTGGAAGGGATCGCCTCCAGCTTCCATTGAAGGCGTACGACCTCGGCGATCGAGCTGGCGGTGTCGCCCATCGCGAAGCGCTCCCGGACATACCTTCCTCTTGCCGCCTGCGCAGCGATGGACCCGCCGAGCCCGCATAGACCGGCCAGGATCCACAGGGCACGCGGATTGACCAAGCCCGCCGACAGACCGGTGCTGAGAAACAGATCCGGAACGGCGAAGCCAATCGCGAAGAGGACGCTGGCCAACAGCGCGATTGCGGAGTCCACGGAGAAGAAGCCAACGCAGCCCGCACCCAGCGGGATCAGCGCCATCAGGATTCCGGGGCCGCCCATTGATACTTCGCTCTGGAGGGCGGCGCGCGCCAGAAGCCCCGCACCAAAGCCCACCAGCAGACTCAGGCTCCGAACCATCTGCGCCCATCGTGTGTACAGGATCGTGGTTGCCGGGGGCGGCGGGCGAGAAGCCTCAACCTGCTTCTGGAGTTGCAGGAGGCGGGCGATCATCTGCTGACGGCCGAGCCCAGAGACCGGGTCTTCCACGTAGATGACGTTGCGGAACCACTCCCAGATCGACCAGATGCCGGTGGCCGCGAAGAACGCGGCGCAGGAGGCCAGCCCTTGGAGGATCGTTTCCGCTAAGGTCGGCAGGTTCGCCGCTGGCGCGGTGCGTACCTCGTGCCAGCCCAGAAGCATGGCGAACCCGAGCGTAGCCGCTAGGGGATAGCGGAACCGTCGGTTGAAGTAGAAGACGCTCGATATCGCCGCCGCCATTCCAAGCCATAACCCGATCTCGGCTTGAACCAGTCGCGGCGGGCCCGCGGGCATACGGGACATCGCGATGAAACCGAGTCCGAGGACCGCCGCGAGGAAGCCAAGCGGCCATCTCGCAAACTCTCTCCAGAGCCAAACCACCCCTCCCGCTCCGGCGGAGAGGAAGTCCACGACCCTTTGCGGGATGGAGCGCACGAGGTCTGATTGGCGATGGACGTCCAGAACCTCCAAGACGTCGGCGACCAAGTCTGGGCTCAGCTGAAACCGGCGGGCCAACTCGACCGGAGACCGACGCGCGAGGTCCGGATTCTGCGTAAGAGCGCGCAGAAACCCGTCCAGGTCAGGCGTATAGAGGCGTCGCTGGGGGTCGGTCATGTGGGAACGGGGGCTACACTGTTAGACGGAGTTGGCCGGGTGGCGGCTCATTCCATTTTGGTGGATTGAGAGGAAAGTCCGGACTTCATAGAGCAAGGTGCCCGGCGCAAGCCGGGGCGGGGCGACCCGACGGAAAGTGCAACAGAAACAAACCGCCTCGGTTCGCCGAGGTAAGGGTGAAATGGTGAGGTAAGAGCTCACCGGCGTTTCGGGTAACCGAACGGCCGGGCAAACCCCATCTGAAGCAAGGCCAAATAGGGAGGGGTTGACGCGGCTCGCCGACCCTCCGGGTTGGCCGCGTAGATAAATCGCCATCCACGACAGAATCCGGCTTACAGGCCGACTCCAATTCTCTGGCTAGTAAGGCAGTTTGGCGACGGCTTTCGCGATCAGCGCCATGGAGATCGACAGCATGGAGACCAAGCCGGTCCCGCAAGAGAACCCTGCCAGAAGCACCGGCGCGTACCGAACCCAGTTCTCCTCTCCGTACTTCTTGGCCATGTACTTGCGGCCGAACCAGGCTCCAATGAACTGCGGGATCGTGTTCGCTGGGAACAGGCCCAAGCCGCCGGCGAACCCGTAGAACAAGAGCAGCGGCGCTTTGAACAACGCAAACAGACCATAGGTGACGAGGCCCGCCACCGTGCCGTAACCGATGTACAGCGGCTTGATCGCCTGGGCGAACCAGTTGGCCGCGCCGGTCTCCTTGGGCAGGTTGATCTGCATGATCACGCTCTGGGTGGCGGAGTGCAGGGGCCAGAACTTCTGGGCGTAGGGAAACTGGCTGTTGGGGATGGCGTTTGCGTTCCAGAAAAAGCTCCAGAACATGAAGCTCGTGATCATCACGATCGGGAACATAAGGGCTTCCGCCTTCAAAATGCTGGTGAACTTGGTGCCCGTCAGCTCGACCTCGCGGAAGCGTTGGGCGGCCCAGCCGTGGTCTGCAATGGGGATCGGGGCGTACCAGATGTCGACCTTCTGGTAGCCGGACGCCACCACGCTGGCCTCCTTGATATACGGGAAGCCGATGCCGCGTCCGGTGATGCCGATCATCCGGGCGGAGATATAGGAGTTCAGCGGGCTCCAAAGGAAGCCGAAGAACAGGAGGATCCAGATCGGGAATTCCGGCACCAGGTAGTGGCTGAGGATCACGAGGACGGTTGTGGCGAACAACCACGCCGAGATCGCAATCCAGATGGCCACGTCGCCGCGCCCTTCGGGCGGGGCTAGGGAGTAGCGCTTCTCGCTCTTTACTCGACGGGCCTCGCGCAACGACTTAAGCACGAGCGCGATGCCCAAGATCGCGATGGCAAAGTTGATGCCGATGCCGATCGAAAGCCAGAAGTCCATGTCCACGGACAGCTTGGTGGTGAGGGCGTCGGAGCCGAACCGGTAGTTGGGCAGCAACCCGTTGTGATACAGGATCGGGTTCATGATCACCATGCCCACGATGCTGGCGATGGCGGCCCCGAGCAGGATCTCGTACGGCAAAACGAAGCCGACCAGGATGTTGCCAAGGCTGAAACTGAGGCCCACGATGGCGGCCGGCAGGATGGATTCCATCTCCCGGGTGTAGTCCGCGAACGGGATGGGAAACACCGCAAAGCTGCGGCCGAAGATGGTGCCGGTGATGACCGGGAGCGCGATGTAGACCGCGCCGAACATCAACCCGATGACCGTTCCGGTGGAGAACACGCTCCAGCGCCAGCTTTCCGTACCCGCCTCGCTGAGCGCGGTTGCGCCAGAGGCGGCAACCGGCGCGTATGGGAACGGCAGTTTCTCCACGTCGCTGGTGACTCGGAAGAGGGCGTAGCCCATTCCCATCCAGGCCAGGCGTCCGCAGAAGTCGGTCACCAGGAGGAGGAGGATCGGCGTCCACCAGGAGGGATGCCAGAGCATCCGGTCCACCAGGGCGGGGGATCCGGCGGCAGGAACCGCCCAACTGGGAATCTGAGATTGGATTGGCGCGGCGGCGCTGGACCCGGCAAAGTAGGCGTTCCAGACAAGGCCCGAGAAGGGCCCGCCCGCCAGTCCGCGGTCGAGGGCAAGCGCCGAGGTCAGGGCGGTGGCCAAGTAGAACAGGATGTAGATCTCCTGCTTCCTTAGCGGGTTGAAGCTACGGCGCGCGACCTCCGCAAAGAGGACGATGGTGACCCATTCCGCCGCGTCGCCCACCCCTTGCCCGGCCACCAAGCCGAGGTACATGCCGCCCGGCAACATGATCAGCGCGATGAAGATCGCGCCGATCAGGCTCTTGATCGTAAAGCCTTCTTCGAACTGTGGCTTGGCGTCAGGGAGGCGCGATTCTGATTCCTCATCCTCCCGGAACGCGTCGCTGACCGCCATGTCGAATCCATTCTAACCGGAACTTGGGCCTACTCGCGGGATTTCGATGGATGCGGTACCACTATCCCCATGTCCCTTCCGCGCCCCCGGCTGATGATCTTCGACCTCGACGGAACCCTCTACCGGGGCGACGAGCCGATCGCCGGGGCCGCAGAAGCCCTCAGCCGCCTCAGGCGGGATGGGGTGGCGATCCGGTTCCTGACCAACAACTCCGGCCAGACCCGGCAATTCTATGCCGACAAGCTTGGCTGGATGGGCATTGAAGCCAGCGAAGCCGAGGTCTACAGTTCCGCCACCGGCGCGGCGCAGCGCCTTGTCCAAGACGGCTTTCGCCGAGCCTTCGTGATCGGGGAGCCAGGGCTTCACGCAACCCTTGCCGGCGCGGGAATCGATGTCCAGCCCGTTCAAGGCCAAACCCATACTGCGGTGGTCGTCGGGATTTGTAAAAGCTTTAGCTACGACCTCCTGAACGAATCGATGCAGTTCATTCGGGCGGGCGCCACCTTCTACGCCACCAACACGGACGCCTCCTACCCCCTGGAGGGTGGCTTGGAGATTCCTGGGGCAGGAAGCCTGGTGGCCGCCGTTCGGACTTGCAGCGGAGTCGAGCCGATCGTCGTCGGGAAACCGGAGCCGTTCCTCGTCGAGATGATCCTCCGGGATGCGGGCGTACCACCGGAAGATGCCTTGGTGGTGGGAGACCGACCCGAGACCGACCTGGAGTCGGCGCGACGGGCTGGGTGCCGAGGCCTCCTCGTGCTGACCGGCGTTGTGCGTGAGCCCGTCGCGGATTGGCCCAGTCTGCCGAGCGTCGCGGACATAATCTGACCATGGCGGAGGCAACCCTAGACCGGCTGATCCAGGAGTACCTAGACCTCCTGGCTTCCCGGCGCTCCGCCAACACGGTTCGATCCTACGGAGCCGACCTAGCCCAGCTTTCCGTGCTCACCCAGGGCCGCCCGGAACTGACCCCGGCGCGCCTTTTGGAGTATCTGCGGAAGTACTCCAAGAGCCCAACTACCCGGGCGCGAAAGCTCTCCACCCTGCGCAGCTTCTGCAAGTACCTAATGCAGACCGGCCAGCTGAAGGCGGACCCGACCGAGACCTTGGAGGCCCCGATCCGAAGAAAGCGGCTGCCAAAGGCCCTGTCTCAAAGCCAGACCGCTGGCCTGCTAGACCAGGCCGACCAAGGCAAGTCGCCGCTCCGCGACCGCGCAATGCTGGAGCTGATGTATTCGGCCGGGCTGCGGGCCAGCGAGGTCGTGGGGATCGACCTCCCCAGCGTGGACCTCAAGGGCGGAAGCGTCAGCGTCCTAGGCAAGGGGAGCAAGCAGAGGATGACCCTCTTTGGCCGCACATGCCGCCATGCGATCGAGGATTATCTGGAGCGCGAGCGCGTCCGTCCGACATCCGGAGATCCCCTTTTCACCAATGCCAAGGGGAAGCGGATCACTACCCGGACGCTTCAGACCACGGTCAAGCGGTGGGCCCTGGCCGCAGGCCTGTCCCCAGACGTGACGCCCCACACCTTGCGCCATAGCTTTGCCACCCACCTTTTGGATGGCGGCGCGGACCTGAAGTCGGTGCAACAACTCCTCGGCCACGAGAGCCTCGCGACCACCCAGATCTACACCCACATCTCGGTCGAGCGCCTCAAAAAGGCGGTCCGAGAGGCGCACCCCCGCTCCGTCGAAAGCCATGGCAACCCCGAGTAGACCGGCCGAAACCAACCTCCACCGCATCCACCGACGCCGGTCCCGGGACGGCATCGTCTTCGGAGACGCCCACTACGACGCGGGCGGGGCCTGCGGGCCACGCGTGCAGAGCGATATCCAGTTGGTGGTCCTGGTGGAAGGGAGCGCTCAGGTGTGGGTCGATGGCGAGGCTCGCTCGATCCCGGCCGGGCACGCGGCCCTCATGCGCCCCGGGCACTTGGAGCACTTCCTCTTCTCCCCCACGCATCCTACGCGCCACACCTGGCTCTCGCTGGCGCCTGCTCTTTTGCCGGCCGATCTTCAGGCGGCCCTCGGCGGCGCCCCGCCGGTGCAATCGACCGGCTCCCGCCTCGACTCATTGATCGAACTGGGCCTGAACGCTCCGGAGGAGTCCACCGGCTACCTGGCAAGCCTTGGCATCGCGGCCCTTTGGGCCTACGTGTCCGATGCCGAGCAACGCTCCGGGCGGCAACGCACCCATCCCGGCCTACGCGCCGCACAAAGGCTCATCGAGGAGCGGATGGACCAGGACCTGGATGTGGGCAAGCTGGCGGAGGCCGCCTGTGTAACGCCTCAACACCTCATCCGGCTCTTCCGCCAGCATCTCGGGACTACGCCTTCCCGCTACTTGTGGCAGACGAGAACCCGCCGGGGGGTCGACCTTCTCCGGGAGACCGGACTCTCCGTGTCTGAGATTGCCGACCGGGTGGGGTTCTCGTCGCCATTCCACTTCTCAAGGCTGGTCAGGCAAGCTTTCGGGGCCTCTCCGAGGGAGTTGCGTGCTCGTAGCTGGGCGGCCGTCGATGCCGCTAAGACAGAGCTCGGCCCCTAAGGCATATGCCCTAGGGGCCGAAGCGAGTTCAGCGTCGCCGGCGCGCCAGCGCCGCGAGGCCAAGGCCAACAACCAGCATCGTGGCCGGCTCAGGTACCGGGTTCAGACCGCCTGCCCGAACGAGGTCGAGTTGCCCGCTGTTTGGGCCCACGGTGATCCGCGCGGCCTGGACCTGGGATATGCCGAGGTCGGACAGGTTCAAGGCGTGAACGAACAGCTCCGAGTCGGTCTGCCCGTACCCGTTGTAATAGTAGTTCCGATGCTCGCCCGTGGCGTACGCGCTCTGGAACGGCAGGATGTAGGCTTGGGTCCAAGCGGAGCCGTCGTACAGCTCGACCTGGACGTCGTCCTCGCTATATCGCGCCACGACGATCCCGAAGTCGTCGCCCGCCAGATCGAGGATCGGGTTGTTGTAGCCGATCGTGTAGATCGGGGTGCTCCCGTAGCCGATGTTGGCAATGCCGGTGTCGAAGTTTGCGCCGGTCAGGGCGCCGGGGTTGCCGGGATCGCCGGGCACCATGTTCAGGTAGTTCACGGCGCGGAACGTGCCGCCGTCGGATTCGATGAGGCTATCGCCCATCTGGTACGGGTTGAAGTCGAAGCTCCCCAACGTGAGAGCGAAGGACGATCCTCCGCCAACGACCATCGCAAAGGAAGCGAGTAGCAGCTTTTTCATGTGCAGTACCTCTTGTCCCAACGTTAGTCCAGGGTTCACGCCATCGCCTGTC
This sequence comes from Fimbriimonadaceae bacterium, assembly GCA_041742595.1. Taxonomy (GTDB): domain Bacteria; phylum Armatimonadota; class Fimbriimonadia; order Fimbriimonadales; family Fimbriimonadaceae; genus JBGSIJ01. The sequence goes on along the minus strand of JBGSIJ010000045.1, from coordinate 22,065 downwards.
ACACCTTGAAGGCACCGATCGACCGCCCAAGACGTAGACTGGAGTTCCGATCCCGATGCCCACACCGGCCCACTTCTCGCACCTGTCCGACGCCCTCAAGAGCCTCCCCGTCAAACCGGGCTGCTACATCTATCGCGACGACAAGGGCGAGGTCCTATACGTGGGGAAGGCGATCAACCTCCGGAATCGGGTGCGCAGCTACTTCCAGGAATCCACCCGCCATGGGTTGCGGATCGCCCGGCTAGTGAAGAAGGTTCAGACCATCGAAACGATGGTCGTGGACTCCGAGCTCGAGGCTCTCGTCCTCGAGTGCAACCTCATCAAGGAGCACCGTCCCCCGTTTAACGTGAGGCTCCGAGACGACAAGAGCTACCCGTACATCGTAATCACCAAAGAGCGCTATCCGCGGGTGCTGTTCACGCGCAAGATGCGCAAAGACGGCAGCAAGTACTTTGGCCCCTACACCAGCGCGTTCAGCGTGCGGGACACCCTCCAGCTCCTCCACAAGGTCTTCCCCCTCATCCCGTGTGGCAAGAGCTGGAGCGGGCGCGAAGAGCAGAAGCCCTGCCTCTACTACCACCTCGGCCGTTGCCTTGCCCCCTGCGCCGGACTCGCCGACCGGGACGAGTACGCGAAGGTCGTGAACAAGGTCGAGCGGTTTCTGCAGGGCCGCGAGGACTCGATCGTGGAGGACCTCAAGTCCGAGATGGAAGCCGCGGCTGAACTGCTGGAGTTTGAGAAGGCGGCCAAAGTCCGCGACCAGATCCAGGCGATTGCGGCGATCCAGGAGAAGCAAAAGGTCCTGTCCGACGACCAAAGCGACCAAGACGTCATCGCCGTCGTGAAGAACGATCGGGGCGCCGCCATCCAGATGCTCTACATCCGGAACGGCAAACTGATCGGCCAGCGCCAGTTCATCCTAGACGGCGCCTCCGAAGCCCCTGCCGGCGAGGCCGTCCAGCAATTCGTGAAGCAGTACTACGCCGCCGCCGCCGACGTCCCACGCGAAGTCCTGCTTCCGGTGGAGATCGAGGAGCGGAACATCGTCCAGGCCTGGCTGCGCCAGCAGCGCGGCTCCGCCGTCGCCGTGGAGGTCCCCCAGGGGGGAGAAAAGCTCCGGCTCGTGGAGATGGCCGCATCCAACGCCGAGCAGGCGTTGAACGTCTTCAGCCAAGAGCTGGCGCAAAAGGAAGCCTGGGTGGAGGACGCCCTCGACCAACTCCAGGAGGCAATCGGGTTGCCCGAGCCCCCGCTCCGCGTGGAGGGCTACGATATCTCCAACTTGCAGGGGACCGCGCCCGTGGGCTCCATGGTGGTCACGGAGAACGGGGAGCCCGCCAAGGCGGAGTACCGGCGCTTCAAGATCCGCTACCATCCGGAAAGCCCGAACGACTTCGCGATGATGCACGAAGTCATCACCCGCCGCCTTCGGGCCTACCTGGACGGCGACGAGAAGTTTGCCAAGCTCCCGGACCTGATCATGATCGACGGCGGCAAGGGCCAGCTCGCGGCCGCGCTCAAAGCGCGCGACGATCTCGGATTGACCGTGCCCATGGTGGGACTGGCCAAACGCATGGAACTCCTTTACGTGCCCATCCGGTCTGCCCTCGCCGAACCGCCCAAGACCGCGAATCTGGAGGCCGCTTACCGCTATCCGGGGGTTTCTGAGGAGTACGGCTTTCGAGAGATCGAACTGCCCTTGATGAGCCCCGGGCTTCTGTTGCTACGCCGCCTAAGGGACGAAGCCCACCGATTCGCCTTGACCTTCCACCGCAAGCTGCGCGACAAGAGTATTTCTGGCTCTGCCCTCGAGGAGATTCCGGGCGTTGGCCCGCGCCGCAAGCGGCTCCTTCTCCGCACCTTTGGATCGATCGAAGGCATCCGGCGGGCGACCGCCGAGGAGATCGCAGCGGTGCCAACCATGACCAAAGTCCTCGCGGAGCAGGTTCGGGACTACCTCAAAGAGCCTTAAGTTGCGGATCTAGGCACAACCCAACCATAATCGGCCAAGTACCCCAGTAAATTTACTGTTCTTGTTTCCCTTCTTGGGAGGTTAGGTTATGCTGAAAACTCTTGCTTTTGGGGCAGTCGCCCTTTCGTCAACGTGCGCTTTCGCCGCACCCTTCACCAACGGCAGCTTCGAGCTCGGCCCGGCCCCAGGCTCCTTCCTGAGCCTTGGCACCGGAAGCACCGCCGTGCTTGGCTGGACCACGACCGCCGGCAGCATCGACTACATCGGCAGCTACTGGAACCCGTCGAACGGCTCGCGAAGCATCGACATGAACAACACGTCGCCGGGAGGGATCCAACAGACCTTCACCACGGTGGCAAGCCACCGCTACAAGGTGAGCTTCGACTACGCCGGCAACCCGGACCTCGGGCCGAACCTGAAGACGTTCAACGTCACCGCCGACAGCTACGCAGGCGGCTTCTCCTTCGACACGACCGGCCACTCCAAGACGAACATGGGCTGGGTTTCGACCGACTTCACGTTCATCGCGGACGACGTTGCCGCCACGCTCTCGTTCGCCAGCACCACTTCGGGCGCCTGCGGACCTACCCTGGACAACGTCCAGGTTGAGGACCTTGGCCCAGTCCCTGAGCCGGCCAGCATTGCCGCCCTTGGCATCGGCCTCGCCGCCGCTGCTCGGCGACGAAAGTCGGGCTAGGGCACGTCTCAGCCCCCTTTCGAACTCGTGAGGGGGCCCTAAACCGGAAGGATGTGGGACGACTTGATCTCCCGCAACGAGAGGTGAGTCTGCATGGACGTCACCCCCGGGATCGAGCGGAGCTTCAGCGAGAACCGCTCGTAGGTTGCCAGATCTTGGGTCACCACATCGAGGATGTAATCCACATCCCCTGTAACGTTGTGACAACTCATCACCTCGGGCATCGCCTGGATCGCTTCCGCAAAGCGGTCCGCCACCGAAAGATCGTGCGAGGAGAAGCGCACGCTCACGATCGCGTGGACGTCTAGCCCCAACGCCCGGCGGCTTACGCTCGCGTGGTAGCCGAGGATGTAGCCTTCCTCCTCGAGCTTTCGCACCCGCCTCCACGCGGGGGCCTCGCTCAACCCAATCCGGTCTGCCAACGAGGCCACCGAAGCCCGCCCTTCCTGCTGCAACTGCCGCAGAATATTCCGATCCGTCTCATCCAGCGCAATCATTCCCACACTTTACGCCCATGGGAGCAAGATTCCTGCCCATAACGCCACCATCTGCGCTAAATACGCATGGTTCTCCCCGCAAATTCAGCGGGATAATGAGCTATGATTCCGCGCAACGCCGGATTCGCCACGCGGGCGATCCACCACGGCTACGACCCGTACGCTGGAAGCGGAGGTTTGACCCCGCCGATCCACGTGAGCAGCACATACTCGCTCCCTTCCGCCGCCGAGGGTGGGCGGCGCTTTGCGGGCGACGAGCCAGGCTTCGTCTATAGCCGAATCGGCAACCCATCGACTGCCCTGCTCGAGGCCCGCTTGGCGTCGTTGGAAGGGGCGGAGGCCGCCGTGGTTACGGGGAGCGGGATGGGCGCCATCTGCTCTGTGCTGTGGACGCTCCTTCGCCCGGGCGACGAGTTGCTGACCGACGAGACCCTATACGGATGTACCTTCGCGTACTTTCACCACGGGTTGCGCGAGTTCGGCATCGAGGTGAGGCACATCGACCTGCGCGATCCCGCCAACCTCGAAGCCAACATCCGTCCCAACACCCGGGGCGTCTACTTCGAGACGATCGCGAACCCGAACATGCGCGTGATCGACGTTGCCGGAGTCTGCGATGTCGCACGTCGCCACGGAATCTGGACCGTGGTGGACAACACGTACCTGACCCCCTATCTCCTGAGGCCGATCGAACTCGGTGCAGACTACGTGGTCCACTCGGCCACCAAGTACCTCTCCGGCCACGGCGACCTCCTCGCCGGCGTAGTGGCGGGCACCCAAGAAGGCATCTCCCGGGTCCGCCTACAGGGCGTGAAAGACTTCACCGGCTCTGTGCTCAGCGCCTACGACGCCCACCAGGTCTTGCGCGGGCTCAAGACCCTTAGCTTACGCATGGACCGGCACAACGCTTCCGCGATGGCGGTGGCGAGCTACCTTTCCAGGCATCCGGCGGTGGCTAGGGTTTTCTACCCGGGCTTGCCGGGCGACCCCGGATTCGAGGTCATGTCTCGGCAGGCGCGCGGTTGCGGCGGCGTGATCGCGCTTGAACTCGTTCGCGGCCAACCCGCCGCCCTCGAGTTCCTCGACCGCCTCGCCCTGGTAATTCGGGCGGTCAGCCTAGGAGATTGCGAGAGTCTTGTACAGCATCCGGCAACCATGACCCACAGCACCTATACCCCCGAGGAGCGGGCCCAGCACGGCATCAGCGACGGCCTTGTCCGCCTCTCCGTTGGCCTAGAGGAACTCGAAGACATCCTGGCTGATCTAGAGCAAGCCCTCTGCGGCCTCGGCTAGGCTCTCGGGCCGAATGGCAAGATCGGGGAACCCGTTTCCGCAATGAGACGTCATAGCCATACAGACCTAATATCGCAATATACGCTATTGCCGCTTGGGAACGTAAGGATTCGACATACCATGAAAACCCTCAAGATGAGCCTTCCCGGCCTAGTCGCCGTCCTCGCGGTCGGTTTCGCGACTTCGATGCCGATCACGGTCAGCGCGCAAACGAGCCAAGCTCAGCGTCGACAGAAGTCCAAGAACGACTGGCGCAACTTGGCTTACCTAGGTGGTGGAGTCGCAATCGTTGGGCTCCTGTCCAAGAACTCGCTGCTGACCCTCCTCGGGACCGGTGGCGGCCTCTACTCGGCCTACCGCTATGAGCAGGACCGCAAGAGCCAGAACAAGACGGATCGCAACCGCGCGGCCCTCTACAGCCGCAAGTCGTTCAACGCGAACGGCTACCACTACACCCGGCAGACCAAGTGGAAGAACGGCAAGAAGTACTACACGTTCAAGAAGACGAAGAACTACAGCACCGTTGGGTGGTTGCCCAACCACGCGTAGCCGAGTCCTGACGCGGACCGATAGATGCCCGAGCCTCGGCTCGGGCATTCTGCGTTGGGCTACCCCCGCGTGATGCGGCAGAGCAAGTCTTCGCGAAAAGCCGGGCCCTCGATCCGCAGGGTTCCCTTCGACGAGCGGCCGCTTGTGACCAGCCGGATTCGGCCGGTCAGCGTCTCGATCCAAGTAGCTCGGTATATCCCGTCCAGAAGTCCGGGCACGGTCAGCACCGGACGTTGCCTTGTCTCCGGGCTTGCGACGGTGGCCAGCTTCGGCCAGGCGTAGTTAGGATCGACCAGGTAGGCAATGACGCCAGACTTGTTGCCGGAGGCGTACGCGTCTACCGGCAGTCGGGCCTGGATTGGAATCGCCGGGCGCACGCCCTCGACCCGGAACCAGTCGAAGTACATCCAGTCGTTTCCAGCGTTGAAGACCTCAATCTTTCTACGACCCGCAGCGATGGGAACCGCGATATCGAGGTTGTACTCGTTGTTCACGCTGTAGAGGCCGTCCGAGTTCGGGTAGCTCTGGCGGAAGACTTCCGCCCCATCCACTTTGACGACAAGCACCGCGCCATCAGACACCGAGTTCAAGTGCAGGATCAACTTCCCGTTGGCCCCGAAATGACCGTTGAGCTGGAATGGGCGCCGAAGGCTCTCGTGCCAGTTACCTTGAAAGAACGCGTTCAGGCGCTTCTGCTGGGCTACGCTGCGATCCGCGTCGATCAGGTTCACGACGCCGGAGACCGAGCTCTCCCAGTCCTGGTTGGGAAGGAGGGTTGCGCTGAACGGGGTACCCGCCGGATCCATGTCTCCGAGGCTGTCTAGAGTGCCTCCTAGCGAGGTGGCTGACACGCTTCGGGGAGCCCAGTTTGCGCGTCCGGCATCGGATCCCTTGACGAGTTGAGCGGCGGCCGCGAACAGCGGATAGGCGTTGTCGGCATCGAGATTCTCCCACCACCACGGCATCGCGGTCCCCATCGATCCCCCGGCCAGCGGGCCGAACAAGCCTTGGCGAAACCCTCGCCAGTACGGATCGGACGGTCGGTTGTAGCCCGCGTAATCGACCCCGAACTCCGCCGCCGAGAACGGCTTGCCGTAGGCCGCCAGGTAGCTGCCCGTGCGGTTGGCAAGGGTCCGTGCGGGGTCGTTCTCCTTGTAGGAGTGGAGGTTGGCGAATTCCATTGCGGGCAGTTGCCACATCTCGGGCCAGTTCTTGAACGCCAGGCTGGTGCCCACGGGCCGCCCGTAGGGATCGCTCGCCTTGAGGAACTGGGCCATCTCGGTATGCCAAGCCAGAACATCGGCCTCATTGAGGACGCCCAACACGAGGTCGATCTCGTTGAAGAACTCCCAGGTGCCGTTGGAGGGAAAGGCCGCGTAGCGGCCAACCAGGTACCGAAGCCGCTTCTTGTAGGCCGTCTTGGCATCGGCCCGAGAGAAGAACTCCGCGGGAGACGCACACATCCCGCCCCGTGCTGCGTTGTACGGGCTGGTGTTCCACATGTCGTTCCCTCCCCACATGTCGGGCTCGGTCTGGAACATTCCGTGGTAGTCCAGGCAGAGCTGGACCTTGATGCCGAGGGCGTCGCACTTTCGCAGCACCGTATCCATCTGCCAGAGGCGGTCCTGGCGGTAGTTCGTGAGTTCGCCTTCGAAGTTCTCGAAGCCGAAGTACCAAGGCGAAAACCAGAGCCGAACGAAGTTCACGCCTGAGGCGGCGAGCTTGGCAAGCCACTGGTCGTAGTCGAAAGTTCCTCCCGCCTGCGGCCAGCAAAGGTTGAGCCCGATCGCGACGAACGGCTTGCCGGTCGACAGCTCCAGGTTCCTCGGATTTGCGGCGGTGCGCCGCAGGAAACCGGACTCATTGCGCGCCCGCTTGGCTTCGACCTGCAGAGATGCGCCCGATAGTCCGTTCTGGTCGGCCCGGAACTGATGGACGCCAGCATGCTGCGGAGTGAACCTCACGCGCCACTCTTGCACACCGTCGGCGGCGAGCCGCTCGGACCCGTCTACAAGGGACCGCGTGTAGCCGCGATAGTAGAAGGCTGGAGTTCGCAGAGTGACCCCGTTAGGCTGCTGGACCGCAACATCCACCTGCACCGCGCTGGAGTCGTACGGGTTGGACGCTCCGGAGACGCCGGCCACTCGGGCTTCCCAGACCTGGCCAACAACCAAGTTTGCCGACAAGGCTTGCACCGTCGGTCCTGCCATCGCCATCGCGAGCAGGACCGACAGCACGGCTTATTTCCCGCCCGTCATCACGATGCCCTTCACGAAGTAGCGCTGGCCCACCAGGAACATGATGATCAAGGGGATCATGACGATCACCGAACCTGCCATCAGAAGGTGCCACTGCTCAGACTGAAGGGAACGGTACGTATTGAGGCCCACCTCGAGGGTCTGCATCTCCACGCTGTTCAAGTAGATCAGCGGGCCCATGAAATCCTTCCAGATTCCGGTGAAGCAGAAGATGCCAACGGTAGCCAAAACGGCCCCGGAGTTCGGCATCAGGATTCGCCAGAAGATCTGGCCGTACGTTGCTCCGTCCAGGATGGCCGCCTCGTCCAACTCGCGAGGAATGCCCATAAAGAACTGGCGCATCAGGAAGATGTTGAACGCGCCGCCGCCGAACCATGCGGGCACCCAAAGCGGAAAGAACGTGTCGATCCAGTGGAGTTCTCGATAGAGGACGAACTGGGGAATCGTGGTCACGATACCGGGCAGCATCATCGTGCTGAGGAGCACCACGAACAGACGATCTCTGCCCCGGAAGGTCAGCCGAGCGAACGGGTAGGCAACGAGAGCAGAAGAGATCACCACGCCGGCCGTGCCCATCACGGCCAGGAACACCGTGTTCTTAAAGAACAGACCAAAGGGCGCGTTCTCGTTGGTGAGTACCAGCGTGAAGTTCTCCCATGTGAGGTTCTTGGGCCAGTCCCACATCGGGCTGACCGCAAGCTCGCCAGGCGTCTTCAGCGCCATGGTGATCATGATGTAGAACGGCATCGTGAAGGTGATGGCTCCTACGACCAACACCAGCCAGAAGAACGCCTTCGTCAGCTTTGCGGAGGTTTCGGCACGACGTGCGGCCAGTTTCCAACGCAGCTCGTCTCCGTGGGGTTGAGGCTTCATATCTATTTGTTCTCCGCTTCGTAGTGGACCCACTTGCTGCCCTTGAACTGGACAAGGGTGAAGACCAGAATGATCACGAACAGGATCCAGGACAGAGCGGCCGAGTAGCCCGTCCGAAGCTGTTCGAAGACCGCGCGATAGGTGTGCAGCATGTAGAACCGGGTGGTATCGTTCGGGCCGCCCGCGGTCATCACGAACGACTGGGTAAAGACCTGGAAGCTGCCGATGATGCCGGTGACGAGGGTGAAGAAGAGGGTGGGAGTGAGCAGAGGCAGGGTGACGTTGCGGAATTTCTGCCTTGGGTTGGCCCCGTCCAGCGTTGCGGCCTCGTAGTAGAATTCCGGGATGCCCTGCAAGCCCGCCAGCAGGATGATCATTCCGCCGCCGATGCCCCAGAGCGACATGATGATCAGGGCCGGCAAAGCCAACGCCTCCGAACCAAACCAATCGGCCGGCTTGGCAACGTTCCCGGCCAAGGAGCTCAGGGTTCGCCCCATCTCCGGGACCCAGTAATAGATGAACGAGTTGATCAGACCGTCGGTCGGGTTGAACACCTTCCGCCAGATCAACGACGCCGCCACCATGCTTGCCAGCGACGGGATGTAGTAGAACGCTCGGAAGATCGGGACGCCTTTTACCTTCTGGTTCAGAAGCATCGCCAAGAGCAGCGAACCAAAGATGCCCAAAGGCACGGTGAACACGGAGTAGATCATGGTCACCCGCAACGACTTCCAGAAGAGCGGGTCGACGTTGAGGGCCTCCGTGTAGTTCTCGACTCCGCGCGATCGGGCGGGAAGGATCATATCCCAGTCGGCGAAGCTCATGAGGAAGCTAAAGATCATTGGGCCGATCGTGAAAACCGCCATCCCGAAGATCCACGGCGAGAGGAACTTATAGGCCGCGATGTTCTCCTGCCGGCTCCGGTGGGTGAGCTTCTTTCCGCGCTCTGGAAGATAGACCCAAGCGAGAATGATCGCGATGATCGCGGCGAAGGAGAGGCCCCCGATAACCCAGTCGAAGTAAGGGAGCTTCTGGTTCCGCTTGAGGCTGTCCAGCCGGACCTGGGCATTCTTGTTCGCCTCCAGCATCACCGACTCGGCGGTCACTTTTCCATTCCAAAGAAGGTCGAGCCCGGCGGCGAGGCGCTCCGTCACCGATGGCCAAACGTCGGCATTGGGCGTGAACTTCACGTAGCGCTCCGCGATGTCCGTCGCGAGGCGGTTGGCCGGATACATCTGCTCGATCGGCGTGTTTGGCCCGGGCACCCAGATGCCGGGCTTAACCGCCAGCTCGCGGATCGCGGGCTGCGCGATGCCCGCCTTGGCCATGGCTTCCATTCCGATGGGACCTGCCATGTAGCTGGTTAGGAGCCAAGCCTCCTTCGGGTGCTTCGTGCTTGCGAAGATCGAATAGCCCGAGCCGCCGGTCGGATAGGCTCGGGTGCCGTCGGCGTAGGCCGGGAACGTCGTGATATCCCACTCGAAGAACTCCGGCGAACCGGGCTTGAGGGTCTTGCGCATGTTCGGCACTTCCCAGATTCCGTTCTGGTACATGGCGAGCTGCTGCCGCGCGAAGAGCTGCTGCGTGGTGGCGTTCAGGGAGGCGCTGGTCTCCGTACTGTTCGGCATGTAGCCGAGGTCGTTCATGAAGTCCGAGGCGAACTGGTACGCCTTGATCATCTGAGGACTTCCGAACGTGACCTTGGTCGGGTTCTCGTTGTCGTCGGCGGGCCACCCGCCGGTCGAGTACGCGAACGTCTGCGCTAGGAGCTCAGGCCAGCCGGAGGAGAATCCCCAGCGGGACTTCTTTACGTCCTTGTCGATCTTGGTCAGCTGTTGACAAACCCAGAGGAAGTCCTTTTCCTTGAGCTCGGGCCGGATCTTGAAGTCCCAAGTCCAGGAGCCATCGGGGTAGGGGATGCCCGCTTCCCGGAAGAGGCGCTTGTTGTAGTAGACCAACCCCATCGGGGCGATGTCCCGCGGAAGCACGTAGCAAATGCCCTTATAGCTATGGGCGTCCACGATGCTCTTGTAGTAGGAGTCGATGTCGAAGCCGGGAACATCGCCATAGAACTTGTTGAGCTCCATGAGGGCGCCCCGCTTGGCCAAGGCCTGGAAGTGTCCCGGGTCCATCATCGCCACGTCGGGCGCGACGTTGGCGGCGTACTGCACCAGCATCTTCTGGTGGTACATGTTGTAGTCGCTGAAGTTCTCCAGCTTGACCTTGATCCCGGGGTGCTCGGACTCGAATCGCTTGAGGACCTTGCGGATGACCTTGAGCGATTCGTCGCCATCCCATACCGTAAAGCGGAGGGTCACCGGTTTCGCCCCCTGCGCCACGGCCAGGCTGCCAAGGGCGGCAAGCATCACGGCGGGCGCGACGCGTCGCAACAACGATAGGGCTCGGCTCAACATTGGTGTTCTCGAGCCGCTCCTGCGCAACCCGAGGCGTCAGTTTAACTCAGCGACCCCATGGGAGCGCGTCCCTAGTTTGCATGGCACCGTTTTCTCGAAAATGGGAGCGCGAAAAGCGCCCCCTTCCGAACCTGGAAGGGGGCGCTGACTCTGGGTTAGCCAGGGCTACTTGATCGAGGTGTCAAGCCAGGTCCAGTCGGTCGAACCGTAACCGAGGCCACCCGTCTTGCCGACGCCGATGCCGCCCGATAGCCCGACATAATTGCTTGTGCCCGTTCCGATGAACCCGTTCCAGCCTTCCGCCTGCACGTCGTTGCCAGTGCCGGTTACGATGAATCCTGCAAAGGTATGTGCGTTGTTCGAGGTTCCCGTGAGGACTACGGCCTTATCGCCGGCGATGCAGTTGTATCCGGTCGCGACGAAGCCGTGTGCATCGACCACCAGGTTCGAGTTGCCGGTCAGGATGACCCCGTCCGAGCCCCAAGCTTCGTTCTTGTAACCAGAGAGCAACACGTTGCGGTCTCCTTTGCTCATCGCCCCGTAGCCGCCAATCATGTTGTAGCGACCCTTCCATCCGTGCTCTGGCCCAATGATAAGGTTGAGAGAGCCGCTTCTCACGGGTCCCGTCGATCCCTGGTTCGTGCCGATGATGAGGTTCCCCAGCCCGTTGTTGGCGACCTCCGCGGTAGCGCCGTGGCGGATATTGAGGTTGGCCCCCGTGATCCGGAGGGTGTAGTTGTCGTAGCTGAAGTGCTTCGTCTTGTTCAGGAGGTTGTCGGCTCGAGTCTTGAACAAGCCGATGGTTCCGGCGTTGCCCGCGTTCGAAAGGGTCGCCGCGTCCATGTTGTCTTTGGCGATCTTTTCCGCGAGAATCCGAGCCTGAATGCCCGACTTCACGTCCGAGATGTGGACATCGCACATCTTGGCCAAGGACTCGCAGTAGGTGGCGAGGGCGGCATCGTCGGCCCGGGCAACCCCGGCACAAGCGAGAAGGGAGAGCGAGAGGATTCGTAGTTTGTTCATGGCCATACTCCTTAGTTGTCCTGGCTGAACTTCCAGCTGGAGCCCAGGTAATTGTCGATGCCGGTGCCTATCCCGGTGTACTCGGCGTTCTTGATCACATTCCGTAGCCCGGTGAGAATGTACGATCGGACTCCGTTCTCGATGAAGCCCTTGTCCCCGGAGACGATCACGTTCTCGTAACCGAACAAGAGGCGGTTGTAGCTGCCGGTCGCCACCACGCCGCGGACGCACGAGACCAGGTTGTCGTTGCCGGTCAGGGCGACCGCCGCGTTGGCGGTGGTCTTGTTGTTCATGCCGGTAGCCACCACCTGGTAGAGCGATCCGCCTTCCACCAGGTTGCCCGTCCCGGAAAGGATCGCCGAGTACGGGGCGTACAGGTTGTTCTGGAACCCACCCACCACGCCGTACTCGCTGGAGAAGTTGGCGCCGTTCCCGAAGACCAAGTTGTGAGAGCCCGTCCGGATGTTCCCGGAAGGCCGGTTTGCGTTATGCCCCACGATCACGTTGCCCAGAGTGTTGGTGGCGAGGTTGCTGCCGCTCTTGACCTGCAGATTCGCGCCGATGATGTAGACCTCGCTGCCCATCGTCCAGAGGAACTGGGTCTTGGCCTCCATTGCCGGGATCGCGTTCTTGATCTTGGTGATCGAGTTCGATCGTTGGTAGCTCTGGGTGACCTGGGTCGACGTGCCGATGAGGAGCTGGTCGTCGAGAGCTTTCTCCGCGGCCAGTTCGGTCTTGAGCTTCGACAGCTTTTCGGCGTTGGCTTCGAGGCGCGCCTTGAGCGTCATCAGCTGCTCGGTCGAAGTCTGAGCGTAGGTGCTGGCGGATCCCACCAGCAAGAGGGCGAATAGAAGTGTCTTGTTCATGGGATTACCAGTTCTTCTCCGTGTAGAAGCCGTAGTTGGCTCCGCCAAACAACTTGACCGAGCTAGCCATCACCGAGCGCGTGTTGTACTGGTTGAAGGTGTTGCCGAAGCCGGTAGCGCAGACGTTTTGGATTCCGTGCATCCAGTTCTGGGTGCCGGTCAGGATCGCGTTGCCGTAGGAGCCCTGCGCCACGTTTTGAGTGCCGGTGCCAACGAGGGCCTTGGCCGCGCTAACCCAACCTCCGTTGCCGGTCAGGATCGTCGAAGCCTGGTTGCTCGCCCGGTTGCTCGTGCCCGTCGCGATGACGGCGTACTCGCCATAGGCCTCGTTGTTGTATCCGGCGAGGATGCTGGCGTAGGAGCCGTAAAGACGGTTGCGTTGTCCGCCGACGAAACCGTTGCTGCTGGTGTAGCTATGGTAGTCGCCGATGACGATGTTGTGGCTGCCGGTCCGGGTCTGGCTTCCGTCGCTCGCGTTGAAGCCAATGATCAAGTTCCCGAGCCCGTTTGCGGCGGCTGCCGGATTCGCGCTGTTCCGAACTTGAAGGTTGGATCCAGTGAGAACCATGTTCTTCCCGCTGATCGACAGCGTCGAGAAGATCACCGGCATCGTGGTGGCGATCGGCATGTAGCCGTTCACCACGGTCTGCTGGGCTTGCCCCGCAGCGATAAGCGTCGCCAGACTTGCGACCTGCAGCGAGTGGCGATCCCTTATCGCCTTGAGATCCTGGGTGACCTGGGCGATCTGGGCGTCTTGCTGGGCCACGATGACCTTGAGTTGGTCGATCCGAATCTGAATGTCTTGGCCGTGCGCCGGGAGCGCCGCCGCCGAAATCAGGGCGAAGGCGAGCCTCCTGAGAATGCGAGTGGTTCCTGTGGTTGTCATTTCAATCTCCGACAACCATGGTTCCCCCCGCCTGTCTCAGGCAGATGGGCTCGATGTTACAATGCCAAGCGCGCTCGTTACAGAGCAACGCGTGGTTTCGTAACGGATGGAGACTCGCTAGACGCGCAGCTTCTCTTTGGGAGCGATGGCGGGAGCATCGGCCTTGCCGATCTCGTTCTTGCCTCGCTCGGTGGAGGTCAGGAGCCTCCCGAGGACCGTCTCGACGTGGGTCAGGACGTCGTAGGCGTACTTGTCGGCACCGCGCCGCATCTGGTTCGCGTCGCGCTCTGCCGAGGTGCGGATCTCTTCGGCCTGCGCCTTGCTGAGTTTCAGAACCTCGCTCTCGCCCACCATCCGCTCCTGCTCCAGCTTGGCCTGGTTGACGCAGAGCTCGGCTTCGCGGCGGGCGTCCGCAAGGATGCGCTCGGCTTCCTTCTTGGCGTTCTCGATCGCGATGTTGGCGTCCTCGCGGGCGGACTCCACGATCCGGTCGCTCTCGCGGACCGTCTGCACGGCTTGCTTGAGCTCCGCCGGCAACGACGCGCGGACCTTGGCGATTTGCATGCTGACCTCGTCCTGGTCCAACCCGTAGGTCAGCCCCAGAATCTTCTTCGGTTTTTCAACCGCAAGGTAGTTCAACTCATCGAGGATGCGAAGGATATCCATCGGGCGACCTAGCGCGAGGCACGCCTCGCTTGATCTTTCATTGTGGCACGGCTCAGACCCCGGTTCCGTTGCGTAAGCGCGCCAATGCCGATTCTACGAACGGCACCACCCCGGGCGGCACCATCTCCCGAAACTCTCCCCCGAGCCGCGCCACTTCCTTCACGATGGAGCTGGACAGATAGCTGTAGTCCCACTTCGTCATGAGAAAAACCGAGTCCACTTCCGGCTGCAGCTTGCGGTTGACCATCGCGATCTGGAACTCGTACTCGAAGTCCGCGACCGCCCGCAGCCCGCGCACGATAGACCGGGCGCCCAGCCGATGGGCGTAGTCCATCAGCAGTCCGTCGAACGACTCGACCGTCACGTTCGGCAGGTGGCCCACGACCGCTTTGAGGGCATCGGTTCTTTCCTGAACCGTGAGCAGAGGAGACTTTGTGGAGTTGACCCCCACCGAGACGACCACGTCGTCGAAAAGCTTGGCCGCCCTCTCCACGATGTCAAGGTGCCCCAGCGTCGGTGGATCGAACGTGCCGGGATAGATGGCGAGCGTGCGCATGGGGACGTTATACGCGATTCCTGCCAAAGCCCTTAGCCCGGTCTGTCGACCCGACTCGGCGAACGGCGCTAGCCCTGGAACTCGGCAAAAGCAATGCCGAAGCCTGAATGGCCGTCAGAACTCTCCGCGAATCAAGGCCTGTCCCCCAAAGGGGTTACTCGCAACTAACGCAGGTCTCCGCAATACTGAATCCAACAAAGCGTTCCGCAGAAGCGCTAATAAGCAAACAGCATAGCAACTCCTCAACCGGCCCAAAGGGCCGGTTCTTTTTTTGTCTGGACCCAGGCCGTGCACACCGGACGGCCCCGGCAATGGTCAATCCCCCTGGAGGTTAACGTGTAAACTAGCGCCATGCCGAACCGACTGGTTTGCTCGGCCCGGGGCGCCGTCGCCTGGGATGCCTACGTCGAATCCCCGCTCAAACCGGACCAAGTCCGGGTTCAAAACCGCTTCGGAGCCGAGAAGCACGGCACCATGATGGCCTTCTACAAGGGCTACGCCAACGACCGCGGCCGTTGGGACAAGGAAGCCCTCATGCACCGAACCGGCGAGGGCGAGCTCTGGAACTACCCGATCCCTTTGGGCAACATGCAGCTTGGCGAGGTCGTCGAAGCCGGGCCTGAGGCGAGCTTCCGAGTTGGCGACACCGTCTTCTTCACCGGCGGGTTCCGCCCCACTTCCGTGGTCGACCCTGCCGACTGCTGGAAGCTCCCCGAGGGAACCCACTGGAAGGACGCCATGATGCTGGACCCCAGCGAGTTCGCCCTCGGTGCGATCCGCGACGGCAGCGTCCGCGCCGGCGACCGGATCGCGATCTTCGGCATGGGCGCGATCGGCCTCGCCACCATCCAGGTCGCACGGGCGGCCGGGGTCGAGTTCGTGGTCGCCATCGACCCCCTGCCCAACCGACGCGCCGCCGCTCGGGCATGCGGAGCCGACGCCGTCCTCGACCCCTCCGGATCCGACATCGGACTTCAACTCAGGGACCTCACCGGCAATCTCGGAGTGGACGTGGCCATCGACTTCAGCGGCTCGCCTCACGCGCTCCAGGCGTCGTTGCGTGGGGTTGGCTACCTGGCTACGATCGTTTGCGGAGCTTTTCCTCCGCCCTTCACGGCAACCCTCGACTTCGGCGGGGAGGCCCACATGAACCGGCCCAAGATCGTCTTCACCCGTGCCTGCAGCGACCCCAATCCCGATGGCCCCCGTTGGAGCCATCGCCGAATCCAGGAGGCGTGCTACCACCTGATCGCATCGGGCAAGATCAAAGGCGAGCACGTCATCGATCCCATCGTCCCCTTCGAGAACCTTCTCGACGAATATCCCAAGATCGCCTCCAATCCCCAAGACAACATCAAGCTCGCGGTGACCTACTGACCATGAAACTCAAGCAAAGCTTCTGCTATCCCATCTGGGAGAAGGCCGCCGCCTCCCCCGCCGACCTCTTCGCCTGGGCCAAGGGCGTCGGGTTCACCGCCACCGAGTTCTGGTCTTGGAACCCGGAGTACGACCAAGTGGCCGCCGCCGCCAAGCAAGCCGGGCTGGCGGTCAGCAGCTTCACGGGTCACGAGTCCATCGACAAAGGTCTGAACGACCCCGCCGAGCACGAGCGGATTCTGGGCGAGATTCGTTCGTCCATCGACCGCGCGGCCGCCCTCGAGATCCCCGGCATCATCGTGTTCTCGGGTGCCCGCCGCGCGGGCCAGAGCGACCTAGCCGGACTCACGGCCTGCGCCCAGGGACTCCGCCAGATCATGCCGTATGCCGAGGAGAAGGGAGTCAACCTCAACATGGAACTCCTCAACTCCAAGGTGGACCACTGGGACTACCAGTGCGACCGGACCGACTGGGGCATTGCCCTCTGCGAGATGGTAGGCAGCCCGCGATTCAAGCTGCTCTTCGATATCTATCATGTACAGATCAACGAAGGCGACGTGATCCGGAACCTGCTGAAAGCCCTCCCCTACACCGGCCACATCCATACCGCTGGCAACCCGCGGCGGCAAGAGCTGGACGACACCCAAGAGCTCAACTACCGAGGCATCTGCGCCGCCCTGCGCGACGCTGGGTACGAGGGGTACATCGGCCACGAGTTCTTCGCCCGGAATCCAGACAAGCTGGCCGCTCTGGAGCAAGCCTTCCACGTCTGCGATGTCTGAGGAAGGGCGCCTTCCCGAGTAGGCTGGTCCCATGTCCGGGCGTCCTTTGTTCATCGATGGCGACGCGTGGCTGGAGCCCTTCCGTGGGGTCGTGGAGCGGCGACAGCACTACTTCGACGGCGTCCTGCAGGGCTTGGACGAGCAAGGCGGCCTCCTGGGCCCGATCAGCCTTGGCCACAAATCGTTTGGCCTGACCCGGGTCGAGGCGGGCTGGCAGTACCGCGAGTGGGCTCCGGGCGCGCACTCGCTGCGCCTGATCGGCGACTTCAACGGCTGGGATCGCGAGGCCAATCCGCTCGTTCGAGACGACTTCGGCGTGTGGAGCACGTTCCTGCCTGATGCCGAGTATGCGGGCCGCGTGGTCCACGAGAGCCGGTACAAAGTGCACGTGGTCAGCGAGATCGGGGGGATGGACCGCATCCCGGCCTACGCGGGGCGCGTGGTGCAGGAGCCGGAGTCGGGAGCGTTCACGGCCCGACTCTGGAATCCGGAGCATCCGTACTCGTTCCGGCATCCTGCCCCGGCCACGGTGCAGGCACTGCGTATCTACGAAGCGCACGTGGGGATGGCCCAGGAGGAGGGACGCGTGGGCACCTACCTCGAGTTCCAGCAGAACATCCTTCCGCGCATCGCGAGCCTTGGCTACAACGCGATCCAGTTGATGGGCATCCAGGAGCATCCGTATTACGCTTCCTTCGGCTACCACGTGAGCAGCTTCTTCGCTCCGTCGTCGCGGTTCGGAACTCCGGACGAGCTAAGGTCGCTGATCGACGGGGCCCACCGCCTCGGCCTGTTCGTCCTGCTGGACTTGGTCCACAGCCATGCGGTCAAGAACACCGAGGAGGGGCTCAACCTCTTCGATGGCACTGCCCACCAGTACTTCCACGACGGGGCGCGTGGCGTTCACCCGGCGTGGGACTCCATGCTCTTCGACTACGCCAAGCCCGAGGTTCAGCGGTTTCTGCTGAGCAACGTCCGGTACTGGCTGGAGGAGTTCCGATTCGACGGATTCCGCTTCGACGGCGTGACCAGCATGCTCTACCACGACCACGGCTTGGGCGCCGGGTTTACCTCCCTGGACTGCTTCTTCGGGGGGAACGTCGACGATGAAGCGTTGTGCTACCTGAAGCTGGCCAACGAACTGGCCCACCTGGTACGGCCGGGCGCGGTGACTATCGGCGAGGACGTCTCCGGCATGCCGGGGCTCGGGCGTCCGGTGGCGGAAGGGGGCCTCGGCTTCGACTACCGGCTTAGCATGGGGATTCCGGACATGTGGTTCGAGCAAGTCGAGCTCAAGCGCGACGAAGACTGGAACCTGGGCGGAATCTACAGCGCCCTCCTCAACCGCCGCCGAAACGAAAAGCACGTAGCCTACGTGGAGAGCCACGACCAGGCGCTCGTGGGAGACAAGACCCTGTCCTTCTGGCTCATGGACTCCGCGATGTACTGGGGGATGGCCGACCAGGTCGAGAGTCTGGCCATCGACCGCGGGATCGCCCTCCACAAGATCATCCGCCTCCTGACCTTTGCCATCGGCGGCGAGGGCTACCTGAACTTCATGGGCAACGAGTTCGGCCACCCGGAGTGGATCGACTTCCCCCGGGAAGGCAACGGCAACTCGTTCCAGCACGCGCGCCGGCAGTGGTCGCTCGTGGACAACGGCCTACTCCGGTACCAAAAGCTCAACCGGTTCGACCAGGCGATGCAAGCCCTGGACAAGTGCTTTGGAACCCTGACCGATCCCCTGATCGAACAACTTCTGCTTCACGAGGACACCCGGCAACTGGTCTTCCGTCGGGGGCCGCTCGTGTTCGCCCTCAACCTTCACGCAACCGAGTCGTACGCGGGGCTACGCATTCCCGTGCCGGAAGCCCAGGATTACGAGGTGGTCCTAGACTCGGACGACCTCCGCTTTGGCGGGCACGGAAGGTCCGCCCTGGACGTGCGGTATGTCTGGCAAGACGTACCGATGTACGGCCAGCCCCAGAGCCTGATGGTCTACCTTCCGAGTCGGTCCATTCAGGTCTTGGCGCCCGCGCGGCTTCGCGCGCAGGTGGAGAGTTTCCGGTCGCAGTTGGATTCGGAGTAGTTGACGGCCCCTGCGCGGGGGCGGAGATTATGTCCCGTCCCGCCGTCCGCGCAAGGTTCTTGTCAGGACGGGACGTAATTCTTGAGGCCACGTGTATACGTGGCCTCGAACGTGGTTGGGCAACCAGAGGGGCTCGTTGAGTTCGGTTGGGCAGGCTGTGTCGGCCCTTCAGGCCTCGGTTGTTTGTCGGCCCGGGTACCAGGGCTGCGCCCTTCGCTATGTTGGGTCGCCCCATTTTGGGGCTGAGGGCTTGGCAAGGAGAATGGCGATGTTTTGATACCGATGCGGGTTTGTGCCGGCCCTTCAGGCCTCTAGTCTGGTCGCGAGCCCTAACCAGGGCTTCGCCCTTCGCTAGGTTGGGTCGCCCCTTCGGGGCTATGGCTCGGGCCACGAAGCAGGCTGGCTGATGATCATCACATCAGGCATGCGCGTGGCACCTCGAAAGGCAGGGTTGGACGGGATCCCTGATGTGTGAAATCGGCGTTGCAGGAGCAGTTCTCGCCTTCTGCGGTGGCCCCGCAGCCCCGAAGGGGCGACCTCGCATTGCGAAGGGCGCCAAGCCCTGGATACCGCGCCACGGAACAAGGAGGTGGCTCCGCAGCCCCGTAGGGGCGACCTAGCATAGCGAAGGGCGACAGCCCTGGTGCCGCGACCGGCAAGAACCTGGAGGCCTGAAAGGTCGACACAAACCGGGACCGCGGGCTATCCTCCGCTAATGCCGCAATCCCTCGCGAACGTGGTTGTTCACGCTGTATTCAGCACGCATCAGAGGAGGCCGGTCTTGGCTGCCCTGAGCGGAAATCTGCACGCGTACATCGCCGGAACCCTAAACCAGAACGAATCCCAGGCCATCCAAATCGGCGGACACGACGACCATGTCCACATGGTCGTCCGCCTGTCTAGAACCCGCACCCTAGCCGAGGTGATCGGTACGGTGAAGTCGTCGTCCTCGCGTTGGATAAAGACCGAGGATGCCCGGCTCGCGGACTTCGCCTGGCAGGCGGGATACGCGGCGTTCTCGGTGGGCCCGAGCGAGTTGGATCGGATCGTCGCCTACGTGCAAAGGCAGGTCGAGCATCACCAGCAGTTTGGGTTTCAGGAGGAGATGCGGAGGTTCTTTGCCGAGTACGGCGTTGAGTTCGACGAGAGGTACGTTTGGGATTGAGCGGTTGTGTCGGCCCGGGTACCAGGGCTGCGTCCTTCGCTATGATAGGTCGCCCTGCGCGGCAATGGGTGGGTGAGGCGGCGGCGAGTTTGATGGCGCCCCGCGCGCGCTGTGTCGGCCCTTCAGGCCTCGGTTGTTTGTCGGCCCGGGTACCAGGGCTGCGCCCTTCGCTGTAATAGGTCGCCCCTTTGGGGCTAAGGATCGGGCCAATCATTACGCCAGGCAAGCGCGTGGCACCCCGCAGGGCAGGGTTGGACGGGACTCCCGATGTGTGAAACCGAAGTTACATGAACGGTTCGTGCCTTCCGTAGCTGCCCGCAGCCCCATAGGGGCGACCTAGCATAGCGAAGGGCAAAGCCCTGGTACCGGACGCCAAGGCCTAGAGGCCTGAAAGGTCGACACCATCCTCCTGCGTCGGGATGACACCGCATGGTGGTGGGAAGCGGTGAGGCCGGGCTGACGCCCGCGCTCCTTCTAGTTCCAGATGCTCTCGCGGATCGTGAGGGCTTCATCCAGGAAGAGGGTTCGTTGGGGCGCTCCCAATCCCAAGGCCGCCCGGGGGTTGAGGCAACAGGCGTGGATGGCGAGTTCCTCGCCGAAGTCGGCGGCCAGGTTGCGGAAGGCGTCCATCAGGGTGATCGTGCTCCCGGCGAGGGCGCCCGACTCCGCGAGCCGCACCGAGTTGGTTTTCACCTCGCAGTCCAGGTTCCACATCTTGAGGCGGGTTCCCGGCGGGAGGCCGCTGGCCATGGTGGAGTCGCTGACCGCTAGGACCCCGGCGAGCCCTTTCGCGCGGATCAGGATATCGGCGGCTTCTCGGCACACGTGCACGCGGTCGTAGATCAGCTCGGCGCGGATTCCGGGTTCACGCAGCGCAAAGCCCACCATCCCGGCTTCCCGGTGGTGGAGGGGGCGCATGGCGTTGTAGGTGTGGGTGGTATGGCGCGCTCCGGAGGCCAGGGCTTCCAGCGCTTCGGCGTAGGTGGCGTCGGTGTGGCCCAGGCTTACCAGGACTCCGCGGGCGGCCAGCCGCTCCACGAGCCCGAGGCCACCGGGCCGCTCGGGGGCCATCGTCACGAGGCGCAGCATCGGATGGTCTAGGACCTCGTCCCACTCGCTTGGCCCCGTCGGAGGGTTCACGATCGCCGAGGGCGGCTGGGCGCCGGGGTACGCGGGGCTGATGAAAGGCCCCTCCAAGTGGAAGCCCTGAACCAGGCGATGCTGAGGGCATCGCGCGAACGCCGCCAGAACGTCGGTTGCGGAGGCGGTCACCGTGGTCGGCAGGAGCGCCTCGTACCCGATCGCTTCCAACTGGTCCAGCCAGCGAACGAGGTCCTCGGTGGGAGCGGTCATGAAGTCCACGCCAAACGCGCCGTGGATGTGCAGGTCGACGAGGCCAGGAATCGCGAGGCCTTCGGCGGGGACGTCCGTTCTCTCCCCCAGCTTGCCCTCGGAGAAGGTGTAGGTCCCAAACCCGTTGGGCCCGACCGCGCGGTAGTTGCCGTTCATAGCGTTTTGCGGAAGCCTCCGCGCTCCTTGGCCACGAGGCCGTCCAGCTCCAGCATGGTCAATTCCGCCAGCACCTCGTCCGGGGCGAGGCCGGTGCGCTCTACGATGAACTCGGGGGCGAGGGCATCCAGGTCCAGCACGGCCAGGATCTTGGCGGACATGGCGCTCACCGCCACTTCGCGGACCTCTGGGCGGGCGGTGATCTGGAGGGCCTCCAGGACCTGGACCGGGGAGTCCACGAGGGTGGCCCCGTCCCGAATGAGCGCGTGGGAGCCTCCAAAGTTCACATTGTCGATGTTAGCCGGGACCACGAAAACCTGGCGGCCAAGGTCGTTGGCGTGCAGGGCGGTGTTCATCGCGCCGGAGCGCTTGGGGCACTCGATCAGCACCACACCCAAGCTCATCGAGGCGATCAGTCCGTTGCGGACCAGGAACTTGTAGCCGTTGGGGCGCGCGCCCACCGCGAACTGGCTGACCAGGCATCCGGAACCCGCGATCTCCTCAAACAAGGCCCGGTGGACCGCCGGGTAAACCCGGTCGATCCCGCCCGCCAGCACCGCCACCGTCTTGCCGCCCGCGGCCAGCGCGGCTTT
>JBGSIJ010000044.1:0-115979 GCA_041742595.1 Fimbriimonadaceae bacterium | reverse complement strand
TGACCATACCGACAGATAGGTAACAGATCGTTTCGGACACATGGGTGACACTTCCTCCTTGGAGGAAGCGGATGCCCTGGAAGGAGTGTTCGGTGATGGAAGAGAGATTGAGATTCGTGGCTCGCCTGCTTGAGGGCGAGGAGATGAGTTTTCTGTGCCGCGAGTTCGGCATTTCGCGCAAGACGGGTTACAAGATTTTCGACCGCTACAAGGAGTGCGGGCTTGAGGCGCTGACGGACCGCTCCAGAAGACCGTTCCGGTATGGCAACCAGTTGCCTTTCCAGGTTGAGACGGCCATTGTGGAGCTCAAGAACGAGAAGCCGCACTGGGGAGCTCGCAAGCTTCGCGAGCTCTTGCTTCGGAGGTTCTCGGCCGAGGTCAAGGTTCCGGCGGTCAGCACCATCCACGCGGTGCTGGACCGCCACGAGCTGGTGCAGCCAAGGAAAGGACGCAGGTACAGAGCGCAGGGAACGCCGCTCTCGAGCGGGCAGAACCCCAACGACCTGTGGTGCGTGGACTTCAAGGGCGAGTTCAAGCTCGGCGACGGACGCTACTGCTACCCGCTCACCGCCACCGACCACGCCTCGCGCTACCTCCTCCTGTGCGAGGCATTGGAGTCGGTGCGTGAGGAATCGGCTTTGACGGCGTTTGAGGGCCTCTTCAAAGAAAGGGGGCTCCCGCAAGCCATCCGAAGCGACAACGGCGTTCCGTTCGCCTCTCCCCATTCGCTCTTCGGACTCAGCAAGCTCTCCGTGTGGTGGCTCAGGCTCGGCATCGAGATCGAGCGCATCAAGCCCGGCAACCCACAGCAAAACGGGCGCCACGAAAGGATGCACCTCACCCTCAAGAAGGAAGCCGCAAGGCCGGCAAAGCCCAACTTCCTCCAGCAGCAGGCTCGCTTCGACCGGTTCGTCCAAGAGTTCAACGACGAGCGGCCACACGAAGCTCTGGGCATGAAGATGCCGGCCGAGGTCTACAGCCCCTCGGCCAGG
Source organism: Fimbriimonadaceae bacterium (assembly GCA_041742595.1). Classification (GTDB taxonomy): domain Bacteria; phylum Armatimonadota; class Fimbriimonadia; order Fimbriimonadales; family Fimbriimonadaceae; genus JBGSIJ01. The sequence continues at coordinate 114,987 of JBGSIJ010000044.1, read as the reverse complement.
CCCTACCATGGACTCGACGAACTGGTCTATCCCTTCCACGACCGAAGCGTCCTCGTGACCACGTGCGGCCGCATCTGTTTGCACAACAAGAAGATCAACGTCTCACAGGTGTTCTCAGGGCAGACGCTGGGCATCAAGGAGGTCGAGGAGAACGTCTGGCTGGTGACGTTCATGGAGCACGACTTGGGCTACATCGACTTGGAGGAGAGGTCGATCCAACCCCTGGAAAACCCGTTCGCGGCCGTCAAGGTGTAACCTATGTCTCCGGAACGTTCTGTAACCCATGTGTCCGGTATGGACACGTGGGAGATGGCGGCCTCGGAGGGACTCGAACCCCCGACGCCCTCCTTAGGACGGAGGCGCTCTATCCCCTGAGCTACGAGGCCGCGATGGGGCTATTGTACCGGGGGTCTCAGCCACCGAGCCCTCCCGGCAGCGGCGACCTGGGCTGGTAATCTGGCCTGGGAAGCTACGGACGGCGAACCAAAGGTTACGAATACTCACCGAGATGGCTTGATCGGTTGTAGTATCGGGAACGAGTGGACGTTTTGATCCGTCCCTGAACTACCCGCTGTTTACTATGGATACTGGCTCACTGCAACAAGTTAGAAGGAGTGTCTACGGACGCCTGGGCGATCGCCTCCTTCGAGACGGTTTGGTCACGGAAGACCAGCTTCAAGACGCGCGACAGGTTCAAATCGAGACCGGCGCGTTTCTGGGCGAGGTTCTCGTGAGCCAGAGCGTCATGACGGTGGAGATCCTCAAGCCGTACCTGGAAGAGGTCACCGGGTTTCCGTTCGTCGACCTTAGCGAGGAAGAGATCAAGCACGAGATCTCTTCTTCCGTTCAGGAAGCCTACGCCTACGCTCGAAAGGTCTTCCCCTTCCGGATGGAAGGGGGCAAGGTTTGCATCGCGATGGCCGACCCGTTGGACGTTGCCACGGTAGACGACCTGCGCACCAAGCTTTCAAAGCCCATCTCCCCCTATCTGGCCTTCCGGAGCGACATCGAGGACGCGATCAAGCGCGCCTTCGACGTTCGCCAGAAGGCGCGCTCGCTTCTGGACGAACTTGGCCTGCCGGTCGAGGCGCCGGAAGAAGACAGCATGAACGACGAGGTTGCGGCCGCGCCGATCGTGCGCCTGATCAACCAGATCATGTCTGGCGCGTTCAACGCGGGCGCATCGGACGTTCACATCGAGCCTCAAGAGGTCGACGTCCGCGTGCGGTTCCGCATCGACGGCATCCTCTACGAACACATCTCCATCCCGCTGGGCCACCTACCGGCGTGCGTCTCGCGCCTCAAGATCCTTTCAGGCTTGGACATCGCAGAGAAGCGGCGTCCCCAAGACGGTCGCTTCAGCTGCAAGGATGAGAACGAGAACGAGTTCGACGTCCGGTTGAGCTTGATGCCGACCGTGTACGGCGAGAAGGCGGTTATGCGTCTTCTGGAGAAGCAAAACACGATCGCCAACTTGGATCGCGTCGGCTTCTTGCCTGACCAGAGGGCGACGTTCGACCGATTCCTGGGTCGCCCCCACGGGCTATTCTTGGTCACCGGACCCACGGGTTCGGGTAAGTCCACCACGCTCTATGCCGCGTTGCAGGCGATCAACAGCACGACGATCAACATCAACACGGTTGAAGACCCGGTTGAGTACAAACTCGCCGGGGTCAACCAGATGCAGGTGAATCCCAAGATCGGCGTTAGCTTTGCCGGCGGACTTCGCACCCTGCTTCGCCAAGACCCCGACGTCATCCTCGTGGGAGAAATCCGAGACCGCGAGACGGCGGAGATCGCGATCCAGGCGGCCCTTACCGGCCACTTGGTCTTGAGCACCCTCCACACCAACGACGCTCCCAGCGCGCTCGTTCGGCTTCGAAACATGGGCGTGGAGCCGTTCCTGGTCAGTTCTGCGGTGCTCGGCATCGTTGGGCAACGGTTGCTTCGCACGATTTGCAGCTCTTGCCGAGAGGTCTATGAAGCCACCCCCGAGATGTGTGCGGCGTTGGAGATCGAGATCCCGGGCGGAACCTCTCCGACCTTTGCCCGGGGAGTTGGCTGCAAGCGCTGCGGAGGCCGCGGCACCCGAGGAAGAACCGGCGCCATGGAAGTCGTGAGCATGAGCGATACGCTGCGCAAGATGGTCCTGAAGGACGTGTCTGGCGCCGAGCTCTTCGACCAGGCGGTGCAGGAAGGCATGGTCACCATGCGCCAGGCGGCGGCCCGAAAGGTGCTGGACCATCAGGTGCCGGCCGAAGAAATTGTGCGCGTCTTCTCTCAAGAGCTGTAATATTTACGGGTATTTCCTGTATGCTATAGCAGGTGGTCACTGGACCGCCTTGCTTTAGAAGGAGTTGTTGGAATGCCCGTATACACCTACACCGCGCGAGATCGTGCCGGCAAAGCCGCATCCGGAAGCCTCCAGGCCACCGATGCCAACGAGCTTCGTCGGATGCTGCGTGAGAACGATCTGTTTCTTGTCGACCAGAAGTCGAGCGGCGGAGACGCCTCCCCGGATCGAACCCAGAAGCCGGGCCTGTTCTCGTCGCCCAAGCCCAAGTTACAGGACCTGGTCATCGCCACCCGGCAGATGTCCACGCTGATTCGCTCCGGCGTGCCCCTTACCCAGGGCATCGAGATTGTCCGCGATCAATCGAACAAGGCTGCGCTGATCGAGGCGCTCCGGGACATGCAGACGGGCGTCGTCTCCGGCGAATCCTTGTCCGAGGTCATGCGACGACACGACAAGGTCTGGAACGACCTGATCATCTCGCTGGTGGAAGCGGGCGAGACGGCGGGAACCCTGGACTTCGCCCTGGACATCGCGGCGGACCAGATGGACCGCGAAGACGAGCTTAAGCAGAAGGTCAAGGCGGCAACCACTTACCCCAAAATCGTCATGGGCGCGGCGGCGGGCACCGTCGCCATCATGCTCGTGGCCGTCGTCCCCGTTTTCGCCAAGGTCTATAAAGACCTGAAGACAACCCTCCCCACCGTTACCGCGATGTTGATCGCGGTCAGCGACTGGGTGATGGCTTACTGGTGGCTGGTGATCTTGGTCATCGCGGCGTCCTGGGTGGCGTTCAAGCGCTATTACGAGACTCCGAGCGGCAAGCGAAACATTGATATTTTGATCCTCAAGATCCCCGTCCTGGGTCCGATCATGCGGAAGGTGGCCATCGCGCGGTTCACCCAAACGCTGGCGGGCTCGATGCGGGCAGGCGTTCCCGTCCTCAAGGCGCTGGCGATTTCTGCGAATACGGCGGGCAACACGGTCATCCGGGAGAAGGTCCACGACGTGGCGCTCAAGGTGCGCGATGGCTCGGCAATTGGCATCGAGTTGGAGAAATCCGGCGAGTTCCCTCTGATGGTCACCCGCATGATCACCGCGGGCGAAGCGGGCGGCAACATCGACGCCATGCTGGACGAGGTCAACAAGTTCTACGAGCGAGATGTGGCGTACTCGGTTGAGAAGATGACCAAGATCATCGAGCCGCTCCTCACCTGCGTGGTGGGTGCGATCGTCCTCTTCGTCCTTCTGGCGCTGTATATGCCGATCTTCAGCCTCGGCCAGGCGTTCCAGAACTCGGAACACAAGTAGGCACGTACACCCCCGGCGTTCAACAGCGCCGGGGGCTTCTGCTTTGAAACCTGCGTGGGCATACTAGGCCCTATGCGCGTCTACATCTCGGCGGACATCGAGGGCTGTACCGGGCTGGTCTCCTGGAGCCAGTGCGGACGCCCGAACTCTAGCCACTACGACTTCGGCTTTGCGCGACGCATGATGACGCACGACGTCAACGCGGCCATCCGGGGAGCTCGCTCCGCCGGAGCCAGCGAGGTGTGGGTAAAAGACTCGCACGGGACGAGCAAGAACCTCCTGATCGACGAACTCGAACCGGGGACGATCTTGGTTTCCGGACACGGTAGCGGTATCGACGGCATGATGATGGGGCTCGGAGAGGGCCCGTTCGACGCCGCGGTTCTCGTGGGCTACCACGCCATGGCGGGCACCCAAGGCGGGGTGATGGAGCACACAATCACCGGGGGAATCCACCGACTTCGGATCAACGGCGCGGAAGTGGGCGAGATGGGACTGAGCGCAGGAATCGCGGCCGAGTACGGCGTGCCGCTGGTTGCGGCGACCTCGGATGCGGCGGGGGTGGCGGAGGCTCATGCGCTGGTTCCGGGCATCGTTACAGCCGCGGTCAAGGAGGGCTACGGGCGGTACATGGCCCATGCCAAGCACCCGTCCGAAACGGGACCAGCCATCCATGCGGCGGTTCGGGACGGAATCGAGAGTCGAGCCCAGATTCCAGCGGTCCGCTTCGCGAGCCCTAGCCGGGTGGAGATCGAGTTCAACCGTCAGGAGGAGGCGAACTACGTGGCACGCCTTTCGGCGTTCGAGCAGGTCGATGGGTACACGGTGACGGGAGACTTCCCGGACTTCCGAGCGGCCCACACGGCGATCTGGAACGCGGTCGGGATGTCCTTCGTGGGTCGCGACGCGGGCGACTAGCCACTCAACAGATTGCCGCCCGGGCCTTTTGGGGCCTGGGCGGCAATCAGACGTCCCTAGCGGCTAAGTCTTAGGGCTTTGCGGGCTCGGGAGTCGGGTTGGCCTCGATCGCCGTTGGTCCGGCTTCTGCCATGCGAACCGGGACGCGAAGGGCGGCGGGCTTCACCTCTTCGAGCTTCGGAATCGTGATGGTCACGACACCGTGGGTGAAGGTGGCGTCGACCTTTTCGAGGTCAAGGTTCTGCGGTAGCCGAATGCTGCGCGCGAACGAGCCGTACACAAGCTCTCGGCGGTACAGCCGGACGTCTTCCTCAGGCGTCTCCTGCTTGTGCTCGCCTCGAATGGTCAGGACGCGGTTCTCGATGCTGATCTCGAGCTCCTCGGGCGGGATTCCCGGAACGGCGGCCTTCAGGATGAAGTTGCCGTTGCTCTCCATCACGTCCAAGGCAAGCGGTCCAACCGAAGGGTTCACGCGCACGGGCGCGCCGAACAGTCGGTCGAACATCTCTTCCATCTGCCGAATCTCTTCGGCCGGGGTCACATTGACTAGCGAACGAATCATTCGATTTACCTCCAAGTTTTCCGGACTGCAGTCCGTACAACTAAGATAACGTTAGCCCCCTAGGCTCAAGTTCCCAGTGAGGATCCGTGTTTGTGCCAGTTTGCGGTTTGGGTTGTGGTTTGCCGAGCGGACCGTCGGGCGAACGGCACGAAAAAGCGCCCGCGCAAGGAATGCGCGGGCGCCCGCTTCAGGAAGACGCCTTACTTGGACCGACGGCGGCGAGCAACCGCGGCCGCGCCGAGGCCGAGGGCCAGCATGGTTGCGGGCTCCGGAACGGCCTCGTTGACCCCGATGTTGTCGAGGTTCATCGAAGTGGCCCCGCTTGCTGGCGTCATGGTGATGGACAGCGAGTCCATGATCGCGGAGTTGTCGCTGGAGAGGATCGTGTCCAGGCTGTTGACGGAACCGATTACGCCCGCTTGGTTCAGGACCAGATTTGCGCCCAGGTAACCCATGATGGAGTAAGCGGAACCCGACGAAGAGTTGCTGCTGATGTCCACGGACCGGAAGGTGAAGTACGGGCCGTTCGTTCGCGTGACGTTCAGCGAACCGGGGACCGGGCTGAAGACCGGGCCGACCACCACGGACGGCTGGGGGCCTCCGAAAAGGTGCCCTTCGAGCAAAGTGCCACCGGTCGGCGCGACGAGGTAGCCGTCCTCGCTGTAAACGCCGAGCGTATCCAGGTTGTTACCGGGCAATCCGCCAAAGTCGATCAGGGCAGCGTGCGACGCAGAGGCCAGCAGGCCAAGAGCAAGGATTGAGGTTGATTTGGTGGTCATCTCGTTTCTCCCGATGGGTTTCGGTTGCACACAGACTCAAGGATTCGGCAGATAACGCGAAGTCGCATGAAAGAGGCCAGTAATTGGACGTGCTTCGGCGATCCTCCTCGGTCGGGTGGGCGACGATCGTTCAACCCGTTTCCCGCCGAGTCTGGTACTCTTGGCCTCGAGACAATTGCGGACTCGTTTGCCGTTGACTGGAGGGCCCTCTACAAAACTGGGGACCCTGCACTGAGCGGTCGACGAATCCACGGTCTCAAACAGGCAAGAGGCCTCCGTTCGATCCGCACTTCTAACCTTTCCGCACTCGTAAGATCCGCCGTCCCGCAGGGGCGAGCGGCTTTTCGTGCTTGAGGCCGAAGTCCCTTCTAACGTGGTTCCTTGCTCAAGGAGAAAACCATGATTCACTCTCACGAATTTGAGGTCGGCGGCAAGACGCTTTCTTTGGAAAGCGGCCGGGTGGCCAGACAGGCAGGCGGAGCCGTCCTGCTTGGAATGGGCGAGACCGTCGTCCTGGGCGTCGCTACGATGTCCGAAAACCCCCGCGAAGGGATCGACTTCCTTCCCCTCACCTGCGACTACGAAGAGCGCAAGTACGCGGTGGGCAAGATCCCCGGCGGCTTCATCAAGCGCGGTGGACGGCCTTCTGAGAAGTCCATTCTGACCTCGCGTCTGATGGACCGCCCCCTTCGCCCCCTCTTCCCCAAGGGCCTTCGCCACGACCTTCAGGTCATCGCGATGACCTTTGCCGTCGAGCAGGATAATCCGCCCGACGTGCTCGCCATCACCGCCGCCGGCGCCGCGCTTGCGGTTTCGGACATTCCGTTCAAGGCCGCGGTCGCGGGCGTTCGAGTGGGCCGGATCGACGGAGAGTTCATCCTCTTCCCCAGCATCGACCAGATCAACGCTTCTGACCTCGACCTCGTGGTTGCCGGTCACAAGGACGCGATCTCCATGGTGGAAGCCGGAGCCAACGAAGTGTCGGAAGCCGACATGGCCGCCGCGCTGAAGTTCGCCCACGAGGCCATCAAGGTCATCGTCAAGGAGATCGACGCGTTCGCCAAGAAGGCAGGCAAGCCGAAGCGCGAAGTCGCCCTCAAGACGATCGACGAGGACCTCAAGAAGGCCATCGCCAAGGAGTACGGCAAGAAGGCCGAGAAGGCTCTCCTAGGCTCTAAGGACAAGGCCATGCGCGAGAGCGCCCTGGACGACATCATCAAGGAGATCGTCAAGGACCTCAAGCCCAAGTACGAAGGCAAGCCGGAACTCCAGGCCCAGCTCTTCGAGGCAGCCGACGGAATGGTGAAGGGCGTAGTTCGCCAGCTGGTGATCGACAAGGACACCCGTCCGGACGGTCGCAAGCTGACGGAGATTCGCCCGCTCGAGGCCATCGCAGGCATCCTGCCGCGCGTTCACGGTAGCGGCCTCTTCACCCGCGGACAGACGCAGGTGATGACGGTCGTCACGCTCGGACTTCCGGGCGACGCCCAGACGATGGACGGAATCGAGGACGAGACTCCTCGCCGGTACATGCACTTCTACAACTTCCCCGCCTACTCGGTTGGCGAAGTTCGTCCGATGCGCGGCCCGGGCCGACGCGAAGTGGGCCACGGCGCCCTCGCCGAGCGAGCTCTTCGCCCGATGATCCCGCTGGACGATCCCGACTTCCCGTACACCCTGCTCCTGATCTCCGAGGTTCTTGAGAGCAACGGATCCACCTCCATGGCTTCCGTCTGCGGCAGCACCCTGGCGCTGATGGACGCAGGCATCCAGATCAAGGCTCCGGTAGCCGGTATCGCCATGGGCCTCATGTCCGACGGCAAGAAGTTCAAGGTCCTCACGGACATCCAGGGAATGGAAGACTTCTGCGGCGACATGGACTTCAAGGTCGCGGGTACCCGAAACGGTATCACCGCCCTGCAGATGGACACCAAGCTGGACGGCATCCCGGATCAGGTTCTGGCCGACGCGCTGAACCAGGCGAAGGACGCCCGATTCGAGATCCTCGACGTGATCGAGGCCGAGATCGATCGGCCGCGCGAGACGGTGAACGCCACCGCTCCGAGCGTGACCACGATGAAGATCAACCCCGAGAAGATCGGTGCGGTCATCGGACCAGGCGGATCGGTCATCAAGAAGATCACCGGCACCACCGGCGCCAGCGTGGACATCCAGCAGGACGGCACTGTGCTCGTCGGCGGAACCAACGCCAGCCAGGTCAACGAGGCCATCGCTTGGATCAAGTCGCTCACGGACGAAGTTCAGGTCGGAGCCGAGTACAAGGGCAAGGTCACCAAGATCATTGGCCGAGGCGCGTTCGTGGAGTACGTTCCCGGACGAGAGGGCATGGTTCCGAAGGAGCAGATCTCCCCGAACCAGCTCAACCGCATCGAGGACGCCATCAACGTCGGCGACGAGCTGAACGTGAAGGTCCACGAAGTGGATGCCATGGGCCGGGTCAACCTGACCGCGCTGGGCATCGCCCAGACGCACCCCAACCTCCAGGACAACGAGGGCGCAACTGCTCCCGCTCCCGGAAGAGGTGGCGGTGATCGCGGCGGCGACCGACGTGGCGGAGATCGCGACCGAGGCGGCGACCGCGGAGGACGCGGCGGGTATGGCGGACGCAGTGGTGATCGTGGTGGAGACCGAGGCGGAGATCGCGGCGGACGAGACCGAGATCGAGGCCCGCGGGACTCCGGTCCTCGCGAAGACGCGCCCCGCGAGTCGGCGGCGCCCCGTGAGGAAGCCCCTCGCCAGGACGTGAGCGCTCCCGAAGTCCCTAGCTCGTTCCCCAAGCGGGAGCGAGGAGAGGACGACGGCAACGCCCGATTCCGCCCGCGACGCTAGTGCGCTGAGACACTAGAATGGCCCTCGCCGGTAACGGTGGGGGCCATTCTTATTTGCGATTGACCATTTGGGACGTGGTCTGTGATCCTGAAACGGATTCGGCAGCGCTCACTCGCCAAACATCTGGGCCGGACCGGTTGAAGCCTACGCTTTGCGCGCTGTGGCATTGCTCCCTCAGGTTGGGACCTTGGTCCGGGACGCGAAACTTGGACTTTACTTAGTGTAGGGTTTCGCCGTAGATTATCGGAGGATTCCGCGCTCATGATTCACGTCTTCTCCCGCACCCTTGCCCTTTGCCTAGCCTTGGCCGCGTCCGTCTTTGCGCCCGCCCAGGGTTTTCCGAAACAGGTTCGCGACCTTCGGACCACCTTCCAGATCATGGATGGCAAAGGAAGTTCGTCGATCGGGCCGCTCTTCTCGACGGGGACGCCGTTCACGTTGATGACCTCGGCTCAGGCGAGCACCAACCCCGCGGATCCCTCGGCAGACGTTGGCTTCGACCAGATCTTGGTAGCGGCGAACGGCCGGATTCGGGTGGTCTCGAAGGGTGGCACGGTGGGCGCCCTCGACACCACCACCAACACGTTCTTCAACACGGTGAGAGGGGCGCAGGAGACCACGGGGGCGCGGGTTTCGTTTGATCGCCGCGCCCAGCGTTGGTTTGTTTCGATGACCACGGTCGGGTTCCCGAATCGACTGCTCCTGGCGGCCTCGAACGGGCCGCTCATCAATGCATCCACAACGTGGACTTTATGGGGCGTGGTGCAGGATCAGGTCGAGCCGTTCGGGAGTTTTGATCTTGCCCTGACCCAAACGAACCTCTCAAGCACGGCGTCGGGCCTGCTGATCTGCGGGAACCTGAAGGACAGCCTGGGTTCCGATGCGGGCGCGGCCATCTTCGCAATTCGCAAGAGCGAGATTCTGAGCGGAGGTGCCGCCTACATCACGGCGTTCCGATCGCTTGGCAACGTTCGCGACCCCATCGGGGTGAGCAACGACGAAGTTGGGACGACCAGCGCGGTTGCCATCGCCAACTCCACGAGCGGTGTCGGAAATCTTGACGGGTTCCGGATCGAGGGCCTCAACTCGGTTCCTTACATCGGGTCTCAGGGGTCTTTGGGTGGCGGTTTGCGTCATGTGGCAGGGAGCGTGCCTGCCCTTGGGAGCACCGGGGGCGTCTACGTACAGCCCCAGGGCTTTGGTTACGCCAGCACCTCGCTCGATAAGAGCACGGGGCAACGTTTCATCTGGATCTCGCAGAACGCGTTGATGAATTCGCTGGGCGGACCTGCCTCGGCAGACCGGGTAGGGGTGCTCTGGTACAAGCTGCGTGATTTCGGGTCCGGGGTTCCGAGCGCGAGCGCGACCGGTTCGGTTCAGTCGTCTGCCTTCCCGGCGTCCCATTATTGGGCGGGGGCGGTTGGCGTGAACGGGCAGAGCCACTTGGCCGCGCTTGCGAACCGGTCGAGCGAGCTTGACCGCATCGGCCTGATCTTCGGCTTCCGTTACTGGTTCGACGACCCCAGTTCCATCCCGGTGTGGGACCTCGATTCGGGCTCCGTGGCCTACAACCCCACTCCGGGCAGCCCCCCGCAGCCTTGGAACCGCGACTCGCGCTTGGTGGTGGACCCTTCCGACGACCTCACGATGTGGGGATTCGCGTCCGTTTTGGATGGAGCTAACCAGTGGAAGTATGTGGCCATCCGCATGGCGGCACCCCGTCCTCCCGCGATCGTGTCTAGCTTCCCGACCACCATCACGGCCGGGGTCCTCACCCCCGTCACGATCACCGGCCAAAGCGGGCAGACCGCAGGCAACTTCTTCCAAAACGACTCCAGCTACCCGGAACAAGCCGAGGCTTTGCTTTCTCAGGGCGCGATCACGAACCTTAGCGTGTTCCAGAACACCATCACGTTCAACGTGATGTTCAGCCTTGGCACGTTGCCGGGGGAGAAGGTTTTCCAGTGGTCGAACCCAGACGGCCAGACTTCGGCGGGCGGCGCAATCACGGTGACGGTTCCGAAGCCGACGATCACGGCGGTAAGTCCGGATCTAGTCTCGCGATCGCCGGCCACCGAGGTCACGATCACGGGAACCAGCTTCTTCCCGGGGACGGTGATCGAGTTCGCGCCTTACGACTCGTGGATCTTTGCTCCCAAGGTGACCACGTATGTAAATCCGACGACCGTGCGGGCAGTCATCACGGCAGACGATCTCAAGTACGGTGGATACGGTCAGCTTCGCGCCATCAATGGCCCGAACATGGGCGATAGCTTCATTTGGCGGGTCTACGTTTCGGTGGACTATCCCGCGATCTCGGACGTGAAGATCATCGAAGGGAAGCCCGTGCGGGCCTCCCTCAGCTCACTCTTGAACCAGGACACCTCGTACTACACGGTGGAAATGAGCCCCCTTACGGGGAAGGCAACCCTTGAGTTCACCTCGTCCGTGCCGTCCTTCACGCCCCCTTCCTCGACCGAGATGTTCTTCTACGCTAAGTTAGGGGGGGCCTCATTGCCTGCAGTGTCGTCGGCGCAGATCTACAACTACTCCACTAAGCGCTGGGACCCAACCTATGCCTTCACCTATCCGGACCCCCAGCCGGATGGCACCCGGCGGTTAGAGGTCGGCAGAGGCACACGGTACACCGGCTCCGCCTACTTCAAACCCGGTTTCGGGGGACCTTTCTACAAGATTCGGGTCACCTTCGCGGGTGGACAGAAGGACGTACGGCGGGGCAAGACCATCTCTGTCAACTATGGTACGGGCCGTCTGATCTACTGAAGCCATAATCTCGTTCATGCCCGACCTCGCCGCCGCCAACGCCTTGCTCGAGGAGTACGTCGCTAGCGAGTCGCTCCGTCGCCACTGCCGAGCGGTGGCGAGTTCGATGGGCGGCTATGCGGCCGCCCTCGGCCAGCCGGTAGAGGACTGGAAGCTCGCAGGGTTGCTCCACGACTTCGACTACGAACGGTTCCCCGAGGACCATCCCCGCCAGGGGATGCGGATTCTGGGCGAGCTGGGATATCCCGAGTGGCTGATTCGGGCGATCGGCAGCCACAACGACGCGCTTGGGATTCCGCGGGAAACCGCGCTGGAGAAGCACCTCTACGCCTGCGACGAGATCAGCGGCTTTGTGGTGGCGGTGGCCTTTGTTCGGCCCAGCAAGAGCGTGCTCGAGGTCGAGGTCAAAAGCGTGCTGAAGAAGCTGAAGACTCCCGCGTTTGCCGCAGGCGTGCACCGAGAAGAGGTGTACGCGGGGGCAGAAGGCATCGGCCTTCCGCTGGAGGACCACATCGGTAACGTGCTGCGTGCCCTTCAGGCGGATGCGGTTTCCCTGGGCATCGCCTAGGGCTCCGGACGAGTCATGACCTCGATCCACCCGCTGTAGAACGTTCGGGAGACGTGGGCCAGGATCACGAGGACCACGATGCCAAGGAGCGGGATCACCACGACTTGGGCGAAGCGCCGGGACCTTAGGTCGTGGTCGGCGAACTCGCCGTCCATCGCCTGTGCCACGCTGCCGAGGGCGCCGGGCATGTCGCCCGTTAGTTCGCCGTTGGAGACGATGTCCTTGTACTCGGGAGGCAAGCGGCGAAGCTTCGCGAACAGCTCAGATGCCTTCGTGCCCAGGTTGGCCCCGCTGACGGCCTCGCGAAGCTCGGAGGCGATCACCCGGTTGGGAGCGGTTTCCGACGCCAGTTCGAAGGCGGTCGCGGGAGGAATGCCCGCCTGGCTCAGCCGCCCCATGGACGCGGCGAAATGCTGCACGGACTCGGCCACCGCTCGGCGTCCGAGGAAGGGAGCCTTCAAGGCTCCTCGGTGGCGGAACTCTCGCAGGCGTCGCGATCGCCAGAGCTCCCGCAGGGCAACCATGACCGCGAGCGTGCCCAGCAAAAGCGGGAGGAAGGCGACCAGCTTCTTGCCCAAGAAGCCGAGGAGGATCGGCACCGCGCTTCCCAAATCGTTGGTGCGTTGCTGGAGGTCCATCGAGGCCAATGAGGACTCCGCAACGACCAAGCTGAGCCATCCGAGACAGATCAGGATCCAGAACAGGATCGAGTACCAGCGCAGCCCCCGGGCGAGGGAGTGCGCGGAGTGCGCAACCTCGGAGGCGGTCTGGGCAGCATCAGGCAGGTAGCCGCCCTGCTCGCCCGCGATGAGCATGCCGGATACGTAGCTCGGGAACAGGTCTGGGTAGCGCCTCAGGGCCTCGCCGACGGAGCCGCCAGCTCCGGCGCTCTGGGCGGCGTCGAGCAGCGCGGCACGGTAGGCAGCCGGGATGGAGCCCTTGGCCAGTTCCTCGAGGGCGCTGCGCGGGTTCACTCCCGTTCGCAGGTACCGGGCAAGCTGGGACATGACGACGAACACGTCCTTGTCCGAGCCGCGCCTAGTTAGGATGGGCTCTTCTGGCTGAGTTAAGGCGGCCACTGGCCTCGACTCTTGGCGCACGGCAGGGGCTGCCACGGGCCGGCCAGAAACGGGCCGCGCCGCAACGGGTGGTGTGGCTGGGGCTACCCGAGTGGGGGCGGTGGGCGCGGCTTTGGCGAGCCCTCCCTCCGAGAGTCGCGAAACCATCAGGCCCTGCTTATTCAGGGCAACCGCCGCCTCGCCCGCCGAAGCAGCGTCGACACTCCCCTGCACGGTCTTCCCTTGTCGGTCGACAGCTTGGTACGCGAAGGTGGGCATCAGGTCAGCCGTGGAGCGGAGCTTCGATGGGATAGACGTCCTGGGGGACCCGCCGAAGTTCATCTGCTAGATCGCCCACCCTTCCGCTGCCGGGCAGGATCAGGTCCGGATTCAGGTCCTCTAGGGGGAAGACGACGAAGCCCCGTTCGGCGGCCCGGGGGTGGGGTACCCGTAAGCGGGACTCGCCGTCCACAAAGAACTCGTATGCCATCTCGCCGTAGGCGACCAGGTCCAGATCGATGATCCGGGGGCCGTTGGGCACCCCGGGCTTGCGACCAAGCTCTCGCTCAAGCTCTTTCAGCTTGCGGAGGAGGCCCATGGGTCCGAGGGAGGTGTCGCCGGAGACGGCCGCGTTGAGAAACCGAGGCTGGCCCTCTACGTACATCGGGGCGCTCTCGTACAGACGGCTGGCTTTGAGGTCCCTCAGGACCTCGCCCAGGGCGGCAGCGGCTCGGGCTAGAGTGGCCCGAGAGTCGCCCAGGTTGGAGCCCAGGGCCACGTACGCTCGGGCCATCAGTTGGGGGTGACCCAGTCTTGCAGCTCTTGGCTGGAGAGCTTGACGGTTGCCGGAGACTGAAACTGCTGGTTCTGCATCTGCAGAATCGGGATCAATGATTCCATGCGCTCTAGGGTGTCGGTGGTTTCCAGCAGGCGCTGCTTCTCCAGGTTCCCGATGGGGAGGAGGTTGGCGATGGTGAAGCTGAGCGCGACCGGATCGGAGGGGAACACGACCTCCACGTTGAAGTCCTCCCGCGAGAACAGCCGGTGGATGAGCATCTCGAACTGGGCACGGGCCTCGTGGACCAGGGGAAGTTGGGAGGCTTCCTCCAAGAAGTCGGCTTCGAGGATCGGCTCCACCCGACCGCGCAGGTATGGCATGGAGTCGTCCAGTTCGCGGATCCGGAACCTCCTCTCTCCCAGCACCTGAATGTCCAGGGCGCCGTCAGGATAGGTGTAGTTACGAACGATCCGTACTGCGGTGCCCACCAGGTACGGGTCTGCCACTCCTCCCACTTCGTCGCCTTCGCGGATGAGGACTACGCCGAAGGGACGGTCATCCCTCTCGCAATCGCGGATCATCTGCTTGTAGCGTTCTTCAAAGATATGGAGGGAGAGCGACGCGTGCGGGAACAACACCGTATTCAGCGGGAAGAGGGCCATTTCCTCTAGGTGCCGAGACATCCGCCGCATTGTACGACAACCGGCGGGCCAATGGGTCTTTTGAACCTGAGACCGACCGTACGACCTGCAGGGAAGGGCCCCTTCAAGGTAGATTCATGGGGTATCCGGAGTGACTATGAGCGAGCCGAAAGAGCTGCCCGACGACGCAAACGAACTCAAACAACAGCTAGAACAGGCTCTAGCGGAGATCGCCTCCCTCAAAGAGCAGAAGGAGCGGCAAGACGCCCAACCTGCCAACCAGGGCCGCTCGTCCGAACCGACCGTCGATGTCACTCCCATCAACGAGGCGGACGTTACGTTGCGCCGGCTGGTCCAGCGGATCGCGATGATCCTTCAGGCGGAGAAGATCGTGATCATGTTCTTTGATCGCGAGAAGGGCGACCTCATTGGCATCCCGCCCGCATACGGGGTCGACGACGAGCATCTTCGCGTCTTCAAGGTCCGCGCGACCCAGGGCGTTTCCGGCGAAGTCTTCCGCTCTGGCGAGCCCATCATTTTCCACGACCCAACCCATGACGAGCGCACCAAGGCCGATCCCTTCGGGCTTCTTGGCGTGAACAACGGCATCACCGTTCCGCTGGTCATCGAGAAGCGCGACGAAGAGAACCGGGTCATCGAGCGCAACACGATCGGCGTGCTCCACGCCTTCAACAAGCGTCACGGCGAGGATTTCAACGACGAGGACGTGCGGCTCTTGGAGCGCATGGCCAAGAACGTTGGCTCGATCATCTCCAATCTCCAGCTGTACCGCGAGGTCGTGGAGGAGCGCGAAGAGCTACTCCAGACGTTCGAGAGCCTTACCGCCGGACTGGTGCTCGTTTCTCCCGAGGGTCGGATCAGCCAGATCAACGCTTCAGCCCGCGCCGTCTTCACCGTGGGCCAGGACGCCATCGGCAAGAACTATGGCGACATCTTCCGGCAGGAAGGCGTGCGGCAGTTCTTCAACGACCAGCTTAGCGGGGCAGACACAAAGATCAAGGAGATCACGATCGTGATCGCCGGGTCGGAGCGGCTCTACGAGTGCCAGGGCGCGGCGGTTAAGAGTGAGGAAGGCAAGGACCTTGGCGTGGTGGCGATCTTTAACGACGTCACCGAGGTTCGCAACATCGACAAGATGAAGTCCAGCTTCGTCGCGATGGCCTCGCACGAGCTTCGTACTCCGCTCACCGCGATCAAGGGCTTTGTTCGCACGCTTCTAGACGGCGAGGACTACTTCACCGCCCAGGACCGCCACGAGTTCCACACGATCATCGACCACGAGTGCGACCGACTGCGTCGGCTGATCGACGACCTCCTGAACACGGCACGGATCGAGTCTGGACAGTCGCTGAAGCCGGACTACACCGAGTTCGAGCTGATGCCGGTGCTGGAGAAGTGCGTAGTGATCCAGCAGCAGGCCTCCAACAAGCACACGGTCAAGCTGGAAGTCGAGAACGAGCTTCCGAAGACGATCCTGGGCGACCAAGACAAGCTGGACCAGATCCTAACGAACCTGCTGAACAACGCGATCAAGTACTCGCCGGGTGGCGGCCAGGTGACGGTTATGGCGAAGAACGAGGGCGAAACCTTGCTCATTGGCATCAAGGACGAAGGGCTTGGCATCCCCAAGGAACACATCACCAAGGTGTTTGAGAAGTTCCACCGGGTCAACAACGACGACAACCGCCGCATCTACGGCACCGGCCTCGGCCTGTACCTGGTCCACCACTTGGTGACCATGGTCCACATGGGCGAGATCTGGGCAGAGTCTGAAGTGGGCGTGGGCTCCACCTTCTGGTTCCGTATCCCGTCTCGGCTGGACGTAGACAAGGCGCGCAAGCTGAACGACTAGCGGAAACGCACATCGCTCAGTCGGCCAACCATCGCCTTGCCCACCAACGCGACGCCTCTTGCGATGGGTGGGGACTCCCTGTGCTAGAGTTCTGGAGACCCATGATTGCCCTCTTGCTCTCCATCGTTCTAGCTCAGCCGGGCGATCCCTACGCTCGGGAGCGCCTTGAGGGCTGGGAGCTTGTCGTGGAGAAGCGCGTCCGCGGCGAGGCTAAGTGGCCGGGGGTGAAGCGCGAACTCGGCAACCAGCTGTACCGGATCTCAAGGGTGGTTCCGGACGGCCCCTTGGGCGAGTTGCGCAAGGTCCCGATCTGGATCCACGTTGAGTCGCCGGAGACGAAGTGCATGGCTTACCACCCGGGGGCGGACTGGCTGCGCGAGCACAAGATGCCGGAGAAGATGGCCAAGGCGATCGAAATCGGCAACCTGAAGGCGTTCCTTTCCTGGACCTACGAGCAGCCCTGGATGGTTCTGCACGAGTTGGCGCACGCCTACCACGACCGGGTGCTCGGCGGGGGATTCGAGAATCCGTCCGTGAAAGCAGCCTTCGCCGGGGCGATGGCGGCAAAGCGGTACGACTCGGTGCGCCACTGGAACGGGTCTATGGCCAAGCATTACGCCTGCACCAACCCGATGGAGTACTTCGCCGAGGCGACGGAAGCCTACTTCGGGCAGAACGACTTCTTCCCCTTCACCAACGCAGAACTGAAAAACCATGACCCCGAAGGATTCGGGGCCATGGTTTCTATCTGGGGCAAACCGCAGAAGCGAGGCTAGGCCTTGCGTCGGCGTCGGACCATCGCGGCGAGGCCAAGGCCGAGGGCGGCCATGGTCGCGGGCTCCGGAACCGGGTCGCAGTTGTACTCGAACATGTTGCGAGCAAGGTTGACGTTGTTTGGATCGAAGACGGCGTTCTCAAACCCGTTGACGTCCATCAGGAAGAACATCGAGGCGCTGCCCGCCCCGTTCCATCCGCAGTCCACGAAGGGGAGAGCAGAGGAGCCGTCGCGCATCTTCATCAGGCTGTCGACCCGAGAGTCTGAGATGAAGGTCTCGCCGATGGCATAGCTTACGTCCCAAGGGTTCACC
This sequence comes from Fimbriimonadaceae bacterium, assembly GCA_041742595.1. Taxonomy (GTDB): domain Bacteria; phylum Armatimonadota; class Fimbriimonadia; order Fimbriimonadales; family Fimbriimonadaceae; genus JBGSIJ01. Next base: position 97,484 of record JBGSIJ010000044.1, on the reverse strand, counting down.
ACGCCGTGGGGTCCGTTCATGACGGGATGGGGATCGTCCGCCAACAACTGGCCGCCATCGATGTTCGAGCTCTGGGTGATTCCCAAGCCCATCCGGCTCCACAGGTCGTTGTCCGAACTATTCCAAAGGCCGTTCTCCAACTGCCAAACGATCTCGCCGCCGGCGGCGTTGAACGCCATCAAGTCCGCGAGCTCAGCGTTAGTAATGCTGGACTGCCCCTGGTAGGCAGGCTCCAGAGGAACGTAGAGCACGTCCATTCCTGCGATCGAGGACGAACTGATCGTAGAGAGTCCGTTCAGCGTATGGCCGTCGCCGGTCAGCGCTGCCCCGAGTCCGCTCAATTCGCTCGAGAACGTGTAGCCGTAGGCGCCAAAGCGCGCATCCGTAAAGTAGCCGATGTTACGACCGGCATGGGCCGCGACCGCACATCCGAGGGCGATTGCGAGAGCACCGAATCTAAGTTGTTTCATTGCATTCCACCAGGACGGTGAGTCCTACTCATGAGCATAGGCTCGCGGTGAAATGCCAGGAAGTCGCGCTTAGGCGGACGGCAAGAGTATCGTAATCGAAAAGCGGGACGCTTTCCCTAGGCGGCCAGCACGGGCGAAGCTACGCGCCGGACAAAGTTCTCCACAATGCGGAAGCCCTCTTCCGTAAGTACAGATTCCGGGTGGAACTGGACGCCCTCGATCGGGAGCGACTCGTGGCGCATCCCCATCACCTCATGGTCGTCCTCGCTCCATGCGGTGGCGAAGAAGCCGCGCGGAATGCTGTCCCTGGTGATCACGAGCGAGTGGTAGCGAATGGCGCGGAAGGGGTTGGGCATGCCCTCGAAGAGGCCTTTGCCATCATGAGAAACCATCGACGCCTTGCCGTGCATGATCTTGGGCGCTTGCCGGACGATGCCCCCGGCCACCTCGCCGATTGCTTGGTGTCCGAGGCACACGCCAAAGATCGGGACGCCAAAGGCCCCCGGGGATTGGCTCAGGGCGCGGCGTAGGATGTCCAGGCAAACCCCCGACTCCTTGGGCGTGCACGGCCCCGGGGAGAGCATGATGCCGTCCGGCCGGAGCCGTTCGATCTCCTCAAGGGCAATCTCGTCGTTGCGACGCACCACGATCTCCGCCCCGGCTTGGCCGAGGTACTGCACCAGGTTGTAGGTGAAGGAGTCGTAGTTGTCGACGACGAGGATCATGGGCGCAGTATACGCACGCAAGTTCTTGCGGCTTTGGAGCGAGCCTTTTGCAGAAGCGGTCCCCCTGCCTTATAATCCTCCCATGAAGGCTTCGTGGCTTCTCGCGGTTGCAGGGCTCGCGCTCGGCGGATCGACGGCTTCGGCCGACTACCGGAAAGTATGGGGACAGCAGGTCGACAGGACGCCGAACGACTTTCCCTCCCAGTCGTTCCTTGACGCCAAGGGAAACCTGGTAGTTGCGGGCACGGTGGGCACCACGATCTACTTCGGCGACACCACCAACATCCTCGTGTACTGCATCTCGAACAAGGGGGTACTCAAGTGGTCGAGGGTGATCGATGGCCCAGGTCATAAGGTGGACACTGCCACCTGCGTCGAGGTCGATTCCCTAGGCAACGTGGTGGTGGGCGGGGTAACCACAGGCACCGGCAACCCAGCACCCACCTGGGCAACCATCATCAAGCTCAACGGCGTGAACGGCGCAACCCTCTGGACCCGATACTACAAGGGCTTGGCCGCCACTCGGCGCTCCAATGCGGTTTACGATCTCGAGATCGGGCCAAACAACGAGGTCTTCTGGACTGGCTACGGACAGAGCCTGAACAACGCGACAGGCTCGGACATCGTTTTTGAGAAGGTCCTGACCACCGGGTCCGTGGCGTTCAGCAAGCAGATCCCAGGGACCGGGAACCAGTTCGATACCGGGCGGTTTGTGCGGACCAATCGGAATCGTTACCGCGAAGCCGGCTACCCGGTGTACGTGGCGGTGGAAGTCAAGATGGTGCACACCAACATGTCGCTGTCGCAGGACATTGGGCTGCTCCTATTCGACAGTGGAACCGGTACGCCGAGCGCGGTCAAGAAGGTGAACGCGCCCGTGGCAGGGATCTACAACCAAGTCGCCGATCTCTGCATCGGCTCCAATGGAACGATCCACCTGCCATTCCTAACCAACATGACCGCATTCGACACCGGATTGGCGATCGCCAGGATCGACGATAACCCGTTTGGCACGATTATGAACACCTGGAAGTACGGTGCTGGCAACGGCTTGCAGGAGCGCTGGGGCGACATCGTCGTCGACCCCACCGGCGACGTTTTTGGGATCTTCAACATCTTCAAACAGGGCTCGCAGGAGTCGGCAGGAAGGCTGGCGAGAATCGACCGTTCGACCTTCAAGGCGAACCTCATTGCGCCCTTCGGCGTCGTGGGTCACCACGTCGAAGTGCACGACCTATCCCTGGGCGACGACGGGATGCTCTACTTCGGGCAACAAGACCAAACCCATTCAACCTCGACCTTGCGCGTCGTGAGCCGGAGTGGCCTCGTTCCCAGTCCGCAGCCGCCCTCCCCACAGCCCGGTTTCCCGGGTTACGTCGAGGAGATCTGGCCGAGAGTGGGCGGCGGCGTGATTGCAGTTGGCACCACGAACGAAGGTGGCAACTGGCAGGCGGACCAGGAGGAAGTCAAGGCCGATTTGACCGTGGAGCCGGTGCCGCCAAACAAGCCGGAAGTACACCGGGGAGGGGTTCTCAAGATGAGGGTCGTGCTGGCCAAAGCGGCGGCGGCCGACACCAAGATCACGCTCAAGTGCACCGGCGGGTCCACCGTTCCGGCTTCCGTGACCATCAAGAAAGGCGCGACAACCGCAACGTTCGACTTCAAAGGCGGCTCGAAGATCGAGTGGAGCGACGTGGAGGCCAAGGGTGGCGGTTTCAAGTCCAACTGCTGCGTCTCCGTAGATTAGTCTGCATCCGAACGGTTGACTGGTGCGTTCACAATATCGTTGATGGCGGAGCTTGAGCATCAGGAAGAAGTGGCGGCGGTGATTCGCCGCGCCACGGAGATCGAGGAGCAGACCCGCCATATCGCGGCGAGCGACGACGAGATCGCGCAGTTCGTGCGAGCCGCCGAAGAGATGGGGCTTTCCCGGGATGCGACGCTTCAGGCCTTGCGGGAGCGGCTCCACTACTCTGCGGACGCGTACGACGAGGGCAAGCTGGTATTCGCCAAGTCTGGCGACGGGCGCTACTATCCCGCGAAGCTCCTCAAAAAGGGGAGCAACGAAGCCGACGTGAGGTTCTCTACCGGGGGCGAAGCCAGCGTGTCACTCTCCGCTTTGAGGCCCTTCTCCATTACGCCCGGCGTGAAGCTGGAGTACAACTCGCCTACCTTTATGACCTGGACGACGGGAGACGTGGTGCGCGTGAACCCCGACACCGGCAGCGTGACGGTGACGTGCTACTACGTTGAAGAGACCATGCCCCTAGAGCGGATCCGGCTTCCGCTGGAGAAACCCGAATCCGCGAAGCACCGGGCGGAGCTTTGGGCAGTGGGGCTGACGAGCGGGTTATCGGGAGCGGTCCTAGGAGCGCTCGCGTTGTGGTTGCTGCGGCGCTAGTCTTTCGCGAGTTCTAGCACGATTGCAGAGCCCTCTACCGGGGCGACGACCACGAGGGCCCCGGTTCTGATCTGTGCGCGCAGACTCTCGAGGACGGGCCTCGACTTGAGAAGCGTCTCGTCAATCACCAAGATCACCCGATGGTCTTTGCGGAGGCCAGAGGCGCAGCGCGCCAAGATCCGCTGCTCCAATGGCTTGGCGGTTGGCGCCGGAGGGCCAGGCAGCTTCGCGGGCCTAGCTGGTTTGGCCGCCTTCGGCTTCTTGGCGGACGGCTCGGCGGCAAGGCCGGTCCAGTCGAGGTCGCCGAGAGTGGCAAGGGGCTTGGGCCGCTCCGGCGGGGCTTCGGGTTCAAGGTCGTCCGGTCTTCGGGCCGCGCCGGAGCGGCTCGTGAGGTGCCAAGCGTGGCACACCGCGCACTGATAGGCGCGATAGCGGTACTCGGCGGTGCGTTCGGCTTCCTGCTGCGTCTCGAACCGAGCTTTGCCGGTACAGGCTTGGGTCGCGCGCTTGAGGTACTTCCCGGGCATTCTCGGTCAGCCGTTCTGTTCGCGCCGCAACTTGGCTTGAAGCTTGTCAATGTCGTCCATATCCTTGGCTCGACCCGCGGCAATCTTGTTCTTCAGGAGGTTAGATAGCGAAAGAAAAGGAAGGTTGCGCCCCTTGAGGTCAGCATAGACACGCTCAGACCAGGCCTCCTCAAATTCAACTCCCGAAATCCAGTTCATGAGGTCGATTCGGTTCGGCTCTACCCCCAATGCGAACATGGTGTTCGGCTCCATCAAGCTCTTGACCGAGATACCAAGTGAGCCAAATCCAAAGTCCTTCAACACTCGCTCGAGCCTCTCCGAGTTGTCCTCCGATCTCTCGTAAAGGAAGTCGATGTCACCGGTCGCACGCGGGGTGCGGTGGAACGCGAGAGCAAAGGCACCAACAATCACGAACTTCACCCCATGGTGAACCAGGAGATCGATGAAGTCGAGCCAATCAGGACAGAGATCGGGTTCCGAAGACACGGCGGTTAAGCTCCAGTAGGATGACCAAGCGTTGATCGGGCGTAAGGGCGTCGTAGAAGGCTTCTTCGTCCTTCTCAAGTTCCTCGTGGCTGTGATAGACACGGAGTCGAAGCTCGCGCTCGTTGGCCCGCGCCCGGACGGCGGCAAGCCTTTCAGGGCCAATCAGGCTTGCCGCTTCCTCCACTACATCACTCCGACGAGTTCCGACCTACGCTCCGACACCCGGCGCTCCGAGTGGTCGAGAACCTTCTTCCGGAACCGCAACTGCTTGGGCGTGGTTTCCAGAAGCTCATCGTCTCGAAGCCAGGACAGCGCCTGCTCCAGGGAGAACTCCTTGTGGGGGTCCAGGGCGGCCGTCTGCTCCGAGGTCGCGGAGCGAATGTTGTTGGCGGCCTTTTCCTTGGTGGCGTTGACGATCATGTCCTCGTCTCGCGAGCAGGCGCCGACGATCATGCCGCCGTACAGCTCGGTGCCGATCGGATAGAACAAGGAGCCGCGCTCCATGACGTCCTCGTAGGCGTAGCGGGTGAGCTTGCCCGGATCCTTGCTGATGAGGGAGCCCTGGGTTCGGCTCTCGATTTCGCCCTTGTAATCCTTGTAACCATCGAACAGGGCCGAGATCAGGCCAAGGCCGCGGGTCATGGTGAGGAAGTTGCTGCGGAAGCCGATCAGGCCGCGCGTCGGGATGGAGTAGTCCAGCGACGTGGTGCCGTTGTCGTTCTTGCGCATGTCCACCAGTTCGCCCTTGCGGCGGGACATGTCTTCCATGACGGTGCCGACGGACTCCTCTGGGCACTCCAAGGTGGCGATTTCGTAAGGCTCCTGAACGTGGCCCTTCTCGTCTCGCTTGAAGATGACCTGGGGGCGCGAGATCTGCATCTCGTAACCTTCGCGGCGCATCGTCTCGATGAGGATGGCGAGCTGGAGCTCGCCGCGGGCTTGAACCTTGACGGTGTCGGCAGCGGCGTTCTTGTCGATCTTGATGCTGACGCTGACCGCTTCTTCCTTCTCAACCCGCTCGCGGATCTTGTGGATGGTCAGGAACTTGCCGCCGTCTCGGCCCGCGAGGGGCGAGTTGTTGGCGTAGAGGTTCATGCTGAGCGTGCTGGGCTCCACCTTGATGGCGGGGAGCGCCTCGCTGGTGTCCACGTGGGCAATCGTGTCCGAGATCAGGACGTTGTCCAGACCGGCGAGCATGGCGATTTCGCCCGCGCCGATGGTGTCGATCTCTTTGAGCGAGATGCCGACGTACGTCCATAGCTTGGTGACGTTGAACGCGACCTTCTTGGTCTCGCCGTCGCGGAGCATCTCCACCCGGTCTCCGACCTTGACGCTGCCGCGCAGGACCTTGCCGCCAAACATGCGGCCGAGATAGTCGCTGTAGTCCAGGTTGTTGACCTGCAGTCGGAACGCACCTTCCGACTCAACCTTGGGGGGCGGAACGTTGTTGACGATCATCTCGAACAGCTCTCGCATGTCCGTTTCCGTCCCGTCTGGGCTCAGGCGGGCGTAGCCGCCGGCTCCGCTGCCGTAAAGGTGGGGGAAGAATAGGTCGTCCTCGCTGGCGCCGAGATCGATGAAGAGGTCGATCGTCTTGTCGTAGGCGTAGGCGGGGCGAGCGTTCTCGCGGTCGATCTTGTTGATGAACACGATCGGCTTGAGGCCGTTCTCGAAGGCCTTCTTGAGCACAAAGCGGGTTTGGGGCATGGGGCCCTCGTTGGCGTCTACGACGAGGAGGACGCCATCCACCATGCTGAGCACTCGCTCGACCTCTCCGCCGAAGTCGGCGTGGCCGGGAGTGTCGACGATGTTGATCTTGTATTCCTGGTAGCGGACGCTGGCGACCTTGGAAAGGATGGTGATGCCTTTCTCTCGCTCGAGGTCGTTGCTGTCCATCACACGGAGTCCCATGTGCTGGTTTTCTCGGAACAGGCCGGCCTGCTTAAAGATCGCATCGACCAGGGTGGTTTTCCCGTGATCGACGTGCGCGATGATGCCGACATTGCGGATGGGGAGGGACATGGATATTACAGTCTACCTTTCGGCACGCAAACCTCTCCATTAAGGGATGGGTTTTGAACCTGAAACGGGCCGCGCGCGTGCCCCGAGTTCCCCGGGGAGGTCAGGGGCCTGAGTGCACGAGTTGGCTGGCGCTAATCGGGAATGCCAAGTCTCCCGCGAGATCGGCCCTTCTCAGCCCGGCCAACCCATGCTGGTCGGGCTGACAGTTCCTTGGTTACCGTTGGTTCCATTCTGCTTGGGCCCGGATGAATCCCAGGTTCTGCACGCTGCCATCAATGAAGAGGGCATTGTAGCGGAACTTCCTGGCCATGGCGGTTAGGCTTCCTGCATCATCGCTGGCAAGGGCTGACGGGCCTGTCCCATGCCAATTCCCTGCGCCATCCATCAGAAGGCTTAGCGAACCAACGTTCTCCAATGAACTCATTGGTACCCCCGCTATTCCGACGGAGACCCGGTACATGAAGCTTGAGCCTGTGGCCCCAAATAGGCTTGTCGGAGCAGACACTGGGGCTGGCCAGTCCAAGTCCACAACCTCAGCCCCCGTATCGCTCGGACAACGCAGTGAATCTGTTCCGTTTAGGTAGCCGTGAAGAGCCGTCCCAAGAGTTGGCAACAGAGGCAACTCGTCTGCTTGAGTTTCAGAGAGTTGGCTAGCCGCGCCTAGATACGGAAAGGACATGGCTCGCGGACTGAGGTCGTCATAGTCCTCGGCATAGAGCTGGATGGCGTAACCCAGAGTCTTGAGCTTACTCAGGCACGAGGCTTGTTCAGCACGAGCCTTTGCGGACGCAATGACAGGGCTCAGTATTGCGACAAGTACGAGCAATACGAAGACGACGACTAGCATCTCTACAAGGGTGAACCCTCGAGAGGTGATTGTGCGGGATGGTTGTGCATGTGGCATGGCTTTCGGACGGTCGGAGCCCGCCGGGCTCCGACCACAGATTCAGTTAGTTGACTGGCACCTCGACAACCCGCGTGCTGCCGTTGCTCTTGACCGTGACCTGGACCCTAGCCCGGATCGCCTTATAGTCGGTGCTATTCCAGTTCGGAACCACCGCACGGAACGCGGTGGTCGGGCCATTCTTAGCCAGCGAGAACGTCTTGATGTAGTCATGCCTCTTGCGATTGCTTCGACGCTCCAGGGTGACGGCCAAGCGACCATTGGCGACGATCTTTCCGTTCGAGCCGGGAAGCCAACTTGCGCTGGGGGTCGCGATTCGTACGGTGTGGGACTGCCCGTCCCGGATGGGAAGCGGGTTAACCGTCATGTCGAACTGCGCCCTGCTGGACGCTGAGAGGGTCAGGCCGACGGCCGCAGTAACAAGAACATTTGCATGTAGGATCTTCATTGGTTCTCCTTGTCGCGTTCCAGCTGTACTGCTGTCCGCGACGGAGATGGAAACGTCTGCGACGCTGTCCCCTTACAAGACCAAGCATCTTTTGGCGCATTGTGTCTGGAGGACCTGAGGGGGCAACAGGATCTAGGTCACGTTTGGGAGAAGGCGACCGTTGCTTAGGGCACCGTCGTAAACCGAACCTGCTTCAAGCTCACGCCCGTGTTCGACTCCAGCAGCACCCTTAGCCCGTGCATGCCCTTCGGGAGCCGAATCCGAAGCTTGGGCGTGTACGCGTAGCTTGTCCAGGACCCCGTATTCGTCACCGGGACCGAGCCCAGGTAGGCCGAGCCGACCCAGAGCTTCAGGCGCGTGCTCCCGTCGGTCGCCCCCGCGTAGACGTCCACGTCAAAGGTCGTCTCGGCGGAAGTCCGGATCAAGTAGTCGCGGTAGCGGCCTCGCCAGTCGTTCCACCAGAACTGGGCGTTCTCCCAGGTGAGGTAGTCAGTGTTATTCCCACGAAGGGCGAACTTGCGGGCGTCCACGTTTCCGGGCACGGCTTGGCCCTGGTTCAGGGGGTAGGGCGCGGCCTGCCTCGCGTCGTCCACCGCCAGGATCTTGGGGGCGGTTTGGTTGGCCATGTCGTTGGTGAGGCCCCAGGTGCCGTACTGGGTGTTCCAGTCGGTGGCCCCGCCCACGAACCAGTTGAACAGGCCATCGGTGTAGCCGAACCAGACCTTGAGGTAGTCCACGCTTAGCGTTCTCATTCGGGCGTCTAGGGAGGCGTCTCGCTTTGCCGTGATGCTGTTGGGGCCGAAGGTGTCCGGGCCACCTTCGTAGGCCACCAGTTGCAGGCCGTGCACGCGGGCGAGGGTGGCGCAGTCCTCCATCCAGGTCTCGGTCTTGAGGGAGTTCACGCTGGCAGTGAGGGCGGACAGGACGTCGTCCACGGTGAGCGCGTTGTTGTTGTTAGCTTCGCCGAGGTTGAAGTAGGGGGCCACCGCAACCGCGCTCAGGTAGTTGGAGGGGGTGCCGTAGACTGCGTTCAGAAACTTGAGCCCCTCGTGCAGCCAGTGGCCGGGCCAGGCGACTTGGCAGGCGAGCACCGTGCGCACCCGCGTGCGCCATCCGGTGGCCCCGAACTCGGCTTTGAAGATGTCGCTGATCTGTTTGGCGCGGCGGGCGATACGGCGGGCGGCCCACACGCCTTCGTTAGTCTCGCCGCCGTAGCGGAGGTTGCTCGCCTTAGCGCCGTTGGCCTCCAGCTTGGCCTGGTCCAGGTTCCAGCCGGCTTGGGCGAAACCCCAGTTCCACACTTCGTTGCTGTACTCCACGTACACCTTCAGGTCGGGCCTGAGCTTCTTCTTCACCAGGCGCGCAAGGCTGGCCACGTAGGCGTCGTCCGCCATGTGGGGCACGTTGACCCAAGCGTTCGCACTCTTCAGGTTGCACAGGTCGATCGCCACCTCCCAGGGCACGCCGCTGGGATTCGCGGCATAGCTGGGGGTCTGAGGGGTGGAGCGCTCGGCCCAAGTCTTGACCGGATTGCCATTGGTCTGAGTCCAGTCCATGAAGCGCAAGGTCTTGAACCGGGTGAGATGGTCTAGGAACGGGGTTGTGAAAACGGCGCTCTCCGGATAGCCGGGCCGCATGATCTTGAGGTCTCGCACACCGCCCTGGGTTCCGGTGAACTTGAGCATCAGTTGGTCTCCGCTGGCGGGGTAGACGAGGTCGGCGGTGACCATTCCGGTGCTGGCGTTTCTCGAGACATTCGAGAGGGTGCCCGGGCTGGCGACGGTCGCGATTGCCGGGGTGGTCGCGCAGTTGAAGCTGATCTTGTAGGTACCACCGACGTTTTGCATGCCGGGCCAGGAGCCCAGGATGATGCCGAAGTCGCCGGTGGGCCACCCTCGCGCGTCGACGGGGACAGTCCCGGACCACGGGGCGTCGGCAGGTCCGAACCCTCGCGATTGCTTGACCAGATCGGCGAAAGCGCTGGTGCGCGACCAATCAGCGATCCCTTCGAGACCCGCGCCCAGGTTGTTTTGGGAGGCCCCAAACGACGAGAGTCCCAGACTGGCGCAGAGGACGAGGCGACGCAACCACATGACCCCTCTACCCTACTCCAAATGCTAGGTTAACGAGTTTACAAGAGGCCGAAAGGGCGGGAAATTCAGCGGCGTGCGAGCAACCGGGCAGTGTGCCGTTCGCGTAGCCAACCCTCTTCGTACCGGACGATCTCCGCCGGGTGGGCGATGTTGCGAAGCTCGCCAGGTTTGAGGACATGGTCGTCCGAGGACGGCCGGCCGGTCAACTCACGGTTGAGGGTCGTAAAGGTCTCGACCAGGAAGTAGGCGCCCGGCCGCATGGTTTCGACAATATGTGAGAAGACGTCGCGATCGAGGAAGAAGCAGACTCCGACCAGGTCGTAAACGGATGCGTCGAACTCTGGCGAGAGGGTTTGCACCTGCCAGTCGATGCGGCGGGCTGCCTCTTCCGGCAAGTACCGGTTGGCGAGGTCCTTTCCGCGCTCGAGGTTGGACTCGAGCTGGTCGATCGCGGTCACGTGCCAACCTAAGCCCGCCATGTAGACGGCCTCGCGCCCGCCACCGCAGGCAAGGTCGGCGGCGAGGCCCATGCGGATCGCGGGAAGGCACTCCATCAGGAAGGGGTTTGGCTCCCAAAGGCGGCCGTGGTGGGGGCAGGCGTCCTCTGGAGCATGCTCCGGGGGTGCGGCGAGTTCCACACGTCGCCCACTCTCCTCGAGCCTTCGGGCGGCTTCGCGCGCCTCGACTCCGGTATCGGCGATCAGGACCGGCTCGTGCTTGGGTGGGAGCTCGTGGAGGTGCCCCTCGAGTTCTCCGAGCGGGATCCGCACAGAGTCTGGAAGGGGCAATCCGTCGTGCCGTACGTCTAGGAACCGTCGGCGCGGGAGGGCAAAGCTCATGGCTTTACTCGTTCCCGCACCGCAAGGTGCGCGGCCCAAACGTATTGGAGCATAGGTCTATTGTAAGGCACTGGCGCTTTTCCTACGCCAACGGGGTGCGGACTTTCTCCAGAACCTCGATGATCATGCCGTGCTGCGGTCTTCCGTCGTAATACACGTACTGCCCGTCGCCCATGTCTCCCCGCTGCATTCGGGCCATCCCGTTGCCTTGGAGGTGCTCGTCTACGGCGGTGGCGTTCTCGGTCCAGAACGCGATGTGGTGGAACCCTTCCCCGTTCTGGATCATGCCCTCCGCCCAAGCGCTGTCGTCGCCGATTGGCTCGATCAACTCGATTTGGAGGTTGGGCAGATTGAAGAACGCGAGCTTGGCTTTGGCATCAGTGGGGACTCCGCGATGGTCGGCGTTGACGGCGGTGCCGGAATCCGTGTAGATCGTGGGCGGCACAGGGAGGCCGAGAAGGGCGGCAAACCGCTCCTTTGCGGCTTCGATATCGCGGAACGCGAAGGCAATCTGGGCGACGGGAGATCCGGCAATGGGACTTTCCATGTCCCCATTGTGCATGGCACCGATGCCTTTCGAGTGCCAAAAGGTAGGAATCCGCGCCAGTGGCAAGCCATACTCCTACTTCGGCACTGCCAACTCTCGTCCGGCAGCCGATCCACGGCATTGAAGACTTTAACGTCCTTCTATGAGGTGCTAGGTATTAGCGCTTCCTCCGATACCGATACGATCCGCAAGGCGTATCGCAGACTCGCGCGTCGGCACCACCCCGACGTGAGCGGCGAGGCCAACGCCCATGAGATGATGGCGCGCATCAACGAAGCGTTCCAGACTCTCATCGACGAAGGTCGTCGCAACGAGTACGACGCGATGCTTGCGGGAGGTGGCATGGAGATGGCGGTGGAGTCCCCTAAGCAGGACATCCGGCCCGTCACGGTCAAGCTAAAGCACCGCCTGCGGTCTCACTTGACTCCGGTTTACACCGTCGACTTTGCTCCCGATACCGGGGAGCTGGTGAGCACCGCGTTCGACAACGAAGTTCTGTGGTGGGACGCCGAGCTAGGTATCCCGAGCAAGCGCACCAAAGTGGATGCAGGCGTAATCTCGACGATCCGGATCCTGCCGGAGGAGAAGCTTGTTGCGGCGGGTTCCAGCGAAAGCGTGGTGACCTTCTGGCACTTGAACGGTCCGCTGGTGGATTCTTGGCGGGGCAACAACGAGGAGTGGGTTTCCTGCGTGGCGATTTCTTCGGACGGCCGCGCGATCGCCACGGGCTCCATGCACAAGACGGTGCAAGTTTCCAGCACGCTTGACGGATCCGTGGTGTTCAAGAAGGACGACCACACCGGCGCCGTCACCGCAGTCGCTTGGTCCCAGGATGGCAAGTACCTTGCCACCGGTTCGGCCGACGCCACGATCAAGCTATGGCACGCACAGAGCGGCGCCCTGCTCCACACCTTCCGGCAGGTTCGTTCCACCGTGACCGCGCTCGCTTTCAGTCCGGACAACGGTTTCCTCGCCGCATCGGCGGTCGACCTTTCGGTGCGGGTTTTCTCGCTCGAAAGCGGCATGTTGGAAAAGATGATGTACGGGCACACGCGCCCGATCGAGGCCCTTGCCTTCCACCCCAACGGCTGGCTGTTGGCGAGCGGCTCGCGCGATGGAACCGTGGGTCTCTGGAACGCGGCGAAGGGCATCGGCAACCTGCGGATCGAAGCTTCTACCCGGCCAATCGCTTGCGTGGCCTTCAGCCCGGACGGCGATCGCCTAGCCGCTGGCGGACAGGACAAGCTGGTTCGGGTCTGGGAAGTCTCGGCGCGCGACCAGTCAGGCCGCTCTAACTAATCGGGTCCGCCCCATCTGGGCGGACTTTGGGCCTCGCCCCGTAGAATGGGTTGTGCCTTTTGCCGTTGGCTGCGTGCCCTACGTGAACGCGGTTCCGCTCATCGCCCAGTTTGAGACCGAGCCGGATTCGCCTGTCCTCGTTCATTACGATGTTCCCTCCCGGCTTCCCGGCTTGCTGGAGAGCGGCCAGGCTCAGGCGATCTTGGTGTCCAGTATCGATGCGCTTCGTACGCCTGGACGCCGGATCGCGAGCGGGGTTTGCATTGGGTCCCGAAGCGCCGTTCGCAGCGTTCGGCTGTTCAGCAAAGTACCCTTCGGCGAGATTTGCACCCTGGCCCTCGATCAGAGCTCGATGACGAGCAACGCGCTTGCCCAGATCTTGCTGGCCGAGTTGCACGGGTCGCACCCTGTCCTGAGTTCCCTGCCCCCGGTTCAGGCGGAGATGCTGGCCCAGTGCGACGCCTGCATCCTGATCGGAGATATCGGGATGGCAGGATCCAGCGAGGGGCTGCACGTGATGGACCTAGGCGAAGCTTGGCTTCAGCTAACCGGGCTCCCGTTTGTTTGGGCCGCCTGGATCGGCGGCGAGGGCCTAACCGACAAGCTCGCGAAGCAATTGCAGAATGCGCTTCAATGGACGGAGTTGCACGCGCCGCTCTCGCCGCACCGCACGGCGTGCTTGGCCCTGGCCGTGGAGCGGTCGGGCTGGAGCCTCGACCTCGCGGAGGACTACCTCACCCGCACGATGACGTTCTTCATGGACGAGACGATGGTTCGAGGGCTGGAGGAGTTCCGCGCGAAGCTGCTGGCCCACGGGCTGATCTCCGAGCTGCCCGCGCCCGAGCTAGTCGGGCTCCGCTAGGAAAGTGGGAGGTTGGCACCCCCGACTGGAATCGAACCAGCGACCAACCGCTTAGAAGGCGGTTGCTCTATCCACTGAGCTACGGGGGCGCGTCCGTTCAAGATACCAAACCGCGTTCCTGGCCAAATCCGCGAAACGTTTCGGATCATTGGGCATACTGGGAAAATGCTCATCGTCGCGCTAACCGCTGCCCTGCTCGTGGCTCCCGTCAAGGTCGAGATCGTCAAGCAGGGGGACTCCTTCCAACTCCTTCGAGACGGGCAGCCCTACTTCATCAAGGGAGCCGGCGGCAGCAACAATTTCGCGACTCTGAAGCGCGCGGGAGGCAATTCGCTCCGGACCTGGGGCGCGGAGAACCTCTGGGGCCAGTTGGGCGAGGCCCAAGCCTTGGGTCTCACGGTGACGGTCGGGATATGGCTGGGGCACAAGCGCCACGGATTCGACTACAACGACCCCGCCAAACTCGCAAGCCAGACCGAAACCACCCGGAACTACATCGGCTACTACCGGAACCACCCCGCGGTCTTGATGTGGGCGCTGGGGAACGAGATGGAGAACGGCGACTCGAACAGCGCGGCGATCTGGAAGCACATCGGCGAGCTGGCAAAGATGGCCAAAAAGCTAGATCCGAACCACCCGGTCATGTCGGTGGTCGCGGAGATCAGCCCGGAGAAGATCGCCGACATCAAGAAGTACGCGCCCGATCTGGACTTGCTGGGCGTCAACAGCTATGCGGGCCTGCCAACCCTGGGCAAGCGCCTCAAAGAGTTTGGCTGGGAGAAGCCGTGGGTCGTCACGGAGCATGGCCCGGCCGGCCAGTGGGAGGCGCCCAAGACCTCCTGGGGCGCAACGATCGAACCCACAAGCACCGAAAAGGGCAAGATCTACGCCGACATGTATAACAAAGGGATCGCGGCCCACAAGGGCTGGAACCTTGGGTCGTACGTGTTCCTGTGGGGCGAGAAGCAGGAGGAGACTGCCACTTGGTTCGGCATGTTCCTGCGGACCGGCGAGGCGCTTGCATCGGTGGAGACGATGGCCTCAATCTGGGGCGGCACCTCAGGTCCCAACCGCGCTCCCGTGATTTCGGCGGTCAAGCTGACGGGCGACAACGCCAGCGTTAAGCCAGGCGCGTCCTTGGAAGCTTCGGTCGATGTAGCGGACCCGGATAAGGACGTGCTCCAGTTCGATTGGCTGATCCAGCCCGAACAGAACGAGCGTCTCTCCGGCGGACAGGACGAGAAGCGTCTCGAGGAGATCCGGCACGCGATCTCGGGCAGCGGGCCTAAGGTCAAAGTGACCGTGCCCACCGTGCCCGGCAACTACCGGCTGATGCTGTACATCCACGACGGACAGGGCAAGGCGGCGACGGGGAACATTCCCTTCCGAGTCGTCCCTTAAGTCCTTGACCGGAAGGGGCCTTCGCGTAGTTCGTGCGCTCCCAACTTCGCCGGAATGCGCAAGAAGCGTACACTCTAGGCGATGATCGCCTCCCTTGCCTTCGCCGTTGCTTTGCAGGCCACCGACCCGATGCTCCTCAAAATCGGGGCGCGGGGGACCGTGATGGCCAAAGTCGACACCATCGTCTCGACCCGAAGTGGCCGGACCGCCACGGTCGAAGACATCGCCAAAGCGGCGGACCGGAAGCGCTGGGTGTTTTTGGGCGAGCAGCACGCCACCACCGCTCACCAGCAACTGCATGCGGACGTAGTGCGGGCCTTGTTGGACCGGGGGCGCACGGTTGTGGTGGGGCTGGAGATGATCACTCGTCCCATGCAGCCGGTGCTCGACCGCTGGGTCCAGGGCGAGCTTACGGAAGAGGACTTCCTCGCCCAAGTGGACTGGAAGAAGCAGTGGGGATTTGGCTACGAGTTCTATCGGCCGATCTTCGAGGTCTGCCGCCTGTCCAAGACCCCCATTCTAGCGTTGAACGTCCCCCGAGATTGGGTGCGCTCCGTGGGGCGAGGCGGGTACGAGGCCCTGACTCCCGAGCAGCGCGCGGAACTCCCAGCCGAGTTCGGGCTGGACAACCAAAACCATCGCGACGTGTTCACCGCGCTGATGGGCGGGCACCCAATGACCGGCACCCAGGGCGAGAACATCTACAAGGCTCAGGTGTTGTGGGACGAAGGGATGGCAGACACCGCGATCAAGGACCGGGCTTCCCGACCGGATGGGGACAAGATCGTGTACGTGGTCATGGCCGGGGTCGGCCACATCATGTACAACCAGGGCATCAACTTCCGCGTGCAAAAGCGCACACGGGACAAGGGCGTGGTCGTGGCGATGGGATCGGCAACCGAGGACCGCGAAGTCGCCAAGGGGCTTGGGGACTTCGTCTACCTGAGCGCCGAGAAGAAGCCCTGAGCCGATTGAGAACCCTTTTGCTACAATCAAACCCAAATGGATAGCGGCGACTTAAGGCAGGCGCTAGCAAGCCTCCTGCTCCTGATCGGCAGCGTGTTCTTCGTCGCCGCCGAGTACGGGCTGGTCAGCGCGCGCCGAAGCCGCATCGACGCGCTTGCCAAGCGCGGGAACGCGTCGGCTAAACGACTGGGCAAGGAGCTGGAAGACCTCAGCCCCTACGTGGCGGCCGGGCAGATCGCGATCACCATGATCGGAATCGGAGTCGGTTCGGTTACCGAGCCCTTTGTCACGGAGAAACTTCGGCTGGCCTTCGGCGCGGGCGTCAATCCAGCGGTCAGCTACGGCATCTCGTTCGTGCTGGTCTCCTTCGTTCTGGTGGTCGTGGGAGAGTTGGTTCCGAAGTACTGGGCGTTGCGGGCGCCAGAGAAGGTAGCCCTCGGCAGCTTCCGCGTTCTTCGGTTCGTTCGGGTTCTGCTTACACCGCTGGTTTGGCTGGCCCAAGGGAGCGCGGCGTTTGTGCTCAAGCCCTTCGGGATACGGCCCGGCGAGGGGCAAGGCGATTCGGTGCCCAAGGAGGAGTTGCTGCTCCTCGTCCAGTCTGGCGGAGTCGAAGGGACCCTGGATAAGATGCATGCCGACATGGTCAGTCGGGCCCTTCGACTGGATGTCTTGGCGGCCCGTGACATCATGGTCCACCGGCTGGACGTCAAGTGGCTCGACGCCGGGCTCTCCGCCTCGGAGACCAAGCGGAAGTTGCGCGACATTCCGTACTCGCGGATCCCCGTCTGTCGCGGGGACATCGACGACCTCGTTGGGATCGCTTACCTTCATGACCTCGTGAAGTCTTTGGACCGGCCAGATTTCTCCCTTGAGAAGGTGATGCGCGAGGCGGTGATCATCCCGGAAAGCCTCAGCGTGGAGAAGATCGTCTCAACGATGCGAGAGCAGAAGACCCAGATCCTGATCGTGATGGACGAGTACGGAGGAACCAGCGGCCTGATCACCCTGGAGGACGTGGTTGAGGAGATCTTTGGAGAGCTTGAGGACCGCATCGAGAGTGAGCGGCCCCAGATCGAAGTCCACGGTGCGCGCGTATCGGCGCGAGCAGACGTGCGCTTCGACGAGTTGGTTTCCCGGTTGGGGCTACCCCTCGAGACCGAGGACAACACGGACACCCTGGCCCAGCTGATCGTGGACGGCCTGGAGCGGGTTCCCCGGCCTGGAGACAGCATCCCTTCCAGCCTGGGCGTCTTGCGGGTGGAGAACATGGCGCGTCAGCGCGTAACCCGCGTCTCGATCATCCTGAAGCCCGAGTTTCTCGAGGCCTCTGAGAATCCTTCCTAGCCTAGTTGCCCGCCCCCCGGAATCCGGAGGGCGGGCAACTAATCGCCTAGCGGGGCTCGTCCTTAGGTGGGTAGACGAGGGCCTTGAGGGTGACCTTTGGGATGATCAGCGCGGAGTTCGCGGAGAACGGACCTCCGACCTTGAACGACCAAACGGAGTCTCCAACCGACGGCAGGTTTCCGTTTAGAAGGGGAACCGGGAAGGAAGGCATGACCTTGGTTCCCTCCTTGCTCTTCTGGATGATCTTGGGATAGACCACCAGGCTGCCGTAGAGTTCTCTCGGGTCCAAAATGAACGCCGCATAGGTACCCGCGCTGGGCGAGGACCACAGGGTGATCTTGTTGGTGCCTGGTCCTCCTTGATCGTTGGTAGCCACGAGGACGCCCGAGCCAGACCACGTGACCTCGTCGTTGGCCGTCTTATAGGTTCCGGAGCCGGAGAACGACCCGGTCGATGCTTCGTTCAGAACCACCGGCCACATGAAGGGGTCCTTGACCGGCGCGGTGGCCGGCTTGGAGCGCCCGTTCTGGAGCATGGACCGCATTTTGAGCTGAATCGAAACTTTGGCTACCTGGGTGCCGTTGCCTTTGATGGTGGCGGAGATGGGATTTTCCCAGCAGGCCAGGATCCTCTCGTTGCTCTTGATCCCATCGACCTCGACGATCACGGGTCCGTAAGCGCCCTTTCCGGTGTCCGGCACCGCGGCCTCGATCTCGTTGGCGTTCCAGCGCTTGACGGTGATCTCTTCGCCGTTGACCTTCACCTTGCCCTGCTTGACCCCGAAGACCCCGCGGAGCATCAGCTTGTCCTGCCCGGGAACGCCCTGGAGCTGCCCATCTTGGATAGATGGCCGCAGGATGCCAAAGGAGACGGGAGTCTCCGAGCCTGGCTTCGGGAAGTACCGGATCACGCTTCCGTTGCCTCCGTCGGTGGTGACCTTGTGTTTGGCAAGGTTGCTCCAGACCGGCCCAATATCGAAGGGACGTTGAGGCGGATCCAACTTCGAGATCATCGTGTCTGGCTTCTCGCTGCCGAGAAGCTGGTCGAAGAGCGTGTAGAGGTTGTCTACGCCGTAGGTGCTGGCCTTCCCGTTCCAGCCGATCACCCCGTCCGCGCCGGCAAGGTGGAAGGCCGCCTGCATGAGGGCGGCCTTCGACTCGCCCTGGAAACAAACGTACAGAATGGCGAGAGCGTGCGGCGCAAGTTTGAGGTTGCGACGCACGAAGCCGGGCAGGATGCCGTAGTTGGCGCCAGTTTGGATCCCGAGGATCGGGATGAAGTGGCGCATGTAGAACAGCCCGTCTAGGGCGGCAATCTCCTTGGCGTAGGTCTTCTCGTTGGCATCGGTCACCACGGTTTCCGACGCGAGGAAGGAGAGTTTGCTGATCCCGTGGTAGCCGCCGTGAGCGTTGATCGCAAGGAGGCCATTTCCGTTCGAGGCCAGCAGGCTCTCCACGGTGAACGGGGCGGACGTAACGGTCTTGTAGCCGGCGTCTTTGAGCATCGCGGTGTAGAGCGGCACGTACTGCTTCCAGTAGCGGAATTCGTCGCCGGTGCCGCCAAGGAAGCGGACCTTGACGGCGGAAGGGAGACTCAGACCTCCCACCTCCCGCCGGGGCGACTTGGGTGCTCCAAGGTTCTGAAAGTCGTCCAGGAAGAGGAACGGCTTCCCCATCTTCAGGTTGAGTTGGAGGACACCCCGGGGCTCATCGATGGAGGTGGATACAACCTCCGGCTGTACCTTGGCCCACTTCTGGAGCTCGACAATGGGATGGGCGACCTTCTTGACCAGCTTCAGCTGGTAGTACTGGGTGTTCATCCGCTTCCCGAGGGAGTTGATCTGGGTAGCGGTGAGAGGATTTCCTTCTCGGAAACCGACCGACGAATCGGACTGGTGCCCCCCGCAACCGATCAAGCCGATTGCGAGCGCTGCCAGCCCGAATAGGGCTGAACGGTGCAGCATGGTGGTTCCAGCCTAGCACACGTACGAGGCACGATTTGCGGAGCGGGGAAAATCGGGACAGCGGCAATTCGGGCCAGCAGTTCCACCCCTGGGTTGGCTAAACTCGCGGCGTGGCCGCGGCGAAATCGGATTCAAACGAGACGGTCGAGCAGTACCACCTGACGGGCTGGCAAGCCATCAAACGCCTCGGTCCCGAGATTCGGCCGTTTCGCCACATCCAGGTCACCTGCATCCTGCTTACGATGGGCCAGTCGGCGTTCGGCTTTGTCCCTCCGCTCATCCTTGGGAACATCGTCAACCAGCTGCAGAAGGGCGAAAACATCAACGCCTGGATGTACCTGGCCTACGTGGTGGGGTTCGCGATCGTGCAGGGAATCCTTGGCTACGCCCTGGGAATCAACACCAACAAGCTGGCTCAGAGCTTTCTTGTCCACATGCGGGAGCGGCTCTACCGGCACATGCAAAGCCTGCCGCTGGCGTACTTCGAGAAGAACCAGACCGGCAAGCTGGTGAGCAACGTGATCAACGATGCGAACACGGTGCAGCAACTGATCAACGGCAACCTCAACACGATGGTCAGCGATTTCGTGCAGCTTTTGATCGTTATTGTTGTTCTTTTCACGATCAGCCCGTTCCTTGCGATGTTGAGCCTCTGCATTGCTCCGCTATACGTTTGGAACTTCCGGCACCACTACAAGCCCCTCAAGGTCACCAGCGAAGACATCAGGGCCCGGAGGGACACGATGTACGGCACCATGCAAGAGAAGCTTGCGGGCGTGCAGGTGGTCAAGAGCTTTGGGCAGGAGCGATTCGAAGCGCGCAGTTTCATGGCCAACACCCGGGACCTCATGGGGCTCAACGTGCAGCAAGGCAAGCTGGGCGGCAGCCTCTGGACCTTGGCCGACGGATTGACCGGCATCGGCCAAGCGGCGGTGCTCTACTTTGGCGGCATGATGTGCCTCCGCGGGGAGATGCAGGCGGGCACGCTGGTCATGTTCCTGCTGTACTCCGTCAACTACGTCTATGGCCCAATCGTGCGATTCCTCGTGGTCATCGATCCGCTTGCGCGGGCTCAGGCCGCGCTGAACCGGATTTTCCGCACCTTGGACACCCCGAACCGGGTCTCGGACCTCCCCGCGGCAGAGCCGATGCCCATGATCCAGGGGCACGTACGGTTCGAAGACGTGTGGTTCGAGTACGAGCCGGGTCAGCCGGTCCTCAAGGGGATCGAGCTGGACGTGAGGCCAGGCGAAATGGTGGCCCTCGTTGGCTTCTCGGGAAGTGGCAAGACGACCATGGCCTCGCTTCTCCTTCGCCACTACGACCCAACCCAGGGCAGGATCACGATCGATGGCGTCGACCTACGAGATACGCAGCTCCTCAGCTACCGGCAACAGGTGGGAGTGGTAGCCCAGGAAAGCATCCTCTTCAACACCACGATCCTGGAGAACATCCGGTACGGGCGGCTGGACGCCACCGAGTCGGAGGTCAAGGACGCCGCGAAGGCGGCTAACATCCACGACGCGATCGAGGATCTCCCAGACGGGTACGACACGAAGATCGGAGAGGACGGGATCAAGCTTTCCGTGGGCGAGAAGCAGCGGATTGCCATCGCCCGCGCGTTGCTGGCCGATCCAAGGATCCTCATTCTGGACGAAGCGACCTCGAGCCTCGACTCCCAGACCGAGGCCGCGCTTCAGACCGCCCTCGACAACCTGATGCAGGGCCGGACCAGCTTTGTGATCGCGCACCGCCTGTCTACGATCGTGAAGGCAGACAAGATCGTCGTGCTTGAGCTGGGGGTGGTAACCGAGCTCGGACGCCACGAGGACCTGATCCAGCAGGGCGGCCTGTACGAGCGACTCTATCGGCAGCAGTTCAGCGTGGCGCTCGAGGGAACGTCCGCATAGCCTGCCTGGGTAGCATCGATCAAGGACACAAATGGACATTAAAGAGGCAATTGGATCGTCGATCGGCAAGGGACTTCTGGAGTCGGAGATCGAGCTTGTGGCCCGCCTAGCGACCGTTCGCGAGTTCACCGGCGGGGAGACCATCGTGCGCCAGTTCGATCGGCACACCGATCTGATCTTCGTGCTCGAAGGCAAGGTCCGGGTGGTCACGATGAAGGACGAGCCGCTTGCCGAGCTTGGCCCTGGGAGCGTGCTTGGCGAGGTCTCGCTGGTGGACGAAGGCCCCCGCAGCGCGACGGCCCGGAGCGCGGGAACCACGAAGGTGGCGATCATCCCGGCCGAGAAGATTCGGGAGCTTTGGATGGACAACGACCACATCGGGGCCGTGCTCGCTCTCAACATTGCGAAGGTTCTTGCTTCCCGTTTGCGGTTGGCGAGCATCAACTTAGACGGGTTGATGCCCGGCCGCTAGGCTCCCTCAGGATTCCTCCCACGGGTACCCTGGTAGCTTGCCAACGCATCCTCCCGTGCCGGACCACCTGGAGATCCCCAGGCACGAGAACGCGGCGAAAGTGGTCTGGACGCTCGCTTGGCCGGCGGTCGCGCTCAACTCGCTTCAGGTCGTCAACACCCTGCTCGACCGGGGCTTCATTGGGCACCTGCCAGCCGCCGCCCTAACCGCCCACGGCGGCGCGACGAACGTGATGTTCCTCATGTTCTCGCTGTCGATCTCGATCGGCACCGCGGCGACCGCCATCGTGGCACGGGCTTTTGGCGCCGGACATCCTCACGAGTACCGCGAGGCCAACCAGCAAGCGGTTCGGCTTGCCGGAGTGGGCGGATTGGTGCTCATGGGGATCTGCCTGTTCATCGCTCCGCTGGTATCTACCCTTGTGCTGCCGGCCGACGACCCCGAAGCGATTCGGCAAATGAACGCGTTTTTGCGCATTTACGCCGTGGGGCTTCCGGCGATCGGGCTCATCCAGACGCTGGCCGGAGGCTTGCGAGGAATAGGCGACACCCGCAGCCCAATGGTCATCTCCGGAATCCAGATTCTTCTCCATATCGGGCTAAACGTTGCCCTGATCCCCCGGCTTGGGCTCTCGGGCGCAGCGACCGCGCTGGCAACCAGCGCGTGGATCGCGGCGCTGGGCTACTTGGCGTATGCGCGCCACACGCCGCTGGGCTCTGCGTCTCCCCTTAAGCTTCCCAAGCGCGCGTGGGTTGCTCGACTGGTGAGGATCGCCGCGCCGGCGGCCGGGATGGCGGTTCTGCGCGTGCTCTCGCTCACTGCGTTCACGGTGATACTCAAGGGGGTTCCGAACGCGTCCGCCGCCATCGCCGCCATGAGCGTTGGCTTTGCGGTCGAGAGCATCATGTTCATGCCGCCCTTCGGGCTCTCGGCGGCTGCCGGTGCGCTGGTAGGTCAGAGTTTAGGGGCAGGACGCCCGGACCGCGCGGAACGCCTGGCCTGGGTGGCCGCCCACCACGGTGCCATTGTGACCGTTCTGGTGGCCATCCCACTTTTCGTCTTTGCGGGCGACATCGCTCATGCATTGGTTGGCGGCAAAGAGCAGATCGCCGCGGAGGCAACGACCCTGATCCACTACCTTTGCGCGACCGAGGTCTTGTTCGCGTATTCGATGATCATGATCGGGGCGCTTCAGGGTGCGGGAGATACGGTGCGCCCGATGTGGATCGCGATCATCTCGCTGTGGGGTCTGCGGGTGCCGCTGGCCTTCCTAATGGCGATCGTTTTCAAGATGGGATCGAACGGGGCTTGGATGGCAATGTCTGCCACCCAAGCGGTTCAGGGCTTCCTGAGCCTCTGGGCCTGGAAGCAAGGCGCCTGGAAGACCAAGGAGGTCTAGGGCTTCCGCGTAACGGGCGGGTTTTCTTCCAGTCTGGGGTCTCTGCCCTCCGTGGCTTGCAGATCAAGATCAGCAAACTGGCTCACGGGGCCAACCTCTAGTTGAAGAGTATCTTGGCGAGGAAGAAGTTCGCGATGTATACGAGGACCATCGAGATGACCACCGAGTTGGTGGTCGCACGGCCGACGCCCACCGCGCCCTGGCGGGTTGCCATGCCCTGCTGACAGGCGACGATGGCGACGATCAGGCCGAATACCGGCCCTTTGAGCATGCCTCGGATGAAGTCGTCCGGAGTCAGGAACTGGCGAATCGAGGCCATGTACACGTCGCCCGCCACGCCTTCCGTTCCCGCCACCAGGTAGCCACCGTAGACGCCCGAGTACATGCAAATCAGGGCGAGAACGGGAAGCATGGTGATTCCGGCGATCATGCGCGGGACGACCAGGTAGTTAGTGGGATGGACGCTGAGCATCTTGAGGGCGTCGATCTGCTCGGTCACCTGCATTGACCCGATCTGGGCCGCCATGGCGCTGCCGCACCTCGCCGCGACCATGATGCCCGCCAACACCGGACCCACCTCGCGGGTCATCGTAAGGGCCACCGTGGCTCCCACGAACTGGGTAGCCCCGTACTGGCCCAGGAAGCTTGTGAGATAGAGCGAGAGAACCGCGCCGGAGAAGAAGCCGGTAAGCGCCACGATCGGGACGCTAGCGACTCCGATGAACGACATCTGGGCCAGGGTCTCTGCGCCCTCGAAGGGGCGGCGGAACAGGCGCTGGGCCGCGTCCACCGTGAGGAGGAAGCTCTCACCGACGAAGTTGAAGAACGCCTCGAGCGGCTTCCCAAACGGGATAGATGGGGAAGCCATGGGAGGAAATTACCTTAGAGGATGGCGAGGGTGATCATGAGCACCCCGAAGTTGTGCACGGCGTGCATCACCAACGAGGGCATCAGGGATCCAGTTCGATAAGTTAGAAAGGCGCTCATCGCGCCGACCGCGGCAAGGGCGGGCCACGCGGGGATGCCGGTGGGGTGGATCGCCGCGAAGAAGAGGCTGGAGACCAGGATGCCCCAAGCAGGGCTCTTCATCACGCGCGCCATGGCGGGCGCCATCGTGGCGCGGAACATGAGTTCTTCGGTGATGGGCGCGGCAACGCAGGCGATGAGGAGGATGGCGATGGTTGCGGAAAGGTTGAACCCGTCGCCCGCGAGTTCAACGGTGATCGGGTGTTGGGCGGGCGGCAGGAACGGCATCAGCTTCTGCCCGATGAATCCCATCAGCAGGACAATCGGGGCATTGGCCAGGGCGGCGCCCACTCCGAAGCCGACATGGCGAGCCCTGAGGCGCTCCACTCCGATGTCCTTGAGGCTGATCCGCTGCCCCGCGATGGGGACCCGGAACATGAGGAGGTAGCCGACCACCATGCCCGTGTAGAGCAAGATGTTCATCCAACGCTGGCCCTCCGGGCTGGCGTTGCGAAGGAACGGGAACAGGAGGATTGCGCCTCCAAGGCTAAACGCGACCCAGACCGCGAGGAGCTGCGCGGAGCGTCCAGCAAGCAGGTCAGCCCGGCCCAGACTCAGAGGCCCGACCGGGAATCCCCGCTTGGGGAAGGAGCCGTTCGAGAGGGCCACCAATCCGATGAGAAGCAGGATGCTTCCCGCCCCGAGGGCAAACATCATGAGAAGCCCCGCCGCTCCCGCCTTGACCACGCGCGACGGGTCCACCAGGTTGTCCCGCGCGCCCGGCACTCCGGCTTTCTCCAGCGCGTGCGCGCGGGACAAGCGAGACAGAAACGCATTTCCCTCGATTTGGCCGGCAAGCCGCTCCGCTTCGGCCTTCGTCAGTTTGTCCGTGGAGTAGATCCGGGCGGCCGCCTTGTAGGTGGGCCAGCTGGACTTGGCCAGCTTGGCGAGGTCTGGCGACGGAACAGGCTTCTTGTCGATCTCGTAACTGAGGGCGGCGCGGAGCCACAAGGGACGCTCGGTCGTCGGGGCGGCGCGATCCACCTCGTCTCTCAGGTTCCGGATGGACCCGGCGACGGCTTCCATTCCCTGTCCAATCGTGCGCGTGGCCATGACGACCTCAAGCTGGCGCTCCCAAACGGTTGTTGCAGGATGGGTTGGCTCGGCGACCTTGCCGCGCGACAGGTAGGAGCCGAGTTGCATGAGCACCAGCACTCCGAGGATGGTGTAGAGGGCGACCCAGGCGGTCGGGAAGCGGGTTGGGGGCGCCTCGGGGCGGAGGTCGAAGCCTACTGCCGCAGGAGGCTCCGATCGTTGAAGCTGATCGTGTACGTGCTCTGCTGCGTCACCAGGGCCATGATCATCCATATCGCTTCCGCGGAGTACTCGGCAACCAGGATGCCCAGAGCAACGCTCCGGAGTTTATCGTAGCCGTTGAGTCCGTAGTATCTCTGTACGAAGTTCTTGACGAACATCGCTATAAGGAGGCCGAACCAGTAGTAGTCCACGCCGAAGTTCATGGACAGGACATAGCCTGCCGGATGGAGGGGGAACGCTGGGAAGCGGAAGCGGATGGTGTCGAGAATGGTGACCATCGCGAACCCAAAGATGGTCATGGTGATGCCGACGAGGTCTGGTCCTTTGCGGTCTGCCGTGATCTTCTGGGCGTAGGTGATGGCGTCGGTCCAGCCCAAGTTGCCGGTGCGGTAGGCGTGTACGTGGAAGAAGAACTGCCCGCAGAGGAAGCCGAAGATGGTGGCCGCGCCGATCGCCCAGAAGATAGGCCTTTGCCGGATCCGCTCCTGCATGGTCATCTTCATCGCCTCCAGCTGGTAGGGCATGGCATGGTTGCGATAGATCCGGTTCAGCGGGATCATCGTCGTGCTGAGGGTGGCCACCTGCTGGTTGGTAAGCCACTTGGTTCCGAAGAACCGGTTCATGAACGCGTTGGGCCCGAAGAAGGCGAACTCGTGGGTTGGCGGGCCAAGCTGGGCTCGAATCCGGGTCAGGACCACGCTGAAGATCAGGAACAGCACCAGGTAGGGGACCATGTAGGCCAGCGGTAGGCCTCCGTTGATTCCGAACCAGCACAGCACCGCAAAGCTGATAAAAAGTCCGATGAACGCCCAGCGGTGGGTAAGGCCGCCGTCTTCGGTCTTCCGACCGGATCGGATGTCTTTCCAGACCTCCACGAGGTAGCCCCGGGAGACGATGGCGGACGCCATGAACATGGCGAGGATGCCGCCCCAGGTCTGCTCGTCGAAGTAGGGCGGGCCGGGATCGATCGCCGTTCCCTTGAAGGTGCCTTGCGGGATTCCGTTCGCAGCCAGGACCAGGTGGGTGAACTTGCGAAGCAGGAAGAATGCGACGCAACTGAAGAGGAGGTCGCTGGGCATGAAGAGCCCAACCGCCGCCATGAAGGGGTAAATCGCGATCGGGAATTGGCCCATGTTGCTGGCGGGCGGATCCCGGAAGATGAACTGCAGGTCGACGATCTGCTTGGTCGGGATCGCCGGCAGGTTCGGATAGAGGTAGTTCAGGCCGTTCAGCATGTCGATGCTGAACATCACCGTGAAGGCGATCCACATGTGGCGGCTCTTCCACATTCCGCCGGATCCTCCGCCTTCGCACATCGCAACGGGTAGCTGAATGAGGGGGAACGTAAGCCGCTCACGCTGGCACCAGGCTCCGCGCATCAGAGAGTTGATGCAGAGCATGGCGAAGCACAAGGAGCACATGAGGGCGCCCCAGGCCAGGTAAAGGGGGAGGAACAGCGGAAGCTTGCCCCACACGTAGCCGATATCGCGCCCGCCGCCGCTCATGTCCTCGACCTGCTTGAGGTCTTTGACCACCAGCCAGTCCGGCATGTTGGGCTTGAGGATGTCCTTCACCGTGGGACTCCAGGTCTCGGAGTGCGGGAAGTAGTGCATGGGCGTGTTGACCATGAGACCCCACTCGCCCGCCAGGCTCGCCGCGACGGCAACGATCGAGAAGATGACGATCAGGTCGGTCTGCGAGTAGGCCCACTTGGGAGCCAGCTTTCGCAACGGCCAGTTCAGGAGGATCAAGAACAGGAGCGCCGCGACCGGCTGGGTCATCAGCGAGTAGATCGTGGAGGACCAAGATCCCGTGACCGCATAGCAGACCGGCGGAATAAGGACAAAGGCGGTAACGACAGCGCGGGCACGGAGCCCG
Organism: Fimbriimonadaceae bacterium; assembly: GCA_041742595.1. Lineage (GTDB taxonomy): Bacteria > Armatimonadota > Fimbriimonadia > Fimbriimonadales > Fimbriimonadaceae > JBGSIJ01. The sequence goes on along the minus strand of JBGSIJ010000044.1, from coordinate 70,245 downwards.
CGCAGAGGCTTGGCTTCGTCCGGTTGTTCGGTTTCCGGAGCCTCCGGCAGCGTCTTTGCCATCCTCTAAACGGTCTTACCTGATTCCATCGGCCGCTAGCCCTCGGGCCGCTTCAACGTTTGCCGAGCGATCCTCGCCAGCTTACGCCGCAACGCGGCCGTTGGGCGCTGAGATCGTTGGATGTACGCCTCTACCTGGGCGGCCACCCCCGGGTAGGTTCCGGGCTTCGGTTGACCGGTTTTCCGGAAGATCGCCCAGACCCGCTCGTGGCCCTCCACCAGCTCCAGACCACACTCAGACGCCAGGTTGGCCAGGCTGTGGAGGGTGAAGTGGAACGTATGGCCCAGGTGGAAATAGCGGGCCACCGGCCGAAACTTCTCGAACATGCGCAGGGCGCCCGGCACCTCCAGGTAGACGATGCCGCCATCCTTCACCAAGCTTGCCCAGAGCTGAAGGGTTGCTTTGGGGTCATGGGTGTGCTCCAGAACGTGGTTGGCCATCAGCACGTCCGCGGGACCGTAGGTGGCCAGTGTGCCGGCGTCGCCCTCGACGAGGTCGAGCCCGTGAGAGCGTCCCTTCTCCAGGAAGTCGCGCCCGAAGTCGCAACCGCGCACCGTCCAGCCTGCTTGCGAAAAGGCGACCAACGTCCCGCCAGCCCCGCAGCCAACATCGTAGATCGTGCCCTTTGCGGGTAGGTGGGCCTTAAGACGAGTCAAGATTCCTACGCCGATTCGGGTTTGCTTCTCGAAGAACTGGTCCGAGGCCTTAGCCTCGCCCATGTACATGGGCCGGTAATAATCCCGGTAGAAGAGAGCCAAAGACGACTCGTCCAGACGGGGCGAGGAGTAAAGGATGCCGCACTCGCACAGGTAGGTCTGGACCGAGAGTCCATAGCGATCACGGCCGGCAACGAGCTTTCCGGGACCCAACTTGCCGCAAACGCAGCCCCGTGGCTCCATCCGCAGCTCACCCTTTTGGACAGCCGCCTTAAGGGCTCGGATGGCTTCGATCTGGGCGGGCTTCAGCACCTGCCCGGTAGTTCCGTCGTCCACCAGGCCCCGGATCAAGGGATCTTGGAGAAGAGGCGAGTTCATGGGCGCCGATCCTCCACCAACCCGAGGAGCGCATCGGCAGTCGCCCGGAAGGCTCCGCGTTGTTCGTCGAGCATGGCTTTCCCTCGCGCTCCCATTTCGGCGGCGAGACCCGGATTCCGCAACATCGTGCGCCAATGCTCGGCGAGGTCCTCGCTTCCCCGAATCCGGACGCTTGCCTCCGCCTCTTCGCACAGCATCTGCATGGCGCCAAAGTACCCGCGGTTCATCCCGTAAGACACGGGCACGCCCCACTGCAGCGGCTCGACCACGTTATGGCCGTCCCCGCGATATGCGCCGCCCACGTAAGCCGCCCGGCACTGACCGTAGGCGTAAGCCAACTCGCCCATGGTGTCGAGCAAGTACACGTCGGCGTCCGGCTGGCCCTCGGAACGGCGAGAGAACTCGACCCTCTCCTTTTCTAGGATCTCGATCAACTCATTGCGCCGCGCCTCGCCACGGGGCGCCCAAAGCAGACGACAGTCGATGTCCTTTCGGACCGCTCGAAAGGCCTCCAAGACCATGAGGTGCTCTTCCCGGTTCCCGGTGCTGCCTGCCGCCAGCAGGGGGACGTCGCCTCGCTGGCCCAGCCACTGCGTAAGAGACTCGGCTTGGGAGGCTTCCAGGGAGGGCACCGGCAGCCCCAGCTTGACGTTGCCGGTAGCACGAACCTCCGCCCCAGGCTGGGCGAAGGTGGCGGCGGCATCTCGGCTTTCGATGTCCTGCATGTAGAGGCCCTGGAAGGCACCAAAGAACCAGCGGTAGTGGGCACGGGCCAGCGCGTAGAAGGCACTTTCCCGGGCGCGGCACCGTCCGTTGATCACCGCGACCTTCGCCCCGAAGACATGCGCCGCGACGGCGAAGGTGTGGAATCGGAAGCGCTCGGTGAAAACCACCACGTCCGGTTGGTAAGTCCCGAGCCAACGCGAAACCGGGACCAGGAAGTCGAACGGCCAGATGGCGACGGATTGGCCGGGTTTGACCGCCATCACGCTTGCCAGGGTTGCCCGGTCTCGGATGCACAGGGTGACCCGGACGTCGGCACGGCTTCGCAAGTCGTCGGCAAGGCGCTCCATGAGCATCGTCTCGCCAAAGCTCTGCCCCACGAAAACCACGTGCGGAACTTCCGTTCCCAACGCCTCGGGCAGGAGATTGGGCGTGAGAGGATCGACCGTCCAGCGCAGGCGGTCCAACTCCGGCGAGATCTTGCCCGATCTCCCTTTCTTCCGCCGCTTGGACTCCCTTCTCAGCTTGAGGACCAACAGCACCGGCCAGCCGAGGACGATCAGGAGGCTCCAGCCAAGCAACGGCGCGTTCGTCCAGACGCTACGAAGCCTCCGGCTCACGTCAGGCGTTGGGCGGCTCTGGGGTGGCATGGATTGGCGTGCGCCTAGGGCAACCCTTGACCGCGGGCCGCTACCAGAATCCGGTACCAGTCTTCTCGGTCCATTTCCACGTCATCGGCAGTGGCGGCATCGGCGATCCTCGCTGGATTCGCGGAGCCGACGATGGGCACGATCCGGCTGGGGTGCTTCATCTGCCAAGCCAAGTTGATCGCGGTGCGCGATACCCCGTGCTTGGCGGCAACCGTGTCCAAGAGGTCCAGCAGGGCTTGGGCCGCCTTCGGGTTAGCATGGGACTCCGGGACCTTGCCCCCGTCGCCCAGCCAGCCCCCGCCAAGAGGGCTCCAGGCCAGGGGGGTCATGTTGCGGCCAAGACACTGATCTAGCGTTCCGTCGTAGAAGCAATCCAGCCGGCCCAGATGGATCTCGACCTGGTTGACCACGAGCGGATTGTGGAGCGCGCTCTGAAGCGCGTCCACAAACGACGGCAAGAAGTTGGAGACGCCGAAGTACCGAACCTTGCCCTCGAAGTGGAGTTTGGCGAAGGCCTTGGCGATCTCGTGCGGATCCATCAGCAAGTCTGGGCGGTGCAACTGGTACAGATCGATCGTTTCGATCCCCAGTCTCTCCAGCGACAGGTCGCAGGACCGCAGGATGTGCTCCGTCGAGAAATCGTACCGGTGCGGCGAGTCCGGGTTCGGGTCGCCACCGAAGCGAATGCCGCACTTCGTGGCGATCACGATCTCTTCTCGCCGATCCGGATGCTCGGCCAGCCATTCGCCGAAGATGGACTCGCACACACCCTGCGAGTAGATATCGGCGTGGTCGTAGAAACGGTATCCGGCCTCCCAACTCGCTTCTAGGGCCGCCTTCCCGTTGGCCCGGTGCTCGGGGGTTACGTCCTTCGGGCTCCACACTCCCGCGATGCGCATGCATCCGTAGGCGAGGCGAGTGACGGCGAATTCGCTATTCCCGAGTGCTTGTGTCTTCATCGAACCATTCCGCGACCGTTCGGGTCTCCCCGGAGATTACATTCACGAGGCGGCAGTCGGCGATGGCCTTGCGCTTTTCCTCCGCCGTCGAAGCCGACAGGTACCCGCCTTGGACGTCCTTGCCGGACCGGACCCGGAGGTCGCGCCATGAATCCTTGGGCGTACGAGGCTTGAGGGAGCCCAAGCAATCGTTTCGGACGAAGAAGGCGTTGGGACCATCGCTCGCGCAGACCAGAGCGTAACCCTTCTTCTCCGCGAGGTGGGCAAAGGCTGCGAGCGACGCACCGAAGCAAAGCTCCGAAGGGTGGTAAGCCGCGCACGAGAACTTGGGATCGTAGGGGACGGCCAAGGGGAGGTCCCAGCCGAAGGTCGGGTTGTACTCGACCACCACGATGCGAGGAGAGACCGAGGTCGCCGCCTCCCAGAGGTAGTAGTCCATGCCGTCGACGTCGATCGAGAGGAGGCCAAGGTCCGAGTCCGCGAAGGCAAGGAGTTCCGTGAGGTTTTCGCGCGACACGAAGGCCTGCTTGAACCTGATGTCGCGCCAGATCGCCAGGAACGACTCGCCTAGGAAGGCCTGGGCTTCCGGAGATTGATCGATCAGGAGTCCGCTCCACCCATCTTTCTCCGCCAGGAAGCGCGTGTTGGATTCCCGGTAGTCCTCGACGCCGATCTCGACGAAGGTTCGGGGGCACCCTAGAATACGCGCAAGAAGGTACTGGAGAATCCCATCCTCTCCAAACTGGCTGTACGCCCGGAACGCGGCTTGCGCCGGGTCTGGAAAGTCCTTCCCTTCCAGAAGGCGGCTATGTACGATCCCGTGTTGGAACCGCGCTTGCTCGGCGATCCGGAACTCCTGACGTTGCAGGTCTCCCAGTATGGCCGAGCGAACCACCCGCCTCGCCGCCTTGATCATCCACCCGATCACAACCACAGCTTACGCGCGTTTTGGTGGGGTTTGGCAGACTCGGGAGGTCGCTACGGCGATCGCCCTCGCGGCTGGTGCCAAAATGAAAGGGATGAAGTCTCTCCACTACCTCACCGTCCAGGACGTCCTCTGGATCAACCTGCAAGTCACGGGAAAGGTGGAGACATATCGTTACGCCGACCTCGAGGAGGCCACGTACTACCAGTACGCGTACGGCGAGTCCACCAGCCTGGCGCCCCAGGCGGCACGATTCCTGGGTGGCTTTGTCGCTAAGGCGCCGCTGGCCAACGCCAATGAGGCCACCGCGTTCCTCAGCACCCTTGCGTTCCTAGAGATCAACGGCATGGACCTTAGCCTTTCCGATGCCGACGCTCCGGCGTGGTTTGCCCGTGCAGCGGCGTCCAAGAGCGGGACCCCGACCGCGATCCAAGAGGTCGCGAGCGAGGGCCATTCGCACCACGCCGGGGTGCCGGATATGAAAGCGACCGTGCGCGACCTGCTGAAGCGGTACCCCAACACGGTTTCGGGCCTCACGCCCGCGCTTTTGGGCTAGACCGGATCTTCGAGCGCGGCTTTGATCGCGTCTCCAAACGACTTGACGGCGGTCACATTCAGCACATTCCGCACTTCCGGATCGATGTCTTCAAGCTCGATCAGGTTCTCGTGGGGGATGATCGCTTCGCGGCAGTTCGCCCGGAAGGCGGCCAGCAGCTTGTCGCGGACTCCGCCCACCCCGAGCACCTTGCCGCGCAAGGTGATTTCCCCGGTGACTGCGATTCGCGGGCGAACCGGTCGGTTGGTTGCCGCGCTCAAGATCGCCAAGGCGATGCTCAGGCCCGCGCTCGGACCGTCCTTGGGGATCGCTCCCTCTGGCACGTGGATGTGCACGTCGTAGCAAAACGGCTCGGTGATTCCAAGCTTGGGCAGGCTGGCCCGCACGCAGGTTAGGGCAGCCTCGGCGGATTCCCGCATGACGCCGCCTAGGTTGCCGGTCAGCTTCAAGGTCGGGGTGCCGCTGGCGGGCGGCATCAGGGAAACCTCCACCGTCATGACGGCGCCGCCAAAGTCGCCGACCACGAGCGAACTGACGGTTCCAATCTCGCCGGTAGACAGGTCCTGGTTGCGGTCGTAGGGAGGGCGGCCCAGGTACTGGATCAGGAGTGCGGGGCTAACCTCCATGCTAAGCACCTGCCCCTCGGCAATTGCTCGGGCAGCCTTGCGGCACACCGTCGCGATGAGGCGGTCCAGGTGGCGCACGCCGGCCTCCGGGGCGTAATGGCGCACGATGTGGGCGATCGCCGAGGACCGGAAGCTGAGCTGGGAGGGATCGAGCCCGTGGTCGTGGATGCTACGCGGGATCAGGTACTTCTCCGCGATCTTGACCCGCTCCTCGTCCGTGTAGGTCGGGAACTCGATGATCTCCATTCGGTCCAGTAGCGGACCGGGGACCCGGTGGAGACTGTTTGCGGTGGCGATGAAGATGACCTGACTGATGTCGAACGGAGCCTCGACGTAGTGATCGACGAAGCGCGAATTCTGCTCCGCGTCCAGGACTTCCAAGAGGGCGCTCACCGGGTCGCCCTGGCCGTCGTGGGCCAGCTTGTCGATCTCGTCCAGAAGGACTACCGGATTGCGACTCCCGCAGTGCTGGAGGCCCTGAATTATCCGGCCCGGCATGGCCCCCACGTAGGTCCGGCGATGTCCGCGAACCTCCGCTTCGTCGCGCACTCCGCCAAGGGCGATCCGCACGAACCGGCGGCCCAGCGCATCGGCGATGGACTTGGCGATGCTGGTCTTGCCCACCCCGGGCGGGCCGAGGAAGCAGATCACCTGGCCGAGGGGTGCCCGTCGCAGCTTGTGGACGGCGAGCAGGTCGAGGATCCGCTCCTTGGCCGGCTTGAGGCCGAAATGCTGCTCGTCCAGCACCTTCTCCGCCTCCAGGATATCCACCGAGTCCAGGGTCAGTTCGTTCCAGGGAAGCGAGACCAGGAGGTCGAGGTAGTTGCGCTGGACCTGGCCTTCTGGCGAAGACGCGGGGCTTCGGCCGAGCCGATCGATCTCTCGAATTGCCCGCTTAAGAGCGTCGGCGGGTAGCCCGGCTTCCTCCACCTTACGGCGGTACTCGTCGGCTTCGTCGCTTTCCTCGCTCTCGCTAAGCTCCTGCTGGATGGCCTTGAGCTGCTCGCGAAGATAGAACTCCCGCTGGGCATCCCCAAGCTCCTTCTCGACCTTCTCCTGGATCTTGGAGTTGAGGACGAGCAGTTGCTCTTCCTTCTTCAGGAAGCGGAGAACGCCGTCGAGGCGGCGGGCCGGGTCTCGGATTTCCAGTAGTTCCTGCTTCTCGGAAGGCTTGAGCGGAAGGTGGTGGGCGATGACGTCGGCGAGGGCGCCGGGAAAGTCGGCGAGAGAGACGGTCTGGATGGTCTCCGGCGGGATGGCGCGGTTACTCTCGACGATTGCGGTGTAGGTTTCAACCGCCATCCGCATCGCGGCCTCGACTTCGAGGTCGATGTACTCGACCTCCTCCCAGGCATCGACGTCCGCCGAGAACGCACCCTCGTTCTGATAGACCTCGGTGGCCTCCGCGCGGCCGATGCCACGAATCGCGACGCGCATGGAACCGTCCGGCATCGGCATGGCCTGGAGCACCTCGCTCAAGGTACCGACCCGATAGAGGTCGGCCAGGCCAACCTCCTCTACGCTCATGTCCCGCTGGCTGAGTACGAGGACCTTTTGGTCGCCTTGAAGCGCTTTGCGGATCGCCCGAACCGAAGGTTCGCGGGCTACGTGGATCGTCGCGCTAACGCTCGGAAAGTGCACGAGATCGCGCAAAGGGAGGACCGGTGTGCGACTCGCGTCGCCCTTGGCGGATCCCTTCGCGCCGGGAGTATCCGCCTGGGTTCGACGTCGAGCCATGGGGAACAGTTTAACTGAACCTTACTGAACCTGTCCAATCAAGCGAAAGACTTGCGCGGGCCGTAGAGGATCGTTGGAGTGGAGGGTCAGGCGCCCAACCTTGACTCCCGAGAGGCTCGTATCCATTTGGATCGAGTGGAGCGGGGAGACGGCGCCGGGGGCGAGGGTGAACGTACCGGCAGGCGCGGAGAACGGCCCCTCGACGGTGAACCAATACCGTAGGTTGGCGATCCCGGCCCGGTTCCATCGCTTGATGTCGCCGAGGTGACTGATCGCGATGCGCTGGCGGGCGAGCATGCCGGGCCATACCTGCCCAAAACTCCGGATCGTGGGAGTGTTGATGGTCGGGAAGACCTTCAGGTCCAGGAAGACCGGCAGATGGCCGCCGGAAACCGCACTGTCTTGGAGGGCCTGAGCGATGGTGGGACCGACCATCTCGTTTCCGGTGATCCTAAGGCTTGCATCGAAGGTCGATCCGTCGTTGCCCCAAGAGCGATAGCTGTGATTGGGGTCGTTCCACGTTGTGGTGCTGTAGGGCTGGCTGGGGTCGCCGATGTAGTCAAGGCCGTCGCCGTCCACCAGATCTCCCGACAGAAGCAAGAAGTCCAGGCGGTCGTCCATCTGGGCGCCCGAGGCGGGGTCCTGGGTGTGGACGAAGCGGTAGGAGTTGTTGTTGTTCCAGCTGCCGGGGGTGTTGATGGGATCCCAAAAGCGGCCCGCGTCGTTCTCCTGCGCGCCCACCAGTTCCTGGAAGGCGGCTTGGTTGGAGGACTGGATGTTGAAATCGCCGCCGATCAGGAAGTGCCAGCTCTCGGGGAGGGTTTCGGCGTCTGCCCGGACGCGGTCCGCTTCCACAAGGCGCCGGGCTTGGTCGGTGCTGTTGGACCCGGACTTCATATGGGAGGAGTAGAGCGCGATGGTCAACGGGCTGTTCGCGTTCCGATCGTTGAACCGGTTGGGCGGGCCGAGCCTCGGCTGGATGTCGTAGCGGACAGTGTCCCGGGGCTGGTTGTTGGTGGCAGTGGAGCCATACGCGATGATCCGATACCCGGTGAGGATCACTTTGGAGGCCCGGTAGAAAAAGCCGTTGTCGCTATCGGGGCCGTCTAGGAAAGGTGCGCAGAGCCAATCGCCGGGGCTGCCGGGCGCGGTGTTGAGTAAGAAACAGAACTCGTTGACCGCGGCCGCGTTGAGGAATTCTTGGCCCAGAAGGACGTCCGGAGCGAACTTGCGCCCCTGGAACTCGCCGTAGATGGCCGTCTGAAACTCGGACGCGCGGCCCCCGCTGTAGTTGGTGACGTTCCAAGTCCCGACGCGCAGTTGCGCGCTCGCCGCCGCCCAAAGGGCGGACAGCCCGATCGCCAGGATCGCCCTTACTCGCATCTTTTCTAGGATACTCCTTGCTCTGTCATCCCGAAGCGAAGCGAGGGATCTGCTTTATCAGCCAAGAGTTTTGCGGGCGAAAGCAGCCGTGGGCTGAGTGGTTCGGGTTGCTCGGAGAACCTCCCGGTGAGCGAACCGTGGACGAGGCCCCACTCGACATTGAACCCCAGCCTTGCCATCCCGACGACGGTGGGCTCCGAGCCAGGCGGTTTGGAACCGAGTTTTGTGCGATGCGGCTTGTGTCGCCCTTACAGGGCTTTGTTCGATGGGGGCGCAATACCAGGGCTTGCGCCCTTCGCTAGGTTGGGTCGCCCCTTTCGGGGCTAAGGGCGCCCTATTGCTGGCCAAGAGTGTTCGGAGTAGAAACCACGAAACCTCGATCCAACCAGGCTATCGGCCCGGTCGTCGTTTGAGTGCCGTCAAGGCGAGACCCAGCACGACCAAGCTGGCAGGCTCGGGGACCGTCTCGATGGTGATATAGACCTCCTGTTTGTTGATGCCGCCGGGCGAGTGGAAGTCGATGGTCCCGTTGATTTCGTAGAGCTTGCCGGCCCGGAAGGTGTAGCCCGTACCGCCGGTCTGTGAGGGTGGGATCACGTCCTCGCCGTCGGTCACGTTGCGGAAGGTGAAGTTGCCGACCTGGAAGGAGCCGTAGGAAATGACGGCGCCCCACACGTCTTGCGGAACGGTGAACTGCCACCGACCCGAGAAGTGGGAGTCGGCCGCGGGACTTTCCTTGGTCCAGCTCTGCATGACGAAGACGAGCGAAACTTCGTTGAGGCCGATGGCTCGGTGGCTGGCGAACTCTCGCTGGCCCAGCTGGTCCCGGTGGTACGAGTAGGCGCCCAGCCCAGCGCCAGTAGGAAGCGACGTGCCGCTCATCTCATGGTCAAACGCGAACCCGGTGCCGGGGTGGGCGTCGTAGGTGCCCTTGTCGAAGTAGTACTCGCCTCCGTTGAAGGCTCCGGCGGCGCTGAGTCCAGGCACGGCAAGCAGAAGGAATCCAACCCACGTCTTCATGAATCGGTGTTACCCCCCCCCTGTAACGCTTTTGCGCGACACGGGGACGAAAGTCTGTTCGATCTGGTCCGGGCTGTTTCCTGGTTAGGCGATCCCTTCTCCGTTGGGATGGAGAAGGGCGAGTACGCCTTACGCCTTCCGTCGTCGGCGAGCGAGGCTCGCGAGGCCAAGACCAAGGGCTGCCATCGTGGCGGGTTCCGGAACGGGAGCCACGTCGAGCACCGCGTTGTCGAAGCTGGCCTGATTGCCGGCGTTGTTGCCCAGCAAGACCCGCAGCTCTCGTCCAACCAGGGAGGCATCCACCACGAAACTCGTGCTCACCGTGCCGAAGGTACCGGGCGCGGCGGTAAGCCACGAGCCACTGGCGAAGAAGCCGTCCGTCGTGGTGACGAACGCGTAGCCCTGGCCGCCCATGTTGTAGGTCTGAGCAAGATTGGCGCGATGGCCAACCTCAACCGAGAACGAGACCGTCTCGCCCAAGGACAGGATGTGGCCCGTGTCCTGGAGCATCTGTCCCGCGGCGTTGTCGCCGCCGGTGAAGCCTGCCTGGACTCCGTCGGGAAGCGAGCCGAACGTGTTCACGCCGAGGATGGGTGCCCAGGATCCCGAGTAGCCGTAGACCGGGGTCCAGCCACTGGCGGAGAAGGTGTAGCCGCCGTCCGCGTTATCGAAGTTCGTGGGAGCATCGACCTCGAAGCTGCCGTTGGTAAGAAGGTTCGCGTTGGCCGAAAGGGCCAGGCCCGCGAGGGCACCGATCATCAGAAATTTCATGGAATTCACACGGGGCCAGAAGCCACCGAGTCTGATGGTAGGCGGCGATGCTTTCGCCGGCTAGTCACACGAAATGGGTTAGGGTGACTCGAGGCGGATTCGGTAAGTACCATAGGCGAATGCGCGCGACCCTGCCGGCCATCCTCGCGCTTTCCTTGGCCCTCACGGGACTGGCGCGCGCCGACCTGACGGTGCGGGTGCCGCGGGCGACGATCGTGGAGAAGATCAAGGCCACGTTCAAGGGGGTCAGGGTCTTCGTGGGGGAGGACCGCAGCGGACCCTTGGGGGAGACGCTGCCGGGTAGCTCCATCCAGTTTGGGCCGGCGCTGGGCAACAAGGTCATCCCGTTCTCGGTGCCCAAGCAGGAGCGCGACCTTGGGTTTTTCGGGAAGGTCTCGTACTCTCCGAACGGGATCTACGTGAAGGACTACGCGGTGCGGGCAACCGCCAAGGAGTTCGAGGTCACGCTGTACTTTGCCAGCACAGACGTGGCGCTCAAGGGAACCCACTCCTTCCTGGGCGACTCGGGAGCGCCGGACATCGAGCTCAACGGGGCCCACGTTCTGGTGAGGATGAGGCCGGTGGTGGGCGAGGGCAGCAAGATCTACTTTGCCAAGCCCGAGGTTTCCTTTTGGGCCGATGTGCAGACGCAAGGGCTGTCCTGGAACATCCTGGGGCGGCGGTTCGACCTGCTGGACTCGGTAACGGGCTACCGGGACAAGATCAAGGAAGCGATCGAGGGTCAGCTCGCGAATGCGCTGGCAGGTCCCAATGCGCGGTCTCTGCTGGCGCAGAAGGTGCAGGAGTTCATCACCCAGCAGGCGGGCAAGGTGGGGGCAAAGATCGTTCGGCTGGCGATGGAAGGGACCGACCTGCTGATCACGCTCAAGAAGAATTAGGGGTGCACCTACCTGCCGCCCACCGTCGCCTTGCCCACCGACGCGGAAGTCTCACCAGTCGTCTGTTGGGCCTGATTGGGTTCGCGTTGTTCATCATCACGACCTCCGCGCAAGGTTTTCGTCGTGATGTGAATTTGGATTCGGGTTGTCCGGGGTGGTTCGGGTTGTTCGGGACTGGGAGAGGGCTTTGTCAACCGATCAGCGGGCTGCATACAAACGGGGTGGCTCTCGTGGCGGCCAATGTAACGAGGATGGGCGCCAACAGGGTCGTTAGCAGAACGATGGGCCAGACCCGACCCTTGGCCAGGTTGTAGTCGGCGAGGATCTTCTCCCAGGGGTTCTTGAACAGGTAGTGGCCCGCCAGGAACTCGAAGGAGACGGTGAGGCCAAGCCATCCGGTGCCCACCCAGGAGGCCTCCGTCATGGTTTGCGGGCCGATCCAGCTCAGGGTCAGCCACGTGAGCGCCAAGATCAGGCCGCAAAGGATGATCGTGCTGGCGACGTGGGCCTTCTGCTCGCCCAGCCTGGGCCGGAGCTTGGCCTCGCGGAACGCGCCGTTCAAAACGGCAAGGACCATCATGGCGAGCCAGATCAGAAGCGCCCGGCCTAGCATGTTTGCAGTATGGCCCTGGGAAGGCTTGCGGTTAGCGGTTGGCGGTTAGCGGTTGGCGGGTTTGGAGCAGGGGACTGGAAGTCCCCCGTCCAGATGCGGGCTCAAGCCCGCGCTCCTTATTCGTAGCGTAGGGCTTCGATGGGCTGGAGCCGGCTTGCACGCATGGCGGGGTAGAGCCCGAAGAACACGCCGACCATGGCCGAGAAGCCGAAGGCCATCACGATCGCTTGCGTGTTGATGACCGGCGGAACCTTGAACATCCCCGCGATCAGCGTCACGGCGGCTAGGCCAAAGAGGATGCCGAGCACTCCGCCCACCAGGCACATCACCACACTCTCCAGCAAGAACTGGCTGAGGATGGTTTCCCGCTTCGCGCCAATCGCCTTACGCAAGCCGATCTCGCGGGTGCGCTCGGTGACCGAGACCAGCATGATGTTCATGATCCCGATGCCGCCTACGAGGAGCGAAACCGAGGCGATGCCCGCAAGGAGGAGGCTGAGGAGCTTAGTCTGCTGCTCCATCTGCTCGATCCACTCGCCCTGGTTCATGACACGGAAGAGGGGCTCGCCGCCAGCGTTGCGACGCTTGGCGCTCAAGGTGTCCTCGACCTGGGTCTGCATGATCGGCAGGAACTCGGTGGACGAGCCCTGGATCACGATGTTGTCCAGATTCGTTCGCCCGAGGAGGCGGGTCTTGGCGGTGGCGAGGGGAATGTAGACCTGGTCGTCCGGGTTCCAGCCGCCGCTGCCGCCCTTGTAGGCCACGACTCCGACGACTTCGAAGTTCTGATTCTTGATCCGAACGGTGGCGCCTACCGCATTGTCGTCGCCGAACAGCTCCTGGTAGGGCACCCACCCGAGGACGCAGACGCGGTTCGCGGCGGCCTCGTCGTCCATCGAGTACCACTTGCCTTGGTGCATTCGGGTGGCGTTCCGGATCACCGCGATCTGCGGCTGGCCGCCGGTGACTTGGGTGAAGTAGTTGCTGTTCCGGAACTTGGCCATCGAGCGGGCGCCGACGGTGCCGGTGACCAGCTTGATCAGCGGGACGTTCTTCTTGAGGTCGACGACGTCTTCGTCCTTGAGGGTGGGGACGTCGTTAGGACCGCCCGCCACGTTGCCACGTCGCCAGTTGGGCATCACGGTGAGCATGTTTGTGCCCATCACCTCGATGTTCTCCAGGGACTTCTTCTTCGTTCCCTCGCCGATTCCGATCATGGCGATGACCGATCCAACGCCGATCACGACGCCTAACATCGTGAGAATTGACCTTAGCTTGTTGGCCAAGATCGCGCGCAGTGCGCTGGCGAGGCTGTCGAAAATCCCCATGTCACTCCACTATACGGAGATCACGGTTCCGAATGCTCCCGAGCTTTGAAGAGACGGTACCGGAAAGGGGTGACTGGCAGCCACGTATTTGTGCGGCCCCTCTACATCACTGCCCAAGCCGTCGTAAACGGCGCAACTCGCAAGGCCATCATCGGCGGCACCAGGATGGGTCGCTCGCCGTTCGGCGACTTCGCGCTGTCCGGCAACTCCGCCGCCACTTCGGGCGGCGCGGTCGCCTTTGGGATGACCGGCAGCAACAACGTGGTGAACGTCGAGGGAGTCGTCGAAACCAACGGAGGCGTGCGGGGAAGCTCCTACACCCTCACCTCCGACATGGCCATGTCTTTCGGTACTTCGACCAAGAGCGGAAGCTTCACGGGTGAGAGGGCCCACGCCCAGACCGGCATCTACTCCGTGCCGACGGTATACGAAGTGGGCCGAATGGCCTTCGGCCTCGGATCGTCCGACTCCGTTGCGACTTACCTCGCCAAGAACAACGACAACGCGAACATCCGCCCGTGGAACTCCAAGCTGGGCATTGGGCGACGATGTCTCCTTCCACGACCTCGGTAGTCGCCTCCGGCACGATCAAGTCCGACCTACCAACAAGTCCGGCGGCCGCCTGACGATCGAGCGACAGTCCAGCATGAAGGGCGTGCTCGAGATCACGGGCTGCCTCTACGCGATCACCAAGAACGCGAACTATCCGACCGCTTCGGGCGCCCAGATCGACCTCTTCGGCGACACGAAGGAAGCCAAGCTGATGACGATCAAGGGAAGCGTCTTCGCCGACCAGGTCACGTTCAACGGCTACGTCGACATCATCCACCGGGCTCCGACATCATGAACCCGAACGACCCATCAACTCGGTTGGCTTCTCCGGCGAGATGTACCAAGACTAGGACCGGCTATGCTGAGGGAAGGGCTCCTGCCGAATGCGGCAGGAGCCCTTCGTGCTGAGAAGGCGCGGGTAGGTACGCTCCCCGGCATGGCGCGCAATGTGGTGGAGGCGGCGGAAGCCCTCCTCGATCAAGAGATCCGGGTTCTAGACAAGGGCTTCGTCCGACTGGTGGACTACATGGGCGGAGACGAGCGCATCGTGCAAGCGGCTCGGGTCAGCTACGGCGCGGGCACCAAGAGCTACCGCCAGGATCGCGGGCTCATCCACTACTTGATGCGCAACTGGCACACCAGCCCGTTCGAGCAAGTGCAGCTGACCTTCCACACCAAGATGCCAATCTTTGTGGCCCGGCAGTGGGTGCGGCACCGCACCGCTCGGCTCAACGAGATCAGCGGCCGCTACTCCGTGATGAAGGACGAGTTCTACGTCCCTTCCCCGGAGCACGTGAGGCCCCAGAGCGAGAACAACAAGCAGGGAAGGAGCGACGAGCGATTCGATCCTGCCGTGGAGGCCTCGATCATCCAAGCGTTCTCCGAGGAGCAGAAGGGGGTCTACGCCAACTACGAGAAGCTCCTCGATCTGGGCTTGGCCCGCGAGCTGGCCCGCAACAACCTGCCGCTCAGCTTGTACACCGAGTGGTATTGGCAGATCGATCTGCACAACCTCTTCCACTTCATCCGCCTGCGGATGGATCCGCACGCCCAGTACGAGATTCGGGTCTACGCGGAGGCCTTGGCGCAGTGCGCGAAGGCGGTCGCCCCGATCGCGTACGAAGCGTTCGAGGAGCATATCCTGGGTTCCGTGAGCTTCTCCCGGGCGGAGTGCGAGGCGTTGGCCGCCATGCTGAGTGGGGGGACCCATAGCCTCTCTGGCCGGAACCTCGCGAGTTTCGAGGACAAGTTGGCGAAGCTGCAATCGGCCAAGGCGGCGGAGACGCCGGACGAAGTAGCACCGCCAACGGCATAGTTCTGCGAACTAGGTTTCGGGGCTTGAGCGTCTTGGAAGTACGCCATGCGACGACTAAGCGCCAATCTAGCCCTTGCACTAATCTTGGCAACCCACGCCTTTGCTCAGGACCAGGAAGCGCGGCTTAAGTATCAGTGGAACGTGAGCGGCCCTTACACGGTGGCCACGTTCGCGCAGGCCTTGGCGGACCAGGGCCTTAGTTTCACGGTGTCGCCGGAAGCCATGGAGGACAAGCGGACCGTCTTCCTAAGCCTGACCGACGGGGGGTTCACGACGATCCAGGTCATGGAGTCCTTCGCCAAGCTCCTCGGCTACCTCTGGGAGAAAGATGGCCCGCTTCTCCGGTTGTCGCCAAGCATCGGTGGAGTCGCCAAAGCAGCGATGGCACCGCAGCCGACCACTGCGATCGACCTTGCCCAGTCGATCTCCAGCCAGGCGTCTCCTAACACCCGATGGATGATCCCCTCGAGAACCGGGCCTCCGCTCAACCTGACGCCGGCCCAACGGCACGAGTTCTACACGCGAAGCGTGGTTCGCTACAGCACCTTGAACGCGGCCCAACGGAGGCTCGTGCCTCGAGGACGAGGGTCCTTCGTGTACTGGAGCGGCGGCGTCCCGGTTACGATCGACCGTAGCCACTAGGACTGGTGCAACCCGGAAGCCCTTGATCCGTTTGAGATTCGAGGACATACAATAGGACGTGTCGAACCAACGCCGATATAGCGACGAGGATGCCGAGGCGATCTTGCGCCTGGCCAGCCGAAGGACCGGCGACGGCGAAATGTCCCGGGATCGTCTGCTGGCGGCCGCGTCCGAGCTAGGGCTTAGCGCGGCCGACATCGATCGGGCCGAGCAAGAGTTGATCGAGGGCCGAGAAGAAGAGGAGGATCGACAGGCCTACCTCAAGGAAGTGCGCCGCAAGGCGTTGGAAAAGGCCACCTCGTGGGTCATGACCTCGTTCCTGCTCCTTGGGATCAACCTCTTCACCGGCGGACTCCGCGGCGGCCACATCTGGGCGATCTATCCAATTGGATTCTGGGGCATCTTCGTGCTCAAGGACATCCTCGAGTTCATGATCAAAAACAAGCTGCGCCAGGAGGAAGATTTCCGCCTCTGGCGCGAGCGGCGGGGCCGAAGGTCTCGGCGAAAAGCTTCCGGATCCTACGACGCGGTGCTGGTGGCCCAGTGCGTGGAGGATGCCCAGGGCGACAAGGCCGAGGCCGTTCGGCGTTACCAACGCATCGCAAACGTTGGCCCGGGAGCCGCCAAGGACGCCGTAGACGCCTTCTTCCAGCCGCTTGGCCGGTAGACCTCGGCAGTACACTAGCGGCATGCCCGAAGGCGCGCTTCGCACTCCCCTCTATGCCGACCACTTGGCGGCCAACGCCCGCATCGTGGAGTTTGCCGGCTGGGACATGCCGGTCCAGTACGACAGCGTGATCGCGGAGGCCAAGGCCGTGCGCGAGCACGCCGGGATGTTCGACGTCAGCCACATGGCGCGGCTTATCCTGCGAGGAGAGAGGGTGTTCGACTACCTCGAGCACGTCACGAGCAACGACGTCCCCAAGCTGGCCGACGGAACCGGGCAGTACTCCCTGCTTCCGAACGCCACCGGCGGACTGGTGGACGATATCATCGTCTACCGCATCCACGAGACGGAATACCGGATGGTGGTGAACGCGGCCAACCACGCCAAGGACCTCGCCCACCTTCAGGTTCAGAACACGTACCTCGTGACGATCGAGGACATCACGCTGGAGACCGCGATGATCGCGGTGCAGGGACCGGCGGCGGTCACGATCCTAGCGGGAATGAGCGACGCGGAAGCGGCGTTCTTGGACGCTCCGGCGTTTGGAGTGGTGGAGGCTCAGGTTGCGGGCGTTCCGGTCTTTGCCATCCGGAGCGGTTACACCGGCGAGGACGGTTACGAGCTGGTTTGCCCGAAGGCGCAAGCCTCCCACCTTTGGAAGGCGCTTTCCGGCGCTGGGGTGAAGCCGTGCGGACTTGCTTCGCGGGACACCCTACGGGTGGAAGCTGGCTTGCCGCTTTACGGGCATGAGCTTTCCGAGACGATGTCTCCGATATCGGCGGGTCTGGGCTGGGTTATTGGCAAGACCAAGAAGTTCCTGGGCTCCGACATCATCAACCAAGCCCGCGAGACGGGGACTCCGCGCCGGCTCGTCGGGGTTCGCCTGGACGCCAAGCGCTTGACGACGCCCGGAATGAAGGTCTTCGTGGAGGGTGTCGAGGTGGGCGAGGTTTCCAGCGGAGTCGTCTCGGTGGTGCTAGAGTGCGGCATCGCCTTCGCGTTCGTGGACACCTCGGTGAAGTTTGGAACTCCTTGCACGGTGGAGATCCGAGGCAAGCAAGAGCCCGCCACCGTGGTCAACAAGCGGTTCCTGAAGAAGTAGCCCTCCCAATAGACGAGTCTGTCATCCCGAGCGAATGCGAGGGATCTGCTGGCGCTTTAAGAACGCTCGGGATTTGGGAAGAGATCCCTCGTGCCTCGGGATGACAAGTGCCCTCTTTACCAGGCTTAGTTCGCCGCGTCGTCGAGTTCGGCGAGCTTGTGGGCCTGCTCGTCTTGGATCAGCGCGTCGATCATGTCCTGCATTTCGCCGTCCATGAAGGTCGGGAGGTTGTGGGCGGTGTAGCCGATGCGGTGGTCGGTGATGCGCGACTGCGGGAAGTTGTAGGTGCGGATCTTCTCGCTGCGGTCGCCCGAGCCCACTTGGCCCTTGCGGATTCCGCTGCGCTCGGCGTCTGCCTTTTCCTGCTCCATCTGGAGGATCTTGGCGCGCAGCACGGTCATGGCCTTGATCTTGTTCTGGGCCTGGCTGCGCTCGTCTTGGCAGGTGCTCACGAGGCCGCTGGGTTTGTGGATGATGCGGATGGCGGTCTCGTTCTTCTGCATGTGCTGGCCACCCGCCGAGCTGGAGCAGAAGGTGCTGATCTCCAGGTCCTTGGGGTCGATGTAGATCTCGACCTCGGTGGCTTCCGGAAGCACGGCCACCGTGACGGTGGAGGTGTGAATGCGTCCCTGGCTTTCGGTGGCGGGCACGCGCTGCACGCGGTGGACGCCGCTCTCGAACTTGAGCTGGCTGTACGCGCCGATCGCGTCGATGTTGAAGACGGCGCGGCTGACTCCGCCCATCCCGTTCTCGTCGTGGTCCACCAGCTCGGTTTTCCAACGGCGGCGCTCGGCGTAGCGCAGGTACATCCGGAGGAGCTCGGCGGCAAACAGGCCGGCTTCGTCTCCGCCGGCGGCGGGACGGATTTCCACGATGACCGGCTTCTCGTCGGCGGGATCCTTGGGGAGGAGTTGGTACTTGAGCTTTTCTTCGAGGACGGTGATCCGGTTGCGGAGCGGGTCGATCTCGTCGGCCGCCATCTCCCGCATTTCCGGATCGTCAAGCATCTGCTCGGCGTCGGCGAGCTCCTGGGACGTCTTTCGGTAGTCCCGAATGGTCTCGACGATCGGCTCTAGCTCAGCGCGAAGCTTGCCGATCCGCTGCATCTCCTTGGGGTTGGAGACGATGGTGGGGTCGCTGTACTCGGACTCGAGTCCGAGGAAGCGCTTCTCTATCTCTTCCAACTTAGGCAGCATCAAAATGTTCACCGTCTCCCAACCCGCGACGGGGCCTTCTGGGGGAATGGGGTTGAGCAGAGTATGGGGCGGATGATGGGTCTCGAACCCACGGCCTCCTCAGCCACAGTGAGGCGCTCTAACCCCTGAGCTACACCCGCCACGCAAGGTACTAGTATGGCGCGTTCCGCCCCCCGGGGTCAATGAGCCCAGGGGACAGGGCGGACTAGGGCGGGCTAGGCTGCGACGGCGACAAGCTCGGGCATCGCCTGCGGGCGCTCGGGGTGGGTGGACAGGGTCACGAATTGGCCGGTTTCGGACGACTTCTGCACCGAGAGCATGGCTTCCAGCACGTGGGCGGCAAGGTCTCCGCTGGCGTAGTTGGGGCTCTTGCCTTGAAGGCTAAGAGCAATCTGGCGAACGCCGAGTCCGCGAGAGTTCTCTGGGAAGTCGTGGGTGACCTCTACGGGGGTCCAGTCCTCGTGGTCCTTGCCCTTGATCAGGACGTCGCCGCCGAAACCGTTGGGGTCGGGCACCTTCATCACGCCGTCGGTGCCGAAGACGATGATCGGGTGGCTCCAGTCCGTCACGTTGTGCGCGGTGTCGAAGCTGGTGGTGAGGTCGGCGATCGCTCCGCTGTGGAAGTCCAGGAGGGCTTCCAGGAAGGTGGGGGTCTCGACCGTGATCTTCTCGCCCTGGCGGTCGCCGCTGCCCACGGTTCGCTCGGGGAAGGTGGCCTTGGATAGGCCGGCGAGGCGCTTGATGGGTCCGAGCAGGTGGACGAGGGCGGTGAGATAGTACGGTCCCATGTCCAGCATCGGGCCGCCGCCGGGCTTGTAGAAGAAGTCGGGGTTCGGATGCCAAGGCTCCGGCCCAAAGCCCATCATCGCGGCCTTGGCGCTGATCGGGGTGCCGATCAGACCTTGGTCCACCGCTTTGCGGGCGGTCTGCAGGCCGGCGCCCAGGAAGGTGTCCGGGGCGCAGCCGACCTCGAGGCCCTTGGCACGGGCTTCGGCGATCAGGGCGAGGGCGTCGTCCCACTCGGTGGCGAGGGGCTTTTCGTTGTAGACGTGCTTTCCGTTGGCGATGGCTTTGCGCGCGATGGCGCCGTGGACCTTGGGAACCGTTAGGTTAAGAACGAGATCGACGTCTGGGTGGGAGAGCAGTTCGTCCGGGGTCAGGACGTGGGGGACCCCGTGCTCCTCGGCCGCTTTGGCGGCCCGCTCAAGGTCGAGATCGGCGACCGCCACGACCTCCGTCTCCGGAAAAGCGACCAGGTTCTTGAAGTAGATTCCCGAGATGTTGCCGATGCCTACAATGCCGACGCGAAGTGCTCCCATCGGGTCGATAGATTACCGGTTGACACCGTAACCTTGCCGAGGGTGCGGGGGTAAAAGGGTTCTAGTGCTTGCCTTCCTCCTTCTTCCGCTTGCTCTCGTTGTCGCGCCCGACTCCCGGCTGGTGACGGCCCGGCCCACTCGCGAGGCTGCCCAGCTGAACGCACTGCTGGACCGAGTGTACGGGACTCGGATTCTCTCGGGCCAATGCGACGACAAGTACCTACCCTTCATCAGGGAAGTTACAGGGGGCAAAGAGCCCGCGATCATGGGCTACGACTTCAACGGAATCTGCCCGGGCCAGTCGGGCAACCGGGACGTGGAGAAGGCGATCGCTTGGCACAAGCGCGGAGGGATCGTCACGTTCCAGTGGCACTGGATCTCGCCGAACGGCGACGGCGACTTCTACACCGACAAGTTCGACCTTGCGGGGGCGCTTGCCGACCCCAAAGGAGCGTCCTACCGCAACCTGGTTCGAGACCTTGACCTCGCCGCGACGGAGCTCAGGAAACTGCAGGCGGCTGGCGTGCCGGTGATTTGGCGACCGCTCCACGAGGCGGAGGGCAAGTGGTTCTGGTGGGGCAAGTCCGGCGGAGACGCGTGCCGCAAGCTCTACAACCTGATGTTCGACCGGTTCCAGAACCGGCATCGGCTTCGGAACCTGATCTGGGCCTGGACGAGCTACGGGAAGGAGAAGGAGAACTGGTACCCCGGGGACGACCGGGTAGACCTGATCGTCCGCGACTACGAATCGCCCACCGCTTGGGCGGAGTACCAAGAGCTTTTCGGCGGCCGGGGGAAGCGTTTCGGCTTAGGCGAGGAAGGAAAACTCCCGGACCCGGCGGAGTTCACCCGGCGGCCGTGGCTTTACTTCCTCACCTGGGCCTACATGATCGAGGACCCCAAGAAGGGCAACACGCGGGAGTGGATCCACAAGGTCTACAACGACCCGCGAGTTGCCAATCTAAGCGACCTGGCCGCCCTTCGCAAGCGTTAGTCGGCCATCAGGTCTGGCCGTTCCACGGTGGAGCCAAGGTGGATATGGCGCTCCTGCTCACTGGCCTCGCGGAACGCGTGCATCGCGTCTAGGACGTGGAACGCGAGCGCGCCGCTGGCTCGGTGGGAGGTTCCGGTCTGGAGCGCCCGGGCCATGTCTCGCACGCCGATTCCTCGGGAGTTCTCCATGTTGCCAAAGCGGCTGGGGACGACTTCCCAATCTGAGTTGTTGCGGGTACGGATTCGAATCTCGCCGCCAAAGCCGTTGGGGTCCGGGACCGCGAGGGATCCTTCCGAGCCGTAGATTGCGATCACCGGCGCCTGGGCGTACCAGATGTCGAAGCTCTGGGTGATCTCGCCAATCGCGCCGCTCTCGAAGTCCATGACGCCCGAGTAGTGGGTGGGCGTCTCGACCTCGACCACCTTGCCATTCTTGGGCTGGCTGGTGATGGTGCGGGTTGGGAAGGTGATTCGGGCGCTGCCCGTAACCCGGCGGATGGGGCCGAGCATGTTGATCAGGGCGGTTAGGTAGTACGGGCCCATGTCCATCATGGGGCCGCCGCCGACTTCGTAGTAGAACTCCGGCGAGGGGTGCCAGGTCTCGTGGCCGTGGCAAATCATGTTGGCCTGGACGGCGACTGGCTCTCCGATCGCGCCTTCGTCGATCAGGGCACGGCAGGTCTGGTGGCTTCCGCCGAGGAAGGTGTCCGGGGCGCAGCCCACCAAAACGCCGGTGGCGGTCGCGGTGTTTAGCATGATGGCGGCATCCGCCCGATCCACGGCAAGGGGCTTCTCGCCGTAAACATGCTTCCCTGCACGGATTGCCTGAAGAGCAACCGCCGCGTGGGCCTTGGGCACGGTCAGGTTGAGGACGAGGTCCACATCTGGGTGGTTGATCAGCTCGTCCGTGGAGAGGGCCAGCGGAAAGCCATGCTTCTCTGCGGCTTCCTTCGCCCGAGCCATGTCGAGGTCGGCTACCGCCACGATTTCCGTCTCTGGGTACTGGCCAAGGTTCTGGAAATAGATGCCGCTGATGTTGCCGCAGCCAACGATGCCGATCCGAAGCGGGGACTTGCTCACGGGCCAATGCTACCAGCGGCCCCCGGCCCTAAAGCCCCGTCGGGGCGGTGCCTCGAAGGTGCGTCCCCAAAAATCCCGACACGATCCCTTGGCAAACCGCCTCATTTCGGCGTATCATGATTAAAGGTTTAATCGTCGTGACCTGCGATTGATTAATCGTTCAATTGAAACGGAAGGCTCCTGGAATGGGGCGCTAGAGCAAACAGCATGAACAAGTCTTGGATTCTCGCCTTCGCCCTCGGACTCGGATTGGTGGCCGGTTGCGACAGCAACCCGACCAACGAGCCGAGCAAAGACGCGATCGAAAAGGCAAACGCCGATCGCACCGCCGCCATCGACAACGACGCCACGCTCAGCCCCGAGCAGAAGGCGAAGATGAAGGAAATGATGGGCCTTACCGGCAAGCGCCCGACCCCGAACGCTCCGACCTCCAAGTAGAAGCGATATGAGCGTGACGTTGAAGGAAGTAGCCCTTGCCGCCGGCGTTTCAACCGCCGCCGTCAGTAAGGTGCTGCACGGGAGAGGAAGCAGCATCCGGGTCAGCCCGGAACGCGCCCGGCTGATAAGAGAGACAGCCGAGCGGCTCTCATACTATCCCAACGCCCTGGCTCGCGGCCTTCGTGGCAGTCGGACCCACACGGTGGGGCTGATCTTCGAGAACTTCGGCGACATCAGCACCGGCCCCCTCTACCTGTCCCAGCTTCTCGGCGGCGTCGGAACCAAGCTGTTCCCCAACCACTACCGCCTGACGATTCTGCCGGAGCTCCCCCACGACGACGTCTTGGGCGCGATCGCCGACGGTCAGATCGAGGGCGTGATCTGGTGCAAGTTGGCGCGGGACGAGCGGACCCAGCAGCAGATCCGCAACTGCCCGATCCCGATCGTGGCACTCAACGCGGGACGCCCCGAGGCCCTTTGCGGTCCGGTGTACGTGAACTGCGACAACGAGGCCGGGATCGAGTTGGCAGTCGAGCATTTGTGGAACCTTGGCCACCGAAAGATCCTCTTTGTAAACGAGCTCCAAGAAGTCACTACCCCGGACTGCATCCTTCGCCGCGAGGCTTTCCTGGACTCCATGGCCAAGCGGGGAGTGGATGCAACGGGCGACACCCGGGTCTGGGAGTGGAACCTCTACGAGTTCCGCGACATGTGGGCCTCAGGCGAGCCGTACACGGCGATCCTGGGCTGGACGGAGCGCGCCGCTTCTGTGATCCTAGAGCGGGCAGCCGAGATGGGCGTGCGCGTTCCGGAAGACCTAAGCGTGGTGGGCTTCGACTCCACTCCGTTCTGCGAGTCCACCACCCCCAAGTTGACCGCGGTCAAGCAACCGATTTTCGACATGGCTCAGCACGCTGCCGGCGTGCTGCTCGAGCTAACCCAGGGCCAGCGCCCTGCCAACGATTCCGTCATCTTCCCGTGCACGCTGGACGTGCGGGACTCGACCACCATCCCTTCTCAAAGGTGAGGATATCCATGCAACGAAATCGCAATCGTGCCTTCACGCTCATCGAGCTTCTCGTCGTCATCGCGATCATCGCCATCTTGGCGGCGATCCTTTTCCCCGTTTTCGCCCAGGCTAAGTCTGCGGCCAAGAAGACCCAGTCCCTGAGCAACGTCAAACAGATCCTTCTTGGTTCGATGATGTATCTCGGCGACTACGACGACACGTTCGCGCAGTCCGAATCCGGAAGCGGCGACACGTACGTCAGCTGGGTGACGGTCACCCTGCCGTACATCAAGAGCGGAGACTCCAAGGTCAACGTCAACAGCGGCATCGCCCAGTCGTACGGCCAGTCGGGCATCTTCCGGTCCCCGGGCAACCCCCGAGCCGAAGCCGTCGGCAACAGCGAAGGCGCGTTCAGCTACGGAGTTCACAACGAGATGTTCGTGAACAACTTCGACCACAACGGCGGCCCCGACGCTCCGAACCCCGGCTTTAACCAGTCCGCGCTCGAGTCCCCGGCGGATAAGATTGCGATCATGGAGAAGGGCGCCAACAACTCGGGCGCCGGCTGGAACTACCCGTGGTTCCACGCTTGGCAGAACATGTGGGTCGGTCCGATCCTCACGACCCCGGGCGACGTCAGCACCAGGTTCCGTGACGGCGTGGACGTCTACACGCCGGGAAGCCCGGTCTACTCCCCGGTCTTCGACAGCGACTGCGGTTCCAGCAGCGCAGGCGCCTGGGAGTGCGCGGCTCACCCGCGATACCGCTTCACCTCGACCGCTCCGGCCGCGTTTGCGGACGGCCACGCTCGAGCCATGAAGAAGGGCGGGATCAAGTGGTTCGAGAACATCTGGTTGGATCGCCGAAACGCGAACAACTGGAACTGGTACTACGGCTACCTGAACGGCGGCGGCTGGGGCTTCCCGGGCATCCGCTAGTCTGATCCTCTGAGGGGGAGCCCAGCTTTGGCTGGGCTCCCCCTCTCTTCCTCATCGCACGGCAGGTCGCATGACTTTGGCTTCCCTACTCGTCTCCTCCACGCTCTTGGCCGGTTTGAGCCCCCTGAGCATCAAGGGCCAGGACTTCGTCGACTCAGCGGGCAAGAAGGTTCAGCTGCGCGGGGTCAACCTTGGCGGTTGGCTGGTCGAGGAGATTTGGATGACCCCTTGGGCCGACAAGCCTCCTAAGGACCTCCCGGGCGCGGAGGCCTTCCCCAAGAAGATCGCCGACCACGTCTCCCTGTGGACAACGGTGGAGAAGCGCCTCGGCAAGGACGCCATGCTGCGGGTCCGCCAAGCTTGGCGCGAGAGCTGGATCCAGGAATCCGACTTCGCCCGCATCCGGGCAGCGGGCCTCAACCACGTTCGGCTGCCCTTCCTTTGGTCCATCTTGGATGAGCCAGGCGGAATGGACTGGCTGCGCAAAGCCGTAGGCTGGGCCAAGAAGCACGATCTGTACGTGGTGCTGGACCTCCACGGCGCCCAAGGCGGCCAGAGCGGGGAGCACCACACCGGAGAAGAAGGCAAGAACCGCCTTTGGTACGACGTCGACAACATCGACAAGATGATCGGAACTTGGAAGGCAGTGGCCCGCGAGTTTGCCAATGAGCCGACAGTGGCCGCGTACGACCTGATCAACGAGCCGATGGGGACGCCCAACGTGGCGATGCTCCACCTCGTCTACGATCGCCTCATCCGGGGCATCCGGACGGTGGACGCGCACAAGCCGGTGATCGTGGACGACGGCTACAAGGGCTTCGAGACGACGCCGCACCCCAACCTTGCTGGATGGACCCAGGTGGCGTTCAGCCTCCACTTCTACCACTTCGACGCGAAGGCCTCCGGCGACCACGTCAAGAACCTCAAGTCGTTCTTGCCCAAGGTGAAGGAGTTGCAGGGATACCGGGACGCTCCCCTGTACATCGGCGAGTTCAACCTGGAGCCTCATGGCAACCCCGAGGTCATGCATGAGTACGTCCGGCACCTTACCGAGAAAGGCCTGAACTGGGCGATGTGGACCTACAAGGCGGTGGCCAAGGGCGGCCCGATGGGCCAGTGGGGGATGTACCGGAAGGCAACCCAAGCCGACGCCCTGGACGCGTACGTGGACTCGGAAGCGACGCTGATCGCGAAGATGAAGCAGGTTCGCACCGAGAACCTCGAGGCCGCGCCCGGCCTGTTGCCGCTGGTTCGCGGCTAACCCAAACGTAGGAAGGGCCAGGACGTTTCCGTCCTGGCCCTTGGCGTCTGCGAGCTTTGGGGAGAGCCTTAGCCCTGCTTGCGTCGGCGAGCGATGGCAGCGAGGCCAAGTCCGAGGACGGCCATGGTGCCCGGCTCGGGAACGGCCTGGGTGGTCTCGAATCGCCAGCCGAAGCTGCCGAGGCCAGCCGCGCCGTTAACCCCAGCACCAAGCGGGTTGCTGGAGAAGTTGGAGCCCGGGTTGGTGCTCACCCAGTAGTTGTCGCCAGAGACGCCAACCGTCGGGGGGTTGTAGAGGCCCATGCCGAAGTTGTTCAGCTGGGCTTGCGTCGCGCCGGTCGCGCCAACGTTGTTGTCGAAGGTGATGCCGGCCCACATCTTGTGGTTGGCCGGAATCGTGAAGCCGGTACCGAGGTTGCCGGACAGGAGCGTGTTGGTGTTGGCGGCGAAGCTAAACGCGTTGAACGTGTAGCCGGCGATCGCGGTTCCGGGAGCGCCCGCGCCGTTGTCCTCCCAGAAGCGAACTCGCGCACGAACGGAAACGGCGGCGGCGTTTGCGTTGACGACCGAGAACGTGAGCGCGGTGATCTGGAAGCCACCCGTGAGGGGGTGGAGCTCGATGTCGTCCGCGACAAGCTTGGTGATGATGTTGCCCGACTGGTCGGTGGCGGAGCCATTGGCCAGGTACTGGTTGCCGTTCCACGTGGTGACGTTGGCGTAGGCGTAGTTCTGCGCGTAGCTAGCAGAGGCAAGGACCGCAAGGGCGGCAATAGTTAAAGTTCGTCCAAAGTTCACAGATAGCACTCCTCTACAACCTTTCGTGTCTCTCCACACGCGGATTGGGTTCGTTAAGCTTTCCCCAGATTTAGGACGTACGCGTCGTAAATGCCCCAGATGCGGTCCCATCTTCGCAAGAATGGGAATCCGTTACTGGGTTTTTTCGAGAGGTTAGTCCCCCAAAAACGGCAAGCGCCCGCCACCCCATTCCGTTTTAGAAACCCTATTCCAATCGCATGGGTTTCAGGCTATGTATGGCATAAGGGGTGACTTCCTAGAGCCGTACGTATGGCCGTATCTGCTCCAGCTTCTTTGGGCCGATGCCTCGCACGGCCAGGAGTTCGTCCACGCTTGAGAAGCCCCCGTGCTCAGCGCGGTAGTCGAGGATCTTCTTGGCGGTGGCGGGGCCGATTCCGGGCAAGCCCTCGAGCGCTTGCTGGTTTGCCCGATTCAGCGACACGATTCCACCCGACGGGGCGGGGCTGCCCGGTTTGGAGGTCTCGCCGCCAAAAGGTTCGACCGTGAGAGGAGGGATGAAGCCTTGCATCTGGCCCGGACGCCGAGCCGTCGGTGTGCGGCGGGCTCCCGCGGGAGCGGGCGTCGCCGACCGCACGGAGGGAACGATGATCTCCTCGCCGTCGACCAGCTTGGCCGCAAGATTCAGTTCGTCCGGAAAAGCCCCCGGCTTTGCCCCGCCGGCGCGGGCGATCGCGTCGCGGACCCGGTCGTCCGGGCCGAACTCGTAGACGCCGGGCTGCTTCACCGCGCCCTTGACGTGGACGATCACGCGGCTTGGCGAAACCGTTGCAGGGGCGCTCTCGATACCCCCGAAGCGTGCGGCCATGGGGGGTGGGGATTCCACGATCTTCAGCGGCGCCCGCCGCGCCACGTACTGGTCTCCCACTACGAGAGCCCCCACCATCGCCCCGTACACCAGGAGCCTTGCGCCCCAACGTTGCGTGGCGTTCAGGTCTTGAAACCAACCCACTCGCCCAGTTTAGGCGAAGTTGGCGCTACTTTCGTGCGGATTCCAGCAAGGCGATCGCCTTGGGACGCTGAAGGTCGTGGTGGACGATGGGCCAGGGGTAGTCCTTCCCCAGCTCCACGCCCGCCTCGAGCAGCTCGAAAGAGGACGCGTCCAGGGGCCAGTGGATGCCCTTGCCCTTCAGGTCCCGCAGTTCCGGGACCCACTCGCGGATGAACTCTCCGTCCGGATCGAACTTGAGGCTTTGCAGAATGGGGTTGAAGATCCGGAAGTAGGGCTGGGCGTCCGCGCCGACCGAGGCGGCCCACTGCCAACCTCCGTTGTTGCTGGCAAGTTCGAAGTCCAGGAGCTTGCGGGCAAAGTAGGCCTCGCCTTGGCGGTAGTCCACGAGGAGGTCTTTGGTCAGGAAAGAAGCCACCACCATCCTCAATCGGTTGTGCATCCAGCCTGTCTGGTTTAGGCAGCGCATGGCGGCATCCACCAGCGGGTAGCCGGTGCGGCCCTCGCACCAAGCTCGGAAGTGCTCTTCCGTGCCCGGGTACTCGATCCCGGCGTACTGCGGGTTGAACGTGGTGTCCACCACCTGGGGGTTGTGGAAGAGAACGTCCTGATAGAACTCGCGCCAGATGAGTTCTGCCAACCACTTGTCGGCTCCCTTCGAGCCGAGTTCTAGGGCGGTTCGCACCGCTTCCCGGATGCTGATCGTGCCAAAGCGAAAGTGGACGCTAAGGGCGCTGGTGTGTTTGCCTGCGGGGAAGTCGCGTTTCTCGCCGTAAGCGGCCGCTCTGGTGGAGAACTCACTCAGTGCCTGCAGGGCGGCGTCCTCGCCGGGTTCCAGCCAGAGCTTGCCCTCGTCGAACCCGAGATCTTCGAGGGACCAGGCGCGGGAGGCGCCGGCGATCGACTCTTTCGGGACGAGTTTTGTGAGGTCCGGCGCGTGGTCGGCGGCGTCGCGAGCCGGGGAGAAGTGGGCCCGCCACATCTTAGAGTAGGGCGTATAGACCCGGTAAGTCCCACCGTCTTGGGTGAGAACTTGGCCCGGCTCCATGACCACGCTGTCCTTCACCGTCGTGAAGTCCGTGCCCTGGTCCGCGAGCAGCTTGCGAACGGCCTCATCTCTTTGGCGGGCGTAGGGCTCGTAGTCTCTCGCCGTAACCACGCAGTCCGCCCCGAGCTCCCGAGCTAGGCCGGGAATCTCAGAAAGGGGATCGCCGCGCCGTACCACGAGGGCAGAACCGCGCTCGTGCAGCTTACGGTCGAGTTCCTGCAGCGACCGGTGGATGAAGGTCACCCGTCGGTCGTCGCGGTCCTCCAGAGCATCCAGAATGTTGGGATCGAAGACGAAGGCGACCGCGACCTCTTCCGCGATGCTGGTCGCGTGGGCGAGGGCGGCGTGGTCGGAGAGGCGCAAGTCTCGGCGAATCCAGCAGAGGGCACGGCGGACTCGGGAGGGCATGGGCGGTACTACGCTGATTCCAGGGCCAGGCTCGGCAGGCACGGGTAAAACTACGGCAATGCATAAGCCGGTTGTGATCGTTGGCGCGGGCCTGGCGGGCCTTGCCTGTGCGCGGAAGCTTCACCGCGCGGGCATCCCCTTCCTCTTGCTGGAGGCGGACGATCGCGTCGGCGGCCGGCTCAAGACTGACGAGGTCAATGGGTTCAAGCTGGACCGGGGCTTCCAGATCCATCTCACCGCCTATCCGAATGCGCGGCGAGAGCTCGATATCCCGGCCCTGGGACTCAAGGGCTTTCCCAACGCGGCGATCGTTTACCGTGGAGGCAAGCTCAACCTGGTCGACGAGAGCAAGCCGTTCCAGCTTCTGAAGTCGCGGTATCTGAATCCGATCGACCTGTACCGCCTACGCGGACTCTCCACCGAAATCCGCCACCTCACGGTTCAGGAGATGGCTACGATGGAGGACGAGTCCGCCATCGACATGCTTCGGCACCACGGGCTCAGCAAGGACATCATCGAGAAGTTTCTGCGGCCCTTCTTCGGCGGCATCTTCCTTGATCGATCGCTCGAGGTCAGCTCGCGCCAGTTCGCGTTCGTCTGGAAAATGCTTCTGGAGGGCCAGGCCGCCCTGCCCGAAGGCGGCATCGAGGCCCTGCCCAAGCAGATCGCAGCGGAGATTCCCCGCTACTTGATGCGGTTGGGCGCCCGGGTTGAGCGTGTTTCGGTTGAGCACGGCAAGGCAACCGGCGTGGTTCTCGATACCGGCGAAACCTTTGTTTCGGACCACGTGGTCGTGGCCACGGAAGCCGACGTGGCCGCCCGAATCACCGGCCTGCCGACGGTAGAGGGCCACCGCTCCTGCATCACGCTCTACTTCGAGATTCCGAAGGAGTTCGTGGCGGGCGGCTACCTAGTCTTGAACGGCGAGCCCGGCGCTTTGGTCAACGAGGTTGCACCCCTGACCGCGATCCAACCCTCCTATGCGCCGGCGGGCAAGCACCTGGCCTCCGCAACGATCTTGGGCGACCGCCCTGAATCCGACGAGCAGCTGGCTGAGATGGCTAAGACCGAGATTGCGGCGATGTTCCCCAAGGGAGGAGTCAACATGTGGTCGTTCATCCGGGCTTACCGGGTGCGCTACGCCCAGTACGCCCAGCCGGCGGGAGTCTTCGCCGGGCTTCCCCGGGCGATCACGGACGTCCAAGGCCTGTACTTCGCCGGAGAGTTCACGACGAACTCCAGCATCGACGGAGCCCTCCAAAGCGGCGCCACCTGCGGAAACCTGCTTGCGCGCCAGCTGTCTGATGCCTCCGACCCGGTGGCCGCGTGACCGTCGCGGTGATCGGGGCGGGGCTGGCGGGCCTCGCCGCTGCCCGCGAGCTTGCAAAGTCCGGAGTGGAAGCCGTCGTTTTCGAGAAGTCGAACGCGATTGGCGGGCGCTGCTCCACAAGAAGGGTCGAGGACTTCGTCTTCGATTCGGGGGCGACCAGCATTGCGGGCGAGGGGACCAGCCTGGACAAAGTCATGCTGGAGGAGCTGAGCCAGGACGAACTGGTGATCGTGCCCAAGCCGATCTACCTGCACTCCGGCCTCCACCCTACGCCAAGCGACCCGCGCCGGGCCAAGCGAAGGCACTGCTATCGGAGCGGCATGAACGTTTTGCCCAAGCTATTGGCGGCAAACCTCAACATAAAGCTGCGCGCTACCGTGGCCAGCCTAACGGACATCGACGGCAAGATCCTGGTGCGTCACTCGGATGGTGAGGAGCAGAGTTTTGACCGGGTCATCCTCACCGCGCCGGTTCCCCAAACCACCCAGCTTCTCTGGACGCTTGGAGAAAGCCGCGCCTTGGGCAGCGTCCGCTACCGTCCTTGCCTGAGCGTCATGCTCGGGTTTCGGATGCCTCCGCCCCCGACCAACTACCATGCCCTTCTGGACCCGGACCAGCGGCACCCGCTGACTTGGCTTAGCATCGAGCAGACCAAGTGCCCGGGCCGGGGCCCGGAGGGCGGCACCGCATTCGTGGCTCAGATGAGCCCCGCGTACAGCCTGGATGCGTACTCCCGCTCCGACGAATCGATCGAAACCGACGTTCTGGGCTACCTCGCTCGTCTGTACGGTGAGCCGTGGCGTCTACCGGCGGTGCGAAGCGTGAAGCGATGGAAGTACAGCCAACCGGAGATCGTAGCCCGATTCGAATCGGCAAACCGTGGAGACTCGAAGGTGATCGTGGCCGGGGACGGGGTGCAGGGCCCCCGCTTGGAGATGGCGTACGAGACGGGCGTCCAAGCCGCCAAGATGGCCCTCGGGGTGGCATGAGAGCCGCCTTCATTCTTGCGGGCCTTGTTGCGGCGAGTGCGAGCGTAGCGCAGCCGGCGACGGCCTCGGCGAAAATCCGCATGGTTCAGAACGGCAAGCAGGTCGCGCTCGGCACCTTCGGATTCGCCGTAACCGGCTCGTTGAAGCGCACCCAGATGTTGCTCAACGTAGACGCCAACGGCCAGAAGGCGATCCTGCGGACCCGCTCGGAAGTTCGGAACACCGGCGAGCACGTGATGGACGAGCTGTACTCCGAAGGGCCAAGCTCGGTTCAAGGCGGGACGCGGGAGAAGGTCCAGGTGCGAGCGACCTACGATCGCAAGGGCGCGATCATCGCCTTCCAGATGCGGGGTCGAGACCTGAAACGGACGATTGCCCAGCCGGACAAGCAGAGCCGCCTCGACCCGAGCGAGTGGTGGTTCGTGGACCGCAAGCCGACGGTAGGCACCACGATCAAGTTCTCCCAGTTCTCCACCCAGAGCCTGAAGTGGCTTCCTACCACGACCACGTACGTGGGCGTGAAGTCGGTTAAGGTTGGGGGCCGCACCGTTTCCGGCAACCTTCTGGAGCAGCAGCAGGGCGGCGCCCTGTCCAGGATCTATCTGGACGACAAGGGCGTCCTGCTCCTGATCGAGACGCCGGGCGTGAGGATCGAGCGGGTTTGGTGAGGCCCCTTTGTCTAGCCCTCCTGCTCGGCCCCGGGTTGGCAGCCGCGCAGGCCCGGCTGGTGGTCGAGGTGGGAGGCAAGCGAGCCGGGTACGCCACGATCAGCCAGAAGAGGATGCCGGACGGCTCCAAGACCGTAGAGCTCAGACTGCAAATCGGGAAGATGCGGCTGACCACCCAGAGCACGTTTGCCTCGGACGGGTCGCCCACGCGCAAGTTCCACGAGGTCCTGGAGCCGGAGCTGGACAAGAAGCGGGTCCTGGTGGAGTTCGACGCGGCCGGGGCGATCGTGACCGACCTTGGCGGCGACCGCTCGCCGAGGAAGGTGCCTCTCGTGAGCACGGGCAACCGGAAGAACCTGGCCGAGTTCTGGTTCCTGCGCGACCAGCCGAAGCGCGGCGACCGGGTGGAAGCGTTCGTTTTCGACCTCAACACCTGGACTTGGGATTTGAGCGTCACCGAGTTCTTGGGGCCGGCCACGGTGGAGGTGGCAGGCAAGCCACGCAAGGGCTTCGAACTGCGCGTGGAGCAGGGCGGCAAGGCCAGCCGGGTGGTGGTGGACGAAGCTGGGCTACCGTTGCTCATCGATCAAGGCCGGGTTGTGATGAAGCGGTTCGCCTAACCGTCATAATCCGGGCATGAGCGAACGTATTCGGGTTGCCGTTTCCGGAGCACTGGGCAAGATGGGACGCGAGGTCGTCAAGACGATCGTCGCCGACGAGCAATTTGAGCTTGTCGTCGCGGTAGACCGTCACGGCCTCGAGCAGCCCCTTCGCGAGGTATTCGGACCCAATGTGCCGGACCTTCAGGTCGAGTCCCGCCTCGGCGCGGCGCTGGACCGCGTGAAGGCGGACATCCTGATCGATTTCACCCACCACTCCGCGGCCGCCGTTCACGGCATGTCCGCTCTCAAACGAGGGGTCTCCCCAATTATCGGGACCACCGGCCTTAAGCACGAAGAGCTGTCCGAGCTCAAGGCGGAAAGCAAGGAGCGCGGAGTGCCTGGCCTCTACGCGCCCAACTTTGCGGTCGGCGCGGTGCTCATGATGCACTTCTCCCACCTCGCGGCCAAGTGGATGCCGGACGCGGAGATCATCGAACTGCATCACGACCAGAAGGTGGATGCGCCCAGCGGGACCGCCATGCTGACCGCCGAAATGATCGACGACGCCCGCAAGCGTGACACCAGCGACAAGCCGGTGCCCTTCCTGAAGGCGGACGGCGCGCGGGGAGCCAACGTGCATCGGGTACCGATCCACTCGGTTCGGCTGCCGGGCCTGGTTGCCCACCAAGAAGTGATCTTCGGCGGGCGAGGCGAGACGCTGACGATCCGTCACGATTCGCTGGACCGGGTGTCGTTCATGGACGGAGTCAAGCTCAGCGCCCGACGCGTGCGCGGGCTCAACGGCTTCGTGATCGGCCTCGAGAAGATCCTCTTCGACCTCGGCTAGGCCTTTGCCGAGTAAGCCAGGGCAATCAGGAAGGACTCCTCGACCGGGGTTTCCGCAAGCACGCGGAGAACCGGGGAGTCCTCCCTCACGAGGAGCGCGAGCCCGCCCGCCTCGTCGCCGGCCGAGTAGCGCTGGAGGGCGCTGCGCGCCGTTTTGGGGGCCTTCGCGTGCTTGGCCATGGTCATCAGTTCGGTGTCCCGGGCGATGCCATCTAGGAGCAGCAGGCGGTACGCCTCGCGCTCGACGTCGAGCAACCGGGCTGCCGCCAGCAAGCAGCGGCGGCGGGTGATGATGGACTCACATTTGGCGGCACGCCCAAGGATGAGGGGGAGGTCGTCTAGGGTTCCCACAACGCCGAGGGCGTAGACCGCTTCGCTGGAGGCTTCGTCCTCGTAGGTCCGCAACGAGTCCCGAAGGGGTCCTGCGGCTTCCATGAGTTCGAGTTCGGAGACTGCCTCGGCGGCGGCAACCCGTACGCTGGGATGGACGTCCATCAACGAGCCCGCGATCACCGGCCCGGCCTCCCGCGCCTCCATCAGGCGAAGGGCCTGGAGGGCGGCTCGGCGCAGGTCCATGTCGTCGCTGTCGGCGACGCGCTGAATGAGCGGCTGGACCGCCTCCGGCACCCGGAGTTTTCCGAGAGCGCGGGCGCTGGCCCGCCGTATCAGGGAGCTTGGATGGTCTAGGAGGCGGATGAGCATGGGGGCCGATTCCGGCTGGGCCAGACGGCCGAGGGCCTCCACCGTTTCCTCCTCCACGAGGTTGGGGTGGAACTCCAGCATGTGCAGGAGCTCATGGGCCGCCCGCGGGTCGTCCAGGTCGGCCAGGGCCATCGCGGCCTGCCTTCGCACCCGAGGGAGGGGATCGTGGAGGGCCTTGATCACGTCCTCCACCGCTACCGACATGCGCTCGGTGCCCAAGCTCTCCAGGGCCTCGGTGCGGCGCTCGACGTCCGTGCTGCTCTGCAGGGAGCGCATGGCACGGACGCCGCGCGGGGTAAAGCTTCGGAGGTTGCGAATGGTGGCGCGGAGCCCTGCCGAACCTTCCTCCTTGACCGGGATCAGGAAGAACATCGCGACGATGCGGATCACCGCCGTGACCCCGAACACCAGCTTGTAGGCGACCTCGACCGGGAAGCTTCCGCGCAGTACGGCCATCAGCGCCGCCCCGGCAAGCGGGCTCAGGCCGCCGACCAGCGTTTGCACCGCCATGCCCGCGCCGATATAGTTGGCGCGGTCCTCCGGGTTGGCGGTAGCAAGAAGCAGATTGAACTGGCAGAGGGCCACCGCACTCCAGGTGGCGCCCATCAGGAGATGGGTGGTCATCAGGAGGATAGTGTTGAACATGTCTGCCCCGGGTCGGCAGAGCGCCCACGGAATCAGATTGAGGGCGAGCGAAAAGCCCACCAGAGTGAGCAAGGGCTTGTTGCCGTAGCGGTCCGAGAGGAACCCCCAGAACCGCGCGGTGGCCACGCCGCCTACCGCGTGCATCATGATCGCGGCTTGAATGGACTTGAAGTCCAGCTTCAAGGACTCGCGCGCGAACGCCGCGAAGAGAGGACCGGCAAACACCTGGCCGCAGACGAAGATCGCGAGGAAGACGAGGACCTTGCGGTACTGGCGGTCGCTGAACGGGACGCCAAAAGCAAGGAGGGCCACCTTGAGGTCTTGCTTAACCGGGGCTTCCCGCGGGACGTCCTTCATCTTGAGAAAGAAGGCCATGCTGACCCCTGAGCAAGCCAGGGCGATCCCGAAGACGACGCAAAACCCGACGGACGCCATGTCGCGGCCCCGAAACACGTCGAGGAGGATGCCACCCACGAGACCCACCACCGCGCCAACCGCCGAGGCGATCGCGTTGCGCCGGCTGAAGTAGAAGCCCCGAGAGCTGCTGGGCACCATCTCTGCCAGCCAATCGTTGTAGATCGGCTGGACCATCGCGATGATTCCCGAGGCCAGGCCCACGCACACGGTGAGGACCACCAGCTTCATCTCGTTGGGCACCGCGAGCACGGGGAGTACGAGGAGCGGAACGTGGAACAACCGCCACAACCAGCCGCCGGGGGCGACGAAACGCTTATACGAGGCAAAGCTTCGACCCCAAATGGCGCCCGGGATCTGCAGGAATCCGCACAGGCTAGGCAACGCGGCGAGGAGACCAATCCAAAGGTCGCTTCCTCCGATCGACTGCACAAAGCCAACGAGGAAGGCGCCCGTGGTGAGGGTGACGAACGCGGTGGCGAACGCCACGTCTCCGTTGGAGTACCGCAGGGTTTGCAGATTGACGATGCGGTTGGGGGACGCCATGAAACCTAGATACTAGGTTACTGCACCGGCGTTCCCCTGCCTATCAGCCGCGCTTGAACCGTTTGCCAAGCTCGTCTAGGGTGATCGTGTTGGGGCTGTCGTAGGTTCGCTTAAGCATTTCCCGGTCGGTCTTCTTGGGGCCAAGGTCGCCGGTCCAGGAGATGAAGAACGACCAACGGACTCCAAAGCGGAACATGCGGTCCACGTCTGGGGCGCCCGGGAACTCGGCGAGACCGAGGAGCTTCTTGCCGTCAAACCGGGTGGAGAGGTCCTCCCAACCCGCGCTCAGCGGGTCGCTGCGGTCGCCCGGGTAGGCGTCGATGCTGACGATGTCAACGGTGTCGTCGCCCGGGTACCAAGCCGCATCCGCGCTGTTCCACACCCAGATCAAGTTGTTGAGCTTGTGGACGTTGGTCAGGCGCTGGAACAGGAGCTTCCAGAGGGCGATGCAAGGCTGGGAGCCGCGCGCGCCCCACCAGAACCAGCCGCCTTCCGCCTCGTGGAGGGGCCGCCAAAGGACGGGCACCTTGGCGTCGGCGAACTTCTTGAGCTCCACCGCGATGGCGTCGATGTCCCGGAGGATCAGCTTGTAGCCTTCCGAGGTTGGATCGGCGATCGCCTTGGCGAGGTCGAAGGTGGTGGCGTCGCTGTAGAAGCCGCGGTACCAGCTGCGGTCTACGGTGCGGCCGGCGGCGTCGGTGGTCTTCGTGTTGACGAGGTCCTTGGGAGCATTCCAGTGCCAGGACATCGAGATGAGCTGCCCCGCCTTGCCTTTGGCGACCATCTGCTCGGTGGCCAAGCCAGGGTCCGCGCCGAAGGCGCGCCGGGAGGGCGAGTAGTCCATGAAGTCGCCCGCCAGGATCGCGGCGCGCCGGCCCACCGTTTCGTTGAGCCAGCCGTCTTCGTCGTGGTTGTACTGGCCGGAAAGCATTTTGCTCCCGTAGTTTTCGGCGAGGAAGGCCATGGCCTGCTTCGCTTCCTTGCTCGCCTTGGAAGTCGCGAGGGTTGCAGGGACCTTCTTGAGCGGGGCGGGCGCCCCGGCAGGTTCGAGTTCGATATAGTCCACGTCGTAATGGCCCCACCCGCGTCCGATGCCGACCGTGTTCTCGCCGTCGCGGAGCTCAATCTTTCCGGCGTACTTCACGCTGAAGTCCGGGCTGTCCGGGAACATGCTGTCCACGGAGCCGCCGTTTGCCAGCACCTGGAATCCCTTCTTGCCGCCGGGGGTGCGGAATCCCACCCGAACTTTGTAGACGCCCGCCTTGGCTTCTAGCTTCCAACTGAGTTTCGCGTCCTGAGAGGTCAGGTTGGTGACGTAGCCCGACCCGGAGAAGCCCTTGCCTTCCTTCGCCACGGTTGCGCTTCCACTGAGGGTCGCGTCCTCGGCCTCGATCCTTACCGGAGCCTGGAGGAGACCGAGGATGAGCAACGATGTCAGCATTTCCCTACTTTACGCCAGCCATCTCTTTCATCACCGCTTCCTCGGTGGACCGCCCCGGAAGCTCGGCCACGATGCGGCCTTCCCGCATCACGAGGATTCGGTCGCTGAGTGCGAGAAGCTCGGGAAGCTCGCTCGAGATCAGGAGGACTGCCTTGCCTTCCGCCGCAAGTTCCTTAAGGAGAGCATGGATTTCGGCCTTCGCGCCGACGTCTACTCCCCGGGTGGGCTCGTCCACTAGCAGAGCTTCACAGTCGGCGGCGAGCCACTTGGCGAGGACCAGCTTCTGCTGGTTCCCGCCTGAAAGGCCCGCGGCCAAGCTCTCCGGGCTGGGAGCTTTGACCCGCATCCGATCGAAGAACTTTCCAACCACCCCATCTTCGCGCGACCTCGAGACCCATCCCCCACGGGCTAATCGGTCCAGGATTGGCAGCGAGATGTTCTCCCGGGCGCTCAGCGAGAGCACCAGCCCGTGGCGCTTGCGGTCCTCCGGAACCAAGCCAACCCCCCGCCGCAGCATTTCGCTCGGGCGTAGGTCGCGGATGGGTTCGCCTCGGAACCGCACCTCGCCCGACACGTACGGATCGAGGCCGAACGCCGCTTCCGCGACCTCGGTTCTGCCCGCGCCGACCAGGCCGGCCAAACCAAGGATTTCCCCTCGCCGAAGGGCCAAGCTCACGTCCTGGAAGCGCCCGGCGCTGGACAGGCCACGTACTTGGAGGATCTCCTCTCCGGAAGTCCCCGGCTCAAACTGGGATGCGGCAAGGTCCCGTCCGATCATCAGGCGGACTAACTCGGCTTGGCTAAGGTCGCTCGCGTCTCTGGTGGCCACGAGATCGCCGTCTCGCAGCACGGTTACCCGGTCCGCGATGCGCAGGACCTCGTCCATGCGGTGGGAAACGTAGATGCACAGGACGCCTCTAGCCTTGAGGTCCTGGATGAGGGCAAGAAGCCGTTCGGCCTCGCCTTGGCTCAAGGAACTGGTCGGCTCGTCGAAGAGGATCGCCCGCGCTCCGCGTCCCACCGCGCCCGCGATCTGTACGAGCTGCTGTTTGGCGATGGGGAGCTCGCCGAGACGCTGTCGGGGATCCAGGTCTGCCCCGATGAGCGCCAGGTACCCCTTGGCACGCTCCTGCATCTGGGCATCGTCTACCCAGATGCCTCGGTGCGGAAGGTCTGCCAGGCAGAGGTTTTCCGCCACCGTCATGTTCTCGCAGAACAGGAGCTCTTGGTGGACGATCGCGATGCCAAGGGCCGCCGCCTCGGCCGGACCCCGGAAGTGGACGGGGCGCCCGTCCACTCGAACCTCGCCCTGATCGGGCCGGTAAAGCCCGGCAAGCAGCTTGCCCAGGGTACTCTTGCCCGCCCCGTTCTCCCCCATCAAGGCATGGCATTCGCCCGCCCGGAAGTCCACCGAGACGTCCCGGAGGGCCTGGACGCCCGGAAAGGCCTTCCAGACCCCGGTTACCTTGATCAGGGGGGCTTGGGTCAAGGGACTACTTCTTGGCCATCTCCAGGTACTTGGGGTCGATGTCCGTGAAACCCCACTCCTGTAGCTGCTTCGCCCAGTCGCCAAGGTTGTCCTTGGTAACGCGTACCAGGTCCATCTTGTTGATGGTCTCGACAGGCTTGTTGAGGAGGACCTTGTCCACGACCTTCTCGACCGAGATGTAGCCCCACTTGTAGGTGGGCTGGGCGAGAAGGACGGGAGCGATTCCCTTCTCCACGTAGGGCAGCTGAAGCGGAAGGGCATCGACCGCGACGACCTTCACCTTGTTCGGATCGAGGTCGGTGAGGAGGGTCTTGGTGAAGAGGGGCCAGCCGCCGACCATCGCCCAGGCGTCGATCTCGGGGCGGGTCTTCATTGCCTGCAGCACGGCTGCCGCGGCGTCTTGCGGGGTCTCCGGGTGGTAGAACACGTCGACGATCTTGATGTTGGGATGCTTGGCGGCTTCGTCCTTCACGCCCTTCACGCGCTTTTGGAGGTTCGGCGCGTTCTGGTTCCCGGCTAGGATCGCCACGTTGTAAGGCCGGTTCAGGCTGGGGGGGACCAGGGTGAGGACCTCGTTGAGGACCTGCGCTCCGCACGCCGCGTCGTCGGTGCCGTAGAAAGCGAACCGCTTGGAATCGGGAGCGTCGCTGTCGAAGGTCATGACCGGGACGCCCTTGTCGGCAGCATCGTTGATTGCGCCGGTTACCTTGGCGGCGTCCGAGCAGGAGATGATGATGGCGTTGGAGCCCTCGTTGACCGCCTGGGCGATCTTCTGCGCCTGGACCTGGCCGTCCTCGGTGGGCGGGGTCTGCCAGTCGATCGTGATCTTCACGCCGTTCTTCTCGCCCAGTTCCTTGGCGGCGGCTTCTGCGCCATCGCGGGCGTAGAGGAAGACCGGATTAGTGGAGCTCTTGGCGATCAAAGTGATCTTGATGTCTTTCTTGGCCGTCTCCGAGCCCGGCTTGGGAGTGGTGGAGGTGTCGGACGGCGCGGGGGCCGAGCATCCAAGTGCGCCGACCAGGATTCCGGCGGCGACGAGTAGGTTCCAGTGGCTGCGTTGCATGTTGTGTGGTTCTCCTAGGAGGAAATCGGTTCGGAGCGGGCGGCGTCCCGGGCCAGGACAAGGCTGCGCTCGGCGGAGCGGACGCTCCAGCGGTCGATGACGACGGCAACGATAATCGCGATGCCGATGATGATCTGTTCGTAGTTCTGGTCCAGACCAAGGATTCGGATGGACTGGCGAATGAGGGTGATCAGGAGCGCGCCCAGCAGAGCGCCCCACGCGCTTCCCTTGCCGCCAGTGAGGCTCGCTCCGCCGACCACCGCCGAGGCCACGACGTAGAGCTCGTAGCCATTAGCGTCCGAACAGGAGGCCGCTCCGTAATAGGCGGTACCCATGAAGGCGGCGATGCCTGCCCCTAGCCCCGAGATGACGTAGACCCCGGTCAGGATGGGGTTGATACGAAGTCCGGCGTAGCGCGCCGCCTCAAGGTTGCCGCCCACGGCGAAGATTCGCCGGCCCATCGTGGTCCGGGTGAGATAGAGCGCCCCCGCTCCGGCGACGATCAACATCGAGAGAAGCGGCACCGGATAGAGCTGGCCCGGCAAACCCAGGGTGCTCTTGGCGAACTGCATGAGCGGATCTCCCACCGGGATGCTCTCCGCCTTGCTGGACACAAACGAGATCCCCCGGTAGATCCACATCGTGCCCAGGGTGATGATGAACGGATGGACGCCGAGGCGGCAGACCATGATCCCGTTCAGGAGTCCGGCGAAGAGGCCGATTCCCGCGCACAGGGCCAGGGCAACCGGAACCAGGGCGGTTCCCTGGATTCCCCAGGCCCGCAGAAGCAGGGCCGTGGTAACTCCCGCCAGCGCGTAGACCGAGCCGACCGAAAGGTCGATGCCACCGGTAACGATGACCATCGTGGCGCAGATCGCCATGATGGCGAAGAAGCTTGTATCGGTGGCCAGCTGGAGCAGGACGTCCGGGTTCAGGAACCGGTTGATCGGCTGGCCGGTCGCGCGGTCTGGGTAGGAGCCTGCGAAGATCGTGAGGAGGACCGCCGCGACCAAGATGATTGCGATCAGGCCACCGGTACCCCCGGTCCACCTTTGGAACTGGCGGAAGACGGCCTTGATCTGGTTCATCGTGAGAAGCTCCGGAAACGAGCGCTACGAATGAACTATATCCGTTCGACGAAAGTTGGGCGGGGCTACTTCCAGTACTTGCGAGCCAGGGCAAGGAGGATCACGGCGCCAATGGTGGCTCCGATTACGGTCGGGATCAAGCCGCCTTCGCCCTGGAATCCCAGAAGCTGCATGGAGAAACCCACGAGAAGACTGCCCAGCACGCCTAGAACGATGGTTGGCAGGCAACCGGTCGGCTCCTTCTTGGTTCCTGGCGAGATCGCCTTCGCCAGGATTCCGGCGAGGCCGCCCACGATGATCCACCAAACGAAATGACCCATCGACAAGTAAGACCGCCGCACACGAGGGCGGGTTTCAAGCCATGGGCATTCCGGAACGTGATGGGATTGTTATAATGCGGGAGTCTTTTCGCAGCGGCAATGGAGCCCTGCGCACCAAACGCCATGAGCCAACGTGCCGCAGGACTATTCGAAGGTTACGACCTTGCCGGTTTTTTCGATGAGATGTTCGAGCCGGACGGGACCCCGCGCCCCCACGCCGCCCAGGTCCACCGTTCGCTGAACGGGATGTCCCAGGCGGACTTCGACCAGAAGCGGGAACTCGCCGACTTCACGATGGTCACCCAGGGCATCACCTTCACGGTCTACGGGGACCAGACGGGGATCGAGAAGCCGTTCCCGGTGGACCTTGTGCCGCGCATCGTGCCTTACCCGGAATGGAAGCACATCGAGGCCGGCCTGAGGCAGCGGGTGCGGGCTCTGAACCTGTTCCTTGAGGACGTCTACGGCGAGGGCAAAATCCTGAAGGATCGGGTGATCCCACGAGAGCTGATCCTCGGGGCGCCGTTCTTTCGGTCCGAACTCCTAGGCGGGGGCCGACCCGACCCCGTTCCGGTCAACATCTGCGGCACCGACCTCATCCGGGACGGCGATGGCACGTACAAGGTGCTGGAGGACAACTGCCGCACCCCGAGCGGCGTTTCCTACATGCTTCAGAACCGCCTCATCCAGATGCGCGTCTTCCCCAATCTGTTCCGGGAGAACCACGTGCTTCCGGTGGACCACTACGGCCAAGAGCTGATGCGGATGCTGGTGGGCCTGGCTCCCGAGGGCGTGACGGAGCCCACCGTGGTGGTCCTAACGCCCGGGCAGTACAACAGCGCGTACTTCGAGCACGCCTTCTTGGCCATGCAGCTTGGCGTCTACCTGGTGGAGGGCCGAGACCTCTTTGTAGACCAGAACAAGGTGTTCATGAAGACCACCGGCGGCCCCAAGCAGGTGGACGTGATCTACCGGCGCATCGACGACGACTTCATCGATCCGCTTGTGATCCGGTCCGATTCCGCGCTTGGCGTTCCGGGGCTGGTCAATGCCTACCGGGCGCGCAACGTGGCTCTGGCAAACGGACTCGGCACGGGCGTTGCGGACGACAAAGCCGTCTATCCGTACGTTCCCCGGATGATCAAGTACTACCTGGACCAAGACCCCATCCTGCCCAACGTTGAGACCTACTTGGGATGCGAGTCTC
This sequence comes from Fimbriimonadaceae bacterium, assembly GCA_041742595.1. GTDB lineage: Bacteria > Armatimonadota > Fimbriimonadia > Fimbriimonadales > Fimbriimonadaceae > JBGSIJ01. Next base: position 27,882 of record JBGSIJ010000044.1, on the reverse strand, counting down.
TCGACTTCATCGTCGAACATGCCCATGAGCTGGTCATCAAAGCCGCCAACGAGAGCGGCGGATACGGAATGCTGATGGGGCCGCAGAGCAGCAAGAAGGAGATCGCGACGTTCCTAGAAGGGGTTAAGGCCGATCCCCGCAACTACATCGCCCAGCCGCTGATCGCGCTCAGCCGGTGCCCCTGTTACGTGGACGGGCGGTTCGAGGGCCGGCACGTGGACCTGCGCCCCTACATCCTTTGCACCCAGGACACCGAAAGGATCGTGCCCGGGGGACTCACCCGGGTGGCCCTGAGGCGGGGTTCATACGTGGTGAACTCGAGCCAAGGGGGTGGCAGCAAGGACACGTGGGTGCTGGCCCCGGAAGCCAACGATGCCCCGCTTCGCAGCCAGAGCCAAACCCAGGGAGGTTTCCACTGATGCTGAGCCGCCACGCCGACGCCTGTTTCTGGATTGGGCGGTATATCGAGCGCGTGGAGTGCACCGCGCGAATGGTGGACGTCCACTACCACTTCCGGCTGGAAGAGAGCCTCGCGCGCGAGGAGACCCTCTGGAACTCTATCCTGCTCATCTCCGGGGAGGACGAGCCCTTCCTGGAAAAGTACGGCGAGGCCGCTACCGAAGACGAGCGCACCGTGCTCAACTACTTCTGCTTTGACCGGGACAACCCGTCTTCCGTGTTGAGCAGTCTGGAACGTGCCCGGGAAAACGCGCGCGGGATCCGCCAGCAGATCTCCAGCGAGATGTGGGAGATCGTGAACCGGGCCTACCTCGACATTTCGTCGATGGACGTGGACAAGGTTCTGAAGCGCACGCCCCATGCCTTCTTCACCGGCGTGAAGAGCGCCGCCCACCTGTTCCAGGGCATTGCCGACCGGACCTTGATGGACGGACAGAGCCGCGACTTCCTAGACTTGGGACGGTACCTAGAGCGCGCCGGACAAACGGCACGGATTCTGGACGTCAAGTACCACGCCCTCCTTCCCCGGTTCCGGGACGGCAAGCCGCCAGAGCCACCATCCTTGTTGCCAGAGCCCGATTCGGTTGGCGGGCCGATGGACGTGCACGGTTGGATCGCCGTTCTCCGGTCGGTGGGCGGCCTGGAGGCGTTCCGCAAGACCCACCCGGCTAGCACGGACCCCACCCAGATCGCGGGATTCATCCTGCTTAATCCCGACTTCCCCTCTGCCGTCCGCTACTGCGCCGACCAAGTCCACGAGCGGATCGAGCGACTCACGGCTCAGACCGGCGCCAGGCAGGATAGCCAGGCTCGCTTTGGCGCGTACCAGCTGAGGAGCAAGCTTGCCTCTGCGACCCCCTCGGAAGTGGTCACGGAGGGGCTGCACGGCTATTTGGAGGACGTTCTGGACCGGTGCGACGAGATCGGAGCCGCAATCGGCGAAACGTTCTTGCAGTATTAGCCCATCCTGCCCATTTCATTCGTCTTACCAAGGCACACCCATGGTCCTCCGAGTCCGACACCTTACCGAGTTCCGGTATCCGACCCCGGTTTCCGACAGCTACAACGAGCTGCGGATTACGCCGCTAACGGATGCCAGTCAAACGTGCCTGACCCATGAGATCTCCGTTGCCCCCGCTACCGGAGTGTTCTCGTACGAGGAACGCGGTGGGGTGGTCCAGCACTTCTCCATCCGACGTCCCCACGATTCCCTCACCGTCGAAGCGACCTCGCTGGTGTCCACGCTAAACGAGAATCCGTTCTGGCGCCTGAATCTGCTGACCGTTGCCGAACAAGACTGGGCCTTCTATGAGCGATCCGACGTAAAGAGCGACTACGCGGAGTGGCGCACCCCGACGCGCTACGCCGAGTTCCTGCCGGAGGTCGAAGCGATCGTCGCTCGATGTAGCCGGAGTTCGGCCCTCGCTTTCCTTCAGGACCTAAACCGCCGAATCCACTCCTTGCTGTCCTACCGGCAGGGGGTCACGGACGTCCACAGCACCCTGATCGAGGTGCTGAGCGACCGGGCCGGGGTTTGCCAAGACTTTGCCCACCTGATGTTGGCGGCGGCGCGCCTAGCCGGAATCCCGGCCCGCTACGTAAGCGGCTACCTTTACGTGGCCCAAGGCGAAAAGCACATGCGGGGAGAGCTTGCCTCCCACGCTTGGCTGGAGTGCCTGTTGCCGGATGGGGAGTGGCACGCCTTCGACCCCACGAACAACGTCCTGGCCAACGACCACTATGTGAAGGTCCACTTCGGCCGCGACTACGGTGACGTCACCCCGGTGAAGGGCATCTACACCGGCACTCCGGCAGAGGAGATGAACGTCTCCGTCAGCGTCGAGGAGACCGAACCGGTCGCTTCCTAGACCTTGGGAGCGACCTTTCCGATGGCCTTCTTGAGCGCGGCCTCGGTGACCGGATGCGTTCCGTCCCGATCGAGCACCCGCGCCGTGGGCAAAATCTTGTTGAAACCGCCCGTCGCCGAATCGAGGTCGGCCGCAATATCTAGCAGGGCTAGGCCCTCCGCCAGAGCTTCCTCCAGGGTGCGCTCCGAAAACGGCTTCTTCGTGCGCTCGATGTACTCGAACACGCCCCGGATGCGCTCTGAGCCGGATCCCGCGCAGGCATAGTTGCCGCTCTGGAATCGGGCTCCCGCGCCATCGAAGAAGTACACGCCGAAGCGATCCTTCTTCTTGTCATAGGTTGCCACGATGGGGAGGAAGAGCCCGATGCCCTGCATGGCCATCGGAGCGTTCCCGGCAAGCGCTTTGCTGATCTCGGCCAGCTTGCCCTCCATGGTCATCTCGGTAAGGACGAGGCGTCGGTAGTACTTGAAGGAGTGCTTCAGGAATCGGCAGACCTCGACCGAGCGCGCAAAGGCTCCCGAGATGGCGACGACCATCGTGTCGTCGAGGGCCATGATCTTCTCGGCCTGATCAAACATGATCAGGTTGCCGGCAGTGGCCCGCCGATCCGCTAAGGTTAGGACCCCATCCTTGTACAGAATGGAAAGCACGGTTGTCCCGTGGGTCTCCGCTTGCGCAGACTGCGCGCCGGTGCTGGGGAATCCGACGAGCTCGGCGAAGTCTTTGCGCTCGGCGACGATCATTGGCCGGACCGCTGGCGGTACTTCTTCGCCTGGTCGGGATCGATCTTCTTCATGCGGCGCAGGAGTTCGTTGCCGCCGTCCGGGCGTTGCACGTCCGGACGCGTCGGTCCGGATTCGTCGCCAGATCGCTTGCCGGGCTCGGCGGGGGAGGGTCTTGTCAGTCGGTCGCCGTCGTTCATTGCAGTTCTCTCAGCCGTTGGACAAACGTTCCTACGTTGTCTGCGTCTGCCAGTTCCTCAGGATAGCGCGCATCCGGCGGCAGGTCTACCTCCACCGTCTGCCCATCCAGCTTGAACGTGAGCGATCGCCAGCAAGCCGCCACGAGGTGATCACCAAATCGCGACGCTGCCAGACCGCGCGCCCAAGCCCGGGTCGGCTCGTACACGCGAGCCAGGCGAGGCTGCCACTCCGCCGGTTCCGGGTTCGGATCGACCTCGCCCATGAGAACTAGAGCATCGAACAGACCTTCGTCGGGATCGATGTTGTGATACTCGAGGTCGTAGGAGAGCAGGGCCGGGTCTCGCCAGTCGGTTCCCAGTTCGCCCAGAAAGGTCTCCAGCATCCGGCGCTTCGCGGCCCAATCTACGCTGCGGCTGAACCTCGGGAAGTCGGTGGCCAGCAACTCCATCAGGAGGCGGCACTCGGCGATCATCTCTACAAGCTCGGGATCGAGATCGAGGAAGCGCTCCGAAGCGGAGAAAATGGACTCTAGGATCTCGTAGGCGGTGGTCCAGCTTCCGGAGGCCAGGGGGATCTCGAACCGGTACGCCTCGTCTCGGCTGACTTCCTTGAACGAGGAAACCGGGTCTTTCAACTTCCAGGGCGGAGCCTCGCCGATCTCTTCGAGGGCCAACGCCAGCTTCACCAGACCAACCCGCCGCGCGGTGTTGGACGCCATGCGGTTGGCGTCGCAGGAGATCATGTGGAGGCGGATCCAGCGGGCGGGGTCGGCGTGCGGTTCGTCGCGCGTGTTGAAGATCGGGCGGCGATAGAGGGTCTCCGCGTTGGCGGGCTCGACGAAGAAGTCGGCTCGCTGGCTGATCTGGTAGGCGCAGGCCGCGCCGGTCTCCGCGCCGACCTTGCCCGCCCCGGTCAGGATTTGGCGGGCCACCAGCACGGGCGTGACGGCGGCGAAGAGCCGGTCGAAACCAATCTCGCGGGGCACTAGGTAGCTCTCGTGGGTCCCGTAGGAAGCACCGTGGTGGTCCGTGTTGTTCTTGTAGACCCGAACCTCGAGATCTTCCTTCTGCGCATAGGCGCGGGCAGCGGCGAGAACGACCTGCTGGCCTGCAAGGTCGTGGAGGGCCAACTCGCGGAGGGACCAGGCCTCGGGAGTGCTGTACTCGGGATGGCCGTGGTCGTTGTAGAACCGTGCGCCGTTGGGCAGAATCTGGTCGGATCGGACCTCGTGCGCGGGACCGTGGACGCGCCCGCGGTCGAACTCGCCGTCGACCGGGTCTACCGCCAGGTGGTCGAGTTTGAACCCGCGCAGGTCGTTACGGGGGGACTCGTGCTTGTAGTCCCAAAGCGAAAGGCGCTCGCCCGGATAACTCCGGACGAGCGCCTGAGCGTCCTCAACCTGGTCGGCGGCGCCGCGACCTGCAACGGACAAACCGTATTCAGTCTCGACGCCCGCCAGGATGGGGCGCATCCTACTTTCGGAAGACCACGAAGTTGCCGCTTCTCTGGAAGCCGGCAGGAGTCGTTCCGGTGGTGACCGAGTAGGTTCCCTTCAGGACGACCGACGTTCCGCGAGAAGCCCGCTTCACGTAGCCGCCGAGGGTTCCCTTGATTTCACCGACCACGGATCCGGGGACCGCGTAGCTGGAGATCGGGTAGGCCGTGAACTGGTTGGTCTTGAAGTTGGCAAGACCGATGTACATTCCCTTGACTCGGTACCGAACCTTGCCTGCGGTGGTGTAGGTTTCGAGGTTGGCCAGCACGAACTGCTGCTTGATCTCGTCGTCGTTCACGTTGGGGAAGCTGATCGCGGCGAAGTTGGAGAGACCGCTCAGGACCTCATCGAACTCCCGGTAGATCCCCTGGACCGAAGTGATCTTGGCTGCCGCCGTCAGGTCGTTGGGGTCGGTGGCTTCGATAGCGTACGAGCCCAGGGAAGAACCTCCGTCTCCGCCCGGAAGCGTGACGTTGGGGCCGAAGAGCCCTTCTTCGCGGCTGTTATCAAAGTTGGAGGTCAGAACCTCCATCTTGCCGCTGGCGCCGCCTTCGCTGACCGCGACGCGGTCGCCGCTAACGTACACGTAGCCGGCCGGCTTGCCGTTGCTGTTAAGGGTGGGCTTGGTACCGACGAAGGCAGGCGAGCCGATGTTGAACCGCACATAGTCGCCGATGAAGCTCTCGATCCGGTTGTTGTCGCTGTAGTTGATCAGCTTGAACTGGTTCCGGTTGAAGACCGGAGCGCCGGTTGCGGCATCGATCGAGAACATGCCGTCATCCAGGAAGACCGGAACGGTGACCTGGCGGCCCGGGAGGGCATGGATGTTCGCAACGAACCCCTGGTTGACCACGGGGGTCGCGCCGGGGAGGGTCGAGCCGTCGCTCTCCAGCCGGGTGATGTTCAGCAGGAAGTGCGTGAAGCTTCGGGAGTTCGTCGTCGCGATGTTCAGCGAGCGCAACTGGGAGGAGAACACGTTCAACGGAAGGTTGAGCGGGTCTTCTAGCTGGGTTGTCTCGGTGCCAAAGCTATCGGTCAGCTCGATCGACGAGATCACCGCCGAAAGAGGAGTCGTCGCACGGCCTTGGCCCGTGAGGTACATGAAATTCACAAGACCGGGTCCGCTGGGCAGGTTGACGCTGATACCGGACTCGCCGCTACCGCCGCCACCGCCCGGAATTCCGCCACCGCCGCCGCTTCCGCCGCCGCTACCGCCGCACCCGGCGAGGCCAACGGCCATCGCAGAGATCCAAATGGGCCACTTCTTCAAAACTCCATCACCTCGAAAATGCATCCGTGCAGGCAGGTTCGATCCCGCCTGGTCCGGGCGTAAGTATAGCAACTTCCGCCCGCAAAGTCACCGACGGGATGAATCTGCCAAAACGTTGGCGCTATCCAACCGATTCCAGCTTAAAGGTTCCGCTGGAGGTCGCCCCTGCTTGCGGCACGAAGAGCTCGGAGAAAGTTCCTTCGGCTTTGGCAAGCATGCCCGCCTCGCTAATCCAGTAGGTGATGTCGAACGTCATGCCGCCCGGCTCCTTCTCGGAGTACTTGACCTTGAACTTCAGAACGTCCTTGCCGCCAACCTGCTCTTTTCCTAAGTAGGTGGTTTCGTACTTTCGGGCCGGGATCGTCTTGTCCGCGTTGGCGTCGAAAGCGGTCTCGGCCTTCTCGTCCTTGGCCAGGGCCTTGGTGGGCGGAACGAACAAGCCCATCAGGTGGATGCGCGGGGCATCGGTTCCGGGGATCCCGCCCGTGAACTCCAGGAGCTGGCCGTCGGCCTTGGTGGTGGTTATGCTGGGGCTGGCTTCGAGCCCGTCCATCACCGCACCGTTCAGCTCCACCGAGAATCCTTCCCAGGTGATCTCCTCTTTGAACTTGTCGCCGTCTACGGACTTCACGGTCTGAGTCAAGCCGGACTGGACCTTCGCCTCGGCTCCGGCCACCGAAAGGGTCATGAGGACCTTGAACTTTCGGGCATCGCCCGCTTTTGGAGCGTACGAAACCTTCGCAGCATCTTGGGCGAAAGCCGCTGCGGACAGCGTCAGGACGGCGGAAAGAAGGAGGGTTCGGATTTTCATAGGGATGGGTTCCTTTTGAGTTCTAACGCAAAGATAGACGGAAGGGATGCTCCCGCGCCACCGTCTAGGTTAAGAAGTGCCCTCCGTCAACTAAACTGAACGAGCTTTGCAGAAACGCTCCGTACCCACATGGATGTGGCTGGCCATCCTCGTTCCCGCCGTTTTGAGCAGCGTCTCCATCTGGAGGCGCCATCAGGTAGAAGCCGGCAACAAAGCGGCGACCCTGGCCGTCGAGCTGGATTCTGTTCAGTCTCTCGCTTCCGCCCAAGGTTTGGATCTCGCCTCGGCTCTCACCAACCTGCGCGCTCAAGGCGTTTCGGCGGTGGCGATGTCCGAAGAGACCCTGGGCGAGTTGATCGCGCGCGGGGACGTAGTCGCCGTGAACAAGACCGAGCCGCGGTCCCCCACCGACGTTTGGTTCCGGGATGGAGCGCTCTTCTGCCGAGACCCGCTTCAGGCCGCACGCATTCAAGCGGCGCTCAAGGTTCGGTTTCCATTACCGGCCTCCTCGATTCGCCCGGATGAGATTCCGGTTCGGCTAGCCGACGCTCGGCAAACCCCGATCGGCCTCGACCCCGCCCTCTGCGCCCTCGTGAGAAGCCTCAACCTTGGGATCGTGGCGCGCCTCTCCAATCCGCTGGGCGTCACGCCGCAGTACATTCGCTTCCAGGTGCAAGCCGCCGCCCAGAACGGGGCAGGAATCTTTCTCCCCCAGGGTGACCAGGTGCTTGGCCGTCGGGACCTGCTTGGTGTCCTCGCGGAGACTTTGAAGCAAAACCGGATGCTCTACGCCAGTCCGGAGTTCGCCAAGATCGGGGGCGACGCCAACGTGCTGGAGATTGCGCCCGAGTTGGTGGTGCGCCTGCACGCCGCGCAGGCCGCCGAGATCGACAAGCTTCCGTACGCGGACGCGGTCGAGCGCTACTCGAAGGCGGCTCGCGAGCGGAACATGCGGGTTCTCCTTCTGCGTCCTGTGACTTCTGCCGCCGAGAAGCCGGTCAATCAGCTGGCCAAGTTCGTGAAGGACGTCGGCGACCAGATCCGGAAGGACGGCGGTTCGGTTGGCATGGCGAAGCCGTTCCAAAGCCCAGACGTGCCCCGCCCGCTCTTCCTCCTGATCGGAGTTTCCTGCGCGGTTGCGGCGGCGGCGCTGGCGCTCCTGAGCCTCAAAGGCCCCGCCCAGATGGCCCTCATCGCGGTCTACGCAGGGTTAGGCCTCCTCTGCTGGACGGCTACGGGACGGCAGCTTGCCGCGCTTGGGGCAAGCGTGCTGTTTCCCTGCTTGGCCTACGCCCTCCTAGAGAAGCTTCGCCCCAAGCCCGTACATGGCTTCCTCTTGGTGAGCCTCGTAAGCCTGGTCGGCGGGCTCTGCGTCGCCGGCCTCCTCAATGGCCTGCCCTTCCTCATCAAGGCGGAGGAGTTCAAGGGGATCAAGGTGTCGGTATTCCTGCCGGCGGTGCTGATCGGCGGGTTCTTCTTCACCAAGCTCGCCGACATGAAGGGATCACTGGCCAAGCCGATTACGTGGGGAGCCTGGGCGGCCGCGGCGGGCATCGGAGCTTTCGTCCTCTTCATCCTGAGCCGCCTCGGCAACGACAGCCCAACGGGAGTCTCCGGAACCGAGCTGGCTTTCCGGAACCTTCTGGACCAATTCCTGTACGTGAGGCCGCGCTCAAAGGAGTTCTTGATCGGCCATCCCGCCCTGATCGTCGGCATCACGATGCTCGCCCGGCTTCCCCGAAACCCGTCCCTCTCAGGATCGGCGATGGGCGGGTGGACCGCCCTACTCCTCATGGTAGGTGCGCTCGGCAGCACCAGCATCGTGAACACCCTGTGCCACCTGCATACGCCGATCGCACTCTCCCTGGCCCGGATCGCCATCGGGATGTTGTTAGGTTGTATCCTAGGCGTGGGGATTTCGATTCTGGTCGGCAAGGCGCTCAAGTTCGGGCCGCTCGATGCTGAGCCGAACGAGGGTGGATAGGGATGGCCAAACTTTTGCTTGCCGGTTACTTCGGCTGTGGGAACCTTGGGGATGACGCGATCCTCGTTGGGTTCTCCGATGCCCTCGGCAACCGGCCCCACGAAATCACCGTCCTGAGCGGCGCCCCCGAGGACACCTACCGCTACCACAAGCTGCACTCCGTGCAGCGTAGAGACATGCGCGCGGTTGGAGAGGCGATCAAAGCGTGCGACGCCATCGTGTTCCCCGGCGGCAGCATCTTCCAGGATGTCACCAGCTCTCGCAGCGTTTACTACTACTTATCGCTGGTCAAGCAGGCTAAGGCAGCAGGCAAGAAGGTGATTCTCTTGGGCCAAGGCGTGGGCCCATTGAACAGCTTCATGGGCAAACGCTGGGCGGCTACCGCGTTCAAGATGGCAGACGCGATCGCCGTGCGCGACCCGGGGTCCATGACCACCCTCAAGAATCTGGGCGTCGAGAAGTCGATCACGGTTGCCGCCGACACGGCGTTCCTCTTGCCTCCCCCCTTTCAGGAGGAAGAGAACCAAGCCGGATTCCAGGTGGGGTCGATGACCACTGCGGGCATCGCCGCGCGGCCCTTCGGCAAAGGCAACGCCATCGCCGAGCTCTTTGGAGAAACCGCCCGCCTGCTGTTCCAGAACAACTACATGCCGGTCCTGATCGAGATGGACCACAAGGAAGACGGCCCGCTGATCCAGGATATCAACACGCGGAACGGCGGGAAGGTACCGGACCTGCGCAAACAGGGCCGCCCGCAGCAGATCCAAACGCGACTGGCCCGGATGGACGCCATCATCGCGGTGCGCTTGCACGCGGGCATCCTCGCCGCCACCGTTGGCGTTCCCGCCCTAATGGTGAGCTACGACCCCAAAGTGACCGCCTTTGCCAAACTCATGGACCTGCCCTGCCTTCCCCTCGAGGGCCTAACCCCGACCCGGTTGTTCGAGGCCTTCAAAGAAACGATGGCGAACCGCGCCAAGATCGTCGAACGGATGGAGCCCCGGCGAGCCCAGCAGGTGGAACTTGCCCGCAAGAATATCGCCCTCCTCGATCTCGTCTTGGGCGATGGTCGAAAGGCGTAGATCGGGCGTCGCATCGGGCCCTCCGGCACGTATGTACTATTGCGAACCTCGATGAAAATCTTGCACGGAGAGAACCTGAAGCGCCTGGCGATCCTGGGCTTGGCCACCGCCACCCTCGGCGGCGGCTACACCTTCGTGCGCAAGGTTCTGGCGCAAGACCCGTTTTCCGCCCTCCGCAAGAAGGAGAATGCCCTCGGCAAGGAAGTCGGCATGCGGCTGGAGGACGTGAACATGAAGGTCTACAAGGACGGAAAGCTCACGACCCAGGCCGACATCGATCGCGTCGACGTTCGCGAAGATCGCCAGTTCCTCGACCTATACGGACTCAATAACGGGCTCCTCTTCGACGGGTCCGACGCTTACGAGTTCGAGGCCAAACGCGCCATGTGGCACGCCTCGCGGCAGGTCATGCAGGTGCTCTCCGGCGGATCGCTGAAGGGCGAGGACATCGATCTGCAGGTTCCCGCCTTCAACTTCGACCAGTCTCGATCGGTCCTGGATATCCCCGGCAAGCTGGCCGGGCGGCTTCTCAAGGGCGAGATCATGGCCGCAAGCCTTCGCTACAACCTGGAGACCAAGTCCGGCGTCGCCGGACCGATGGAGTGGACCGGTCCCGCCACGATCGCCTTTGGGCAAGGCGAGGCCCCGGTGGACGTCGGGCGGTCGTGGACCGTATCCGCGCCCAATGGCGACACCCGGATCAAGGGCGACCTCGCGATCAGCGTGGGCGGCGTGACCGCCACCGACGGCGAGATCATTGTGTTGGCAGATCGGGTGGAGCACGACCGGAAGACCGGCGTCTTGGTGGCCACCGGGCGCGTCCGCTACTTTGCCACCGACGCGAACCTCGAGTGCCCGAAGGCCACGATCTACCGTAAAGAGCGGCGCGCCGTCCTGACCGGCGGCGTCACCATGCTGGTCAAGCCGGAAGAGGGCCAAGGCCCCGCCAAGGTTGAGGACCTCCCGGCGTTCCGATCCTACAAACCGGACGAATTGAAGGTGGCTCCCCCAGCCAAACGCACTCCCGAAGAGAAGAAGCTGGACGAGGAGCTGCGCTCCAGCGAGACCGCCCGCAAGTACCCGGTGGCCCTGCGCGCCGCCGAGATCGAGTACTTCTACAAGAAGGGCGAGCGCCGCGCGATCATCACCGGACGCCCAGAAGCGCACCAGGCCCTGACCGCAGGACGCTGGCGTCATGTCTGGACCCACCACGCCGCCTACGACGGAGAGAAGGATCGCTTGACGCTGTTCTCCTCCGAAGGCAACTTCGACACCCAAGTGAAGTCTTCCTTGGGTGACGATCTGGTTGCCAAGCTCGTCGAGCTCTCCACCAAGAAGGGCGACGACGAACTGTACGCCAAGCAGCCGCGAGGCGACATCTTCGACGACGACGAAGACCTCAAGACGGCCACCCAAAAGAAAGACGGCGACGGTACGCCTAAGAAGGGCGTCGACGAGATCGGGACTTAGGATCCGCGCGGTAGTACGGCGCAATCGAACCAACCAGGTTGGGCAACGCCCTAGGGCACGGGAAGCTGGCGATTCTGTCTCGGACTTTGAGACCGGTCGAGAGCTATGTCGTTGGCCTGGATCTCCCTGACCTTAAGCGACTCCTTGCCAAAGCGTTGTGCCTGTCCACAGCAGCCGCTCAATCACGATGCAAGGCATGCCGAGCCAACCATGACCTAGGGCAAATCTGCATTTGGGGGGACTCTCACTTGCGCTTCTCGAGGACGAGCTGGTAGCCCTGCTCATCCCCGTCCGGCATCCAATCACCCGTCCAACCCTTGGCCTGGAGAGTCTTGTTCGAGGGATCGTAGGAGCTCGCTTTGACGGTAACCCCGACGGTCGGAATACCGACCGCCTTGAGAGCGTCACTCCACGTGCGCACCTTTAATCCTTTGGACCAGAATCCAAAGCGCATGCTGGAAGGCGCCTTATCGGCTGCTCCATGGTACACGTGGACATTCACGGCCTTGTAGATGTAGTAGCGATCGGTTCTCGTCCCCAAGGGGATAGCTGCCATCTCCTCGGTGGAGTAGGACCTCCCCGGTATCAACGCCTTTTCCTGGGAAGACTGAATCTTTGGCTTGCCGAAGAACTTGTCATAGCTTGCAGCGGGCTTTCCAAGAAGAGATGCAGGGTTCAGACCACCTCCCGGTTTGGGCTGCGCTACGGCGACCGCCAATCCAGATGCAAGCACAGCCAGTGCGAAGGCGCACTTGCTCAAACCAGGCTCTTTAGGACTTCGACTTAGCTCTGAGACTTCTAGCAACATCGGAATTTTATTAATTTCATTGACTCGGAAAAGTCAACCGGCGGTGGTGGTCTCGCGAGCCTTGCGCCTGCGACTATCCAGGCTCTCATATTCCTGCAGTGGTCGAACTCTCCAGGATCGTCCTCGTAAACGGATCACGCTTCTGGCCTCGTTCTCAGCAGGCACCACTCCGCAGTCCACAACCGATGCCGAACCGTCTTGGCGACCTCGTGCGAGCATCACTTCGCGAGGATGCGTCTCGCTGTGACTACGACGAATTCACCACCGTTGCTGCCTGTGAGCGGAATCCCTGCCCGCACCGCTTAGCCGTCCGCAATGTTATCGCACCAACGGGCTTGAGCAAGAATCATTAGATTCCTCTCCCGGATCGAGACCCGGCTCCCAAAAACCTGTTGGGGATACCAGCCCAACCCGTGTACACTCACATTGCACGGAGGTGTTGCGATGGATCGCATGATGCCCATTGATTTGGAGCGCGTGGTTCTCAGGAAGAGGATCGGCGGCTTCGACCAGAACCAAGTCCTCGACTTGCTCAACCAGGTTGCCCAAGAGTGGGAAACGCTCCACCGCGAGCTTCGCTCGGCGGGCGACGAGAACGCACGGCTGAAGACCGCCGTCCACGACTACCAGGCACGGGAAGACACCCTGCGGGATGCGCTACTGCTTGCTCAGAGGGTGGCCGACGAAACCCGCCTGCAAGCCCGGAAGGAAGCCGACGCCATCCTGAGCGACGCCCGGCGAAAGGCTGCCGACGACCTTCACGAGCTGTGCCTGGCGACCGACCGGCTCCGCGAGGAACGCGAGCGGTTCGAAGCCTCGTTCCGAAACCTGCTGGAAGGCCACCTGAGGAGCCTGCGGAGCCACTCGCTGGAAGTGGTGGACGGAGAGTTGCTGGAAGCGATCTAGATGGCGGAGCTGGTGGTTCGGGTGCAGCCGCGCAGCAGCCGGAGCCGCATTCTCCTGAGTGAGGACGGCTCGATCAAGCTGTGGACCACCGCGCCGCCGGTAGACGGGGAAGCCAACAAGGCCGTGTGCGAACTGGTGGCCAAGGCCTTGCGCGTGCCCAAATCGTGCGTTTCCGTTATTCGGGGCGACACCTCGCGCACGAAGACGATCCAGGTCGAAGGACTTACAGAAGAACAGGTTTGGGCGAAGCTGCGCGATCTGCCAAACTGATCGGGACGCATTCCGCGTCTCTCCGGGTACGCCATGTCCGACGCGAATCGAACGCAGATGCTGGATCCTAACCGCACCCAACTGGGCGCGCCTCCCTTGGCGGATCCAAACCGCACCATGATGGGGACCGCGCCAAGCCTCAACGCGACCATCACGATCAAGCCGGTGCAGTGCCCGGTCTGCAAGACCTTCAATCCGGCGGGGGTGATGTTCTGCGTGGACTGCGGACTGATCTTCGACCGTGCCCTGCCGGGCGACGCGTTTGGCGCGCCCGCGATCCAGCTTCCGGTGTTGATCGACACGACCGGCCGCGAGCATCCGGTCCGCCCGGGCTTGAACTCGATTGGGCGCGAAGGCGACATTTTGGTCTCGGATGGCCGGGCCTCTCGGCGGCACGCCCAGATCGCTTCGGAGAACGGCGCATTAACCCTAGAGGACCTCGGCAGCACCAACGGCACCAAAGTGGACGGGCAGGCGCTTGCCGGCGGTGAGCGGCGAGCCCTGAAGGGCGGCGAGACCTTGAGCTTTGGCGGCGTCGAGTTCCGGCTCTCCCTCCCCGGCGGGCCCAGCGCGGCCGCCACCCAGGCCTTCGCCTCCAACAAAACCGCCGCGATCTCCGCCGCACCTACCGTGGACGACTCTCCCGCTCGGCTGGTCGGCTCTGGCATGGACTTCCCGCTCCGCCTCGGCCGCAACAGCTTCGGCCGAAAGTCGGACAACGACATCCAGATCAGCGACCCCTACGTGAGCGGCAAGCACGGGGTCATCGAAATCGAAGACTCCGGCATCTTCCTTACCGACATCGGAAGCACCAACGGAACCATGCTCAACGACGCCAAGCTCTCCGCCAACATGCGCACCGCCATCGACCAGGAAGACGTGATCCGCCTGGGAAGTATCGAGCTCCGCGTCCAGCGCAAGGCGGGCGCCTAGCCGTGGACGAAATCACCGCAGAGTTTGCCGTCCAAGACCTGGTGGCGCCCGTTCCCCTTCGGGTGCGCAGCCGCCTCACCTACGCTGGCAAAACCGACCTGGGCAGGGTACGGGAGAACAACGAGGACAAGTTCGAAACCTACGTTCCGGAGGACGAAGGCACCTTGGCCCGACGCGGCTCCGTGTTCCTGGTTTGCGACGGCATGGGCGGGCACGCCGCCGGGCAGATCGCCAGCGAGCTTGCCGCGAAAACCTTTATCGACGTGTACCTTCACCACCCCTCCAGCGAGGCCGCGATCGCCATGCTCTCCGGAGTGCAGGCGGCCAACCGCTTCGTGACCGACGTGGGGACCGCCCTGCCCAGCCGCAAGGGAATGGGCTGTACCCTCACCGGCATTATCGTCCTGCAGGACGAGGTGTACACCGTGAACGTCGGCGATTCGCGGGTCTACCGGCTCCGGAACGGCGAACTGCTTCAACTGACCTACGACCACACCTACGTGGACGAGATGGTGCGCGCCGGCATGATCAGCCCGGCCGATGCCGAGACGCACCCGCAACGGCACGTGCTGACCCGGGCAATCGGGGGCGGAGGCGAGGTCCTCCCGGACATCGAATCCCACGACCTGCGCGCGGGCGACGTGTTCCTCCTCTGCTCGGACGGCCTAACCAACCACGTTTCGGACGATGGGCTGGCAGACGCTCTCCGCTCAAGCGGTCCCAGCGAGGCCGCCTGGAAGCTTATCGGCCAAGCCCTCCTGGGCGGCGGCTCGGACAACGCGACGGTGCTGATCGTGCGCGTGGACGAAGTCCTGGCCTAGGCGAAGACTTCGTTCACACGTCCGCGCTAGCCCTTTCGGTTCATCACGATCTTGGTCTTGTTCGCTTGCTGGATCACCAGCTTGAGCCTCTTCATGCTGGGGCTTGCCTCGAAGTTCGAGGCAACGCGGGGAAACACCGCCTTTGGAACGGTGACCTCAAAACTCCACGTTTTGGCGTCGAAGTCGCCCTCGGAAATCTCGGTCGCCTGGGCTGCCTTTCGCAGCGCCTCCCGTAGTTGGATGCCCTGACTGTACGTGACGTTCCTTACTTCAACTGAAACCATGTAAGTGGAAGCCGAAGCTGGCTTTGAGAGTGCCGCGATCACGCGGGGGCCAATCTCTTCTGCGGCATCCTGAAGCGCCGTCTTGCTGGCGGCTTCCTCGGAGAGCTCAGGCGCCCCGACCTTCGTGATTGCGTCCGAAAAGAGCAGTTCACCCGTGTCCACGAGGTAGGCCTTCAGTTCCACCCGAGCTTGGCAGAAAGTCCGGTTCACGGTGCCTATGTCGGTCTGCACTGGACCGCCCGCGACTCGTGTGGTGAACGCCTCCCCCGTGACAACGACATTCGCGCCCACCTTGCGACCAAGGCGTTGAGCTTCGGCGGCCGACATGGCATCCTTCCGCATCCTTCGGTCCTGGACCTGCTGCGCGATCAGAGTGGAAGCGCGACTTGGATCGATCGCCCGGAAACCGGCCGCGATGAGTTGCCGGTTGATCTCGGTTTCCACTGCCGGGTCCGGAATCTGGCGAATCGTGAGGTGCCGTTCCGGGACGATCACCACTACCTTCCACCGCGAGTTGGTTTGCGCCTGGACAAGGCTGGAGCAAGCGATTCCGATCAAAGCGAGCAGGGCGAATATTCTCATGGCTTTCTTACCTTCATTCCTTTGGTGATGTACTTCATCAGCGCCTTCGCCTCGGTTCCGACGGGCTTGCAGGTCGAGGTGACTCCTGCCACCGCGACCTTGAAGGTAGCGACCCGGCCCGGGCTGATCTCGACTTGGACCAAGTCGTTCTTGGCCACTCCGTTCTTCTTGCCAAGGTCGATGACGATTGCGATCGCGGTCTTGGACAGGACCCTGCCGATCCGCGAAGCCGCGGGAGGAGGCGCGCTATCTGCTTGCGCAGGAGTGCCGCCAGTTTCATTCCCGGTCCCGACTTCGGGGGTTGCCCCCGCACCGGAGTCGAATACCGTCTTTGGCTCGCCGGTAATCCAGGCGTTCGAGAGGAGAGCCTGAACCGCTTTATCCGCGGCGGACCGCCCGGCATCGATCACGACCGATTGCTCGCAGGTTTGCTCGGAGCCGGGGATCGCGGGTTCCGGTGGCCTTGCCAGGTTCCCGTTAAGATGGATCTCCGTTTGCCGGTAGGTTGCGCTGGCGCGGCCGGTTCCACTTACAGACACTTCCCATGCCACCTTCCCAGCCTCCGCCTCCAGGTCGAAGAGCTTGAACATGACCTCGAACTGGCTCTCTTGTACGCGGTCCACGCGCTGGTCGTAGGTGACGGGCTCTTGGGACTCCCAGTAGTTCTTATCGACCTGGTACTGCCGCATCTCGCGTTCGTACTCGGCCAACCTCCGGTTGTAGTCCTGAGAGGATTCCTTCTTGTACGGAGTTGGCCGTTCGGGCACCGAGCGGTCGAACCCTCGCTCGGGGGTGATTCGGCGGTTCCCGCCTTCGTACCTCGTGAGTTTCCTGACTGAGTTCACCGTCAGGTACCAGACGTACCGTGTGCCCGAGGACCGGAGCTTCTTACGGGTGTCGGTGGCTCCCATCACCTGTTGGAGGGTGAGTTCGTCCAGCAACTTCGTCAGGGCGCTTCCGCGATCCAGCACTGGAAGTTGCTTGTCCCGTAGCAGTTTGCTGATGTATTCGGTCAGGGATCCCTCTATCCGGCGATCCTCCGACCCGGTCAGATCAAGGTTCAGCTTGACGACCGAATTCTTCGTCGCGAGGAATCTGAAGTCGGGAAGGGATCTCACCTCGGGCCTTTCGGGAACTGAGCTGAAGTTCCGGTAACGGCGGACCAAGTCACCGGTGAGGTCGGCGTTCGGCGCGCTGAGGACGGCCACCTTAACCTCAGGGCTCATGCTTACGACGCCAGCGAATAGGCTGGAGGGGCCGATCGATTCCTTTGCTAGGGCAGCCTTTAGCGGGGCGGGGATGTCTGGATGAGGTTTGGAGCGGTCGACGATGTATGCGTGCCGAAACTCATCTGCGGGGTCTCCACTTGGCAGGCGCTCAGCAACTCTTGCGGTCTCGATGTAATCCCACACATCTCCGCCCGATTCTGGACCCCACGAGGCAGGCACGGAATAGTCGGAATGAACGACGACCTTGTTTGTACGGTAGCTGTTGGCAAAGTCCAGGCTCTTGTAGTCGGCGCCCCTCTTGAGGAGGAAGATGGCCCTCAGCCGCTCCAGGCGTTCTCTGTCCGGGGCCAGCAGCAGAATCGTGAATTTCTGCTTCCCGGCCGACTTGTCGAGGGTGTCGGTCGAGACGGTGCTAAGCCTCGGCTTGGAGCTCTCTGGAAGGCGGAAAGACATCGCGACGTAGGGCGAAAGCCGCGCCTCGTCCTTCTCCGCAACCACCGCAATGGTGGTAGGCCGCTTGTCCCGGTTCGCAGAAATCTTGAGCAGTTCCGCTTCAGGCGGGGAGACGACTGACACCACCTTATCCCTAGCTTTGCTCTGATCCGTTTGGTCGACGATGGCTCGCCGTAGTGCATCGGCTACCGGCTTTGCTTCGGCCCCGGAGTAGAGGATGTAGATGCTCGTATTGTTCTTGGCGAGTTCGCGGAGTACCGAGGTCGAACCGGCCTTGCTGAACTGAGCTCGAGCGGTACACGCAAAGAGGGCGAGGCAGAACAGATGCAGCAGAAGCTTGCCGGAGCAGTTGGCCTTCATCTTAATGCCATTCTAACCCTGGCAGTAGTCCGAATATGGCAACCGCGCCGAATTTGGACCGCTAATAGGCCCAACGGATTTGAGAATGGGTTCCTACCGCGCGAGGGCCGAGCGCAACCGGTCGCGGGTCCATTGGCAGACCTCCCAGAGGTCGGCCACCGGCTGGCCGGTGAACGGTAGGGTGGGCATGTAGTTGGGAGGTCCAAACTCGGGGTCGATCCGCAGGACTTCTTCGCCGCGGGCCTTGGCCGCTTCGCCCATGCGCGCCCACCAGCCCATGAAGGCGTCCACTTGAGCGTGCCATTCCGGCGCTCGCGGGTCAGTGACCTGGGGGCCCTCCTCGTGGCCGATACGCGCGTGGATGAGGCGGGTACGCGAGATCGCCAGCTCGACCTCCTCCTCCTGTCCTTGGAGGAGCGATTCGCAAACGCAGGTCCAGTGGCTGAAATCGGCGGTTAGCCAAAGGTCGGGGAACTCGCGAAGGTAGGCCGCCGTGGACTGCGGCTCGAACAACAAGCGGCCACGGTGGGTCTCGAAAGCAACCGGCACGGGCGAGCCCTCCACGGCCCGCAGGGCCTCGGCGAAGAACGCGGCGCCTTTTTCCCAGGGCCAGTAGCCCATGCCCGCATGGACGTTGAGCATCACCGCCCCAAGGTCGTGAGCGGCGTCCAGGTCTCGGCGCAGCGTCTCGACCTCCTGCGGGAAGGACATCGCGATGAACTCCAGCTCGGATTCCCGCACCAGGTCGTGACCCTCCGCCACCGCGGCGAGGGGGCATTCGAACCCGGCGTAGCCCGAATTGGCGATCCGATCGAGCAACGAGGGGAGCGGCTCGGACTCGAAACCCCAGAGCGCCTTATGGAAGCGAACCTGCATCCCCACGAGGATAACAGGATGCGCGTGTAAACTCCATGGCCTGATGGCGAATTACGTACCGAGTGTTGGCATGGAGGTCCACGCCGAGCTGAGCACGCGGTCCAAAATGTTCTGCCGTTGCCCGGTGGAGTTTGGCGGGCAGCCGAACGTCCGGGTCTGCCCGGTCTGCTTGGGGTTGCCCGGCACCCTGCCCGTGCCGAACAAGGCGGCGATCGAGATGGTCATGAAGACCGCCCTGGCCCTCAATTGCCAGATCGCGATGAAGTCCGTCTTCCACCGCAAGAACTACTTCTATCCCGACCTCCCCAAGGGGTACCAGGTCAGCCAGTACGGCGAGACCAACCCGATCGGCTACGCCGGCTGGCTGGAGATTCCCGCCGCCAACGGCGGAACCAAGCGGATCACCATCCGCCGCGTGCACCTCGAGGAGGACACCGGCAAGCTGCTTCACCTTCCCGCGGGCGGATCGGGCGTGGACTACAACCGGGCTGGGGTTCCCCTGATGGAGATCGTAACCGGGTTCAACCCGGAGACGGGACGCCCCGACATCGAGACTCCGGACGAGGCCAAGGAATACCTGGTCCAGCTTCGCCAGATCCTCCTCTACCTGGGCGTCTGCGACGGCAAGATGGAAGAGGGCTCCTTGCGCTGCGAGCCCAACATCAGCGTGCGGCTTGAGAGCCAGGGCCTAGGGACCAAGACCGAGCTCAAGAACCTCAACTCGTTCCGCTCCGTACAGCTTGGCGTGCAGTTCGAAGTTCGTCGGCAGGTCGCGGTGCTGGAGCACGGCCAGGAAGTCTTGCAGGAGACCCGCGGCTGGAACGAGATGAAGGAGTCCAGCTACCTAATGCGGGTCAAAGAGTCGGAGAACGACTACCGCTACTTCCCGTGCCCGGACCTGATCCCGATGCACTTCTGCGAGGAGCAGGTCGAGAAGATGCGAGCCGAGCTGCCCGAGCTGCCGCTCGCCAAAGTTTCGCGCTACGAGCGCGACCTCGGGCTCAGCCAGTACGACGCGGGAATTCTGACCGCCGACAAGGACTGGGCGCGCTTCTTCGAGGCCGCGGTCGAGGGCGGCGGCGATCCCAAGTCGATCTGCAACTGGATGAGTTCGGACTTCGCCAAGATGCTCAACGAATCCGGAACCGATGCCTGGAACAGCAAGATCAGCCCGACCGATTTGGTGGAGCTATCCAAACTGTTGGCCGACGGCACGATCAACGGCAAGATGGCGAAAGAGGTCTTCGCAGAGGCGTTCATCTCAGACGCCTCGCCGGCCGAGATCGTCAAGGCCAAGGGGCTATCCCAGATCACGGACGAGGGTCCAATCCGGGAAGCCGTGCAACGCGTCATCGCGGACAATCCGGAAATCGTCCAAAAGTATCAAAACGGGCAAACCAACGTTGCTGGCTTCCTCGTCGGACTAGTGATGCGCCAAACCGGGGGCCGCGCGAACCCCGCGCTGGTTCAGGCGTTAGTAAAGGAAGGGATGGAATCATGAAACGGGGGATCGTTGCCTTTGTGGCGGGCTGTGCGCTCGTCGCCGCTTCCAACGCGGGCCAGGTGGACACCAAGCGGACGACCGCGATTTGGGACTCTGCCTCCAACCGCCTGGACGCCCAGTACGACATCTGGTTCAAGCAGGGAGACTTCCCTCGCGTGATCGAGACCTTGCGCCTCACCGTAGGACTCTTCCCGAGCGACTTCGACTATGCGACCAGCCTTGGCTGGATGCTGGAGAACGTCAAGCTGTACGACGAAGCCCTGGCCGTCTACATCAAGTTCCGCAAAGACAATCCCATGGACGCGGACTCTACGTTCCCCGAGGCCAGCTTCTACTATCGCCAGAAGCTCTACGCAAAGGTCCCTCCGCTCATCGAGCCTTCGCTAAAGGGCAAACCCCACGCCAACAGCTTTCGCATCCTCGCGCACTCCTACGATCGGCTGAACCTGCTGGAAGACTCCAAGCGGGTCTGGCAAGCCTTGGTGGACCTCACCAAGGACCCAGCCGCCGTCCGAAACCTGGAGCGCGTGACCAAGAAGATGGGCCGGCCCTAGGCTCGCGCCAAGGTCGGGACCACCCAGGTTTCCACATCAATGCCGGTGGCGCATCTCTGCGCGGCTTCCTGGGTGTCAAAGAACCCGAACACCCCGGAGCCCGAGCCGCTAAGCCCCGCCCGGTTTGCGCCGCGCAAGCGAAGGAGCTCGATGAGGTCCAGGCACTCGCAGGGGGCCACCCGTTCGAAATCGTTGTATGTCTCCCGGAGATCCTCGGGAAACTCGCGCCACTCGAAGTCGAGCTGATCGAGGCGGCCGAACATCTCGGGCGTAGACCCGCCGATTTCCGGCTTCGCCAAGACCAGCCACTCTTCAGGCTCATCTGGAAGCGGAGTCAGGATCTCGCCGTAGCCCTCGGCCCTGGCTCGCCCTCCGACGAGGAAGAAAGGCACGTCTGCGCCCACCGCGGCGGCCACGAAGCCGAGCTCCTTCTCCGGGATCGGACGCCCGGTTAGGGCGATCACC
Organism: Fimbriimonadaceae bacterium; assembly: GCA_041742595.1. Taxonomy (GTDB): domain Bacteria; phylum Armatimonadota; class Fimbriimonadia; order Fimbriimonadales; family Fimbriimonadaceae; genus JBGSIJ01. The sequence continues at coordinate 6,475 of JBGSIJ010000044.1, read as the reverse complement.
GCCCGGATCAGGCCGGCGGCATCGGAGCTTCCGCCCCCAAACCCGGCCTCCGACGGAATCCGCTTCTCTAGGCGGATTCTGAGCGGGGGCACTTCGGCAACCTCGCCAAGCAATCGGCGCGCCTTGGTAACCGTATTCCGCTCCGGCAGGGGAACCGAACTTTCAAAGGAGTCCTCGCTCGCGATCTCGACCTCCAGGTCGTCAAACAGCCCGACCGCCTGGAACACCGTGCGCAGGGGGTGGTACTTACGGCGGTCCAACTTGCCCACCGCGAGGAACGTGTTGATCTTGGCGGGGCAGCGAACGAGCATGGCTACTTGGCGAGGGGTGAGGCTTCCACCTTGGGCAGAGCCTGCTCCAAGGAGTACGCAAGCTGGAGAAGCCGCTCGTCCTCGAGCGCAGGCGTCATCAGCTGAACCCCAACCGGCAGGCCGGCGGTGAACCCGGCGGTGAGGGTTATGCCCGGCATGCCGCCCATGTTGGCGGGAATCGTGCAGAAATCCAGCAGCTTCATCGCCATCGGGTCGTCCCGGAGGTCCCCGAGGCGGAACGCGGGGATCGGGCTGGTCGGCGAGATGACCGCGTCGTAGCTCTGGAACACGCGGTCGAACTCGCTGCGCATGATAGCCCGGACCTGCTGCGCACGCAGGTAGTAAGCATCGTAGTAGCCCGCACTCAGCGCGTAGGTGCCGATCATGATGCGAGTCTTCACCTCGTGGCCGAAGAGCTCCGCCCGGGTCCGCTCGACGTTGCCGATGTGGCCTGCGCCCTGGACCTGGGGACCGAACCTGATGCCGTCGAACCGAGCCAGGTTGCTGCTGGCCTCAGCCGGGGCGATGATGTAGTAAGTCGTAACCCCGAGCAGGATCGAGGGGATCGAGACCTCTTCGACGACGGCGCCTTCCGCCCGGAGCGTGGCCAGCGTAGATTCCAAGACCTCGCGCACTCCGGCGTCGACACCCTCGCCGAGCATCTCTTTGGGCAGGGCGAAGCGCTTGCCCTTGAGGGTTCCTTCCTTAAGCGCTGCTACCGAGATCGAGGCTTGGGGGAGCGAGGTGCTATCCCGGGAATCATGGCCCGTGGTAGCGGAGGCTAGCAGGGCGGCATCTTCCACCGTGCGGGCGATCGGCCCGATCTGGTCGAGGCTGGAGCCGAAGGCGATCAGGCCGTACCGAGAGCACCGCCCGTAGGTGGGCTTGAACCCAACGACTCCGCAGAGCGATGCAGGCTGGCGGATGGAGCCGCCGGTATCCGAACCCAGCGCAAACGGGGCAAGAGCGGCGGCCACGCTTGCGGCGGAGCCTCCGGAACTTCCGCCGGGCGAGCGATCAAGGTCCCACGGATTGCGAGTGAGTTGGTACGCCGACGTCTCGGTGGATGCCCCCATCGCGAACTCGTCTAGGTTGGTTTTTCCGAGAACCGGCATCCCTGCCTCGCGTAGCCGCTGTACTACCGTAGCATCGAAAGGCGGGACGTAGCCCTCCAGAATCTTGGATGCGCAAGTCGTCTCCAATCCGTTCGTGGAGATGTTGTCCTTGACGGCGACGGGGACTCCGGTTAGCGGCCCAGCTTGCTTCGAATCGATCAACGACTGGGCAGCCGCGGCCTGTTCCAGAACCTGCTCGGCATCGACCTTCAGGTACGACCCGACCATCGGGTCTAGAGCGGCGATACGGTCGAGAAAGGTTTGGGCGACCTCGGTGGCCGACACTTCGCGACGGGCCAGTTTGCCCGCCAGTTCGGCGGCAGAGAGGGCGTGCATGTCTGAGCTCAATCCTCGATGATCGTGGGAACCACGAAGAGTCCGGCCTTCGAGACCTGGGCATTGCGAAGGACCTGGTCCCGGGGCAACGTCGGTCCGGGAACGTCCTCGCCCCAGACGTTGCTCATGGCGACGGCGTGGGACTGCGGCTCGATTCCCGAAACGTCCACCATCTGGATGTCTCCGAAATGGCCGAGCAACGCGTTCAGTTCGCCCTGGAGCGCCAGCACTTCGGCGTCGTCGAGGTCCAGGCGCGCGAGCTTGGCAACGTGCCTCACTTCGGATAAGGAGATCGACATACGGGGGCAAGGCTACCTCAGGGGGCATAATCGCCTAGGGAATCGTGAGCCAAGTTCCGCGCAAGCCGTCCTATATCGTGGTCAGCCTCACCGTGACGTGCTTAGCCGCGCTCGCGGCCATCGTGGTGAGCGTCGCGGGGCAGGTTCCGCAACCCGCGGCGAACTCGCTGAAAAATGCGCGCCCCGACTTCGTTCGGGAAGGCGCCCACCAAACGGTTCGCTGGCACCAACTCTCCCCCAACACCTTAGCCGAGGCGCGGCGCAAAGACCTCCCCATCCTGCTGGTCGTCGGACTGCCGTGGAGCCGCTTCGGCCGCGACACGGACAGGCGGGTGTTTGCCGAAGGCAACGTCGCCGCGGTCCTCAATCGGTACTTCTATTGCGTTCGAGTGGATGGCCTCGAGAACCCGCTTTGGCTTCGCAGCTACCTTCCGCTCTCGCGCGCCAGCCTCGGGTTCATGCCAAGCTTCCAAATGTGGGCGCTCACGCCCTCCGGCCAGGTCTTCGACCTGCTCGCCAAGGTGCGTGGAGACCAGAAACTCGATCCGCCCGAGATGATCGATCTGCTTGCGGTGGTCCGAAAGCGGTACGCATCCCTCAGCATTTTCGTGGCCGACGATAACCAGTCCACCGAGATCCAGGCCGTGCAAACCCAAGACCTGTCATCGCTTGGCGAACCGCAAATCTCTGCCGGCCTAGACTTCAGCCGATTCGACGAGGAAGTCATCGGTCGCATCGACCCCAAGTTCGGGGGGCTGGTGGACCAAGGGTTCCAGATGGTGGCCCCGATGGCTTGGCGCTACCTTCTTCTTGGCGGCCAATCGCGGTCCGTGTCCTCCCTCGACTCGAGCATGAGTTCGGGCCTCTTCGACCCCATCAACGGCGGGGTGTTCGCGTACGGCGATTTCCCGTACTTTGGCCCACTGACCATGAACAAGGTGTCGGTGGTCAACGCCGAGATGGCCTACCTGTTCGCCCTCGCCGCCGTGGTCACCGGCAGCCCCCGCTACCGCTGGATGGCCGAGCGGACCTTCGACTTCCTCCTCACCGAGATGTCTAGCCCGCTTGGCTTCTACGGAGGTTCCTTCACCTCGGAGGACCGCCGGAGACGAAGTCCCCGCTACAGCTACGGGGCTAAGGCCCTCTCGGAGATCTTCCCCGGGACCTTCGGGATCGGGCTGAGCGAGGAAGGCCGGTTCGTGCGCCAAGCCCTGGACATGAACCCCGACCGCAATCCGCAAGCCGTCGCCCGGTTCAGCGACAAGAGCTTCGAGGACATCGCCCGCCTGGAGAAGGCCATGGCCAAGATGGCCGCCCAACGTCCCGTCCAGCCCGACTCTCGCGTGGGACAGGGCTATGCCGACGTTCACGGACACGTGACCGCCCGCCTCATCGACACCGCCCGGGTCTTGGGCGACGCAGTGAGGCTGGAGGAAACCCTCCCCTTCGTGAACCAGCTCGATATCTTCCTGACCCCCACCGGGGTCCGTCACGGATACACGGACGGCTCCGCCATAACCTATGCGGGCGATCTGCTGGCCATGGCTGACGCCAGTCTGAGCGACTATCTGGCGTCCGGCAACATACCGTCCCTTCTCCGGGCCGGCCAACTCATGAAGTGGCTGGACCCGTTCCAAACCAAGGACGGCATCTTGATGGGCCGAGCCGACGATCCCCTCTCCCAACCGTGGGGCTCCAACACCGTTGAGCTGATCGACAACCAGCAGGAGTCCTGCACCGCCCGCTACGTCCGACTGGCCATGACCCTCGTACGGCTCGTGCCCCAGCCGGACGAGCGGGAGTTCCCCTGCTCCACCCACACCCTGGCGGATCGGGCGGTCACCATGTTAAGCGCCCACTCCGCCAACGCCCAGCGAATCGGCTACCGAGCGGCCGGGTTCTTCTGCTCCGCCCTCTTCACCAGCGACGACGCCCACGCGTTCGGGGTTGGCCCCAAGGCCGTGGAACTGGCCAACGATCTCGCGAGAAGGGTGCCCACCCGCCTCGTGGCCCCCGCAGTCGGATTCGTTCGAGAAGACCTACAGAAGCGCAAACCCGGCATCTACGTGGTACGCCTAGGCGTGGTCTCCGGCCCCTTCAGCGTGGAAGAGGCCACGGCCGCATTGCCCACCGTTTACAGAACGGATCGCTCCCTGTAGGATCTCTGTGCCATAATTCCCCCTCGGAGAGGTCGCATAGTGGTCTAGTGCGCCGCACTCGAAATGCGGTGTGGGGCAACTCACCGAGGGTTCGAATCCCTCCCTCTCCGCCACCTTCCTCCCGCTCCGCTGTCATCCCGAGCGAATGCGAGGGTTCTGCTGCCGCTGGCCGCAAGGCTAAGATCGAATGCCCTGGCCGCTCCCGATGCGCGAAGGAGCCAGGGCAATCGCCTACGGGTCGCCGACTCGACCCATGGTCTTCCGGAGCAGATCCGCATCCAACGACGAGACTTGGCCGTCGCCATTAAGGTCCGCATTCGGGTTCCACAGAAGGTCGCCGGCGTGGGTGCCAAGGGCTTTCACGAGGGCGGCCTGGTCGAGGCGGTCCACTCGGTTATCCCCATTCACGTCGCCGTTCATCAGCGTGAAGGAAATCGGGCGACGGGTCGTTAGCGGGAAGGACACCTTACTCAGACGCTGCTTGAGCCAGTGCGAGCCCTTTACGGTGACGTCGTAGATCCCGATGAACTCGGGGCTGATCGCGAGCGCGCCTTGGGTCGTGGGGTTGATCAGCCATGACTGGACGATCTTGCTTGTTCCGGGCCGCGTAATCTCCACGCGAAGCGGGACTGTCGCCGGGTTGGCGGTGAAGCCGCTTAGCACGACGAAGGCCTTTGCGTACTGGAGTTGGAACGCGGACCAGAAACCGCCGTCCATCGCCCCATCGAGGTTGTCTGTCAGAGAGCGCTCGGCAAACGGGATCCCGAAGGTTCCTTCGATCGCCGCATCGGCTGCGTAGCTAAGACCACCCGCCCCACCGACGGCCGACGAGTTGACCGCGAACGCCAGGGCAATGGGATCGACAACGATGCCGTCCGTGCTGGCGACCTCGCTGACAAGCCCAGCTTCGTTCTCGACCACGACGCTCACGTACACCGGCACGCCGGTCGGCAGTGCGAGGTCGTCGATGGTGAAGCTCCGGGCGGGCGTCGTGATCACGGTCTCGGCACGGTAGCTGGCGTCGTTGGGAGCGTTGCCCACCGTGTAATGGATTCGGTACTGACCAGACTCGGGGTCAATGGGACCGCCCAGCGACACTCCAAGCGCGGTCCGGCTTACGGTGAGAGCGCCGTCGTCGAGGAGGACCGGGGTCGGCGGGACGGTGGAGTCCACCTTGATCTTGGTCTCGCCGATCGGGCCTTGCACGCCACTGACGCTGATCGAGTAGTAGCTGACCGTGACCTCGCCGCCGCCATTGATCGGGAACAAGCCGTTAACCTGGGTCCAGGCGCCGCCGCCGATCTTCACCCAGCGCGAGGCCACGTTGCCGGCCCCGGACAGCGTCCCGGACGGGTTAGCGGCATACCAACCGCGCAGGCCATCTGGCGTGGGAGGGTTGAGGGTCAGCGTGGTTTCAGGAACTACGCGATCGAGGATATAGGTCGCGTCGGTGGACGCGGTATTCCCGGCGTTGTCGGTCGCGGTGAGGCGAAGGGTATGGCTCCCATCGGCGGCCGCGCCGGAGTTCCAGGTGAAGGTTCCGGTAGCCGAGTTCTGCACTCCCACCTCGACCCCGTCCACGAGGAGACGAACGTTTCGGATGCCCGAGGTGGCATCGCTGGAGGTAAATGTCACGGCAACACTGCTCGCTGCGCTTGGCGAAGGTGGGTTGACGGCGGTGAAACCGACGCTGGGGGAGGTGTTGTCGATCCAGTACTCACCGATGAGGACGTCCCCACTGGAGTTCCCAAAGTGCGACGCGCCAGTCCATGAGTCATCAGCCACTTCCGAATGCAGCCGATGCTTGCCGTCAATGGTGGGAAGCGATACAACTCGCGGATTGGTGCCAGACCAAGGGCCGCTTGCACCGCCCTCGAACCACCACTGACTGTCCTTAAATCCCGAATTGGCGTCGGAGCCGCGATAGGTAACCGCGGGTTTGCGCCTGGGCTTGCCGGTTGGCGGTTTGGGCGCGGCCTTGCTCGAACACCGCTCGCTTGGTTTGGGCTTCGGCTTGGGCGAGGGCGACGCCTCGCGCCGCTAGGGCGGCGGTGGCCTCCTTGGCCTTCTGGGTCGCCTTTGCCTCTGCCGATTTGGCGACTCCCTTAGCAGCGGCTTCGCTCTGAGCGCGCTCGTTCGCCAGGGCGGCGGCCGCTTGGGCTTCCTCTGCCTTGACGTTCGCGCGCTTGCGCTCGGTCGTCGCTTCGGCCAACGCAGCGTTGGCGCGGTTGGCTTGCGCGAACCCGAAGATCGCC